>NZ_JABXYX010000109.1 GCF_017982655.1 Brasilonema sp. CT11 | reverse complement strand
AATTTTTCTGGTTATACAGTTGTTTGACTCAGCATACGAGCAAGGCTGAGGTAGAAAAGTTTATATTCTTTTATTATTCGCGTACCTTATTCGCGAACACATTTTTTTGTCCAAAGTCCAATACTTTGGGGCACAGTCTTTTCAAACACCGCCTTATCTCAACAAATAGAATCTCGCTTCTACAACCTAGAAGCGGATTTTAATCGTTTGGTGTCGCGGGTTAATCGCATTGAGGTGCAGTTAAATCAAAGTGGGCGATCGTCGCCTTCTGGTAGCGCAACGATTACACCATCTCCACGTTCTGGAAGAACTGTCTTACCGCAAGAACGAGAAAAGATGTTTGATAGACTGGCTACTTTGGTGGTAGAACTCAAGCAGCAGGTTAATGCACTAGAAGGGCGAGTTGCTAAATTAGAGAAACGCTAGGTTGTTGTGGCGTTGGTACTTGGAATGGAAAATCAGATTGATAGACCAAATTTTTTATGCATAAGAACTGCATAAGTTGATTTTGCTGGCAACTATTACTTTTGTACAGGGGAAGGAAAGAACCTTCCCAATACTTTTCGGTTAAAGGGCAACGGGTAAAGGGCAAAGGGAAAATAGCTTGGTTTTCATCCCTTTTCCCTTTCACCTTTTCCCCTTAGCCAAGAGGTATTGAGAACCTTCACCTTCAAAAGAACTCTACCCAATTTTAATCCAGGAGAATCATGTCTACTCAAGCTCAACCTATTCTCAAAAAAGGTAGCCAAGGTCCAGAAGTCACCCGTCTGCAAAACTTGCTAAATCAAGCTGACCGCAAAAAAAACTTTGGAAATCCTCCTCCGCTACACGTTGACGGAGAATTTGGAGCGAATACTGAGACTGCTGTTAAGAACTTCCAAAAATTTTATGGATTAACTATTGATGGAGTTGTTGGTTCTAAAACTTGGGCGAAATTGATCGAAGCAGCAAGTTAGTGTTTTAGCTTTGCGTCGGATTTAGAAGTTATTATCCCTGTCTGTTTCTTACCTCAAGCAGACGGGGGTTTTAGCTTTGAGATGATTTTTCTAAAATTAGATGTTCTCGGGTAATGATGAGTGAGACTAAGTAAGTCGGTGGAAATAAATCAAACTATGTTACGAAACGTAAATTGGCTTGAAATCCTTACCAATGACTAATGACGAATGACTAATGACAGCCTTCACTAGCTATCTTTAATTCCACCGCTCTACTTATCTTGGAATGGAGAGTCAGGACGAGAAACCGGATTTTTTCTGAAAACTGCATAAGTTGACTTTGCCCCCAACTATTACTTTTGCAGGGGGGAAGGAAATGACTTTCTCCTTTAAAGCTACCTGAGTGAACCTCAACAAAGGAGAATTATGTCTACTCAAGCTCATCCTCAACTGCGACACGGTAGTACAGGAGAACTAGTCAGACATTTGCAAGACTTACTGAATCGAGTTGACCGTAAACGAAACTCTGGAAATCCTCCACCTCTGAATGTTGACGGATATTTTGGATATAATACACAAACGGCTGTTAAGCTGTTCCAAAAATATTACGGACTATCTATCGATGGGATTGCTGGTCCTAAAACCTGGGAGAAATTGGAGCAAGCAGTACGTTAGTGTTGTAGCTTTGTGATATCAAGCAGACGGGGATTTTAGCTTGACCTTTGAAAGGGGTGTAGGGGTGTAGGGGTGTAGGGGTGTAGGGTTCTAGAGAGATTTTTCGGGCGTGGTGCACCCCTGCCCCGTCACATGCGGGCTTGCTGCCCTTACACCCTTATACCCTTAGTAGTTGACAGCGCTTTCAAAACCAGAAACCATATGGTCAGGCACAGTATTGCTGTGCTTTATTCACAAAAAGCACTTAATACTTAGAAGCGTTATAATGTTGTTGAAGAAATAGAGGGACGCTGGCAGATTATTGTAGAACTATTTCGTCGCGGGGTCTTACAATTGTAGAATGTTGTTTCTCTAAAAGTGACAAATTTTGGAGAACAAATATGCTCAAAGTGTACTATTGATGGCAGAAAATCCATGATATGGACACCTCTAAGAGAACGGATTAACAAACTGCCACTTGTTCTCGCTGGACCAATTCTACGACGCACTGAACCCAATGCTGTAACTGTATGGGTGGCTTTGAAAGAAAGCCGTAATGTTACTCTAGAAATATTCGATACGAAGAAAAAAAGACTTTTTAGTGGTAGTCAAAAAACGATAAAAGTTGGTACTTATCTGCACATAGTTGCTGTCACAGCTAAAACTTCATCACATCTTTTACACGGGGAAAATTATCTTTACGATTTATATTTCGGTCATGGGGAAACGCTGAATCAGCCCGGTGTCTTAACTCCAGAAGGATCAATACAAGACATTATATATCCCCCATATGACTTGCCAAGTTTTGCACTTGTGCCAAGTCGTTTAAATGATGTGCGAATTCTTCAGGGTTCTTGTCGCAAGCCTCACGGTGAAAGTCTTGATGCACTTGCGTCAGTGGACAAAATGATTAGGGAAGCATTAGAACAAGATTCAAAAAAACGACCGCATCAACTCTTCCTCACAGGTGACCAAATTTATGTGGATGATGTGGCTGATGCTTTACTTTTCATATTGATGGATGCTAGCCAGACACTTTTGGGATGGACAGAAATATTACCAGATGTCCAAAATTATGAAGAGTTGAATCCAGGAAAGCGTAACAATTTAGCAACACATGCTGCTGGGTTGACGGCAAGTTTTAGCAAACTTAACAGAGTTTCCAATACTGCCAAAAGTCATTTATTCACATTGGGTGAATTTTTGGCAATGTATTTATTTGCTTGGAGTGATGTCCTGTGGACGAAACCCGAAGATTTACCAACATTTGAAGATGTTCATCCTAATGTACAAAAATCTGAAGTAAGTCGAACTTCGTTTACAGAAGACATTGCCGATTTACAAGATTTTCAAGTAACAATTAAAGATATTAGGCGTGCTTTAGCAAATGTTCCCACATACATGATATTTGATGATCATGAAATAACTGATGACTGGTTTTTAAATATTGCGTGGTGCGATCGCACTCTTAATAAACCTCTCGGTCGGCGCGTACTGCAAAATGGTTTACTTGCTTATGCTATCTGCCAAGCTTGGGGAAATACACCAGAACAATTTGAACAAGGAAAGCCAGGAGAAGCACTACTCAAAGCCACCGAAGCATGGTCAGCTTCCTTTAGCACAAAGCCACAGCACGAACAAGAAATTGCTTTGCGTGTTGGTTTGCCATCCTTTGCAGATATTAAAACAAGTCAGCCAAGGCGAGGCATCCATCAAGAAGGTTCTTTAAAATGGCACTATACTGTAACTACTCCAGAATATGAAGTTTTAGTTCTGGATACGCGCACATGGCGAGAATTTCCAGGGAAGGACTTTGATTTTCCCGGACTTTTAAGTGCTGAAGGTTGCGATGAACAAATCTCAAAAGTTGTTCGCCCACAAAATACACGAGTGACTTTGGTGATCGCGCCTAGCCCAGTTATTGGCTTACCGTTTTTAGAAACCTTACAAAAGACAGCTAAAACTATTGCAGAGAAGTTGGGTGCTGCGGCTTGGGGTTTTGACCCTGAAGCTTGGGGTTTAGAAGAAACAGCATTTGAAAGGTTATTTTCCAGACTCGCACTACGAGCATTACCTGCACACCAAAGTCGTGTCATTATCTTATCTGGTGATGTTCATTATAGTTTTGCAGCTCGCTTGCAATACTCGGCAATACGTCCTTTCCAAAGTTCAAAAAATGTCAAAACTGAACTTGTTGTTGCCCAATTTACGAGTAGTTCGCTTAAGAATGAAGCCAAGGGGTTCGGTGGAAGCCACTCATTGCATACAAAAGGTTTTGTTCCTTTTAGGATTCTAAAATATTTCCCAACAGCAGAAATTTTAGGGTGGGAAAATAAAGGAGGAAAAGAACTAGAAATTGGTAGTTTTTATACTCTTGCAGATCAAACCGTTCAACATCTTCCTTGGAGGCTCAAAGGTAGTCCTGCTAAAGTAAATTTAGAGCAAGAACGCAATTGCGTTAGAGTATTACAAATCACCAAAAAACCTGAATGGTGGTATCGTATTGATTTTTTATCAGCGAAAGCAGAAGAAATTAATCAACCAAAAAACTACAATTCAGAGCAATTATATTCTGTCAAAGCACCTCTACCAGGACAAGACCGCAAGCAGCCTTTGGAACAATACCTCGCAATGGCAATAAACCATCATCATTATATAGGTAAGAAAGCAAAAGGCAAAGAAGTTGTCGGATTAAATAATATTGGTGAAATCACTTTTGAGTTTGTCGATGGTAAAGAGATAGCTGTACAAACTCTTTGGTGGCGTTTGGAAAGTCATGAAAATGGCAAGCTTTTGGAACCTTTTCCGTTAACTAGATGTGAAGTATCGCTCGCGTTTGATAATCCAGATTATCCAATGGATGAGGTATTGAAGGAAGTGATATCAAATCCGGTAGCATCTGAGTGATAAAAAAACCAGAAACGATGTCATTTATTTTTTTAAAAGTCCCCAATACTGGTGTGCTGCTTCAGCTTCAATCTGATGATCGGCGTGCCATTTATTGATAGAACATATATCGTAATACCCAACATTCGTTGTTTCATGGGACTCTTGCAACGTTCCACCAACAACTGTGCAATAAAACTGGAGATGGTAAGTGGTGTGGGGTTGTCCAAAATCTCCAGGCATACGGCAACCAAGACGAATCAACGAACCAACTTCCACAAGCAAACCTGTTTCTTCTTGCACCTCGCGCATAATCGACTGCTGCGGCGTTTCTCGAACTTCAGCCCAACCACACGGCAAGCACCACGTACTATCGTCAGTTCGCTGAACCAACAACAACTCACCCTGATCGTTTAATATTGCAGCTGATACTCCAATTTTCGGCGTAATGTAGCCCAATTCTGCGCGAAATCGCTTCTCTACTTCTGAACTAGGGAGGGAAGACAGTGTTGAATATTGTGCTGAAGCAAGAGTGAGAAGTCGTTCGTAGCGATCGCGATCATAAATGTCTTTTGAATAGTTTAATCCAAGCTGTGCGATCGCTCGCAGTTCTTCTAGCAATTCGATAATACTCATGGATTAATTTTTGAAATTGATAATTTTGCTCGTTCTGCTAAAATCATGCCGTTAAGAATTAAGACTGAGATTGGAAAAATACTCCAAAAAATTAAGCTACGTTTCCGGCGCAATAATTCAATTAAAATCCGTTGAGTCACAGCTATTGTTTCACGCCAATACTTCATATCAAAACCGCTGACCAGTGGTAATTTCAAATCTTATATCTCCGTCATCGTTAATTCCCAAGTCACCCCGAATTAACCCAAACGGTGACTTGACTCGTAGTCCTAAGCCGTAACCGAAGCCACTCCCAGGTTTACCTCGCAGTACACCGGGTTCCCCTAGCACTGTTTTGTCAGAACCAAAATCCGAGGCGAAGTCAGCAAAGACAACTCCCCCCACTGACTGAAGAATTGGGAAACGATATTCCACAGAAACCAAGCCATAACTACGTCCACTGCCGACTTTACCACCTCCGTAGCCTCGTACAGAATTCCGTCCACCCAAATCAAACGCTTCTGCTGGTGGAAACTGCCCAATATTTGTACCACCTTGCAAATTAAAAGCCAACATTTCTGGATTTTCAGTTAAGCGACCATGACCTATCCAAGTGACTGGCACATATAGAATATAGTTTGCCTGCAGTCGGTTACTGGAAATCTTACCCAGTCCAATCGGAATTGCCTGTTTAGTGCTGAGGGTAAGCAGCGATCCTTGAGTTGGATTGTCACGGCGATCGCGCTGATCTCTACTTATAGCAAAGGACACCGTAACCAAATCATCTATGCCAGTACCGCTGACGGAGAGAGGACTTCCTAGTCTATCCACTCGTGCAAGATCATAATCGCGATCGCGAAGGCTAATCCTGGTGTAGTTAAGACCAAAAGCTGTATCCCAGTCATTGAAAGATTTTAAAACTGCTATAGATCCGCCAAATCGTCCTTCCCGGACTGTGCTGCCGTTGGACAGTTTGATATCATCGTTGAAAGTGCGAGATAAATCTCGTTCACGAAAAACTCTGATGCTGTACCCCAGGCGGTTTGGTTGTCCACGACGATAAGGACTGGTGAACTGGCTGTCAAACTCAACATCTTTACCGCTTACCTGAATGCTGGTATTTAGCTGTTCATTAAGACCGTTAATATTTGCATCTCCATATCCCACCTTACCATAAAGCCCAACATCACCGTTATCACCACCGCCGAAGCTTAAAGAAGGGAAGTGACGCTCCTTAATGTCGTAGATGATATGAACACCAGTGTCATCTTCTTGTAGGGAAACATTGACTTGATCTAATGAGTTTAATCTCCTGAGTCGTTGCAAGTCTTTTTGAAGGACATCCTCACGGAATACTTGACCTGGCTTTAGTTTCAGATTGTCGATGATAAAATTTTTCTGAGTCCGTCCCTCAATCGGTTGACCGTTATCATCGACAAACTTGCCTTTATTATTGATAAAACGGATCTGGATATATTTGACAACTCTTTGGGCAATCTCACCAGTCTGGGCACTTTTTCCTCTAAGTTTTTCGAGTATTGGAGGGGTTGGCGATGGGCTTAAATTATCTGTTTGTAAGACAGTAGATTGAGAATTTGCCAGTGCTTGCTGATTTTCCCGGAACAACACTATCCCCACTACAAAAATGGCAACTATTACAATACGCATAACTAAAACTTTGTCATTACCCACATTTTGGTAACAGTCAAATTGTCTCATAACGACACATTGGCAGAGATTTAAATCGCTTTGGGTTTTATATTATTCTCCGGTAAGATGGCAACAAAGCAATGCTGTTGCGTTGACTTCAGCTTAAAAAGCTCAGCAATTGAATTTGAATGTTGGTCTGTGGACCGGCAACTAGAACTGCACAATCGCCAAATTTGGGCGGACCTGTGAGAATTTTGGGGTTTTGAGAAAAGCCAAACTCTTCGGTGGGGATACCCAATACATTGCGATTGAGGATGCCGTCGCTGTTGGCATCATGAAAGACGGCGATCGCATAATTTCCTGCTTTTAAGTTTTCAAATTTAACTGTCAGCGGAGCGTTTTCTAGTTTGACGCAACGGGCAGCCACTGCGCGATCGCTTTTGCTGGGAAATCCTCGCCCACTAGAAAACACGCTCAGACAAACTTGCCCACGCTGGTTTTTCAAGCCGTTAATGGTGACGGTGAGACTACTGTTAGATACTGCTTTTGCACTGGATAAAGATGTCATAAATATGACATTTGTTAAAAGTAAAAAGCTGCATAAAGAACGTTGCATCGTCATAATTTAATGTGTAAAAATAAGTAGTTTACGCAATGCTTTTGTTAAAGCCAGCCCAATCCACTCAACACAATCGCAGTCGCAATTGAATTCTCTACATTTCTCAATAATCGGGAGGCAGAGCCTCCCAACCCTCGTTCCCAGGCTGAGCCTGGGAACAAGATATCGAGGCTCTGCCTCGTTGTTGATACTGGTACAAGATCTGATTAAAACACACTTATGTGGTGACGCTGCTCACAACCACCACGAGAAATTAATACTTCTCGCCCCCATTACAACAAATGGCTCAAAGGTGTAACGCAATGTGACTCAATGATTTTCAGCTACAAGTTTTTTACTTTGATTGCGAAATTTAGAACAGAGACTGTGTGGTAACAAGTAAATAGAAAACTGTTAGACACTGCATAAGTTAATTTCGGTTCCACCTATAAAGAAGTGTTTATCCTGTAGCATCTTTGAGCATCTTTTTTACTTTTTATAGAAATTAATACTAATATTATATGGTTTCTCAGCAACTGTCCTATGGTAACAATCCCGATGTCAAAACTATTTTAATCTTGGCAGCAAATCCGACAAGTACCTCAAGGCTACGACTGGACGAAGAGGTACGGGAAATTGATGAAGGATTACGACGCGCTAACAAACGAGAGGAATTCAAGTTAGAGCAAAAATGGGCAGTTCGCTCGCGTGACTTCTACCGAGCCATGTTAGATTGTCAGCCCCAGATTGTTCACTTCAGTGGGCATGGTGCTGGGCAAGATGGTATTGTTTTAGACGATGAGACGGGACAGCCAGCATTAATCTGTGCAGATGCGCTGGGGAGTATGTTCAAGTTATTTGCCACAAAGGGAGTGCAGTGTGTACTTCTCAATGCCTGCTATAGTGAGGTGCAAGCAAAAGCTATTAGCCAACATGTCAACTACGTGATTGGCATGAACCAAGCGGGTGGGGATAAAGCAGCAATAGCATTTTCTGTGGCATTTTATGATGCTCTAGCAGCAGGAGAACAGGTGGAGTTTGCTTATGAATTAGGTTGCTCAATTTTAATAAAATATTTAGAGCAGCAAACTCCAGTTCTGTTTAAAAAAGAGCAAATTAGTATTATCCCCAGCCAACCAGAAGTAGACATTATTCCACCCAATCCCTATCAAGGATTAGCAGCATTTGGAGAAGAAGATGCAGCATTCTTTATTGGAAGAGAAACATTTGTCAACGGTTTGGTAGAAGCAGTTAAAAAACAGCCCTTAGTAGGAGTAATTGGTCCAAGTGGTAGTGGAAAATCTTCTGTTGTGTATGCTGGGCTGATTCCCCAACTGCGTATGACAGAAAACTGGGTGATTGAATCATTTCGTCCTGGTAATCAACCATTTTATCAGCTAGCATCTGCGTTAGTTCGTCAATTAGTGCCAGGAGTTGATGAAATTCAACAATTGCGCTCAGCAGCTGGACTAGATAAAAATATACAGCAGGGTTTGGTTACTTTGGAGCAGATAACGTCTCGTATTATGAAACATAATCCGGGTAAACGTCTGCTGCTGTTTGTCGATCAATTTGAAGAACTCTACACCCTTTGTCAGAAAGAAGAACAAGAACGCTTTGCTGATTTGATGCTCCAAGCTATCCATCAGGAAAATTTAACATTAGTTTTCACATTACGGGCTGATTTCTACGGCTTTGTTCTTGGTTATCGTCCTTTACGAGATGCATTGCAGCAGTTTACACCGCAACTGTTGAGTGCAATGAATCGAGAGGAACTACTGCGAGCAATTGAACAACCAGCACAGAAAATAGAAGTCCAATTAGAAGCACAATTGGCGCAACGAATTTTAGATGATGTTGGCAATGAACCGGGGAATCTCCCATTGCTAGAATTTGCCCTGACTCGACTTTGGTCATTACAGCAAAACCGCACACTCACTCATCAAGCATACCAAGAGATCGGGGGTGTGAAAAAAGCGCTAGCTAATCATGCCGAGCAAGTTTACCAAAAGTTGAGTGAAACAAAACAAAAAGCTGCACAGCGCATCTTTGTGCAATTGGTACGCCCAGGGGAAGGAACTGAGGATACTCGTCGCATCGCCACCCGGAAAGAAGTAGGAGATGAGAATTGGGGATTGGTGAGTGATTTAGCAGGATACACAGCCCGTTTGGTTGTCACCGGGCATGATGAGAAATCTGGGGAAGATACAGTGGAAGTTGTCCATGAAGCCCTAATCCGCGAATGGCAAACGCTGCGCGAGTGGATGAAAAAAGACCGTTTGTTTCGAGCTTGGCAAGAGCGGTTAAGGGATATTATACATCAGTGGGAAGAGACAAAACGAGATCAAGGAGTATTGTTGCGTGGTGTGCCGCTGTCAGAAGCAGAAGAAAAATTAAAGCAACGTCGCGAAGAGCTAAGTTTATCAGAGCAAGATTTTATCAAACTCAGTATTGATTTACGCGATCGCCAGCTTCGAGAAGAGAAAGCCCGTAGGCGAAGGGGAATTGCTGGTGCTTCAGCGGCAGCATTGACGATTATGACGACATTGGGGCTGACAGCTTGGTATCAGTCGAAACAAGCAGAACTCAACTCTGCTAAAAGCAAATACTACTCACAAGCCTTTATTGATCTTCAAAATGGAAACGAGAAATACTCATTAGAACAGTTTAACCAAGCGTTGCGCCTAGATCCTAACGATCCTCAAATTTACTACAACCTAGGGGCTACCCATTCCCACTTGGGAGACAACAAAGGGGCAATAGAAGATTACAACCAAGCCCTGCGCCTAAATCCTAACTATGCTGTTGCCTACAACAACCGAGGGCTTGCCCGTATTAACTTGGGAGACAACAAAGGGGCAATAGAAGATTGCAACCAAGCCCTGCGCCTAGATCCTAACTATGCTGTTGCCTACAACAACCGAGGGTTTGCCCGTAGTAACTTGGGAGACAACAAAGGGGCAATAGAAGATTGCAACCAAGCCCTGCGCCTAGATCCTAACTATGCTGTTGCCTACTACAACCGAGGGAATGCCCGTAGAGACTTGGGAGACAACAAAGGGGCAATAGAAGATTACAACCAAGCCCTGCGCCTAAATTATGACTATACTGGTGTCTACAACAACCGAGGGCTTGCCCGTAGTAACTTGGGAGACAACAAAGGGGCAATAGAAGATTACAACCAAGCCCTGCGCCTAGATCCTAACAATGCTTATGCCTACTACAACCGAGCGCTTGTCCGTAGAAACTTGGGAGACAACAAAGGCGCATTAGACGATTACAACCAATACGTGCGCCTAAGGGGCGAGGGCGCGAATAAGCAAAAAAATTAATTTTATTATGGCTTATCCTAATTATGGCAAATTATGGAACAATTTTAAACTTAGTTATTAGGGCGCGTAATTTAACTGGGTAAGCTTTTTCTTCATTACAATGAAATTAAAAATTATGAAATGGAAAAAAGATGAATAAGACATTGATATCAATTCTAATGTTTGGATTCTTACTGTTGTTTATCATTTCTCCCTTTGCTGGTCTTGCAAGCCTGATGATCCTGTTGTTATTGACAGCTTTTTTCTCTTTAGTATCGAACATCTTCCAAGCAATTATTGGTAGCAGTGATACCAACTCTAATTCCTCAGGTTAACGGGCTATGAATCCCGCATCAATACCAGTTTGTATTTGGGTGCAATACACGCTCCAATTAAGTAGGGTGGGCATTGTAGTGCCCACTTAACGTTCAAACCTTTATTACACTTTGATTTACCCCACCCCTTACCCATTGGTGTCAACTTAACGTTCAAGTCTTGATTCCACGTTGGTTTGACCTCACCCCCGTAAAGCTACGCTTCACGTCCCCTCTCCTTAGTAAGGAGAGGGGAGGTTTTGGCGTCAGACAAAACCGGGGTGAGGTTATGCGACAATTGTGGACGAGTATAATAAGGCATGAAATGACGTAATGACATGCTTTTCAGCTTAAATTGACACCAATGCCCCTTACTAAGGAGAGGGGAGGTTTTGGCGTCAGACAAAACCGGGGTGAGGTTGTACGAAAATCGTGGGCAAGCATAAGGGTAAAATCTTGAATCACTCCGACGCAAGTGTAAATGATATTACAAAAAAGGAAAAGCTGTTCAAACAGATGACTCAAGTAAAGGTAAAAATTTCCTAATTAGCCCAATTGTGACAGCAGGAAGTTCCAATTGGGGGGTTAAGCCTACATCCTCTAAGTTATAAAAGATGCGAACTGCCTGAGGATTCATGTCTGCAAGTCGGCGACCGACTTCTGGTCCTGTAAATTCTGACTTTTGCCCCCAAATCATAGCAGTAGGAATGGTCAATTGAGTTATATATTGAGATAAATCAAAAGATAAATCACCACGTACGAAAGCAAGAGCAGCATACTCTCCATTAAACTGTTGAGCAGATTGCAAATATGCTTCGACAATTTCAGGATAAACTCGTTCTGGACGAGCAAATTGACGTTCTTCCAAAAAGCTGCGAATGCCAAAACTGCTAGAAACCCCAGTTATGTAAAGCAATCGATCTACAACTGGGATGTTGACAATTTGAGCAGATAAGCTACGGCTGTAATCTTGTCCAAATTCAGCCAAACCTGCTGGTGTGGTCAAAATTAAAGACTTGAATAAATCGGGGCGAAGAATCGCAGCGCGAATCGTGAAAGCAGCAGTGAGTGAAGAGGCTACCACACTAATCGGACCATTGCAAGTCCTCTCTATGAACTCAATAATAGTTTGAATGTAGTCATTAACACTATAACTTCGAGCCGGATGGTCAGAGCGTCCCCACCCAATCAAATCCGGCGCGACGATTCGATAATCCGCAGCAAAAGCTGGATAAACTTTAGACCACTCGTAAGCAGAAGAACCACCACCAAACGCGTGTAGGAAAACTAATGTTTTCTCGCTTGATTGCTCAACATTTGTGTCAGACCACGGTTTTCCAACAGCAGTATAGTACACCATTCTTCCTAGCGTGGTCATCACATATTTCTCACCAAACCCAGGGGGTAAAAACATAGAAAGACCTCATGTGCTGCATTATCATTTCCATCGTGAAGACAGCAGCTAGGAAACGACATCATTCTAAAGTTCAATCTATAGCAGGGAACAGGGAACAGGGAACAGGGAACAGGGAACAGGGAACAGGGAACACCCGAACGCTTTTCGCAGGTGTGAGTAATCGTTTACTTCCAAAGGCTGAGTATATTTGAGTGTTTTATATAGCGGTTCTCGTTCGCATGAAGTACATTTTTCAACCTCACCCCCAACCCCTCTCCTTAGTAAGGAGAGGGGAGCGTTTGCGTCAGCAAATGCGGGGTGAGGTGACTACTGTATTGCACCGAAGTGAGAACCGCTATATAACTAAGTACAATGCGAATGGTGCAGCAAACAAGTGAATGATCTACACTCGTCCTAAAGGACTGAGTGTAGGCGAATGGCACATCTTTATGTTTCCGGAAAGTTCAGCAAACTGCTTGGCGAGATACTTCAGCATCAATAGGCTTGATAAAATAAAGCCGTAACAAATGCCCGATGATTGAAAGTATCAAGGGTAACTTTTGAAAGAACTTGACAATCTTTGGACTATTGCTGATGTTAATCGTTGTCAGCTTGAGATTAATATCAGAACACTCTTCCAGCCGCCGGAAAAACTCTGGGTGTTCTGTATTTAATATCACAGGAAAAGCCCGTGCAGCGGTTTCATTCGTCTTTTCAATCACTTGGATATTGTATTGGTATGCATTGATGCCAATAGAGCGATAAAATGACGCCCTCTCCAGCACTGTTAAAGTATGAGTCGCGAACACAGACAGCAGGAAAAACCGCACCCACAAACGCGCTTTCCAGTTGTTCCAGAGTTGGGGTTGCGATCGCAACAGCGCCTTAAAGAAATCTCCATGTCGATTCTCATCCTGACACCAACTCTCGAAATAGCCAAACAAGGGATAGAATTTCAACTCTGGATGTTTCTCTAGGTGACGGAACATAATGATGTAGCGCCAGTAGCCAATTTTCTCAGACAGGTAAACTGCGTAGATAATCCACTCTGGTGGGAAAAAGGTGTAGGTACGATTCTTTGTCAGATAGCCCAAATCCAGTGAGAGATTAAAATCCGCCATTGCTTTATTGAGAAATCCCGCATGGCGTGCTTCATCCCGCGCCATAAAATTAAAAGCCTCCGCCAAAAGAGGATTTCGCTGTTTGAGTCTGCGCGATAACTCCTTGAACAGAAGAAACCCAGAAAACTCTGAAGTGCAAGAGCGTTCTAAAAAATCAATAAAAGCACGGCGTGTTTCCCCATCAATCATATCCCAACTCTGCTGAAACTCAGAATCACGCACGAAGTGATGGCGGTTATAATCAGCCCGCAGCTCATCCACAATAGCTCTCAACTGCGCTTCATCCGCTGAAATGTCCAACTGTGCTACAGCGTCAAAGTCAGTCGTGTAAAACCTGGGCGTTAACAATGTTTCCTGCACAGGCGCTTTCACACCTGGCTTTTGCAACTCAGGCGCAGGAGTTTGAAGAGACTTAGCCATGAGAATCGTTCAATCGATTTATATTTTTAAAGCTATATAAGCATAAGTTTTTCTTGAAATCTATCAAAAGTAAAATAATTTAAAAAAATGATTTGTAAATCCGAAAATATAAATAAATATAAACGGTTTCCTAGTTACACAACGATTTGATAGTTTAATGGTTAAAGTAGTCATCAATCTGGCTTGGAGCAACAAGCGAGCGTGATAGTGTCTCCTCAGTTCTGCTCTAAGCCCAAGATAGCTATCTCTCCCTACTTCTTTTGTTAACTGTGAACTGCTTTTATAACCAGTGAACAGTAAACAGTCAACAGTGAACAGTGAAACTGGTAACTGATAACTGATAACTGTTAACTGATAACTGTTGAAGCCTTACCTGGGAATTCTGCGAAAGTCCAAAACTTCAATAAATCAAACCCTACTTTGGGTACGTATTTTATTTGGACGAGAACCATTTTAACAATGAGTAGCAATCTAGCCCAAAAACTTCGCTGCGGAACACAACAGGCTCATGCAGCAATTGAAAATGTAGGATTTATGAAATGTTTTGTTAAAGGAGTTGTCGATAGAGACTGCTTTGCAAAATTTTTAGGTAACTTGTATTACATCTATACCGCACTAGAAGCAGCATTAGAGCGTCACAAAGACCATTCTTTGATCAATGGTGTGTACTTTAAAGAACTCAATCGCAAAGCTCATTTGGAAAAAGACTTAGAATTTTATTATGGGCAAGACTGGAGAGGGAAAATCGCACCTTCAAAAGCTGCCCAGACTCACATTAGCCGCATTCATCAACTCTCTGCCAAGGAACCTGCGTTATTAATAGGTCATGCCTATACTCGCTACATGGGTGACTTGTCTGGTGGTCAAATGTTGCAAAAGGTTGCTCAGTCAGTCTTGAAGCTTTCCGGATATGAAGGCACATCTTTCTACAACTTTGACCAAATTCCAGACAAGAAAGCATTTAAGGACAAATATCGTCAAACGTTAGATGAACTGCCAATAGATGACGCAACCGCCGACAAGATTGTTGCAGAAGCAAACAACGCATTTCGACTCAATATGCAAATGGTTCAGGAGTTAGAACAAACCTTGATCAAAGCAATTGGTCAAACCATGTTCAATACCCTGATTAATAGCAATAACTCTGGTAGCACCGAACTCAGTACAGCTTAGAAATTAAACCTCATATCATGTCCGGTAAAATACTTGTGATATGTCATTGCGAGTGAAACGAAGTGGAGCGAAGCAATCACAAAGTCTCTGCGATTGCTTCACTTCGTATGTCCTATGCGCAAAGCGCACGCCAAGGGCGAACGGACACGCTACGCTAACGCAATGACAACTAACCAGCCGGACATGATATCATTCAAAAGTCAATTTTTGGAAGATAAAACCACAGATAAACACAGATGATTTCTCTGTGTTTATCTGTGTCGAGGGTACGGTTCAAAATAACCCTATACCAGATTTTGGCGAACAATAAAATCTATAGAAAAAATATGACTACCTTCATCAAGGTGCATGAATAACGGATTTTATGACGCGTATAGAAGATGATTTATCTGTTTGATTCTGACGGTATTCTATACGCTCATCTTATTGGAAGCTACCTCAATGGTTTATCAAATTCCTGGTGTAAAATTTGATTTCGATATCATCAAAAAGTACGATGCTCCTGTACCTAGATACACTAGCTATCCACCCGCAACACAATTAACAGAAGCATTCACCCCAAGCGACTTTCAAGCGGCTATCGCCACCTCAAATCAAAGAAAAACTCCCCTTTCTTTGTATTTCCACATACCCTTTTGCCAAAGTGCTTGTTACTTTTGCGGTTGTAACGTAGTCATTTCAAACAACAAGAATATTGCTCAACCATACGTAGAGTATCTGGTTCGCGACATCAAGAAAACAGCCAGCTTCATTGACCGAGATAGAAAAGTCGATCAGATTCACTGGGGTGGCGGAACCCCTAATTATTTAAGCCTTGAACAAGTAGAATATTTATGGAAAAATATCAAGAAAAATTTCACCCTGAGCCAGACAGCAGAAATTTCTATTGAGATTAATCCCCGCTATATCGATAAAAATTACATTTTCTTTTTGAAAGAAATTGGGTTTAACCGTATTAGTTTTGGTATCCAGGATTTTAATCGTCAAGTGCAAGTCGCAGTCAATCGCGTCCAGCCAGAAGAAATGCTGTTTGATGTGATGAGCGCGATTAAAGAAGCGAAGTTTGAAAGCGTGAATGTAGACCTTATCTATGGTCTACCATATCAAACCGTCCAGACATTTCAAGAAACGGTGAAAAAAACAATTGAATTAAACCCAGACAGGATTGCTGTTTTTAACTTTGCTTATGTCCCTTGGCTGAAAGCAGTACAAAAAAACATACCAGTAGAAGCGCTACCGCCAGCGCAAGAAAAGTTAGAAATTTTGAAGACGACAGTTGAGGAGTTGACGAATCATCAATATTTATTTATTGGCATGGATCATTTTGCCAAATCCAATGATGAATTAGCAATCGCTCAAAGCGATCGCACTCTCAAACGCAACTTTCAAGGCTACACAACTCAAGCACAAGCAGAACTCTTTGGTTTTGGTGCCACATCCATCAGTATGCTAGAAGATGCCTACGCCCAAAATCACAAGCAATTAAAGGATTACTATCAGGCAATTGACACAGATATTCTACCTATTAGTAAAGGTATCAAACTTACTTGGGATGATATTCTCAGACGCGATGTCATCATGAGCATCATGTGCCATTTTCAGCTGTATAAGCAAGATATTGAAGACAAGTACCATATCATTTTTGACGACTATTTCTCTCTGGAATTAGAAGTGTTGAAGAGTTTAGAAGCAGATGGATTGGTTAGGCTATCAAGAAACCACATTAGTGTCACAGAAATCGGCAGACTACTCATACGAAACATTGCTGTCATCTTTGATATGCACACAATCAAACAAGAGAAAAAGTTCTCTCGTGCAATATAAAGACTTATACCAATTCTCCATGATAGCTTGCCCGTAAAGTGCCATAGATGCACTTTATATTAGACCTCTTGCAGAAGTTGGGAACTCTTAACTCTTAACAGAACCTTGTAAAGTATCACTTTTGCAAGAGGTCTAATGTCTAAAGTTACCAGATTTTTGGATTTCTAAATGCCTTGAGCAATCCTAAAACCTGCGTGTTGATAGAAGTTGGGACGGAACCAGTTGCGGTAATATTTTAAAGCTTCTGTGCCGTTAGTTATCCAACATCCTCCTAACATCATGTGATGTTTTGTATCGAAAAAGATAGCAGAATTATCTTCATAAAGATAATGAGGTTGATATCCTGATAGTGGGTTTAAATTATCACTCAACCATTCCCAAACATTGCCCCGCAAATCGTACAGTCCAGAGTAAGTTTTTGCTGTTTCTAACATCGCGACTGGACTCGGTGAGCCAAATTTTAAATTGAGATTGTAATTATCTACATCATCTTCTAACAAAGTATTACCGTAAGTAGCTAAATGGTACTCTGCTTCACTCATTAAGCGAGTCTGATTGCCTTTCCAATGACAGTAAGCCATTGCTTCATAGTGATTGACTTCCACAGGCCAATCTAAAGGTAAGTCCATTTCATCAAACATGGCTCGATATTTATAGCTACCATTTTCATGTAGCCAAAATTTGGGATGTTGAATGTTGTATTGAGTTTTCCAATTCCAAGATTCTTCATCCCAATAATCTTGATTTTCGTAGCCACCTGACTTGACAAAGTAGATAAATTCGGCATTGGTAATTAGATATTTACTGGCTAAAAAAGGTGCAACTTCAACAGTGCGATCGCCATACTCAATATCCCATCCGTAGGTTGGATCATCATAGGCTTTGCCTATTTTCACGACTCCACCAGCAACTTCTATCATTTCATTCTGAGGAGTGTAACCATTAAAAGGGGCATATTTCCAGTTTTGGGGACATTTGACTCTCTCTACAGACAATTGGCGAATTAACACCGAAGAGGTTTCAATGTGAATACGCTGGTGTTCTATCCCCATCATTAAAGCCCAAAGAGGATGATTTGGATGGATAGGATTCGTGATGGGTATTTTCTTAATCAGTTCTGCAATGATTTCATAGGCTTGTTCTCGATATTGCCAAACCTCTGCAACTTGGGGCCATTCAAGATGAGCGATCGCTCTTATTAACTCCTGTGGTATTTCCGGATCAACCCCAATTTCAAAGAGAATTTCATAGTCATGATTGAGGTGTTTTTTTAACAAATCAACGCGAATTAATTTATTGATGTAAAAAACAGCCGAATGTCCCAGATAAAAAATCAGAGGATTTCTCAGAGGATCGGGATTGAGATAGAATGTATCTTCTCCAACCAGACTTTTCATCAGAATATCTTCCAGTTGCCAAGCATTTTCAAAGTAATTGAGAAGAACTTGATTATTGCAATTATCAAGCTTTGGAGGATAAGCAGATTTAAGAGTATTCATGGTGTCACTAAATTGCTGTGGAAGTAGGACGCTAGGGATTTTTATCCGCAAATTAACTTATAAACCTTGTAATTCAAGGGTTAAATTTTCATTTCCGGATCTGTTTATTCTATTTTAAGTTTTCGGAAGGAAGATTTAAGCTTGGCAAAGAATTAACCCAAACCATTGATTGGGATCAGTCCAACTTTTCAGTGTCTTTAGTCCTTGTAACTCAAGTTCTTTTTGGAGAATGACTACATCGAACTTGCGAGAAATTTCCGTGAGAATGCTTTCTCCAACTTCAAAGAAAACATTTAAATTTAGAGTTTCTAAGGACACCCAATGACTTTCAAGGCAATGAAGATACATTTCTATCTGAGTCTGTGCTTGATTATAAATAGCTTCATGGCTAAATAAATTCAAATCGAAACTACCCTGGAAACGCCAATTCAAATGGGAGAGCATATTCAAATTAAAAGCAGCCGTAACTCCTTGACTATCGTTATAAGCCGCTTCTAAAATATCCTTGGGTTTTTGTAAATCAATGCCAAGGAGAAAATAATCACCTGTTTTTAAAGTGTGAGCAATTTGCCTCAAAAACCTGTTGCACTCTTGTGCTGTAAAATTCCCTATTGAACTTCCCAGGAAAAAAATTATCCGTGATGGCACGCTAATCGATTCTAGTTTTGCTAAGGCTTGTTCGTAAGTTCCTATTAAACCCTCAATCGACAAATCGGGATATTTTTGTTGTAGCTGTAACACGCTACTTTTGAGGATTCCCTCACTAACATCAACCGGTATATATTTACAGGAACCTGGGATTTTTTGGTAAGCATCTAATAAAAACCTAGTTTTGGTAGAACTGCCACTGCCTAATTCTACTAGTTCACAAGCACCTGTTATCTGAGCAATTTCATTGGCATATTGACGCAAAATCCACGCTTCTGTTCGTGTTGGGTAATATTCTGGTAATTCACATATTTGTTCAAATAATTCCGAGCCGCGATCATCGTAAAAATATTTGGGAGGTAAACTTTTTGGTGTTTGAGTTAATCCTTGAATGACATCTTTACCCTCATTGTTGAGAGCTTGATAATGCTCATTAAGAATTTTTAAATATGTTGTTAACATTTTGTTAATGTCTTGATTTCTGGATATAGGGTTTAACCCATTACTATTGCAGATTTAGAATGTAATAGCAATACTTTTTCTAAGAATAATTTTTCTCAAATTACCTAATAATCAATAGAGTTAACGTAGTATATCGAAATATTTTACTAATATAATATTGATGAAATCATTCAAAGGTGATCCAATATAGTTCAGTTAAGAAAAATTGTAGGTCCGGTAGCGATCGCAAAACCAAAACTTCTTTTGTGATTGTATAAAAAAATAACTTAAATGTCTTGGTTCATGAGTAGTATACAAATATAAATATAAAAACAAATTATCTCAGAATAATGATATTTTCATGAGAAGATGCTGATAAATTGCGTTTTTTATCCCGATTTGTGGCAATCTGTTCATCTGACCTGGTACTTTTATTTTCTTTGTGAATTTATTTCTACAAATAGAGGACTTTTAACTGTTAATAACCCAAGTTCCTAGTTATCAAAAAGCGGCTTGCTTGGGATCATCTTAATCTTTGTCAATTTGTAGTGCGGACTGTCTAGCTCGATTTTGTTCAATAAGGGAGCAAGATGCTCCCACTTCCATCAAATGATTATTATTCTTATATATTAGAGATTTTATTTCTTGGCAGTCCCTTAACGTAGGCTTTTAAGGATTCTTGTTTGACCTCATTTGAGTAGCTTTTTGGTGGACTATAAACATCGATATGACGACCACACTGAACACATATATGATTCTGTTTACCTCGTCGCTTTCCGTTTTTTCTCATCTCCGTAGACTCACAGTATGGACACTGCACAGTAGAACACCTCAATTCATCCCTTTATTATGGAACGCCATAAATTCCACTCTTCACGGAAAGACTTGTAGCGTTACGCGCCGGCATTCATCATCAATGGTGTGTCAAAGCAGATAAATTTTCGTTGAATTGAAGACTGTAATGGCTTTGACGCAAAAAATAATTAACTATATTTAGTTCTAATACCTAAAAATAATTAATTAGCAATTATATTTTTAAAGTCTACTATTTGTATTAAGAAAGAAGAAAACACATATAGTAATCCTATATGTTTTGTAAACAATGCTATTCCCGTAGAGACCATAAACCAGAGGTTTTACCGTAGGGATTAAATTGTCTTTACGACGCGCAAATTGTACTCTATACAATCAATTCACACAACAACCAAAAAGATAAAACTAATGTCTACATATAACTCTGAAGACAACTGCGGATACTACCCTAACGTTTGCGAATTTACAGTTCCTATTAAATTGAACGTTCCAATCTTGATTGAGCCTAAACTGGTAATACAACCTGTTACTCCTGTGAGGGAGAAAATACAAGTTCATCTCGAACCAGATATTTGCCTCAAATCAGAAGTAACAGCGACTCCACCTGTTTGTGTTCCTCAAAATGGATATAGCAAACAGCAGCTACCTGCTTCACAGACTCTACCATAGTCCCAAAATATGAATGTTGGGAAACAGACCTGACCAAAACAATTCACTTCATGAAGCGGAACGCTAAGTAGAAAGGTGCGAATAAACAGAAGTATGTAACGAAAAGTAAACTTGGCTAAAACCCTCTTCCCTTCTGCCTTCTGCCGTCTGCCTTCTACCTTATCTCAACGATAAATATTCACACTGACCTACTTAACTACGAATTGATTTATGCGTGGGGGTACAATCCATTGTGCTCCTATTACTCCCTTACCTGTAAAATATATGTTTTTCTCTGATACCAAGCAAAAACGTACACTTAATATTTCTCTGATTTTAAAAATGCCTATTGACCTTGAAATAGAAGTTTTAGGGGTACCACCTACAAATAATTACCAAGCTGAAGATAAAAAAGAAAATCAAAATTTATTTAACTTCATAGGAGAACCAGAATCAGAAGTTATCGTTAATGGAGCGAGCCTAGCTGACCTTGATGAATGCAGTCAGGCTCTAGTTAGTCAAGTTGTAGGTCAGTTTAAGCAAACAAGCCAGATTTTTTCTACCTTATCCCAAACCCAATATCAAGAGGACTTAGTAAATGATGAAATTGAGAGGTTCTTCACCATCTAGTATGCTAAACCCCGTTACATAAATACCAGAAACTCAGTTTCTTTAGGAAGCTGGGTTTTTCTTTTATTGTATTTTTACAAATCAACTAAGCTGACGATATATATATGAAAACTAAAAATAATTAATTAGCATTCGTATAACTACCAAAAAATAGTTAATTTCCACCCCGATTTTTTATAGCTACTATCTTAAGTATGAAACAACCGAAAGGTTAACAAGCAAACTGATATTGTCAACAATCACAACTCAACAATGCCAATACAACCTACTTATCCTGGCGTTTATATACAAGAAATACCCAGTGGTGTACGCACGATTACAGGCGTATCTACCTCTATTACTGCTTTCATCGGAAGCGCCAAACGTGGCCCTGTTAACGAGCCAATTACTATCAACAGCTACGGCGATTTTGAACGCATTTTCGGAGGGCTATGGCTAAACAGTACTCTTGGTTATGCTGTGAGGGACTTTTACCTAAATGGTGGCGCCAGTGCGATTATCGTTCGACTCGTTCATGAAGCCAAAAAGGCAAGTTTAAATGCTAATGGACTTCAACTAGAAGCAGCAGGTGAAGGAAACTGGGGTAACTCTTTGAGAGTTCGTATCGACTATGATGTACCTGCTGACAACAGACCTGATCAAAACGACTTGTTTAATCTCACTATCCTAGATGAGGCAGCAGGTCAAATTGAATCTTTCCGCAATGTAGCAGTGAAAGCTGACCATCCTAGACGTGTAGATATAGTTTTGCTGAATGAATCCAAGTTAGTGCGGGTAAGTGGAAATTTACCTGAGGCTAAACCTGGCGCCCATCAAAATCCTGACCAGAGTAATCAACTATGGAAGGATAACGCTACTAACACCAAAGCTGAGAATGGTTCAGATGGAACTGCTCTAGGAGTAGAAGATTTTGTAGGGGAAGGTAAAGAAGCAGCAAAACAAGGTCTTTATGCTTTGGAAAAAGCTGACCTTTTTAATCTCCTCTGTATTCCGCCCTATAAAGATGATAAGAATATAGACTATAACTCTCTAGTCGATGCGGCGGCTACATATTGCCAAAAACGCCGAGCCTTTTTTATCATTGATCCACCAACTAAGTGGACTAACAAAGACGCTGCTAAGAATGGCATTAATAGTGATATAGGTTCACCAACCAGTTATGCTGCTGTGTTCTTCCCTCGGCTTAAGCAGCCAAATCCTCTGCGTAAAAACGCAACGGAAGAGTTTGCTCCCTGCGGTGCGATCGCTGGTATTTTTGCTCGTACCGATGTTCAACGTGGAGTGTGGAAGGCACCTGCAGGTACAGAAGCAACGCTAGTGGGCGTACCTGAATTAAGTGTACCTTTGACAGATCCAGAAAACGGTGAGTTGAATCCTTTGGGCATTAATTGCTTACGAACTTTACCAGCTTTTGGTCGTGTCATTTGGGGTTCACGGACACGGAAGGGAGATGACCGTCTTACCGATGAGTGGAAGTATATTCCGGTTCGTCGTTTAGCTCTTTTCTTGGAAGAAAGCCTTTATCGCGGTACTCAATGGGTAGTCTTTGAGCCGAATGATGAGCCTCTATGGGCGCAGATTCGCTTAAATCTTGGGGCTTTTATGCATACTTTGTTCCGCCAAGGAGCTTTTCAGGGACAAAAGCCTGAAGATGCTTATTTTGTCAAGTGCGACAAAGAAACGACAACTCAAAATGATATTAATTTGGGCATTGTCAACATTGTTGTTGGTTTTGCTCCACTCAAACCCGCTGAATTTGTAATTATCAGTATTCAGCAAATTGCCGGACAAATAGCAGTTTAAGGATAAAGGACACAAATATATGCCATCTATTTCAGGAACTCGTTTAGATTTCTACAAAAACTTCAAGTTTAAAGTCAGGATTGACGGTCAGGTTGTGGCTGCGGTCAGTAAAGTCAGTGGACTGAAGCGCACAACTGAGGTGATAGAACACCGCACAGGTGGCGACCCTAGCACTGTCTATAAGTCTCCTGGGCAAACCAAGTACGATGCTATTACTTTAGAACGGGGTATTACTAAAGATACTAAGTTTGAAGAGTGGGCGAAAAAGGTCTGGGCGCTTGGTGGTAGCCCAGAAGTTTCCCTCGCAGACTTCCGTAAAGATATCATCATTGAGGTTTACGACGAAGGTAATCAAAATAAAGTTACTTCTTATAACGTTTTTGGTTGCTGGGTTTCTGAATATCAAGCTTTACCTGAACTTGATGCCAGTGCGAATGCTGTTGCTATCGAGTATATAAAACTTGAAAACGAAGGTTGGGAAAGGGCTTAAGAATGATTTAATCAGTTAACGGTTAACCGTTAACTGATAACTATTCAATTCAAAGTGGTATTAAACTATGCGATCGCTATCAGCTTTGGAACTGTTAAATATTTGGGAGTGGGGACACAATCAGCCATCTTGCTCTAAAGCTATAAGGCTATTAACTACCGCTTGTTCTGAACTCCCCGTAGATATACTTAACAAGCTTAGTATTGGTCAGCGTGATGCTATGCTGCTGACGTTACGGGAGCGGACTTTTGGTTCCCAACTGGCAAGTCAAACAACTTGTCCAAACTGTGGTGAGCTATTGGAACTCAATTTTAATGTTGCAGATGTTCGCATGGCGTCACCCCAATTGGAAGCAGTAGAAAAATTTTCTCTCTCTGTTGCAGAATATGAGGTTAGCTTTCGTCTTCCTAATACCTTAGATATAATGGCGATCGCCGAAGGTGCAAGCGAAGCTATCGCACAAAGCGCAGTGCCGGAGGCAACCGCAACTGACAAACAGTCAGAAACTGCTCAACAGATTTTGCTCGAACGCTGTATCTTAGCAGCCACCGATAAAAGCGAAAGCTTCTCATTTAACCAATTACCATCCAATATCATCAAAGCGGTTATCGCCGAGATGGCTCAGGTAGATCCACAAGCCAATGTACCATTAGATACTTCTTGCCCTGCTTGTAGTCATGAATGGCAATTATTGTTTGACATTATGTCCTTCTTCTGGAGCGAAATTAACGCTTGGGCATTTCGCATTCTACGGGATGTACATACCCTGGCTACTACTTATGGCTGGTGTGAGGCTGACATTCTAGCTATGAGTCCCAGACGACGGCAACTATATTTAGATATGGTGCTAAAAAGATGAGCAATTATCTCAACCAATTGGTGGCTAAAAACCTTAACCTAATAGATACAGTTCAACCTTTTGTGCTGTCAGTATTTGGATTTTTACCAGAGTCTCCTATAGAGATTAGCAGTGAGGATAGTTGGGGGATAAACCAAGAGATTGTCATGGGTGATGATAGAAACTCTGACTCCGAACTATCTTCCACCCAAGCTTTGCCACAACAAGTAGAAATTCCAACAACCGCTAATAAAATACCATCTACTCCAAACACACAGTTGTTCTCCTCTAGCTCTGTGTCTGGGCAGTTTATTCAAAAAGAATCTGAAACAATATTCAGCCCTAGCATACCACAGACACAACCTGTAACTGAATCATCAGGACAACTAACTCAGAACCTAACCCCCCAACCCCCTTCCCTGCAAGGGAAGGGGGAGTACATTAGCTCTCCTCGACCTACAGGAGACGGGTTGGGGAGCCAGTGCCGTGCGGGGGTTCCCCCCGTTGAGGCAACTGGCGTGGAGAGGTTGTTAACATCCCGTGAAAAGTCGGGACAGCAACCAGCTAAAATTCATGAAACTGTTTTTCCTCCTCAGTCGCAAAAGGTAGTATCTTCAAAACCATTGGCGATGTCATTATCAGAAGTAGGAGCGATAGAACCTACATCTAATCAAACATCTAATCAAACATCTAATCAAATATTGCCCACCCAACACAGACAACAGTTAATACCAGCGCAGGTAGTGGAAACAACTACAAGCAAAGCAAATTTGGAGGTGGAACAACTAACACAGCCAGTAA
>NZ_JABXYX010000332.1 GCF_017982655.1 Brasilonema sp. CT11 | reverse complement strand
AATCATTTGAAGAAGAAGAAATTGCTTCCGGATCCATTCCCGTAGTTCGTCTGTGTCGTCTATTGATTGAAGCTCTACGTCCTGCTGCTGCTGGTAAAGTCTTAAAAAATTGTGCCTCAAAAATCTTCTTCGCTAAGTCTCTTGTGACAGCCGAGAAAGCAGGCAAGGCCCTCGAGTTCAGCAAGTCTTTCACCGCCAAGAAGGTCGATGGTACGACAGCACTCGAGCAATGGGTTCGATGACTAACGGTGCGTGAATAGGACAATATCGCGTGCAAGTGTTTCCTGCAGGACGCAAAGGTTCGTACAGTCATTATTCACTTCTTGCTTTTAAATCTGTTTGCTAATATGACTCTCTTATATATATATATATATACAGAAAAGATTCTCTTCCCCGGCGTGACAGCTGAGAACTGGATCTTGCCCGGTCACGAAGTAACTCAAGGCGGTGAACTGCTCGAGAACTACGGCCCTCGTGCACAAGGAAAGGTACAACGCGATGAACTATACGATATGCATATTAATACGATTAGATCTCGTTGGTGCTCGGTGGTGGCAATCAAAACTCGATCGTGTTCATGGACGCGCTGTACAAGTTGTACAATCAGAACCAGGTCGTTTTCGTCAAATATAACCCTGTAAACGAGTACTTGGACGTCGTATTTGAGAAGATTATGAAGCCATTCTTCGAGGTATGCTTGTGCTCAAGTTGCGAGCCCTTTCATTATTGACACGTGTTATTTAGATCAATGCCATCGAACACGTCAAAGGAGGAGGTGATGTGGGTCAATACATCCTCGAGCGAGTAGACAATGTGCACATCACAGGCTCGGACAAAACTTACGACATGATCGTGTGGGGCACGACCGACAAGACCAAAAAGATTGGCGAGCCCAAATTCACCAAAGAATTCACCTCAGAACTGGGTTGCGTCACTCCTGTAAGTCCTCTCAATAATCTACTGACCTGCACTAGACACTAATGCGCTGCTAGTTTATTGTCGTGCCCGGTGCTTGGACCGATGCAGAGCTCGACTATCAAGCAGAGCACTTGGCGGGGTAAGGACCACTCGTCATCGAATACGCGCTGCACTCGACTGATCTGTGATGACAGAGCTGTGGCACTCAACAACTCGTACAACTGCACTGCTGCCAAGCTTATTATCACCATGAAGGTAAGAACAACAACGCGCGCACTGAAGTACGTGTACTGATGACCGTGCAGGGCTGGGACAAGAAGAAACGATTCATGGACACGCTAAAAAAGTTTTTGGGCGTCTCTCCCTCGCGCTATCCGTAAGTACTGACCACGGGCTCTCATCGATGGTACCTGACACCCTTGCAGATACTATCCCGGTTCAGCTCAGCGCTACAAATCATATTTGGATCAATATCCGCAAGCCGAGGCCATTGTATCACCCAAAGGAGAAGGCGAAACCATTCCTTGGACGGTGTAAGATCTTATTTGACGCGTGCCATTACACGTTATTGACACTGTTGCAGCATTGAAAACGTCCCCGCAGATGCCGATGAACTCGCACTCGTAGTGGAGCCCTTCTGTCCGATCATCAGCCAAATGGAGCTAGAAGCTGCTGACATCGAGGACTTTTTGCAGAAATCAGTACATTTCAGCAACGAACACGTGTGGGGCAATCTCACCGGTCACTTGCTCGTCGACGCGCACACCGAAAAGACTCACAGTCAAGCCGTTGAACGCGCCATTAAAGACCTCAAATACGGCTGTGTTGGTGAGTAGTACCTGCGTAACAATCAAGCTGTAAGAGACTGACCTGTGACAGGTGTCAATATCTGGTCTTCAGTGGCGTACTTCACAGGTTCGTGCGTGTGGGGCGCGTACCCTGGAAACACACCGCAAGACATTCAATCCGGTCGCGGGTTCGGTGAGTGAATTGATCGCAATACACAAGGCAAAAAAGGGGTACTAACCTTCAACCGCAGTACACAACGCGTTCATGTTGGATAACGTCGAGAAGTGCGTCATTCGTGCGCCATCGCGTCTGCTGCTCGGTGCCAAGTACCCCTATTCACCGATCAATAAGAACAAGCTCGGCATTGCCAATGCACTGTTCAATGTCGAATCTAACTTTTCCATCACCAACACGTTCAAGACACTCTACCAGAACTTGTGGGGTTAATATTTGTTAAGTGGTCATTGTATGAGTTCTGTTTAGTTTTTTGCCTTTGTGTTCAGTTCGTAAATTAGTTGATCGGCAAACAAATTTACACTGCCAGTTGTACAACACAGCTCATATTAAATATTATTATAATGGGTGACGAAATTGAAGAACAAGATCAATACGACCATTTGTTTAAGAGTAAGCAGTGCTGTCTTTCGGTTGATTCGACCCCTACGACCGTTTATCCAGTTTTTTTTTTTTTTTCGTGTTTCGAGCCCTTATTAATTAATAATTAATAGTCGTCGTTATTGGAGACTCTGGTGTTGGCAAATCCAACATTATCAGTCGCTACACAACCAATATTTTCAGAGAGGAAGCACGCACCACCATCGGTGTCGAGTTTGGACATAAGAAAATTAAAATTGAAGAAAAGGTTATTAAAGCTCAAATTTGGGCTA
>NZ_JABXYX010000108.1 GCF_017982655.1 Brasilonema sp. CT11 | reverse complement strand
TATCTAAAAAGGGATACGCTCCATTGGGTGAAGCTCCTCGCCCACTAAGGTAAATGATATTGCCTTGTGGTGCAAAGCGCAGACCTCTATCCCTGTAAGGTCCTACAGTCATTAAGGCTGATCCAGGCACCCCTACACCCCTACCCCCTACACCCCTACACCCCTTCTTGATCAATTGAGATACTTATCGCACCAGTTCACCATCTCCCAAAGTGCATGAGCAACTCCTTCACGAGAGCGATAGCCGTGGTCTTCTAAAGGTAATACTACCAAGCGAACAGTTGCTCCCAACCCCTTAAGCGCTTCATACAGTCGTTCCGTTTGTAGTGGATAAGTGCCAGGATTGGTATCTTTTTCGCCATGAATCAGTAAAAGTGGTGCTTTGATTTTAGCTGCATGAGTAAAAGGAGACATATGAATGTAAGTCTGTTGTGCCTCCCAGAAACTGCGTTGCTCTCCTTGAAAACCAAAAGGAGTGAGAGTTCGGTTATAAGCTCCACTCCTAGCAATACCTATGCGGAATAAATCAGTATGTATTAGTAAATTTACTGTTGTAAACGCACCATAAGAATGTCCACTAATACCAATACGTTTGGGGTCGGCAATACCACGCTCTACCACATAGTCTACTGCTGCTTGTGCTCCCGCAATCAACTGCTCTACATAAGTATCATTTGGCTCTAGATCACCTTCGCCAATAATCGGTAAAGTAGGACCAGAAAGAACTGCATAACCTTGAGTAAGAAGAAATAAAACAGAAGCACGGCTGGGACGGCTGAAAGTGTTTTCAGATTTCGTAATCTGTCCTGCGAATTCCTTATCTTTAAATTCTTCTGGATAAACCCAAAATAACATCGGCAGAGGACCATCACGCTTAGCATCATAACCAGGAGGCAGATACAGTTTTGCTGAGAGTTGCACACCATCAGCCCGCTGATATTTCACCAACTCGCCATAAACTCCAGCCAACTGAGGAGCAGGATCTTGATAATGAGTTAGGGCGATAGGACTTTGGTTCTCGTGACGGTTTAAGAGAAAATAGTTGGGTGGTTCAGTTTGAGATTGGCGACGAATAATCACAGTTTGTGCTTCATCATCCAACACATAAGCGATTTCCTCAAGATATGGGTCTTGAGATTGCCATAAGCGTTGCTTCTCTCCTGTTTCCAAATCAAAGCTATCTAAAAAGGGATACGCTCCATTGGGTGAAGCTCCTCGCCCACTAAGGTAAATGATATTGCCTTGTGGTGCAAAGCGCAGAACTCTATACCTGTAAGGTCCTACAGTCATTAAGGCTGATCCAGGATCTGTGTATTTATCTTCATAACTGCGGTCAAAGAGTAATTGCGGCGGTGTTTCAGGCGCTTGGGGGTATATGCGCCAGATTCGTTCTTTACGGGTATCGTACCATCGTTCCGAAACCAAAGCGACATCTTCTTTACCCCAAGCAAGGTTTGCAAAGCGGTACTCAGATTCCCAGAGTTGCTTTGGTGTATCTGTAAAAGGAGCATCCAATTCAAATAAAGCATCCCGTTTGGGAACATCACGTGTTGGGTCACCTTCGTCTAAAGCTTCTAACCAAGATAATGTTGCTTTTGCATCGCTGCGCCAAGAGATTCCCCTGCGTCCTGTGCGGACTTCATCAAATTTAGTTGTACGACGGACAACAAGAGGTACATCAGCAACCTCATAAACCCATTTTCCTGTATCTTCAATAACTTCAATTTTCTTGGGAAAATATGAGATTGGAACTTGATAAGAAAACGGTCGATGCAGCGTGGTAAGTAGGATAAATTTGCTATCAGGCGAAGGTATGGCTTCATGAATGAGACTGCTAGACACTAACAAAGTACGTTGACCATTTAGCGTTACTTTCTCCAAGGTCGAAGTTAAGTAGTATTCAAGTAGTGCCTCATCGTGAGGATTTTGCAGTAGATTTGTGTAGGTGCGAGTTGGGCTTTTACCTTTGAGATTTTCTTGAATGAGCGGTCCTGGTGGAACGGCTGGTTCAGAGGGAGGCTTGGGGCGATGATCCAAAATGAACTTGCAAATAAGCGTCTCATCTGACAGCCAACGATACGGTTCTCCATATGCAGCGTTGAGAACTGGTTGTGTTAACTGCTTGGGAATGAAATCTGCAACATCCACAAACCATAATTCCAGTCCTGTAGCTTGAGTCAGAGTAAAAGCAAGTTTTCGGCTATCAGGTGACCACTTTAGGTAACCAATCTGGGCGTTGTCAGGAAGCGCCACGGTTTTGCTCATCTGTAGAAAAGGGAACTCCCTAACTCTCATGGTTTGAAAAGGGTTAGGATGAGCAGGTGCATTCGTTTTGGGATTGATCAAAAAACCTGCCAGAGGAACTTCCGTTTCTGCAAGCAAGGAAATGGGAACCAACAATGGTCTTTCCAACTCTACCATCCATTCTCTGTTAGGGGACAGCAAAATAGCAGGTGGCGATGGAGCATCCAGAATTTGGTTAATCGGTTCTGGAGGAGATTGCCAGAGTTGTTCAATAATGGGGTGATTTATAGAGAGATTGTCCATTTCGAGTCGGGTGTTGCCAAGTTCATATTCCAAATTACCAACACCTGACTTAGAATACATCCTGAAAAGCTCACTTTGCTACTTAGTGTGTTTAAATTTCTACATTGCTTTTGATAAACAGATCAACTTTTTTCAAACGTAAAATGTCCGCCGCGAGGAAAACGTAGTGAGTAAGGAATGTAGATTTAATCAACAGCAAGTTTTGTAGGGTGCGTGAGGACTCTATTTTAGATTTTTCAATCTTCACTCCCTAGAAGATGAGTAACTTTATATACCCATGATTTAAATCGAGAACTATTTTGACTCAACAATTTATGACAAACTTATAACCTCAGCCATAATTACAACATCTTTTTTTACATATTTATGCGGAGTCTTTTCAAGCTAGGTAGGAAGAAACAGAACTACGAAGAGATCATGAGTGATCACTCATCACTCATGACAACTTAAATGAGTCAACTTTATTTGTACCGACTGACTTATTCCTTAAGGTTTTTAAACTTATTTCTTCTGAAAGATGACTAAAACTATTGCAGTGTTAGACTTAATATTAATCGCAACAAAAATGGAAGGTATTTAATAAATGAACATCATCGCGTGGGTGGTCTTAGGTCTTTTAGCCGGTGCAATTGCTAAAGCTATCTATCCTGGTTATCAAGGTGGTGGAATCCTTGCAACTATCGTGTTGGGAATAGTGGGTGCTTTCATAGGTGGAACTTTAGGAGTTCTACTCTCTACTGGAAAATTAGCCTTAGCGGCTCCTACTTTTAGTATACCTGGTTTAGGTTTAGCTGTTATTGGCGCACTAATTGCTATTTTCATTTGGTATTCGTTTGCTCGCAGAACTGTTTAATGCAAGTTAACAATTTATTATTAGTGATTCGTAATTCTGAATACAATTACGAATCATCCATTATTAAATAAAATAGGTGTTTTTCGTATTAATATTATATTTTTAAGTAAACAAGTTGAAATAAACACCAGCTACGTTAAGAAATATAAAAACGCCTAAAACCCTTACTTAGAACCCAACTAACACCAGAAGAAGACTTAAGCCAAAGGTAGGAAAAAACAAAACGTGCTGCCCGATCCTAGCTGACTTTCTACTGAAATCTCACCCCCTTGCAGTTCAACTAAACGACGGGAGATCGTTAAACCAATACCTGTTCCTCCTGAATGGCGATCGCGAGACTTGTCAGCTCGCCAGAAGCGTTCAAAGACATACGGCAAATCTTCTTTGGCAATTCCCATCCCTGTATCAATGACTGCAATCCATAGCTTAGAGGCTTCAGCCCAACTACGGAGGGTAATTGAACCTTCAGTGGTATGACGCACTGCATTACCAAGTAGATTGACCAGCACTTGTTCTGTACGGTCAATATCAGCCAATACCAAAGGGAGTTTCGATGAACACTCTAAGTGCAGAACAGGTCCATCATCTAGCAGTTGGTCAGCAAATCTCTCTACTAAAGACTCTAATAAAGGACGTAGATTGACTGATTGTACCTTTATCGGAAGATAACCCGCTTCTGCCTTAGAGAGTTCTTGCAAATCGTTGACCAACCGCTCTAAACGCTTTGTTTCTTTTGCGAGTCGTAAATAAATTTCGGGAGTTGGTTCAATAGTTCCATCAGCAAGTTCTTCTAAGTAACCGCGTACGACTGTCAATGGCGTTCGTAGCTCATGGGTCATATCTCCAATTAGTTCCCGCCGTCGCGCTTCTATCCCTTCTATACTTATTGCCATACGGTTGAAACTAGCACCAAATCGATTCAATTCTGGAATATCTGATAAAGGTAGTCTTGCATCGAATTCACCAGTTGCGAACTTTTGGGTGATTTGTTCCATCTGTGTCAACCGCTGCATGATCAGTCTAGACACCCAGTAACTCAATCCTCCAGCCGCCGTAGCACCAGCCAACACCGACCATACAGTGCTTCGTCTCCAAGCAAATTCAAAGCTATTAACTAACTCAGTACGAACATCAAATAAGTCATATCCTTTTTGTTCCAATCGTTCCAAATGCAGAACGAAAAAGCGAGGGGAAGAAACTTTGCTGATAATGACGAAGCTAGCGACTCCTACTATCATCACCAGTAAGTGGGAGATAAATAGGCGTGATGCCAAAGGTAATGACTTTGCCCAACGCCACCCCGTTTTTGTCATAAAATAACAGAAGAATCTTCAAACTTATAGCCAACTCCAACAACAGTTTTCACAAAAGTTGGATTAGTAGGGTCTTGCTCAATTTTTTTTCGCAACCGAGCAATGTGAGTATCCACCACGCGCTCATCACCAAAAAAGTTATCTCCCCAAAGTTTGTCGATAAGTTGGGTGCGATCCCAAACTCGACCAGGATTGCTAATAAAGGTGCTTAATAAATTGAATTCTAGGGTAGTTAAATCTAGCACTTCTGGTTCGTGAGAATTCATTTGGCGACTTATCGTCCGCTGCTCTATATCCACAATAAAGTGTTTAGTACGGTATACCTGATTTTGTGAACCGTGGCGGAGACTACGCCGCAATAGCGCTCTTACCCTAGCAATCAACTCTCTGGGGCTAAAGGGTTTGACCATGTAATCGTCAGCGCCTGTAGATAAGCCAATAACGCGATCAATTTCCTCACCTTTAGCTGTAAGCATCAAAATATACGGGTCTTTTGCACCAGGTTTGTGCCGAATTCTTGCACAGACTTCCAAACCATCTAAACCAGGAATCATTAAATCTAAAATAATTAAATCTGGTGATTGCTCCTGAAACATTCGTAAGGCGTTCAAACCGTCGCTGCTAATGCGACAGGAAAAACCTTCTTTTTCCAGAGACATTTGGATTAACTGGGCAATTTCGGGTTCATCTTCAACTATGAGAATGTCCATACTAAATTATCGGCAAGCAGAATGCACAAGGTCATTTGTTAGGTTGCTATTGTAACCGATATTTTTCCATCAATATCAGGGTTGGTAGAGAAATCATAGTCAAACTTTTTACAATTTATTGTTATGTTTCTTTTATTAATAGCCAAGTTTATAGTAATATCATTTGACTTTAAGGTTGATCTATATCGGTAAGTAGTTCTTCCTCTGAGGAAATAGAGAAATAGGGGAAATGAATTTTATCGAGATGTTGGTGAAATAATATAAGCCGTCCTTAAAAACTTTGTCTTTTAGAAACTAGAATTAGATAGAGGTCGGTAGTTGTAACAGGAATGCGAATCTTTTTGAATGTATTGTTTGATTGTCTCTATATCAACGAAATAATCAGTAACATCAATCAAACTGTCGCTCGTCATTGAGCGTATGCTGACAACTTCAACTCGAACTCCTTGATAGGAAAGAGCGTTAACTGCATACGCTAAATCTCCATCACCACTTACTAACACTGCAGTATCGTAGTAAGGAGCTAAATTTATCATATCTACAGCAATTTCTACATCTAAATTGGCTTTTTTAGAGCCATCTGGAAACTGTACTAAATCTTTGCTAACAACACGATAGCCATTCCGACGCATCCACAGCAAAAAACCCTGTTGCTTTTCATTTGTACGATCTACTCCAGTGTAAAAGAAAGCACGTAAAAGATTTGCTTTCTCGGTTAAACAACAAAGAAGTTTAGCATAGTCTATTTCAAGACCGAGTTGTAAACCGGCATGAAATAAATTAGCTCCATCTATGAAAATGGCTACTCGACCACGATTTAAATTACCGAAAATAGATTGCTCAATCTTAGTCACTGACATTTTTCTGTCTTTATCTTGGTCAATAGTCTCTGTATGGCATTCTTCTTGCCAATGTGATTGCTCTTTGACTAATTTATATTGATTTTTTTCTTTGTTAAAACCAGCAAGATTCATTAATACCTCTGAATTTCAAATTTGGCAAGTCTTTTTGAGTCAATTGACAATAGATAACTTCTAGTAGGTTATCACCTTGACAAAAAATAGTCTAATGTCAATAATGTTAAATATACTCAACTTATCCTAATGTTCCAAAGTATAAAGCTCAAAAGTATAAAGCTCAAAAAATATTTTGGTTTTATACTTTTAACTCTTGACTTCAACATAGGCACGTGCTCAACTATAAGCAGCATATTTATTGATTAGCATAATTTGAGTGATCGATCAACATTAACTTTATTGTAACTAGGCGTCCAACTCATCTACATATAACATCATATTGTATTGATAAATTTTATGATGAAAATTCAAAAAATTACCAAAATATGAATACTGTTCATTTTGGGGATGGATACCATGCTATTTCTTGATAAAAAATAAAAATAGTGCAAAAACGCACATAAGTCACTACGTTATCGAGGACAGTGCCGAGGTGAGGTAAGGGGTGAATCCAGTACTGTGTAGGCACGTTTGCCAGATCCACGCAAGCAGTGAATCCAGTTATGTACCGAGGTTTCCCACACCCCTTAACTGGTGTTCGTTCTTCAAGCATGTGCTCCCTTGCATACCCCTTGGGCGAGATTAGCAGTACCATAAGAGGCAGGCATAGCGTCAGTTGTAGATATTATAATCTGGAGTGGCAGAAGTTAGTTTTTCGTTACAAAAGATTTAAGCTTGACAGTGGGCTTTTTATATTCTGACAATTGGTAACTGGAACACTGGTGTCAAGGCTTGAAACACACAATACGGTTGGCTTTGCCTAAATTGCACAGAAAAAAGTTAACTATTATACCAATTCAAAAAAATGTTTGCGACACATGAAACGCATTAAGCGATTAGCAATAACTCTTTCAAATAAAAATTCATCTTTAAAGCACACAGAATTACTATATAGTAGCTGTTTTACATAATTCCCATATCAATACATTCTTTCGTGATTCTATAAGGTGCATTCCAATTTTTTCTAGCACCCGTTTTGAAGCTATATTATCTGGATCACATCCAGCAGTCACTTTTTGCACACTTGGTTGACAAAAAGTCCAATCTATTGTTGCTTTTGTGGCTTCAGATGCATACCCCTGTTGTCGATATGATGGAACTATGAAATAGCCAATTTCTAATGAACCAGTTGGTGAACCTGTGCTATCAGGGATAATTTTGACCATAGTGTGACCAATGAGCGTGTTTTCTGCTTTATGAATGATTAAACTTCCCCATCCCCATTCACCTTGTAAAGGATATTTGCACAGGATATCTGCAATTCCTGGCAAATTTTGAAGAAACTCTTCTTCACACCAATTGGGCAAAACTGTAACCCCCAGAATTGATGCTAATTCAGCATTTCCAATCATTGCTGCTTTTACTATTTCCAGCTTAAAGGGTACTAAATATAATCGTGTGGTGACAACATTTTCCATGTTATGCATTTTGAGACTTTCAACGGTTTACAATCTACCATTTCGTTACTTAATCTTTTTTTTACTTTCTAAAGATCATCTAAAGGATAAACTTTTAAAAAGTATGAGTAGTCGCTAATGTCTCATCCATTTCAACACCTTTGGATCTTTGTTATAGCGGTAAGTCAAACCATCTTTAGTAGTGATGGATTTCCCTTGACTTGCCTTACCTCTGATGGTGTTAATAGAAAAGTCTGTTAATGTCTGCATTTTTTGATGAGAAAGCCCTTCAACTGCGCCTATTTCAGCCAAGTTTTCTGCTTTTTTTTGGGATTGATGTTTGGATGAAACATCGATTGTGATTTGAGCTTCGTCGCGGGAATTAATGACAATGGATTTTTGCTGCCGATAATCGTCTATAGAAATAAGTTGCCAAGTGGAGTCTTGTAAAAGTTCCAGAACCCATTGATGATAATTAAACAGACTCTCCCGATGTCCAACACTGATAAACGTTGTTTTTGTTTGTTGTAACTGTTGATATAAATTACCTTCATTTTTCAAATCTAAAGCACTCGTAGCTTCATCTAATATCGTGAAGCTAGGATGAGTAATTAATAGCCGCGCAAAAGCAAGACGCTGTTGTTCTCCTAACGACAATATATTTTCCCAAGGAACTTCTGTATCAAAACCATTAACGCGAGTTAGCAAGTGTTGGAGGTTGACTTGTTGCAAAATATCTTCCAGATCGCGATCGCTCATTTGCCGAGTCGTATGAGGATAGAGTAACTGTTCGCGCAAAGTTCCTAAAATTATATAAGGGCGTTGGGGCAAAAACAACATTTCTTCTAGAGGAGGTCGCACCAGACGACCAGTTCCTGCATTCCATAAACCAGCGATCGCCCTCAACAAAGAACTTTTACCTCGACCACTCGGACCAACAATCAATAACCCTTCTCCTGGTTGAACAGACAGTGACAAGTCTTCGACGATTACCTGCTCATAGTTTGGCGTTTGTAATGTCACATTTTCAAAAGCCAAACGCTTATCTTCTATTGCTTTAATAGTACTTACATTCTCTGGTTGTTTGATAACAGATTTTAACGCATATGAAAACTCAGCTAAACGCTCAACATAACTAGAAAAGCGCCCGGAAGTCCCAAATTCACCTATTAATTCTCCCAAAGCATTAGAAAACAGAAAGCAAGCTAAACTAACTTGATTAATTTCTCCATAATCAATTTTATCTTGAAGAAATAAAGGTGTAAGTATGAACATCGAAAATACAGTGACAGCAGACTGATATCCTCTGTTAAAAACATCCTGACCTCTTTCCCAATTAAGCCTGCGTTCAGCACTTTTCAGAACATTATTAAATCGACGCTGAATGATATTTGATTCTTCGTTTTCTCCCTGGAAAAAAGCTATCGATTCAGCATGATTGCGAACATGAGTCAGGCAATAAGCGAAGTCAGCTTTAAACTCAAGTTCTTCTTGATTAATTTGATTCAGTTTTTGATTTAAAAAAACAGCAATCAAATTACCTATAATCGTATAAATAACCAGATAAATCGCAATTTCTGAGGAAATACTCCAGAGAATTATTAAAAAACTTATCATTTCCAGCGTTTTTTCTAGGAAAGTAGCTGAAAATCTCAAAACACTGCTCGTAATCGGTTCAATTTCTTGAGATATGCGTTGATCTGGATTACCAATATCGGATTTAAAATTGATTTTATAATATGCTTGATGACTGAAATATTTTTCTAAAGTGTGATTATTTAACCATTTGTACCAATCAATAGCAATTTTTTTTCTGAGATATCTAGACAACGCTACTAAGAGCGTTACCACCACTATAAAAAGGGTGGAAACCCATAACGTACTTGTATACTTAGAAAGATCTCTCTCTTCAATGACTATATCTATTACATAGCGATTCCAGTAACTACTGAAAGCATTTACACTTACAAGCGCGGCTATTAATAATATTAGGAGAATCAGCATTCCCCATGAGCGAATCACATCTGAAAATGCTCTTGAACCTGCCTCTGTTGGATACCAGTAAGGTTGAGCAACAATTTTGACATCCTGCCAAAATTGAGCAAAAATCGAAAAAGGATTCGTTATGGTTTTATCACGAGCAACTTGAGTTTGCATATTCTAAAAATATAGTCATTTGAGAGAATTAATACGCATTTACAGAAAACTGACTCTATGGTTTGAAACCACGAGCCACTTGAAGAAATAAATTTCTCGCTTTATTTATACCAGTTTTCAACCAACTCTGCACTCTGTTGTTAGGTTTTTTTTGTTTGCTACACTCCAAAACGCGTCTCTTACTCTGTTGCGATCGCTTAACATTCAAGACAACGACTACAAATTCAGATTCGATAATTTATTTTTTGGTAGTTAATAGAATTTCCGCGATCGCACCAGAAATCGGGAAGTGTGGTGAAAACACCTCCATCCAGAAAAACTCCCCAACTGGGTTAACCTCAAGGAATACGTGCCGACCATCAGGTGTAACGATAATATCAATTGCCCCATAGTTTAAGCCAAAATAAGCCATGAGTTTGAGAAGTTTTTTCTCAACATCTTCCGGCAAATCGTAGGGTTTCCAAGCGTTACTTAATGCCCTTCCCTCTTTACGCCAATCAAAAGTAGAGCCTTCCAAAGTTTGCGAGTTTACTGCAGCAGTAAATACGTGATGTCCCACAATAGTTATCCGCAACTCCAGCGCCTTTGGCACGTTTTCTTGAAATGTCATCGGACAGAAACGCAGTCCTTCAAGATTCTCCAGATCATCATCTGTAACTGGATTGGTGAAAACAACCATTTCTTCTCCCTTCTCACCATAGATGGCAAAAGAAGAAAGCATTTTTGTGATGATACCGTGCTCTTTACACTCTTGGGCAAATAGCTTCACTGCTTCTGGATTGTTTGTAGTCAAAGTACGCGGAGTCAAAAGACCAACTTCTCGTGCAACTTGCAGCTGTAATTGCTTATTATTGGTCACATCAACATTTGACATTTTGTCGAAGTGGAATCCCTTGATGCTGGCAATCATACCCCTAACAGTGCGGCGAGTTTCCTCAATTGAAGCATCTCTAAATTGCTTGTCCATCGTGTCGGGAATTTTTTGCCCGTAGCGCATCCGTCGGTACCAAACTGAGGACACTTCACTCAAATCAAGCTTCTGTTCGCCATCAGTAATAATTACCTTCTCAGAATCGCCGTAGTAGATATCTAGCTGCACTTCAGTGGGAAATCTGTCTGTGTCAAAACGAAATGCTTTTTCCCCTTTAGCCTCAATCGCTTTGATTACCAGGGGAATACTCTCGTTGTCTTTGCTAAAAGTAACTATTAAAACTGTCATTTGATTTTAGATTTTATCTTGATACCACGTAGTAGGGTGGCTTCAGCCTAACGCACCATATTGTATCGCCGTACGTTGGGCGCTATACTCATGTTTTCCGTGACACATCATTTCAAATGATGCGTTGAACATACTCTACAGTAACTTTTTAGCCTTCATTCATTCTTTTTTTGAAGTAGGGCATCTGCGATCGCACCAGAAATCGGCAAGTCCAAATCTCGTTCCAGCATTCCCCACTCTCCTACGGGGTTAACTTCCAAAAACACATATTCACCTGATGGCGTGACGATGAAATCTAATGCCCCAAACAAAAGCCCAAATCTACCCATAAAAGTTTTGAGACGCCTGACGACTTCATCAGGAAGTTCATGGTGTTGCCATGCACCAACATCAACACCAGGTTTACGCCAATCAACTTTAGCTGCTGAATAAACATCTGCATTTAGTGCCCCCACAAACACATTGCCATTCACATACACCACCCGCAATTCCGACTGCTTAGGAATTTGCTCTTGAAAAACCATTGGGCAATAGCGCAATGACTCAGCATCTTGTAAGTCTTCTTCTTTGACGCTGCTGGTGTAAAGAAAAAACGAGGAGTTAGCTTCCATACCGTAGGAGAGAGCAGTTAATAGCTTACTCACCATTTTTCCGTTGACTTGTTGGAAAAACTCCCGTGCTGCTTCAGCTTTGTTGGTGACAAGAGTCTGGGGGATGACAAAACCTACTTCAGACGCAACCCGCAATTGACGCAGTTTATTTTGTCCAGCATTTATGCGTTCCAAATCATCTACCCAACGGGCTTCTTTAAGACTGTCCCAAAAACCATCCAAAGTTGCTTGTGATTCTCTAATACAGGCATCTCGAAACTGTGGAGCCAATTCTTTACTCAGTTTTGCTTCCCAAATGCGTCGCATCCAAACAGCTTGCACCTGCTCTGTACTGATAGAGTGCGTACCATACTCCAAAGTGTGATAGCTTTTGGATTTGTCAAAGTGCGCTGTCAATTGGACTTCTAGCGGAAACTTATCGGTGTCGAGGCGGAATGGTTGCGCCCCTTTTTTTGACAAAGCTTTTGCCACTCTATCTATTGTGAAGAAATCGCCACTATGAGTGATTAATAAAACAACGTCACGCGACAGGTGCATAAAACATTTTCTTTGAGCGTTTTAATAGGTAGAAGTTAAGGACTACCGAACAGTAAATTATTCAATCTTAATTTGTAGTAGCGTGGCAAGGCTAAAATGGTGTCGTATAGGACTCCTATTTAATTTTTGACGAAGCTAGGTACACCTTTAGAGTCATAATCTTGCACCTACCCTATCTCCCGCCAAGAAATAAATTTCTTGGCTAATAGCAAAAGTCTACTGAAAGTAGACTGAAAAATTTTATTCAGTCGTCTTGAGACGACTTAAGCTATTAGCCTCAGAATGAATTCTGAGGCGGTTGTTAAAAACAGTGCAAGGTCTGAGTTAGCTAGAGGCATAACGCGCCGTCAGATCCCACCAATACTTGGAAAATACTTCTTGCCAAAGCTGTACTCTATTACTAAAGCATGACCGTTTCCATTTAATGGTACCTTTAAAATGGTAACGATCACGCTTTAAGAAGTAGTTTTCAGATAGAATAACTGCAACTGCCTTAATTTGAGTAGAAGAATACGCTTATTTAGCGATCTTCCCAATCGGAAGGATACTTGAAAGTGAAGGGAGGAGGAGGAGGAGCAGGAGTCTCTGACTTATCCTTATCTGACTCTTGAGATACTTGCTCTTCCAAAAAGCGAGCGAAGAATGGTACCTTTATCTCATCCGATGCTTTGACTGTGTTTGTAGACATAGAATTATTTCTGGATATTGGTTGATAGCAATCAGCGCTTTTCAGTTATTCGATAACTGCTACTCTCTTAAGTTTAGATCAAGCTCACACTTATTTAGTAATCTTCCTGATCTGAAGGATACTTGTAAGTGGTGAATGGAGCAGTTTTTGACTCTTGAGATGCTTGTTGTTATTCCAATAAGCGGGCGAAGAATGGTACCGCTTTTACATCCGATTCTTTGACTGTGTTCTTAGACATGGTATTTCCTCGTGAAAAAATTCTTACCTTATTCTTATTTAGGTATAGCAGTCACCAAATATTAATGCAACAACAGTTAATAAATAACTATATAGCAATCTTCAATGATTTTTGAACACACATGAACCAGGTTCCTTTTATAAAGAGAGTTTGGTGGAATTGGAAACTTTGACACATCAAATAGAATGGCTATAAGAAATTGAAAATAAGACAGTTAAGACAGTTAAGACAGTTAAGACAGTTAAGACGGTTGACAAAAAAGTCATCATGTATTATCAAGATGAGAAAAATATCGGCTAAAAAAACTTGATTTCGAGCATCCCAATTCATGCAAAAAAGGCGAGGGACAATTACTCTTTTGCGGGCGATAGTTCAGCAGACTGAACAACCTGTAATTGATAGCTCTCGAAAGGAACTTTTTGCTGGTCATTTTCCCCTTGAGCTGAAGTCACCGACTGATAGGTCACTAGTTCATAGTGAAGCCGATTACTTTGTCGCTCATATTGTGTATTAAGTAATCTATTTTTGACTCTGAATTGACTGTAGAGTCTGTCCCCAACCCACCACGCATCAATGAGAGTTCCATCTTTCTCATCAATCACAAAATGACCAACACCTTGATCCTTAGCAACTAACTCATAATTACGTACCAGCTTTTTCGCCCCCGTTCCGTAAGTGATTTGCCAACTGTAGCGTGTGGGATTATTAGAGATTGGCTGAATTCGGAGTGTCATTGGTACAGTTTGAGACCGCCCTTGTACAGGGCTATTGAACATTGTGCCGCTCCATGTGCCTTGCCAGTTCTGAGGAAAGGAATTACTCGACGATGCAGGACTTTGCACAATTATCATGCTTATGAGTATTAAAAAAGACATAATCATGACAACGAGGAGGTTTCGCTTCAGCATCATAATTAATCGTTTCATATGACTGTCTCTTCATAGTTAAATTATGTCGTTAAATGTAGAAATATTGCATATCAAGATGTTTGTTGTAGAAAAGAAGGATAACAATGCCAAACCAAAAAATGGTTTGCAGTAATGTATTCATGCTAGAAGATAAAACAATCCTCATCACAGGAGCCACAAAAGGCATCGGCAAAGCGCTGGTGTCGAGGCTTGAAACACATAATACGGTTCGCTTTGCGTTAGTTGCTCGTTCAAGTGAACTCTTAGCTGAACTCAAAACGCACGTACAAAACCAGGGACATGAATGTGAAGTGTTTGCCGGGGACGTTGCCGCAGAACCTTTTGTTGTCTCTACCGTTCAACACTGCCTTGAACGTTTCGGTTCAATCGATATTCTGGTGAACAATGCAGGCATAGGAAAATTTGGCGAAGTTGAACAGTATTCTCTTGGGGAATGGCAGCAGCTTTTTGATACCAATGTCACGGGTACCTTTTTGTTTTCGCGTGAGGTTGTACCGCATATGAAGCGACAAGGACATGGACACATTGTTATGGTTGCATCCGATGTATCTAAACGGGTGTTTGACGGAGGAACTGCCTACTGTGCGACCAAATTCGCTCAAGATGCCTTCTCGATGGCTTTACGCAAAGAGGTTCGACGATTTGGCATTAAGGTAAGCACTATCTTTCCAGGTTTGGTTGACACATCATTCCATGCACAACCTCAGGGAGATTCCGCACATCAAGGATGGCTGAGCGCATACGATGTTGCAGATGCCATTATTTATACGCTCAGTGCACCGTCACATGTAGTCATTGATGAACTGATGCTTCATCCACTCATACAGGAGTATTAGATTGTGGTTGAAAACACCCTTTGTTCACTTTTTCACTAAAATATACGCTGTAGCATATTCAGGCAGTTGCCTAGTATGCTGCCCAAAATCTTGTCTACCTTGAAAAATTCCTGCCAAAAAATCGAGTTGATGGAGATTAGGTAAAAATGCCCCACCTGTATCCGCAAGGACTCCTAGTTGTAGTTGTTTGCGTCCACCTTTAGGATACTCAAGAACAATCACTCTACCTAAACCAATATTTAAGACATCTCCTGCAAAAGTCACTCCTGGTTTGATAGAAATTTTTGCATCTATCTTATATCCATAACCTTTGATATCATCCACTTGTCTAAAATACCAATAGCGCTTTTGTGATGTAGCTGCGACTCCTCGAAGATAAGGCATTTCATTACTTCTATCTACATTAAAAAGCGCTTTAGAACCATCCGTAAAATTAAGAAGTATTGTTCCCTCCATTAGCGCTTCTTCAAAACCTTCTCGGGTTAAGTAAGCAAGAGGTTGCACTTTTCCATATTCTTTACCACCTTGTTCATAAATACCTGATAACACATCCTGCTTTGTATATTTTGTATAGAATTTTTCAGATGTTGAGTTATCTTTTAAGCTATAAAGTGGTATGTTATATTTAGAACTTTTCTTATGAGAAGCTGGATGAGTAAAAACAGCATATTTTGTAATCCGCAATTGTTTATTACTAGAGTTTGGAGAGTGATAAGCAGACCACTTAATAACACGAAAATTAGTGTTAATAAAATTAGGATCTTGTAAACGAGTTGCTCGATTATTAGCAATATCTTCTTGCAAAACACTAATCATGAAGTCTAAGGTTTTGAGAATATCTTCTACAGTCACTCCTTGAGTGGCAAGTGCCCCTGTGCGTAAAACATTTTGGTCTTCGGAAGCGTAATCTTGATAATACTTTCTAGTGTTAACGAGAACTGTTAGTAAGTCTGATTGATTGAAATTAACTTTCGTCGTCGGCAACTTCCCTGAAGTGAAAACCTGATTCCCGTGAACACTAAATTTATATTTTTTTAACTCGTCTATAACTTGATAATATGTTGATGTTGCTGCTGACTTTTGCTCAGAGGGACGAGTGTTTTGTTTGTTGAAATTTTCAGATGCGGTTTGTTGAACCAAAAGAGTCTTTTTTTGACTTGAGGCTAAGGAATTCTGCTGTTGAGGTGGGACAGAATTTTCCGACTGTTTGGTTTTTGACTGAGCAGACAGATTACTATTGGCTAAACCGATAAATAATGAGGTAGCAAAAGTGACTGTGAGTCCGAGTTTTTGATGAAATGGAATACTCATAAATTCGAGAATTAATGCCACTGGTCAATCATACACGACTGATGCAAACAAACGAAAAGTCAGGAAAAAGGGGTGTAAGGGTATAGGGGTGTAGGGGTGTAGGGGTGTAGGGTGTAGAACAAATGCGGCGTTTCATTGGTGACGACTTGCAATCGAGTCTTGATGAATAAACTTTATGGATCAACTAAAAATTAGACAAAAAAATGATAAAATTCTCCCAATTATAGTCTATGTAAGGCTTTTGAGCTTCGCGACCTTTACTTAACTATCAAATGAGGTAATTCTCCAAAACTCGTTATATGTAAAGATTTTGACGTTTTATGCTCAAAATTAGTCTAAAATCTCGATCAATAATTGCATCTGGATAAGGTTTTGGGAACACTTCCAACTGCATAAGTTAATTTCACTGGTATTTATATAATCATTAGGCAGTTTAGTGCCTAGATTCACTACAGCCCTTTCCCCCTGCCCGCGAGCTAAGGGGGTTTTTTTATTTTGCCATAAAGAAAACAGATGCGGTGCTGATAAAATCAGAACGTCTGAGTTGACCTCCTAAAAAAGGGGTGAATGGGTGCTTTGCTCCATCGCATCCCCAATACTTAATTTTGAAGTTTCGTAACGTTCCTAGCCCAGCTTCTCACCACAACTCTGATATCGCTTGATAACGACCCAGAGCTAATAAAGGAAAATATTGTTGATAGAGGTGATACTTCAGATAAAAATGACAAGGAAACCCCGTCCCTGTGAAATCTGCCTCGTACCAAGTGCCATCAGACTGCTGAGTTTCTAACAGGTAGGTAATTCCTCGCTCAATGGCAAGCTTAGCAAACTTTCTAGTTGCTTGACCTGCTGCTATTAAGCCTATTATTGCCCAAGCTGTTTGAGAAGCAGTACTAGGACCTTGTCCTTTAAGAGCTGGATCATTGTAGCTGCGACAAGTTTCGCCCCAGCCACCATCTGAGTTTTGACAGCCGACTAACCAAGTAGCACCCCGTTCTATACTGACTTGCGTCTTTTCTGGCGCAATTAACGACAAAGCCGAAAGTACTCCACTGGTTCCATAAATGTAATTTACTCCCCAGCGACCAAACCAGCAACCTTGAGTTTCTTGCTCGCGGATGAGATAGGTAATTGCTCGTTCTAGGTTGTGTGTATCTATTGACAAATTGCCACTGCCTAACATTTCTAAAACTCTAGCGGTGACATCAGCGGTGTTGGGATCAATCATGGCTTTGAGGTCACCATAGGGAACTTGGTTGAGCCACTCCTGATTATTGTCCAAATCAAATGCTGCCCAACCTCCGGGCTGACACTGCATAAATGCAGTCCAGTTGACAGCACGAGCGATCGCCGCTTGCTTCAATTTTTCATTCGGCAATTTCACCTCGTTGAGAGCCATGACAACAACAGCAGTGTCGTCTACATCCGGATAAAAGCGGTTGTCAAACTCAAACGCCCAAGCCCCCGGTTTTCCTTGTTTATTTTTAATCGCCCAATCACCGTAGTCCAGAATCTGCTTGCTTAACAACCATTCTCCAGCCCGAACCACAGCCGGATGATCTGGTGCCAAACCTGACTCTACCAAAGCTCGCATTGCCCACGCAGTATCCCATACAGGGGAAATACAAGGCTGTACTGTGTAGGTATCCGCAGTTTCAATGGCAAAGTTGTCAACTGCTCGTAGTCCTCGCTCTACAATGGGGTCTGCTGGGTTATAATCCAGAGCGCGCAAAGCTAGCAGTGAATTCAGCATGGCGGGAATAATACCACCCCAATCGCCCGTTGCTTCTTGCCGTTCTAAAATCCAACGTTCTGCAGCTTGAATACCTTGTTCGCGAAAAGGAACGAGATTCAGGGTTTCTGCTAACTTAAAAGTCTTATCAAGAGTAATAAATAAATCTGTCCAATCACCATTGCTGGGCAACTCATACCGGGCTTGCTCGATACCTTCGGCATACAATTCGTCCAGGGTGATGGCTGGATCTGTTACGAAAACAGGTTTGCGGTCAATAACAATCAGCAGAGGCACAGTACTTGACCTTGCCCAACTCGACATTTCGTAGATATTAAACACAAAATTATCAGGCAACAGCATCACCCAAGGTGGCAAAGAAGGAATGCCTTGCCAGCTGTAACATCCAATCAGGGCTAGGTGTAACTTGGTGAAAATACGAGTTTTGCTGATACCACCGCGTTGTAAAATAAACTTCCGCGCCTTAACCATTGCGGCATCTGTTTCTGGTACACCAAGCAACTTCAGCGCCATGTATGCTTCAACCGAAGTGCTCAGTTCTCCTCCATCGCCGTAGAAAAGTTCCCATCCTCCGTGATCCCGTTGTTGAGAACGTAAGTATGCTTCAACTTTGTGTAATGGTCTTTGTTGATCTGTTCCCCAAATTTTATGAAGGAGGACAACCTCCGCTGTTATGGTAACATTAGATTCTAACTCCGCCCACCAGTATCCATCAGGATATTGAATGGAAAGAAGATAGTTATGATTTTTGGCGATAGCATCCTTGACACGGGAAACTGTCTGTTTTTCTTGAATTTGCATCCGTTTCCGTTACTCCTCAACCACATTTGCTTATTGTCAGCGATAACAAGAAAAATCTTTGCCTCTGTAATCGTGACATTGTAATGTGTTTTCTATGTGAAAAAAAGAAAACACAATGAGCGGTGAAATTGGACTATGGCTTTCTGTTCTATCTTTGGTAATTTGGGTGATTTTACTAGGTTTTTGGGGTCAATTTTGGCGTTGTGACCAGCGATTAACAAGACAGGAAACAGAGTTAGAAATGTTCCCTGCGATTTGTGCTGTAGTTCCTGCCAGAAACGAAGCTGATTTGCTTCCTATAACTTTGCGATCGCTTCTCACCCAAAACTATCCTGGTTCTTTCACTGTCGTTTTGGTAGACGATAACAGTACTGATGGAACAGCAAATATTGCCTCTGGTGTTGCCCAGGAATTAAACAAAACTCAACAATTACACGTTCTTTCTGGACAACCTTTGCCTCCTGACTGGACGGGCAAATTATGGGCGCTACACCAAGGTATCGAATATGTACAAACCCTGACACAGCCACCAGATTATGTTCTTCTGACAGATGCCGATATTGAACATGATGCTCAAAATTTCCGCTTTTTGGTAACAAAGGCGCAACAAGAGAATTTAGAGCTTGTTTCTCTGATGGTGCTACTCAGGTGTGAAAGTTTTTGGGAAAAACTGCTCATTCCAGCATTTGTCTTTTTCTTTCAAAAACTTTACCCCTTCCCCTGGGTGAATGATTTTACAAAGTCAACAGCTGCCGCCGCTGGTGGTTGTATTTTAATTGCTAGTAAAGCTTTAACTCGGATTGGTGGTATTCAAGTCGTCCGCAATGCACTCATTGATGATTGTGCCTTAGGGCAAGCAGTCAAGCAGAGGAGCAGGGAGCAGGGAGCAGGGAGAAAAACAGAAGAAGAGCTAATGTTGATTAATTCTTCTTCCCCTGAGCACCCTGCTAAAAGCCCCGTTTCCTCCTCATCTGCTTCATCTCACAAAATCTGGTTAGGACTGGACGACTCAACTCACAGCTTGCGATCTTACCCCTCGCTGTCAACTGTTTGGGACATGGTAGCCCGAACTGCTTTTACGCAGTTACATTATTCCTTAGGGCTGTTAATTTTAGCAGTCATCGGGATGATACTTGTCTATATAGTTCCACCTGTTAGTGCAATCTTCGGTTTGCTCACCGGAACTTGGCTTGTCGCGTGTGTTGGCTTATTAAGCTGGCTACTTATGAGTTGCGCTTACCTGCCTACGATCCGATTTTATGGGTGTTCACCCTGGTTTGCACTCTGTCTTCCAGGAATTGCGCTCCTATATACGCTTATGACTATAGATTCAGCTGTGCGTCATTGGCAAAAGCGAGGAGGAACTTGGAAAGGAAGAGTATATTCTAAAACGAATAGTGGTAGTTAGCCCAATTAGTCATTAGTAGAACAACTAATGATTGTAGTGGGAACGCCAACGCCTTAGGGTTATCGGGACAGCCAGATCCGGCAAGAGGGAAATCCTCAAAGCCGCAGCTTGTCTCACTCATAACTAATAACGACCACTACTTTGTTAACTTTATTTGTACTGACCTACTTAACAATTCCTTATTAAGTTTTATGGCTTCAATTGCTCGTAAGAATTTACTGGAAGACATTCCTCGCTTTTTGGTGGCACAGGCGGGAATTTTATTTGCTGTTAGCCTAGTCACCATTCAAATAGGTCTTCAATATGGATTTGCTCGTTCTTCTACTCAGTTAATCGATCAATCCCGTGCTGATATTTGGGTGTCTTCAAAAAATATGCAGCATTTGGGGCTAACTCTACCAATTCCCTACGAACGAGTCACCAAGGCGCGCAAAGTCAAAGGTGTAGACAAAGCTGAAGGTGTCATTATTGATGGTGCACTTTGGCATGAACTTGCAACAGACAACATTAGTTCTATTACGCTGGTTGGTGCAGATCCACAGGGGATGTTATTTGACCGAGCAAATATTGTTGAAGGTCGTTTGAATGACTTGAAACAATCGTTCCGTTTCATGATTGACAAAACTAACCTGGATTCTATTGGTCTCAAAAGGTTGGGCGAAGTAGGAGAAATTAACAACATTCCAGCAAAGTTAGTGGGTTTCACTCAAGGAACTCAATCAATTGTCTTTGGTACTTTAATATTCACCTCTTTAGAGACTGCGAATACTTATAGAAATTATGGAACTCAGACAACGACTTCTCCAAATAACGTGGGTTCCTCTGCAAAGAAACTAGTATCAACAGACCAAATTAGCTTTGTTTTGGTTAAGGCAAAACGAGGTCAAAACATCGCCAAACTGAAGCGAGATTTAGAACAGGCTTTGCCAGATACCCGTGCTTACACTCGCCAAGAAATATCTAAAATCACACAGGAATATTGGCAGGTTCGCTCTGGAATTGGATTTATTCTCGGTCTTGGTGCGGTGGTTGGTGTTGTTGTTGGGGCAGTTGTGGTAAGTCAGATTCTTTACGCTTCTGTCACAGATCACATAAAAGAATTTGGCACCCTCAAAGCAATGGGGGCATCTGACTGGTTTATTTATAATGTGATTATTGAGCAAGCAATCTGGATGGCAATTTTAGGGTATTTACCAGGAATCGCTCTTTGTGTCGGAGTAGCGGCTTGGACATCAACAACACAAGGAATTGTCATTTTAATAACACCAGTATCAGCAGTCATTGTTTTCGGAATTACAGTCTTGATGTGCGTTGGATCTGCTGTTTTTGCGATTCAAAAAGTTACACGCGTTGATCCAGCAATTGTCTTTAAAGGATAGTTTTATTGGTACTAATTAACTTTACCAAAACTTAGTATTAATTATGACAAAATCAGACAAGTAAGTTTAAAGTCTAGTCGAAAGCACTCAACAAATATCAACTAATAATTAAAAACTATATATGACCAAAGAATTTGAGGAGATGGCTGATTATAAAAAGAAATTTGATAAGTTTGCTCAGAGCAAATATCAAATGAATTTCACCACAAGAGGGGCAATAATTGCCAAAAATGTGGGAATGGTTATCAATTCCAAACAGCAGCGGCTTCAAATCTTGAAAAAAGTTTACTGGGAGATCCAAAAAGGTGATATAGAAATTCTGATGGGGCCTTCTGGTTCAGGGAAAACAACTTTGCTATCTATTTTAGCGGGACTTTTGACTCCAACGGCGGGGAATGTTTATTTACTTGGGCAAGAAATTACGAGAATGTCTCGAACTCAGCTGGCTAAGTTCCGAAGACAGAACATTGGTTTTATTTTTCAAGATTTTAACTTGTTTCCAGCACTAACGGCTATTGAGAATGTAGAAGCAGCCTTGAACGTTAAAGGGATTCGTGGAAGATCCGCACGCAAGGAAGCCCAAGCTTTGTTGGAACAAGTTGGACTGGCTGATAAAGCAAAGCTGCTTCCGCGTGATTTGTCAGGAGGACAAAAACAAAGAGTAGCCATCGCCCGTGCCTTAACTGGTTCTCCACAGATCATTATGGCGGATGAACCAACGGCTGCTTTAGACTCCCACAGCGGACATTTGGTTATGGAGTTACTGCGTGGACTAGCAAAAGAACAAGGTTGCACAGTACTTATTGTGACTCATGATCCCCGGATTTTAGATTTGGCTGACCGAGTAGCGCATATGGAAGATGGAGTACTGAAATAATAAATAAAAAAATCCCTCTTATGCGATCAAGATATATTAAAACACGCGTACTAACTACACTGTGTCGTTGAATACTACAGTTAGATGGAAAATGACCCAGCGATACTGGCTTAAAGAAATTTAAATAGAAAAGATGAAAAGGGATAAACTAAGCAGATTTCGCTGTCTAATCTGGCAAAAAAATCCATAGCGGTTGATGTGAGTTGGTTTGCCAGCGCGCCCTTGGGGGTTCCCCGCATTAAAGCAACTGCCGTCCCGTTGTAGCGACTCCGCTCTATGGCTGACGCCACGCCAGAAGGCTATCGCAGCGATCTGTGGAGGTCATCCCCGAAGGGTAGTGCTTCTGTTATCTTCCGCTACCAAGATGCTTGTTTTAACCGCAATCATATTTTAATTTTTATACTCATCTATCAAAGCTATTGAGCTAAAAGCAGACTTTCAGGAAGCTTGGATGTACCGAGGCATAACCTTAGCAGGGTTAAATCGTCTCCAAGAGGCAGTTGCTAGTTATGATCAAGCCATAGAAATTCAACCCGACTACGAAGATGCTTGGAGCAGACGTAGCTATGCAATATCTGAACTAAGTAAATTAAAGCACTTTGAATTTTTACTCAATAGTTGGGAAAAAGTTCTAAAAATCAAACCTAAAAACGCAGAAAGCTGGTACTATCACGGCTATACTTTAAGCAGATTAGGTCAGAAAAGAGAATCGCTCGCTAGCTACGACAAAGCCATACAAATTAGCCCTGACTACGCAGAAGCTTGGAAAGGCAAAGGTTTTGCGCTCAAGCGCTTAGGTCGATTGGAAGAGGCAATTGACAACTATGACAAAGCAATAGAAATTGATCCCGACGACACAGAAGCCTTGTACCAGATTGGCAACCTACTAGAAAACTTAGGCTACGTGGAAGATGCTTTTGACAGCTACGATGAAGCTGTCAAAATAGACTCAAATTATAAAGAAGCTTGGTACCGCCGCAGCAAGGTATTACTACGGCTAAATCGTCATTTAGAGGCTCTTAACTCTTATGAGTGTACGTTAACCTTAGATCCCGAAGACTACTATGCCTTAAATGGCAAAGGTTTAGCACTAGCGCGTCTAGTACGTTACCCAGAAGCGATCGCAGCTTATCTAGACTCCATAGACTATAGTGAAAAACAATACTGGCGAGCTTGGCATAATTTAGGGTGGGCATTAATTAACTCAGGTAAGAGTTACAAGTTAGCCTTAAAAAACTGGACTGAGGGGCTAAAAGCTATTAAACCAGAAATCTGTGATTCCTATCAAGAAGGTTGCGGAGTTTTGCATCACTCCATAGGTAAAGTTTACTACCGAGAAGGACGGAAACCCGGAAAACATGACTATTGGCACAAAGCTAAAAAAAATTACGAATTAGCACTTAAAATTCTGAAAAACAACCCCAAGCTGGATGAGAGGTATCTTGAAGTTTTGCAAGATTTGTACGGTATCTATTTAAACTGGGAAGAAATAGAGAAAGCCGAAGAATTACAACGGATTGGAGCAGATCTATTGCGGCGCTTGCTAGCTGAGTGTAAGCATCCTGGTAGGAAGAAACAGCTTGCCCGCAAGTTTGTAGGCTTTAATCAGTTAACTGTTGATTTATATGCTCAGTCGAAGATGAGCCTTTACCTGCCAATATCCAAGCCAAGTTAAATGAAATTGGCAAAGCCCTCGCTGCCGATCCAAGAAATCTTGGTAACTTGGATGCGATCGCCGAAAGTTATGAACCTTTAGATAAAGTTTACCAAGAAGAGTTTGCAACTCTTGAAAGCGAAGTTGGTGAACGTAATAAAGCTTTGCCTCTACTCCCCCTATCCAGCGAACCTAGCAAAGAACTAACCAATACTGCTATTGATACTTTTAGTTCCAACAACTCAGTATCTACTGCTCAACAAGTTGCAAACCCTACTATCCTGAAACGAATTTGGCAATCTATCACTGGCAGAAAATAAAATGTCTGACAAGATTATTTATCCCAGTATAGATTTATTCCTTTATGACTTAAAGGATGGTTTGGGTCAAGATGAATCGAAAATTGATCAAAACTGTCGTGAGTTTTGTCGTAAAATATACAATGATCTAGATGAAGAAAGCTTTCAGGAAAAATACAAACAATTCCACAAGCATAAAAATACTGACGCTAATGCTATTGAGTTACTCGAAACCCGAAGGAAGGAATTTCTATCTCCGTTAGATGGCTACTACTACCCCTTGCAATTCGGTGACACTTACGCCCTCCAGGTTGACTGTTCCGGTAAAGAAGATGCCAACGGTAAATCCAATGATAGTGAACAAGAACTTGATGACGAACCATTCCTAAAACTAAAACAGGAAATTGAAAAACAAATCTCTTGTGAGGTAGGCACACTTGGACAAACCTGGTTAGCTTGGGGAAAGCTAACAGAGAATAAGTTCGATTCTGAAATTGAGAAAATTGCAAAAAACTGCTATATCCAGCTAGTCAAAAACTACAAATGGGACAGAGATTTGATAGGCAAAGGTCAATGGTTCGGCGGAACCATATTTGAGTTGTGGTACTGTCCAGAAAATGTGGGATTAACAGGTAAAGAATTTTGGGAAAAATTTAGGAGAGAGAGTCACCACGTTTTAATTTGGTTATTCCCTTACGATCAATCTCCGGATGAAATGAGAAAAAAACTAAGCAGTGTCTATGAGGATTTGCTGCGTTTATTTCAATACCGCCATAAAGTAGTTTGGTCATATTATCAAAGTCGTCATCAAAAATATATCCTTAAAAAAGAATATATTGAAATTCAACCCTCAATTCAGCAAGCCCGTGATTTCCCTAGACAACTAAAAACTAAGAAATTGAAGCTAAATCAACTTCAAAAGACTCTTATACCATTTCTGTATGAAGCTGCGCTAAATTATTCACAAGGGTGTATTTGGTACAAGTGTGATGGGTCTCAAATTGCAAGTTGAGATTAAACAGAGCCGAGAAGAATTGGAAAAAGCTGTTAAA
>NZ_JABXYX010000331.1 GCF_017982655.1 Brasilonema sp. CT11 | reverse complement strand
TACAATGCTGTCAACGAAGAGGCACCCGAAGACGGACCAAAGAAGAAGAAACAAAAGAAGAACAAGAACACGAGCTCACAGATTGAGCGCGTAAGTAGTTATCATTTCGCTGATGAATGGCGCGATTGCTGACTGTTAACACGTGCAGAAATCAATTCGCACTTACACTGGCCACAAGGGAGTCATCAACGCCATTTATTTCAGTGAACAAGGTTCACGAATGGTGACAGGCAGTTGGGATGGTGGCATCAGACTGTGGGACGTCGAATCAGCCCTCACTCTGTCGCAAGCCAAGACCTCATCTCCCGTGCTCGGCATGACTCGTCCAGCCCCCGTGGTGGCTTCAGGTCACTCCGACTACGCCATTCGACTCTGGGACTCGCGTGCCCCCGACACTGTGCGCTCACTCACCGCTCACCGTGCCATGCCCGCAGCACTGAGTTGGCTATCAGGCTCCCTGCTCGTCAACGAACAGACCGAGAGCGGTGACGCAGCTCTCCCAATGCTCGCCTCAGCGGACTACAACGGCACCATCAAGGTGTGGGACATGCGTGCTTCAGTGCCCCTCGTATCCTTGTCTCGTGCGCACAACAAAGATCTGCCCAACAACAACAGCAACAGTACACCGACCAACACAGCTGTCAAGACACCGCCGCACAAGGTGTTGAGCATGACTGCATTCAAAGGCAAAGATAGTCCGCAATATATCGTTACTGGTGGCACTGATAACCGCGCATTGATTCACCGGCTATAGATTAATAAAAACCAATTTATCAACAACTCTATTTACAGCGAATGCGCGTAAGAACTTATTCATCATCGTTATCCTCTTCTTCTTTGTCCTCTTTATCCTCTTTATCGTCCTTCTCCTCTTTATCTTCCTTTTCCTCTTTATCCTCGTCGCCTGCTTCTTCTTTGTCATCTTTGCCGGGCTTTTTCTTCGCGGCTTTCTTGCTCGTTTGCTCTTGTTTGTACTCTACACTACAAATTAGTATATATTTACTTCTTCACACCACTATTAATCTTACCGTCAAAAAATTGCTTCAGCTTCTCGTTAAACCCTTTGAACTCGAGCTCTTCGATTGCGCCGTGAACGTGATTGACGCCGATGGTGGTTCTGTTACAACTCTTGCAAAAATCGTTGGCACTTCGATATAATATTAATAATTAAATTAGAGTGATACAAAAGGCACTACCGGTCGTAATTTGAGCTTGCGTGTAGTGTAATAAAATAACGAAAAAATAATAAAACAAACAATAATCACTTACCATGCAGTCACATATAGTATAAATACTTTAGCGGCCTTAGTCAATGCCAATTTAGTATCTTTAGCAATTTGGACGCCTTCTGGAAGCTAAAAGAACAAAGTGTTAGACCCGATCAGAGTTACTAGTAGCTTAGCTGGTGTCTTAATCGATAATTACCGATTGCTTGACGATGCGATTAATAACCGCACGAGGAAGTTCGTAGCTTTCGTCAGTCATCGTTCGCGAGTAAAATAAAATAAATGATTTCCCGCCGTTTTTTTAAATTTTGACCGGTTAGAAGTTCAATAATTAACTCTTTTCTTTTTTAATTTACTACTAGTGATTTTGTAAATAAGAATTCAGAATAAAAGGGGCGGAACCGTTTTAGATTGCAGTTTTATTGTTTCTTTCAAACTATGCGCAGTGGTTTTACTACTCGCTTAACAATTACAGTTTGTTGAATGCAAAGATATCAACTGATTGGACGAGCTCTTCATTCTTGTCTTGAATTTGTTCGATGATACCATCCACTGATACCAGATCGTCGACAATGTTGGCCATGATACGCAGCTTAGTGATACCGAAGCCAACCTTGATAATCTCCTTGGCTTTCCATTCGAGACCTTCTTGTTGAATAGATCTGCACGCAGCGTCAATGTCGTCCATAATCTTGGTAGAACCCTCTTCATCAGCCTCCCACGGCTTAACATCGAGAATGATGGTGGATCTGCCAATCACTGGAGCCTTCTTGGCGTCTTTTTGGGCCTTCTCTTCAGCGACCTTCTTCTCGTTCTCTGCCTTGGTGGCGGCCTCCTGTTCGGTCATTTCACCGAACACGTCAAAGTCGTCGTCGGCGGCAGTAGGCTTAGTCTCGGCTTGAGGGGTAGGTTGACTGTGCGACCGATTAGTGACTGGTGCAAGAGTCACTCAATCAAACTACTTACGGGGCAGCGACTTCTTCAACAACGGGCTTTTCTTCCTCGACGGGCTTCTCTTCAGCCTTGCTCTTCTTTGATTTCTTCGGAGCATTAGTAGTGTTGTTGTTGTTAGATTCAGTAGCAGCTGGTCGTTGCAACAATCTGTTTCGGTAGTGATATTCTGCAATCATAATGTTAGTACGGATAGGCGCGAATTAATTTTCAAACGACGTACCAAAAAGGAAGCTGAACCCAGGTACAGCAGGGACACTGTCTTGTTGTTTCTTGTTTTCGTTCTTGTTGTCAGCTTTAGGTTTCTTTTGTTGTTTTTGTTTGGGTTGAGCTGGTTTCTTCTGTTCAGTCTCGGCTTTGGCCTCGGTCTTAGGAGCGGGGCTGGACAACAACTTGTTGCGGTCGTGGTTCTCTATAAGAATAATTAATGAGTGAATTTC
>NZ_JABXYX010000107.1 GCF_017982655.1 Brasilonema sp. CT11 | reverse complement strand
GCAATCGCCATCGCGGCTTTCTTTAGAGTCCATCCACAAGAAACCATCCACAGCAAATGCCAGCGTCTGGACTCCACAGGGTCAGATGAATCTAGATAGCGCCGCTTGAGTTCTTCTGTACTTAAATAGACCTCTAGATGCGCTTTCTTGGGCATGACAATTGAATCACTGATTTCGGTCGGTTTTTTGAGTGTGATTTTAGACTACTATTTTTTGGGGGATTTGAAAACCGGATTTAGTATAAATGGGTTTAATTAAATATAAAATGTAGTGTGGGCATCTTGCCAGCTAGCGAGACGCTCGCACTACTGCTATCTACGAATTAATTACGCCTACCTACTTAGAACATCGATTCACTAATCCCAAAAACCCGGTTTATGTTACTGGCAAGACCGAAATTTCGTTGACTCAACAAGAAGAAACCGGGTTTTTTAGTCACAATTATGAATACTGAATCGCTGTTCTAGGGTTGGCAATATACGGGCGAGCGCCTGCTACTATTTATGCTGCGATGATTCGTTTAATATTTAAGTAGGTTGCGTGATTCAAATTACTTTTCAAAAACTTTCCAGACATCCTCTACGAATAACTTGGCACATCAGATTTCACTTCGGTTGAGGATAAAGTAGCCTGTGATGCTTCTAAGCGTTTATTTTTAAAATTCAAAATCATAGATAGTAACTTGGGAAACGCAAGACAGACTACAACGTTTATCAAAGTTAGGAATAGACCATCCATCAAATTCATAGATAACTCCCTTCTTCATAAAGGTGTTCTTTATATTTTCTTATTGTTAAACAAAATTCGTTAAAATTACGCAAAGTAAAATTTGAATTGATTGTTATGTCTATAAGTAACTTTTAATATAAAAGTTTTTGATGATAACCATAGAGGGAATAATTATTTCAGAAATAGGACTCTCCGCAGATTTTTGCGAAGCTTCGTACATATTTATTGCTCATATCTTGCATAATTTGTTGCTTGAAACCTAAGACTTGCTAGGCTAACTCTGGAAAATTAGATGTGTTTAGCTTATCAGTTAACAGTTAAGATTTATAACAATTATAAAAAGAATACAGTTTTGATGTAGAGATTTACGCATAAGTTAACTGATCACTTTACCCTATTAACCAGGAGAACACCTGTCACAAAAACTGGGACGGAACCTACAAAACGGTTCTTTTGTCAAGGCGTAACTTGTGCAATACGGAAAACTGGTAATTGAAATTACCTCTTTTTCCCTTGTTAAAGTACTCTGCAATAACTGATTCTGCCTAGTTAAAGTAGCCAGAATGACAGATATGAGTTTAGGAAATACAAGACATGCAACAATATTTATTACCGTCAACAGCAAAATGTCTATCAAAGGCATAGGTCGTGACTTTACTTTTACAAATGAGGTGCTTGTTGCTTTTATTCAAAAGCAATATTTCTGTAACAAGTTAAAAGCAAAATTTGGCCTTGCTTCTCTCTCAGATAAATTCACTATAACATAAAGTTTTGTTAATCAATAGATTCATCAAATTTTGAGCATTGCTATAGACAAAATAAAATGTGTCATTTTCAATTTACTATTTGAACCACAGATCGGAATATGCTGGAGATATAATAAACTTTCTATTTGGGAGATGTGTTATGTCGAAAACATACGATATTTCTTCTATAATGTCTAATCTTTCTGAGCTAGAGCGCAGGAATTTACAGCGTTTGGCAGATTACTCGAACTTGAATTCACTGCCAGAAATATGGCCGTTGGTAGCAAAGCGATGTGGTGATACAGTCGCTCTTCGCGATCCTCATGCTAAACCAGAAGTTGTTATTACATATACGCAACTCTTTCAAAAAATTCAATATTTTGCAGCAGGATTGCAAGCATTGGGGGTGAAACCAACAGAGCGTGTCTCCCTGATTTCGGATAATAGTCCCCGCTGGTTCATTGCAGATCAAGGCATTATGACTGCTGGGGCGGTTGATGCAGTTCGTAGCTCCCAAGCAGAACGAGAAGAACTTATATTTATTTTGGGAAATAGTGGTAGTACAGCGCTGGTGGTGGAAGATTTAAAAACTTTCAACAAGCTTAAACAGCGTCTTGGTGATTTGCCAATTCAATTGGTCATCTTGCTTAGCGATGAAGCAGCACCAACAGATGAAACCCTGAAAATAGTAAACTTTACTCAATTGCTTGAAATTGGGACACAGCATAGCTTGACACCAGTTAAGCAAAATCACAATACTTTAGCAACACTTATATACACTTCTGGTACTACAGGGAAACCCAAAGGGGTGATGCTTTCTCACGGTAATTTGATGCACCAAATGGTAGTATGTGGAACGGTATTGCAACCAGAACCAGGAGAAGTTGTTCTCAGCATTCTCCCCAGCTGGCACAGCTACGAACGCACTTGTGAATATTTCTTACTGTCTCAAGGTTGCACCCAAATTTACACTAACCTGCGGTTTGTCAAGGGGGATTTGAAAGAATTTAAACCCAATTACATGGTAGGTGTACCACGTCTATGGGAATCAATTTATGAAGGAGTGCAAAAACAGTTCCGCGAGCAAAGCGCAAACAAGCAACGCCTGATTAACTACTTTATGGGCGTTAGCCACAACTATATCAAAGCGCGGCGAATCGCCCAAGGATTGAGTTTAGAGAATTTAAACCCCTCAATAATCGAGCGATTAGCAGCTAGTATACAAGCATCAGCTTTGTTCCCTCTCCACGCTTTGGGAGAACGGCTTGTTTATGCCAAGGTACGAGAAGCAACGGGGGGAGAAATTAAACAGATGATTAGCGGTGGCGGTGCACTTCCCAAGCATATAGATGAGTTTTTTGAAATTATTAATGTAGAGATTTTGCAGGGCTATGGCTTGACGGAAACTTCTCCCATCGTCCATGTGCGTCGTCCTTGGCATAATGTGCGCGGTTCATCTGGGGAACCAGTACCAGGTACAGAAACGAAAATACTAGATCCGGAAACTCGTGCACCTTTGCCCGTTGGAGAGCGAGGTTTGGTGATGCTGCGAGGACCGCAAATTATGCAAGGCTATTACCAAAATCCTGAAGCAACAGCCAAAGCAATTGACAAGGAGGGTTGGTTTGATAGCGGTGACTTGGGTTGGGTGACACCACAAAATGACTTGGTTCTGACCGGACGAGCAAAGGATACGATTGTATTAACCAATGGGGAAAATATCGAGCCGCAGCCAATTGAAGATGCGTGTTTGCGATCGCCCTACATAGATCAGATAATGCTTGTTGGACAAGACCAACGCAGTCTCGGTGGATTGATAGTCCCCAATTTGTTAGCCCTAGAAAAATGGCTTCAAGCTAAAAATCTGCATCTACGTCTGCCTGATGAAGCCGCCAAACAAATAAGTACTGAAGATCCCGCAGGTAAGACGGAAGTCACCTTGGAGAGTAAAATAATTCAGGATTTATTTCGGCAAGAATTGATTCGGGAAGTGCAAAACCGTCCAGGCTATCGACCGGATGACCGCATTGGTCCGTTCAAGCTGATTCTAGAGCCGTTTTCACCAGAAAATGGCATGATGACACAAACACTGAAAATTAGGCGACAGGTCGTGATGGAGCGCTATCACGATATTATTAACCCAATGTTTGCCTGATTCTATTCCACCTGCAAATTATAGAGTGAACGTGAAACATTTATGGATGCCTCGAAATCTCAACTGCTGCTAAAACGGGTTGTTAACGTCAAAGCGATCGTCACTCCTCTCTGGAAAGAGGAAGTGCAGCAGCAACTGCAAACGCAAATTAATCAAATTGACCAGCAACTGCAACAAATCGACATGGAAGGACAGCGGGCGATTTCAGCAGTTCAAAAGCAGAGTCTGCAACCACCAGGTCCCCAAACCCTGCAACAAATTGAGAATATTCAAGGTCAAGTTAATCAAAAGAAAAGTGAACTTTTGGAGCAAAAAAATCAAAGTCTGCAAAATCTCCAGCAAGTTCAGTTTTTAGAGTTGGATCAAGAAGTTAACCAATTTCAAATGGAAAGCTTTTTCCACGTCGAACCAGGTGATAACTTGATTGACAAATTGCAGGTAGAAGTTGTATTACGTGATGGTGTTGTAGAAGAAATTCGCGGTAATATTTAAATTTGTCCTTTATTCTTGGTTGTTATAGAGTGACTAAGATTAAGAACAAATAACTATTGACAGATTTGGGTTGACTGTGGTTTTTGAAGGCTGCTTCCAGGTATACATTGTATCTGGGAGCCAGCCCAAACAATTTGCCACACACGAGGGGAACTTACAAAAAATGATCGCCCAAAGGTTGTCAGTTCAACTCGATATTTCATTGCTTTAAGAAAATTCTTTGCTGGCTCAATTTGCGTGATCGTTACTAACGCTTGATTGGGGTAGGGATAAAAGACCTCAACCTTGCGAGTTTCTAGGCTTGAATCCATGTTATCAAAGGCATTGAGCGCAAGATCTGCTGGATCACTACCTTGGAGAGGAGAGTTAATACTTTCCAGAGGTACGGTGTGATAATTTGCCCGCTCCGAGTTGACAATTTCCTGTGCTATGTTGACATCTGAAAACTGAGGTACTTGCCCATTGTTCATATTAGAAACCGCTTCAGATGGCTGGCGCTGAATGATGTAAACACCAGTAGCAGCGGTGGCAAAGATACTGAGTATCACAATCAAAAACAACTTCAACTTTGCCGACATAAAATTTAACAGCCAATTAAAATCAGGTGAAATATTAATTTTGAATCTTAGATTAAGGTATCGTTCTTCTTCTTACTTATGAGTGGAATTTAGATTTTGACAGTCGTGATGAGAAATACAAATAAATAGACCTTGTGGTCTTAAGATAGTTCCTCACCACTATTGAGTGACTGGAGGTATCAGAATGTAAGGGTATCAAAAAAATAAGAATGTTATTTATTACTTGGTCAAATTTTAATAATGACTGTCGTACACCCAAGATCTATGTTTCCCAAAACTGCGCCCCTAGGGTAGCGAGGTCAAGATACAATTCGATCTAACACAAACTGTAAAAGTCCATTAATTATCGATTCACCAAACCACCTATATGAGCATTTACGAAGTATTTATGCCGGCGCTAAGTTCCACCATGACCGAAGGTAAAATCGTCTCCTGGGTAAAATCTCCTGGAGATAAAGTGGAAAAAGGCGAAACAGTGGTGGTTGTCGAGTCAGATAAGGCAGATATGGATGTGGAATCCTTCTATGAAGGATATCTTGCTCACATCATCGTCCAAGCTGGTGAAACAGCCTCCGTTGGAAGTGCGATCGCTTTGTTGACGGAAACCGAAGCTGAAATCGAAACTGCAGCTCAAGCGAATTCTGGGAGTACTGCAGCAAAAGATGAAGCAACTGCAGCTATTAAGAGCCCAAAAATAGCAGAAACAACTACACTCGCAACACCCGCTGCTTCTCAAAACGGAACTACCAGCCATACAAATGGTCGGCTGGTAGTTTCACCCCGTGCCCGTAAATTAGCCAAGGAACTGAAAGTTGATTTAAGTGGCATCTCTGGTAGTGGCCCCCACGGTCGTATTGTCGCCCAGGATGTAGAAGCTGCAGCAGGAAAATCTAGCAAACAAGCCGCCACAGTGACTCCTGTTCCACCTCCACAACCAACGCCAACCATAACCCCTGTTCCACCTACACCCACTAAAGTTGCTCCTGCACCCGCACCTGCGCCGGCGATCGCTGCACTACCAGGTCAAGTAGTACCTTTTACTACCCTGCAAAATGCTGTCGCACGCAACATGGTAGCCAGTTTATCCGTACCAGTTATCCATATAGGTTACACAATTACCACTGATGCGCTTGACAAGCTTTATAAACAAATTAAGTCTAAAGGCGTGACTATGACAACCCTACTGGCAAAAGCCGTAGCGGTGACATTGCAAAAACACCCACTGCTTAATGCCAGATACTCAGAACAAGGAATTGTGTACCACTCTAGTATAAATGTTGCCGTAGCGGTGGCAATGGATGACGGGGGATTGATTACACCAGTATTACAGAATGCAGATATGGCGGATATATACTCTCTATCCCGCGATTGGAAGTCTTTGGTAGAGCGGGCGAGAGCGAAAAAGCTGCAACCAGAGGAGTATAACAGCGGTACCTTTACAATATCGAACCTAGGGATGTTCGGTGTAGATAGATTTGATGCAATCCTACCACCCGGACAAGGTTCTATTTTGGCAATTGGCGCATCTCGTCCGCAAATTGTAGCAACAGAGTCAGGTTTATTTGGCGTCAAGCAACAGATGCAGGTAAATATAACCTGTGATCACCGCATTATCTACGGTGCTGATGCTGCGGCGTTCTTGAAAGATTTGGCGAAGTTGATTTCGACAAATCCCGAATCTTTGATGTTGTAGTTCTGATCCAAATCAAACCGCCTTGGCTCATAATTGAACCAAGGCGGTTTATAGCACGTAAAAAATTTGAAGATCGTTTTTGTTTTAATTTTGTTTTCAGGCGGTGCCTGAAAACGATTTCACTGTTTGCAAGCCGAGTCGTAAACCGTAATCTAGCACTAGGCTTAGTAGGGTAATTCCAAGAAATAACAGCAGCACTGGGAGCTAATTCTAAAGTTTGACTCAGTGTATGGGCAAGACCAAGCAATATCAACCGTATTGGACAATAAAGTATCCCAAGTCTTTGCAGCAAGGTATATCAAAGCTTGTGAAATACACAGCAGTTGAATGAATAACTCCACAAAACCCAGCAAGCTGTCATTTAACTTATCCAAAAATCGCCTAAACAAAGCTCTCAGTGCTGCCAATATTTCTATGGCGATACAGAACCTAACCGAGACATTACGATTGTGGCGAGGGTAGTAACTCCAAATTGCGCCCACCGCTTTAAGCGGTACCCAATTAGTCATCACAACTCTTACACCTACAATTACCAACGCTAGCACAAGCACTCCCAAGGTCATCGAACCTTCCACTTGCATCAACGGCGACTCCTGCGTATTTTGTCGCCAGAAAAGACTTGCAGGTAAACACCAACTTCATCCTGGCTCTTAGAACTGTTAGATATCTTAATGATAAAACAGTCTATGGGTATATAAGTCAAGCAATGATATGGACGCCACAGATACAAAACAAGTCGGTAAAACGAAACTTGCCAGTGTCTTCCTCACAACAGCTTTCTGTAGACGCCCTAATGATCGCTTTGTAAAAATGGGGGATTTTTCAAAACCAGGACATTCATTTTATATCAATCGCGTTTATCAACGTGGATTGCTAGCGATGGCAAGCTTATTTATAAGGTGGGAACAATCACAAATACAAGCGGTTGTTGGTCTATTTCTTTTAACTCAACTTCCAAGGTATAAGTCTGGTTTGGTTGCGTGTTGTGTAATTCTACACTTAGGCATCCCGGAGTTGATGACTCAGCTGTTGCTTGGGCAGCTTCTGCTTGGAGGTTCACAATCGCTTTAGACGGTAATTCAGTTTCAACTCTTAGCTTGGTCAGTTGACCTTGAGTTTGGTATTCTACCTTTACGGTCATAACACCTGCACTTGTAAGCCATTGTCTTTCTACTACTGGGTTGGTAGCTGAAACTGGCAGAGTTAGATTTTCTAGTAGCTGTTTTGCCGCCAGCAACGAAAGCGCCATCTGTTGCTGTGGCTGTAAGTCTGAGTAATCACTCTCTAGATTCGGCATAGTTTCTAGAGCTTCTGAACGAGAGGGGCTTCTTAGCACTATTCCTGCTAAGTCATTCAATGTTTGATATTCTTCAGGAAAGAGGCTCTCTACAGCAGCAACGAGTTTTGCCCCTAACGGTATAGAAGAGGCAATCATCGCCTGACACTTCTCCAGCAATTGCTGGAAAATTCTTTCAGGCAGCTGAATCGGCAAATTCAGTTTCGATTGCTGTACTGCCCAGCCCCAAACCGGAACCAACTCAAGCGCTGGCTTGTCTAGACATTCGGGATACTCTATAAGCTGAGCTTCCCAAGGGAATAACGGTGGATGGTTTTGAATTTGAGTTTGTAACCGACGTTTAAGGACGGCTTGGAAACGTTCTTGCACAGTAGGAATTTCTCCCAGTTGAATAGTTCGGGGTAGACACCTTAACTCAAAAGCGCCACCGTTTAAGGCGGCGGCTATTTGATTAATATGTTCTACCCCTTCATTTTCCTCACAATTGACCAATTTTGGATCGTTGGTTTGGGCATTTTTTGCCAACAACCAAGCGATTAATTGGTTTTGTAAGGATTCTGAGTCACTATTCATGGGTAGATGCACCTGATCCGGAAATTAGAGAGTTACGAATTTCCCAAGCTTGTTCAAGAATTTTAAACCACCGTTTTTGCATTTGTGCCATCGATAATCCTAAAGTTTTGGCAATTTTTTCATCCGGATGACCTTGTTGTTTCAACTCTAGTAAAGACTGTTGTTTCTCGTCCAGTTGAGCCGTATACACTTCCCATTGCTGAGGAGTTAAGCCCAAATTTGTCTGTAAATCTGCTTCCAGCCACTCGTGAACCAATTCCCAGCGATGCAATAAGGCAAATCTGATTAAATGGTATTTAAAGCGCTGCTGCAAATAATCCCGCTGGCGAGCAGTTAAGCCCAAGATTGACTCAATTTCCTGCGCTGATAAATCCTGGAGGCGCAAAGCAAAGTAATCAGCACAATCTGATTGTTGCCGCTCTTCCAAATAATTCATGAGTTCAGTAATCACGACAGAGCGTAACGTATCTTCTTGAGGTTCTGGCTCTGGTTGTGTCGCCATCGCACTTCGCAACTGCTGCACTGCTGGATCTTCCCAAGAGCCATCAGCCTCGTTACCACTACCTTCCGCTGCTTGTTCTATGTCTACGCACGTTTCCGGCGGTTGTTGTTGAGAAAATGTTTGTGCTCGGAGAATAATCAACTGTTGTTGACGCCCTGGTAAAGGAATCCTTCGCTTAGCATAGCGTTCTGTGAATGCCATGTATTCTGCTAATTCCAAAAGTGTTTGAGGACGGTAGGTAGTGCCTAGTTGATTTTCCCGTCGGAAGGCGTTTAATGCCTCTAGGTAAAAACTCTGCAAGAAATCTTCGATGATGACGAGCCGCCCTTGATAACTCAATTGTCTTTGGGGAGGATTGATGTAGCGATAAATAATCGCACTCAAAGTACTGTGTAACTCTACTCTGCCCCGATTGGAACCCAACTCGTAGTACCTCAAACACTGTTGTAACCGATGTCGGGCAAGGGTCATTGCAGAATTTTCTACAGTCCCGGCAGCTTGGATGCGCTTGCTTTCACTGCAAATTCTATCAACTTCGGCAGCAATTCGTGTTGCCACATCGCGGCAATTTTGCTCCGAAGCTTTGGTTGATTGCTGAAGCTCCTTGAAAAGGAGTTGAAATATCGCCTCCACGCCGATAGAACTTACTCCCTGAATTGTTATGGTTGCGGCTGAATTCATAGTCTGGTGTTTAGAAAGACCCTAACATAGTTATGTACCACCTGTAAGACTGAGGGTATTGGGTTGAGGATTTTGCGTACAACTCAAACGTGCCGAAATCGTGTGTTATGGAATAAATCGGAATTTAATCTTGCCAAATTTTGTTTGATTGTTCGCTTTTGATAGATGTTATTGCCACTACCCATTCACCAGTTTACAGGTCATTATGGACTTAAAAGCACAAATTCAATTGCTAATTGACAATGCACCCCAAGATGGTGTTACTCCGCAACTTGTCACAGCAATCGCTCCTGTCCTCAGCGCGATCGCTCGGAAATTACGCCACTCCCAATACTATATTCTCCAGAACATGGAAGAGGGCTGGGTTTTGACTACCTACCGCGATCGCGCAAATCCACAGTTGGAAAAGCGCGTGATTTATGCTTTCCCTAGAATACAGGATGTCCCACTGGGATCATCTGCTGGGCTTGACCCTCAATTGATAGCTGCACCAATCCCTGTGACTCACATTTTGTTCCAATTGGTAGCAATGGAACCCGTAGATAGTATAGTTTTTTTTGAAACCCCTGGCATCACCACCGACTCAATCGAAGTCCGACGAGCCGAGGTGCAACACTTAATTCACCAACAGTTACAGCAAAACCGAGTAAAAAAACAAATTCCTCCAGATATTGCCTGACAACAGGAGTACAGGGCGAGGAAGATAAGGAAAAAACACATAGAATTCTTCCTACTTCACTTCCTCGTTTCCCTTAATAGAGCCTACTCAGTACGTAATCAGCTATCTTCATCAGAGTTTGCCAAGATTCAGAGGATGGAAGATCCGCAAGATGCTCAACAGCTACCTTCGCATGATGTTCTGCTAACTCTCTTGAGCGCTGAATACCTTGACTGTCGTGTATCAAGGATATGGCTTGCTCTAAGTCCCCTTTCTGGGCAAACTCTCTATCTATCAGGACTTCTAAATATGGCTTTTCTTCCAATGCAAATAAAACTGGCGCAGTTAAATTACCACTTTTCAAATCCGACCCTGCTGGCTTACCCAAGGTATCTGTCGAACTTGTGAAATCTAAAATGTCATCTACTATCTGGAATGCTAAACCAAGGTGACGTCCATAGCTATACAAATGTTCAGCTGTTTCTTGGGAAACGTTGCTAAGTAATCCAGCGGCTTTTGAACTATTAGCAATTAATGACGCTGTTTTGTAGTAAGTCTTTTTGAGGTAAGTGTCAATTGATATATTTGTATCGAAGCGATTTAAGCCCTGCTGAATCTCTCCAGTAGCCAGATCCATAATCACCTCTGACAGCAGTTTTACTACTTCCAAATTGTCCAGATTGGCTAGATACCAAGAAGATTGAGCAAACAGAAAATCTCCTGCTAATATTGCTATTCTGTTGCCAAATAAACTGTGAACAGTGGGAACACTGCGTCGCATTTCGGATTCATCTACCACATCGTCATGTACTAAGCTTGCTGTGTGAATCATTTCTGTAATCTCAGCTAAGCGTCGGTGACGAGGCGTTATGTCTTGTTCGAGCATGGTCGCCCGCGATATCAGCAGGACGATCGCCGGTCTTATGCGCTTTCCCCCAGCTCCAAAGAGATGTTCGGCTGCTGCACAAAGGATCGGATGACCGTTTCCAACTAGCTGTTTCAAGTTGTCTGCTAGTATTTGCAGGTCGGCTTCCACTGGGGAAAAAAGGGAGGTGGCTGGGGTCATGGATGGGCAGACTCTGGCTTTAGTTACGAAAGTTTACATATCCTACACTTATTCTAAGATAACCCTGTCTTAGCGCAAAGTTTTCATGAATCATTAATCATTAGTTTTCGGTATAGCACTTGCGCGCCAGTTTTACAGACGCTTTTGCAACAAGTAGGTCAAAGGACCGGCAGCTTTCTTCCAGAATTTGATACGCGGCAAGGCTTGAGCGCAAACGCCCTTGCTGTACTGGCTCCTCGATAGGCGACTGGTGAGACAGCGCGCATTATGAGGGTCTCCAACGCTCTTATCCTCTGTCGGGAAACCCTCCTATGTCCTGCGGACACGGTGCGCGAACAGTACTGGCTCCTCCGTAGGCGACTGCGTAAGCGCAAGCGCACGCCCAGAGGGCGAACGCGTAGCGTCTGGTGCAGGAGATACCTGATAGCCCTCCGGGAACGCCCGTCGCCTGACGCCACATTCTACCCTGCGGGAAGCCGCCCTCCGGGCGTTTACAACGGGGGGAACCCTCCGCAGTCGCCACAACGGGGGGAACCCCAACGCCAGATGCCTGGCTGTCGGGAAACCCTCCCGCAGCACTGGCTCCGCAAGGCGCTGCTCTCCGCACAGAAGTGGCACATGAGGGAGACCCTACCAAGAGCGCGCTTACTCACCGTAAGGCGTGGCCGTTCCCACTAGGGCTCTCCCGTTAGGCACCGCAGTTTTTCAGTACAAGCGATGAAACGCCTGTAGCGTGTCACTCCCAAAGCAGCTAAGTCTTATCAACAAAACTTTAATTTTGTCTGAATATAGAAAAATATACTTATGCTTCTAATAGTATATTATTTTATATTTTAGATATTTTTTATACTTCGATTTTCAAACCATACCTCTGCTCTAGTTGAGAAATTTTCTGTATCTTAAGCAAAACTTTATCTAAAACGAGAGATTTTTGAAGTAAAGATGAAAACGAATCAGGAAAAGTCCCACATTCTTTACTCGTCACCAATGATACACAAATTATTTTCTGGGAAAGATTTTCAGCGAGATCTTGTATAACGTACAATAGAAAATTTCAAATTTAGCAGAAAAATTAGCCAAAAACTTAGGGTCGTTGTGTTACGCTAACATCAAGGGATTTAAATTTTTCGAGATATTCACATTACTAGAGAAAAATCGCCGTTTGGTGTTTTTACCTATAACGTACTGTGATTTTGAATATAGTACTGTAGGCTACATTCAGTGAATATATCTCATTGGTTATAGTCTTAGTACATAAGCCTATACAGTTAGAAGTATGCGCTTCCTTGTAAAGGAAAAATGCTGTACTTATTTAGTGTCGCAAAAGTGCATACCTTAGACAAGAAAAAAAGTGTTTGCGTAAAAATGCAGGCTAGGTAGACTGCTCAGGTTGTAGTTAAAAATTGCTTTTAAGTAATTTAACTATTATTCTAAGTATAGTTTGCAACATAGATTAAATATAAGTAAGTTTAGGAAAGAGAGATAGCTCTCTACCTACAGGTTTTGTAGTGTCAAAAACAACTATCAAAAGTAAATTTGTGCAGTTGTGACTCTGCTAAATCTTATTGGATTTTATATTTCTTATACACAAGTGTTAGTAAAAAAATGGTTTACGGGAAAATGCCTATGATAGTTTTTATATTAGCTTCTGGTTATTTGTTAGCAGTTTATCTACTATTAGCTCTAGCAAAGAAAACTGGGAAAAAAACTACTGCCACAAATGTTTCTTTAGGGATGCACTCTAAACGGGGGCGCATAATGTCAAGTCCGGATAATCACTAATGATAAACACAAAGTATACAAATATAAGTATACAAATATAACCAAGATCCAAACGAATCACCCATATCGCCTGAGAATTGGGCGTAAGAAGTAGAAGAGTATGAGTACAAGCGTATTTCTATCTCGTGGTGTCGTATTCGCAATAGGGTAGTGTCAACTAACCTTCATGACTCATTAATCATTTAGTCAAGGGAAAAACCTTGACTAAATGATTAATCAACGAGACATTAGAAACTAGAAAAAGTGACATTTGTCAACTGTACTGCCTCAGTGGCTGGAGTATAACCCAACCACTGTAAACAGGACTGCGCGAATTGTTGTGGACAACCACTGACCGCAAAGCGAGTTGGCAAAGGTGGGTAGGTATTTCTCAAGCCCAAGATATCTAAATCCTGAGCACAAGCAGCAACGACATATTGTGCTGGGTCAACTAGCTTGACGTGGGAGGGGAGGAGCGATCGCAAAACTGGTGCCAATAAAGGATAGTGAGTACAGCCATACACTAATGTGTCGATTTCATGGTGCAAGAGTGGTTCTAGATATGAGCGTACCACTTGTACTGTGTAGGGTTCATAAATGCGGTTTTGCTCAATTAGCGGTACAAACTCTGGGCAACTCACTTGCCAAACTTGGACATTGGGATTTATCTCTAGGATAGCATGGCGATAGGCGTTGCTTTTCGCTGTTGCAGCAGTGGCAATCACACCAATGCGCTTTCCACTGTTAACTGCTGCTCTTGCTCCGGGTAAGATCAGACCGAGAATTGGCACAGAGAATTCCTCACGTACCGCCTCCAGGGCTAAGGCTGAACTCGTGTTACAAGCCATAACGACCATTTTGACATGCTGTTGTTGCATCCAGGTGAGAATTTCACGCGCAAACTGTAAAATTTCTGTTTGGGAGCGAATCCCATATGGAAGTCGAGCTGTATCCCCAAAGTAAATAATCGATTCATTAGGGAGTTGACGGTAGAGTTGGTGTAGAACTGTTAAACCACCTACACCACTGTCAAAAATACCAATTGGGGCACGTTGCGGTGCTTCAGAAAAATCATAAAGATTACCTTCAAAGGTAAAAGATGGAAACACAGGCGGATATCGTTAATTTAATAAGTTGTTAGTGGTTAGTTGTTAGCTACTAGTGATGAATCGTTAATGGTTAGTTGGTAGTTCTCAGCGCTTGGTTGTTAGTGGTTAATTGTTCCACTCACGACTACCCACTACCCACCCACTTGTGGGAACGGCCACGCCAGAAGGAAGGCTATCGGGTATGCAAGGGAGTGGACGCCTTACGGCGTTAGGGAAGCGTAGGCGTGGAGGAGATACGCCACTTTGCTTATGCTGGGGAACCATGCACCGCAGTTCCACAAGAAACGTGGAAATCACCAAGACCTCATCGGCGACTACCCACCGCAAGTGGCTCACTATCTACTTACCTTTGCCGCAAGTACAGTAATATACCGTTAGCAATTGCTTCTGCCATTCGATTTTGGTATTCAGGGCTTCCCAGTCTAGGATTATCCTCCTGACCAGTCATGTAACCTGTTTCTACTAGAATCGAGGGTATAGAATTTTTTCTGAGAACATAGAATCTTGCTTTGCGTACTCCTCGATCTTTGATGGTGGGGATAGTTCGGAGAATATTACTGTGGACAACACGAGCCAGATCTAGCCCACTGTCAAAATAGTAAGTTTCCAATCCATTCACGTCTGGGCGACGATCAACAGAATTAGCGTGAACGCTGACAAATAAATCAGCATTTGCTTGAACTGCTATGTCCACCCGTCCCTGAAGGGTAACAAAGTAGTCAGTATCACGCGTGAGTGCAACCTGTATGCCATTTTGCTGTAAGATGCTCGCTATTCTTCTGCCAATAGGTAAAACAACATCTTTTTCCAACAGTCCACCCAAACCAGGAGCGCCAGAATCGTGACCGCCATGTCCTGGATCGATAACGATGACAACGCGTCCATTAGGCACGCGGGGACGCGGCATTGGCTGCGGTATCGTCTGCGGCATCGGCAGCGGATTGTTCGTCATTGATCCTGAGGATAATGGTTGTGGGTTTGATCGTGGTAAGGGAGGTAAACCAAAACGGGGAGTTAATGGAGAAAAGGAGCGTTGTAATTCTAAAGACAAAAGCTGACTACTCAGTTGATTGAGTTGTCCAATTCGCACACCTCCTGCTGGTTGGATGTAGACGGCAACACTACGGGGGTCTTGTTGTTGCAGGCGTACGCGCAGAACTGGACTACTGGCGTCAAATCTTGGTCCTCTAACGCTACCTGCCAACTTAGCATTGGGAATGATGATCCGATATAGACCAGAAGCTCTATCCCAACCACTGTTAGTAGATGAGAGAGGTTGGTCGCCTCTAATAAGGAGTTGCCCACCACTAGCAGTCAGTTCTACAGACTCAATTGTAGATAGTGAGTCACTTGCTGGCGGGGTTTGGTTGGAGCTTCTCTGGGTGACATTCCCAGCTATGTCTGAATTAGGAAGATTACTACTATTACCCGTAGTCTCTCTGGACAATTTGCTTGCATCACCATTAGGCAGAAGTACCAAACCGCCGAAGCTACTCATGCTTGCTCGCCAGTCAGGGCTATTTTTGTCTACCCACAACGTCATACGAACACCAGTAGCCGTTGTTCTTAGTTGAGTGAATTCAATACGTTTTATACCAAACTTATTGACTGCTATATTCTGCTGTGAAAAACGTGGTGACAAAGATGCACCAAGTATATCGATATTAAAAGCACTCTTGTCACTGCTGCGAAATGTCTGGATTTGAGGATTTGGACCATTTGTGCGGACAAACAAACCATCACCTGTAACACGTAAACTCTCAATTTGAGTCAATCCTTGAGCATTGCTGATAAGTGTTTGTTTTTGCGTTGACCTATCAGTAGGATTAACAACTAAATCTTTACTTGGTGTTGAATCAGTATTGACAATTACGTCTTTAGTGGCTGTGGAGTTGTCAGGCTTTACCACACTATAGACATTAAAAGAAGTGTTGCCAGAAGATGAAGGAACTTGTTCAACTTGTGGAGTTGGTAACTGTACTATCCAACGATTAGAACTTTTGCCTTCAAATTTCACCTGCTTTGGATCGAGGCTATAACCTGGACTAAGTTCAATGACTATACGAGTTGTTTGTCCATCAAACTGACCGACACGAACGTTACGAATTGCACTACTATTCACTTGCTGAATTAACTGCGAACGTCCAAAGTCGGTTCCAGGCAAATCAATAACCACTCGCGTGGGGTTGAACAGGAGTTGCGCTTGGGGTTGAACAGCACCTTCAGTGTTGATTTCTAATCGGTTTTGACTGGCATCAAAACGCCAAAATTGCAGTTTCGCAGCTTGGGCTTGCGATTGTAGCATGAAGACAGTAGTAGTTGCAACAGTAACAGGTAATAACCAGTTCATTTTCACAGTTTTTTCTCCTGATTCGTACTTCTGAGATCTGTCAAGATGTCAAAGTCTAGGGAAATCCTCACACTAGCACCGCTCAAATCTTAGCCGCAAATACGTTATTAACTCGTAGAAAGATCTTAATAGCGCTCAACTGTGGCATGCCCTCTCAGTTTTTGTATGCTTTTATGGCATAGAAAATGTAGTTTGCAAAGCATAATCATCACACCAATCTAAAAATAATAGAGTAGTCAATCTTGGTCATTTTTGCTTAACTTTGTGAGAACTTTATATTAATTTGTCTGATTCCTAGATATCTTAGACTGTGTTAACTGATGTGGTTAACACAGCGCACTCTCTAGAGTAAAATCTAGGGCTTAAGGCGAATCGCCCTCTGAAGTAGACCAGACGCTAGACCCCACATAAGAGTTCTGTGCAGAACTTACGGTAGTGGGTAAACTTGGATTTTGGCATTAACATAAGACTCATATTGTCAAAAATTATATTTAATATTGAAACAAAATAGTAGTTTCAGATCAGATCGTATTCCAGTGTCAGCAATTACCAGACTCCACACATAATTTCTTAGATCTCAGCACAAGAAAGTATTTTATAACACTAAATGTATGATTTGTGACAAAAAAACCGAAACTGATGTTTCGGTCAAATAGTTTACTCAATCATTGCTCAGCTACTTAGGCAGTTATCAAGGTTTCAGACACTGATAACTGCCTAAGTAGTTGTTTGAAGGTAGTACCAATTGGTACTCTGGTATTTCAAGTATTTTACTTTTGCTTTAAGTACTGAAGAACACCATCAGCGATCGCCTTTGCCATTTGATTTTGATACAGTCGGTTGGACAACTTAGCAGCGTCCTCACGACCAGTTAAATACCCTGTTTCCACCAAAATTGCTGGCATAGAATTTTTTCTTAAGACATAGAATCTGGCTTTGCGCACACCACGGTCTTTCACATTAACACTTCGGAGAATGCTCTTATGAACGATCTGAGCTAAGCTCAAACCACTGTCAAAATAATATGTTTCTAAACCGCTCACCTCAGGACGGTCATCACCTGCTGAGTTAGCATGCACACTGACAAACACATCAGCATTGGTTTTCTGTGCTATGTCTACCCGTCCTTGAAGAGTCACGAAATAGTCTGAGTCACGCGTGAGTATTGCCTGTAAACCATTTTGCTGTAGAATTTCTGCCACTCTTTTGCCAATAGGCAAAATAATATCTTTCTCTTGAATACCCCCAATACCCAATGCTCCAGAATCATGACCGCCATGTCCTGGATCAACGACAATGACGACTCGCTTGCTCCCACGAGGCTTCTGGGCTACAGGCTTGCTTGCTGGGATCGCTAATGCCGAAGGTTGTGGGTTTGTTCGTGGTATGGGTGGTAAAGCAAGTGGCGGTTTGATTGAAGCGTTACGTTCTAATCCCAAAGACAAAACCTGACCATTCAGTTTGTTGACTTGCCCAATTCGCACTCCCAATGCTGGTTGAACATAGACAACAACATTACGGGAGTCTTGTTGTTGCAAGCGTACGCGCAGAACAGGGCTACTAGCATCGAAATTTGGACCTTTGACTGAAGAAGCCAACTTAGCGTTGGGAATGGTGATGCGGAATTGATTGGATGACTGATCCCAACTAGTACTAGCAGATGAGAGACGTTGATCTGCTCTAATTAGCAGTTGCGTACCACTACTAGTCAGTTCTACAGCCTCAATTGTGGAGATTGCATCACTTTTTGGTGTCTCCACAACAGGAGGGGGAGGATTATCTGATGGAGTAATAGAATAACTATTTCTGGGCAACTCACTCGCATAACGATTATTCGGTAGAACGACTAAACCATTAGAAATGTCAGAACTACTTGTGCTTATGCGCCAATCAGGAGTATCTTTGTCTACCCGCAACGTCATCCGGACAGCAGGTGGTGTTTTTTGCAGTTGAATCATTTCAACTCGGTTGACACCATGCTTATTTATAGATCTATCACGAGCGCCAAAATTAGGTGACAAAGTGGCACCAGGAATGTCAACGAAGATGGTTTTGCGATCGCGGCTGCGAATGATCTGAGTCTGAGGATCTCCACCACTGGTGCGCAGAAAAAAACCGTCCCCTGTAACTTGCAGACTCTCAACTTGAATTGTTCTTTCTGCAACGACAACAGCTTTAGAAAACTCAGGTTTTTTATCAGCGTCAGAATCTACTCTCAGCACACTGTTGTAAACATTTGTTGGCTGTGGGATGACCACTTCTTCACTTTTTGGGCTTGGTGCAGCTTTTGGGGTTGGGGATGGTGGTGAGGAGGCAACTCCCTCAGCTTGTGGTGTTGGTAATTGTACTGTCCAGCGACTGGCACTTTTCCCTTCAAATTTTACTTGCTTGGGGTCGAGGGTATACCCAGGATTCAGTTCAACAACAATGCGAGTTGTTTGTGGATCAAATTGACCAACACGAACAGAGCGAATTGCACCGCCTACTGACTCGGTCAGCTGGGGACGTCCAAAATCAGTTCCTGGCAAATCAATAACCAACCGCGTAGGGTTGAAAACAAGTTGCGCCTGGGGTTGAACTGGACCTTGAGTATTGATTTCTAATCGGTTTTGATTGGCATCAAAACGCCAAGATTGCAATTTCGCACCTTGTGCTGCTTGAGCAGGCGACGATAGCATCAACAGACTAGTCGTTACAAAGGTACCAGGTAGTAACCAGTGGGTTTTCACAGTGTTTTCTCCTGATTCGTATTTATGAGAGTCTATGAAGTGGAGAAGCACCCAGAACACAAAACGCAGAATTTAGTACAGTGAACAGTTATCAGTAAACAGTGAACAGTGAATTGATAACTGATAACTGTTTATTGATAACTGACTTCTGAGTTTTTTGTTGGTCAAAGTTTTGGTAAATCTTCACACTATCACCACTCACAACATTGCTTTGGTGGCACAAGCATCATTTTCTGATTTCATCAAGACACTGTTATAGTGATTAATTTTGAATATAATCCAAATTTGGTGATAGCAACGCGTGTTATTTACCTAATATCTATTAAGGTTTTACCATTAGGAGTAACTATTGTTCTGTATTAATCCTTCTTAGATACTAAATTGAATGATTGGCGTCAAATTCTAACATGGTGCTAATAGTTTTTCATGCCGTTATGGCATTTTTTTGTTGTTAGATATTTGATTAAGAGCCTCTAGACGACTTCCCGACTTCTTAGCAATTTCCATAAAAGTATCCGTCGGTAGCTAAACACTTCATCCATCAAAAAGAGATTTTTTATATTGTCTGATTTGGTAGTCCTCAATGCACCGACTGATAATACTCCCACTGTTTTATGAGGAAGCATCCCAACACATGTAAAAATACGCTTGTCATTGTGTAGACGCTTTTACTGCTTTGGGCAGGGTGTGAAACGAAGTGCAGCGTATCTGCTGCACAGATGCTCTTACCCACAGCATGACAATGAATTTAGAGAATTGGGATGTTATACCAACTTCTCTAGAAACTTGCACTTAATATAATTAATCAGAAATGACGGTAAAACCCCAGGATTTAAAACAGTGAACAGTTAACAGTTAACAGTGAGTCCAGTGCTGCGGGAGGGTTTCCCTCCGTAGGCATCTGGCGTTCGCCCTCCAGGCGTGCGCTTTGCGCATACCCGATAGCCGTAAGGCGTGGCCTTAGCCATAGGGTGAACAAGGAGTGGACGAGTCCGTTTCCTACCTGATAACTGATAACTGGTAACTGCAAAAGGTAAAACCAGATCATTGCGAAATATTAAGTGCCACTTCATGGAGATTTAGTTTCTGATGTGAACTTGACTTTTCGGTGCACCTGTTTAACTGCTAAAGAAATACCTAATTTTGGATGAGTGAGCAAGAAGGAAGATAAAACAAAAGTAACATTCCTAATAGACTTTTTTCAGAAGTAGGTAAGAGGTAAGGGATAAGGGGGAAAAATCTAAAAATCTTTCCCTTTTAACCTTTGTCCTTTCCCCAAGAAGTGCAAAAATAACTTTTGCACTTTTGTCTCATCTTGTCTAATGAGTGCTGGCATTTAGAACGAACTCCTTTTTTAGTTTAAGGAGACGAAGACTTTGGAATCAAAGTTTCCATTAGTAATAGCAAAATTACAAAATATTCATATTTTGAAGTTTAGTAGATCATGAACTTGTCGTACAGCAGTGCGGATGATTTTTTTTCAGAGGAGATAAAAAACTGACTGATAAGATTTAAGCGAATCGTAACAGAGTGGAACGTTAATTATGCTAGCTAGCAAAGCACTCCTGAGCTTGCCTCCTGAAGAAAAAAACAATCAAATTGGGGAGAACGCCTTGAGCTTTGACTAACCCACTTGGGGTGAGTTCGCTCGTTTGAAGCGTTGTACACCTATGAGGAATAATACGAACCTTAGATGAATGTGCCCGGAAATATCAGAAATTTTGTTGCTTGTATAAACTTCAACTTAAATTAAAAAGAAGAAGATATTACTTAGACAAATTTACAACTCAGTCGTTATCTAAGTACAGACGCTCTAAATCATGCGTCTGTACTCAAAAATTTTACTTATCGTCCTGAGAATCTGGTGATTCTATAACCAACGATTTTCCGGAAGAATTATCTAAAAGCACTTCCTTTATTGCTGTAGCTGTTGTAGGTTCTGGAAATACGAACCGCAAAAGAGGAGGCGCAAGAAATGTTGTCAGAATGACCATCATAATAATAGCCGCCTCCAAAGGTTTCGAGAGAATGCCAATGGAAGAACCAATACCAAGAAACACTAATCCTACCTCACCTCTGGGAATCATCCCCACACCAATTGCTAAACGGTTGATTTGAGGTTGACCAAATACACTTAAGCCAGTGACAATTTTACCTAGGATGGCAACAATTATCAGAAAAACTGCCATCGCTAAACCTTCTTGGTTACTGGGAATTGCTGGGTTTAAAACTCCTAAATCAGTTTTTGCGCCAACAGTCACAAAGAAAATTGGTACAAGTATATCGGCAATAGGGAGAACTTGCTTTTGGAGTTCCACACGCTCATCTGTTTCGTCTAAGACCAAACCAGCAGCAAAAGAACCTAAAATTGCCTCTAACTGAATGGCAGCAGCAAAGTATGCCATCACAAAGGCAAAGACAAGTGCTGGTATCACTAATCCACCACGAGTTTTTAACTTGCTCGCAATTGCTACAAACGTATTACTGAAAATATTTCCAAGGACAATTGCACCCACCAGGAAACTACTGGCACTAATGATCAAATAAATAACTTTACTGACATCCACCGAACCTTCTTTTGCAAGACTAGCCACCACTGCTAAAACGATAATTCCCAATACATCATCAATAACAGCAGCGCCTAAAATAATTTGCCCTTCCTTAGAGTTGAGACGCCCAAGTTCTGACAATACCTTGGAAGTAATACCAATACTTGTAGCAGTCAAAGCTGCTCCTGCAAAAATTGCTGGTACTGCTGGAATGCCAAATAAAGTCATCAATCCTACCGTACCAGCAGCAAAGGGTACTGTCACCCCTACTACTGCTACTACACTCGCTTGGATACCAACAGCTACCAAATCTTTGATGTTTGATTCCAAACCAATTTCAAACAGCAGAATGATCACACCAAGTTCTGACAATACGGAAATGACCTCAGACTGCGTTTTAAACACAGCATCAGCAGCCGCTGGATTCAGACCACCAGTTGTTTGAAGGAAACTCATGATTAAAGAGTTGGAACTATCTGCCCCCCCTTCTGGAAACACTAATAGATGGAGGACAGAAATACCTACCACGACACCAGCTACCAGTTCTCCCAACACTGGCGGTAACCCAAAGCGGTTTGATAGTTCTCCGCCAACTTTACTGGCAAGGTAAATGACGACCATACTTAGCAGCACTGCTGCTAGTACCAGTGAACTATCTGCTGTTTCTGTCGCGGTTGCCAATAAGGGTAATGAGAAGGTTATGAGATCTAACTGCATCGGTTATTTTGGAAAATGCTTCCCTTTAATTTACAAGTTCGTTGAACACTACACTCATAGAGGGGGTATAGAAAGCATTGATAAATCAATTCATGCCCCTGTTAATTCGAGAAGGCGCTGTCAATGAGACTCTGATACCAGGACTACAGATAGTCTGCAAGAGGCGGAGTAAGTCAAAACCGAGGTCTGCTTAATTTGGCTTAGGGTGACTGGTAATGGTACTCTTTGTACAGCTCGTAGTTGGACAACCACCCGTTTGGTATTATCTAATTTTGGATCAGGTAATGCAAGAGTAACGATCTGGGCTACACCTATGACTCGCCGCTCTTTACCTGTGTGATAGATGAGCACCCTTACGGGAACGCCCGTCGCCTACGGCGGAAACCCCGCCTGCGCCGTGCTGGGAAGACCTCCGGTCTCGCTGCGCTAACACCAAATCACCAGTTTCCATCGTACGCAGATGCTTAAGAGCCATTCGTATTGCTAACTAATCCCAAACTGTATTGCTATCCCGTTCTAAATCGCAGTAGGAATACTCGTCTGGTTCTATTTTCAGCAGCCAGTATCCCACAAATATTCTCCTTCAATTGTTTGCAGTTAACAGTTAACAGTTAACAGTAAACCAATAGCTATTTTTCAGTTACTAAAAATGTAACTGCTTAAACTTTAGACAGTAATCGTGTCAAAGTAAAAATACCTCTCATATAGACACACTGCCGCCTGTGTCTTCTCCAAATGGATAGGGAGTGTTAGTTGTGTGTTGTTTATTGTTAGCGATGAGTGGTTAGTTGTTGGTTCAACCTAACCACTCAGGATTTTTCACAACTTACTAGATCTTCATAGATGAATAATTTTTAGAGGAGTGAACGTTTTGTGAATACAAATGCTGTATTTGGTTCTCAGTTAAATGCTGGAAACCGGTGGAAATTTCTATTTTTAGCGTTGCTTATATATATAAGTAGTACCCAACCTGCTTTGGCGCAGCAGAAAGAAAGGATGTTGCGTACTTTGAGTGTTAATGGTCGTGGAATGGAGACAATTCCTACAACTTTGTCTCAAGTCAGTTTGGGAGTAGAGGTTCAGGGAAAAACAGCACAGCAGGTACAGCAAGAAGCTGCTCGCAGGTCATCTGCGGTGGTTGCTTTACTAAAAAGCCGTAATGTGCAAAAATTACAAACCACGGGGATTAGTCTCAACCCAGTATACAGTTACGACAATAAAGTGCAACGTATTACAGGGTATGCTGCTTCTAACGTTGTCAGTTTTCGGATTCCCACTGAAAGCGCGGGTACTCTGTTAGATGAAGCTGTCAAAGCTGGTGCGACTCAAATTAGCGGCATAAGTTTTGTTGCTAGCGATCAGGCGATAACCCTTGCTCAACAACAAGCATTAAAAAAAGCGACCCTTGATGCTCAACAGCAAGCTCAAGCTGTTTTGAGTACTTTGGGTTTCCAGCCGAAAGAAGTCGTCAGCATTGAAGTGAATGGAGCCAGTGCACCTCCACCACCAAGACCCCTGTTGCGTGCCGAGTATAGTAAGGCAGCAGCACAAGATGCTTCCACCCCTATAGTCGGTAGTGAGCAGCAGGTGGAAGCTACGGTGACATTACAAATTAGTTATTAGTCACCTGTTTTGACCCCTTCGGGGTTCGCCAGTTGACGCCAGGTGCTTCAAGTCGGGAAACCCGAACGCCAGATACCTACGGAGGGAAACCCTCTTGCAGTACTGGCTCCCCAACGCACTGGCTCCTTTATGCCGGGGAACCCGTCCACCGCACTGGCTCACTTTTGACTAAATTAGAAATTATCAGGACTCATATCTACGTCCGCATCTTCGACATCCCGTTTAGAACCTAGCAGTTGCAGCTGATCCACGATGATAACGGGTGTGGAGCGATTTGCTCCTGTGGCGCGATCGCTCCAAGTATCAAATTTTAAGGAACCCTTAACAGCAATTTGTTTGCCTTTACGCACGTAATCACCCGCAACCTGCGCTGTTTTTCCCCATAATTCCAGATTAAACCAATCAGTGTGTTCGCTGTCTCTTGTACGCCGATTGACTGCTAGTGTCAATTTACACTTTACACTACCTGACTCGAAATACTTCATATCCGGGTCAGTTCCTACACGACCAATGAGGGTAACGATATTTATGCTCATGTGCAATTTTCAGTACAAATGTATTTGTATTGTGAATACCATAGTAGCGAATTGCTATATTGTCTAGCATTGCGTTCCATAAAAAATAATTACAACACATGATATGAACACTTTGTGGAAACTCTAAAACAATACGGATACACTTATGCAGCCTAGGAATATAGAACAATGGAAGCTTGAGACTGGTCAAAGATTACAAAAAATATATAAAAAGATAATCTACTTTACTGGACTCAGGTTAAAAAACATAATACGATCCTGCACAATTCTCATTTGTGGCAGTACTGAAAAAATATCAAAATTAGGGAGCCAAGAAACGCGTGGGTCTTTTTAGTAAATTTTCCTTATCGCGGGATATGGGTATTGACCTTGGTACCGCGAACACCCTCGTTTATGTATCAGGTAAAGGTATTGTTCTGCAAGAACCTTCTGTAGTGGCGATTGACCTAAACGAAAAGGTTCCAATAGCAGTTGGAGAAGAAGCAAAAAAAATGCTCGGTCGCACACCCGCGAATGTAATTGCGGTGCGCCCCTTGCGTGATGGTGTCATCGCTGACTTTGATACAGCAGAAGTGATGCTAAAAAGCTTTATCCAAAGAGTCAACGAGGGCAAATCTCTAGTATTACCAAGAATTGTCATTGGTATTCCTAGTGGGGTAACAGGGGTAGAAAGAAGAGCTGTCATGGATGCGGCTTCTCAAGCTGGGGCAAGAGAAGTTTACTTGATTGATGAACCAGTGGCTGCAGCAATTGGGGCAGGACTACCTGTCACTGAAGCAACAGGCAATATGATTATTGATATTGGTGGCGGGACAACAGAAGTTGCCGTGTTGAGCCTCCCAGGGACAGTACTTTCTGAATCAGTACGTATTGCTGGAGATGAACTGACCGAAGCCATCATGCAGTATCTGAAGAAAGTTCATAACCTAGTCATAGGGGAACGTACTGCTGAAGACATCAAAATTCGCATAGGATCAGCATATCCCACTCATGATGATGATGAGGCCATGATGGAAGTTCGAGGCTTGCACCTGCTTTCTGGTTTACCGCGAACTGTCACAATAAAAGGGCCAGAAGTACGTGAAAGTATGTCGGAACCTTTGTTGGTGATTATCGAAGCGGTGAAGCGGACTTTGGAACGCATCCCGCCAGAGTTGGCATCAGATATTATTGACCGAGGAATTATGCTAGCTGGTGGAGGTGCGCTGCTCAAAGGAGTGGATACCTTAATCAGCCATGAGACTGGAATAGTAACGCACATCGCTACTGATCCATTAAGCTGTGTTGTTATGGGCACAGGTCGTGTCTTGGAAAATTTCAAGCAGATGGAAAGAATTTTCAGCGGGCGTTCTCGCAATATGTAACACAAGCGCTATCAGATATTGGGTTCGATAGCGTTGCGGGAATCCAATATCTTAATTTATATTACAGCTAAAAAAGGTTTCTTATGTTTACGGCACGTCGGTGGTGGGAGCGCAGAGGATTACAAATAGGGTTGCTAGGTATAGTTGTTGGTGGTGCTTGGGTGCTTCGGCAAACTCAAGGTGCTCTAATGTTTGAGATATATGAAGGGATAACTCGTCCAATTCAGATGTTGCAGACACCACCTGCTCAAGAAGAACGTTTCAAAGGTGGTCAGTTTTTAGAACTGCAAACCCAGATTACAGAACTGAAAAACCAAAATAAAAAGTTAAAACAGTTATTAAGCTACTTAGAAAAAGAACCTGCATCATCCCGCCCTATTGTCGCGCGAGTAATGACACGTGGTGCTGACAACTGGTGGCAACAAGTGACTCTCAATCGTGGAAGCCTTGCAGGTATTCAGGAAGGTTATATCGTTAAGGATGATGGT
>NZ_JABXYX010000106.1 GCF_017982655.1 Brasilonema sp. CT11 | reverse complement strand
TGTAAAATTCTGGTTAAGAACTTTGAACGAACCCTGGCTGGTGCTACGGCCAAACTCAACCTCTGCTTCATCAGGTTAATGATTAAGAGGCTTGCAGCCTCTTGTTAGATGTCAAATGGGTTCTATATAGTCTTGCCGTGTGCGGTTTATACTCCGTTGATCGGCTCGTAGAGAGCCAGGATTAGCAGTATCTGTTCTATACCTGAGAGACCTAAAATCAAAAGCATTCACCAAAGACCAATTATCACTAAAGCGATGTTCAAAGTTATAGCCCAATAGCATGGAACGACGATTGTTTGTGGCACCTTCATCTAATGTGTTAACGTTGAGCGGGATTTTTCCGTTTCGGTTAGGCAAGACAGTTCCTACAGCAGGTAGCCCCGTTCTATGGGCTTGCTCCTGGTCTCGGAACTCGCCTTCAAAAGTCAACTTCGTATTCTTATCTATTTGCCAAGTCAGAACAGGTGCAACTAGATAACGCTGATTGTAATAGAAGTCAACAAAACTTTCTGTGCTGATGTAGGAAGCATTTAAACGATAAAGCAGCGTTTTGTCAGAATTGAGAGGACCAGAGATATCTAAAGTTGGTTGATAGAAACTATAATTGCCAAAAGTCATACTGGTGGCGAAGTAAGGCTCACTCAGCGGCTGCTTGGTGACAAAGTTAATTGTGCCACCCGGATTGCCTTGACCGTAAAGGACAGAAGCTGGTCCCCTCAGAACCTCTAACCTTTCAATGTTGGCGAGTTGAGATTGTCCTGAGACTGCTCCTGCTGTATTATCTTTAAGACCATTGTGAAGGATGTTGCTCGTCTGAAAACCTCTAATTGTAAACACATCACCATTAGTCGGCGAATTAGCGGCTTGGATAACACCGACACTTCTTAGGGCATCAATGGTGTTAACGGCTGCTTGATCCTCCCAACTCTGCCGAGGAACCACTTGAATCGACTGATCAATGTCCTGTATCCGCCTTTTAGTCCGAGTCCCTACAGTCGCATCGGGAACTTGATACCTAGTGTTTGGGGCACCAGTTACTACTAATTCTATTGGCTCTTGGTTTTGCTCCTTAGGAGTTGTTGGCTGCTGTGCCGTTGGTGGTGTAGCCTCTGGTAGAGAAGCTGTAGTACTCACCTTAAACACTAAACCCTCAGTCACACTATCAAACAACTCCACCTGTGGCAGACTCTGGTTTCCCACAATCGTCAATCGCACGGTGTTGTTAGCAGTATTTGCCACTATCAACTCACTAATTCCTGGTACTGGCTTTGATCGTCGGAAATTCTCCCCACTGGCAAGCTGTAACTTGGCATTGGGAATATCTACAATGTAGGAGTTACCCTGTATCTTGGGTGAAAATTGCAATTTCTGGGAGTTAGCCGTGACTAAAATTAACTCTATCCCCTTATCAGTGGTCTTGACTTTCACGTCTGTCACTGACGCTACATCTGTTGTGGGTTGACTGAGTTGAGCGATCAAGTTCTGCTCTTTGTTGCTCCTCGATAAATATGATGTGTTTGTGAGGGGACGTTCTATAGAATTGAGTTGGCGAACTTCTGATATGGGTGTTTGGGATCGCTTCGCTTTCCACTTGGTGAGTAAAACAGATTCAACAGAAGTTTTTGTGACTACCGACGCGATCGCGAAGCGGGCGCTCTGCGCCATCGCTTGTTTATTCACTACCGACTGTCCAAGAGTTGGCTCTTGCTTGACTAGGTTACTACCAAAACCGACGGAAACAATCACCAACAAACTTCGCAAACATCCATTGCACAGAGTCCGAGGATTGATCATTCCACTCTCCTACTAATATTTATGCTAGAATATTTAACATACGCCAGTAAACTTGACATTGTGAAGTATAAGCAAGATTGAGTAGGAAATCAACTGTTTATCTTGTTTTCCAGACAATTGTGATCATGAGAACGAACATCTCTTGTTCGGATAAACTGGCATATGCTACAGACTAGCTATCTGGTTGTAGGCAGAGGACACATTGGCTTAGCCACAGCTGCCTATTTGAGTACTCAAGGATATGCTGTTTACCTTTTCTCTCGCCGTTCTTCCATTGTGCAAGAGACAAGAACCATTCACTCAATTGGATCAATTTCTCCTGGAAGTTATCTAATTGCAGCTTGTTCCAATAACATTCATGAGTTGGCGGCACTAAATGGTGGTAAACTACCACTCAACGTGGTGATTTGTTGTCGCGGTCAAGACATCGAACCTTACGCGAGGATTCTAGCTGAATATGTCAATCCTCAAATGAACATTCTGGTTTTGTGTGCTAGTCGCTTTGCAGGTTGGGTTTTTTGTAAGGTGCTCCAGAGACTGGGAATAGCTAAGGAACACTTGCCTGCTGTAGCTGATGTCAACAATACTCCGTTTGTCAGTCGGGGTAATACGGAAGATCAAGTCAGGATTAGCACGCTTACCAACAAGTTCTTTGTGGCAGCTCAGAACCGAACCATGACAAATCGGATTGTGAGCGCTTACCAAGCTGTGTTTAATAATTTACGGGCTGCTGCTTCGGTTTTAGAAATTAATCTCAATAAAGTTAATGACATTATCCACCTTCCCCTGCTTCTGGTTTCATTAGCTAGATGGGAATCTGGTGAGGATTACAACCCTTATCAGAACGTTGGTTCCCGTACTGTTGGACTTATAGACCACCTGGATCGCGACCGCATAGCAGTGGGTGAAGCACTGGGAGTGCTCAACTTAATTGATATCAAAAGTCACTATCAAATCGCATACGGAACCACCGGATCATCCCTTTATGAACATATGCAGCAGGTTTCTGCTTACTCCAGTACAACGCTGTGTAACCCTCATCACCGCTATTTGGTTGAGGATCTGCCTTATGGCTGTTTTCCTCTACAAGTTTTAGCTCGCCTAGCTGGAGTAGAAACACCATTCCTGGACAGTTGCATCACAATAGGAAATAAGTTCCTTGACATACCTCTGGAGTGGACAGCTGAGTTTCTGGAATTGGATCGGCACCAGCTCAGTCAAGAACTTTAATGAAAGGTTTTGCGATAATTGAGTTTCTTTTTTTCTCCAACTTCCTACCCTACTTCTCGGCAATTTATTTTCGAGAAATTTTACCAAATATCGTCTTGCTATCTTTTTGTAATATAAACTTAAGAGCAGAATCCATACAACAACTTCAAAGATTTGGCAGAGCTAGGCATGATTAAGGCTTATATCCCTGTTCTTCTGGGAAGTTCTCGAATTGGCAGGCAGAGTGTGAAGGTGGCTCAGTTTATTTTGGAAGAATTGCGTCTGTGGGATAGCAAAGCGGGACGCAGCAGCGTCGTTCGCGTCCAGACGGAACTCATTGACCTGCACGAATATGGGCTTCCCATCCTGGAAGAGAGATTGAATCAAACATCAAATGCTCCACCCACTGTAGTCCAGTTTTGTTCTAAACTTGGTCAAGCCGACGGTGTCCTCATTGTTACTCCAGAATATAAGGGAGGATACCCTGGAGTCTTAAAGAATGCCCTTGACTACCTCGAACCTCAAGCTTTGCGGTATAAGCCTATTGGTATTTGTACTGTGTCCTCTGGAGGTTTTGGAGGGTTAGATTGTTTGTCACAGTTACGACTCATCTGTCTGGCGCTGGGAGGCTTACCAATCCCAGATAAGTTGCCCATCTCCAACGTACAGGAGTTCTTTGATGAAAAGGGAGACTTACGTAATTCATCATTTCAAGCAAAATTGGAATCGTTTATCAAGGAACTGGTTTGGTATACGCAGGCTATGGTTAACCAAAAACAAGTCTCTAGCTCGTTGCTCAATGAAAAGTCATGAATTTACGTCTAAAACTCTCCTATAGTTAGAGCGGATAAAACACACTTCCTTTGAGGAAACGTTGATGGATGCAATCAAAAAAAGAGGCAAGCTTGGCTCTGGGTAACAGTTGCATCTTTCTTAGCATTTTTTCAGATTACGCTTTACCATTGTTCAGACGCAGCCATAAATCTAAGTAAGAAGTCAGGCGGTGTAGATGGTTAATCTACACAGTTAATTATTCAATACTGGTGTTAAGTCGCTCTGAAAATTATTTTTTAATAATACTTTTTACTAACAAATTTTAATCATTAGTCACTATCAACTTAAATTTATTAATAAAATATTATCTTGATTAGATGTACGCTCAAAAATAGTTTATATTTATGATTAAAATGCCGTAATTTATTCATTAGAGAGTTAGTTAGTGACACAAACAACTCAATACGCACACTACATGCAGGCTGACCAACGCCCTAGTACCAAGGAGCGATTGGATGTTTCATCTCTAGTTGGTGACTGGATCAATACTAAACCTGATACTAATTATTTCGTGCGGGTGATTCTAACTGAACAAGACGATCGCCTTGTGTTGCACGCTTATGGAGCCAACGAACCTGATCCAATTGACTGGGGTGAGGTTGAGGCGGTGCCTTACGGGGCAGGAACCTCACTTGTAGCAGGAGGATTCCACGCTTCTTACAAGCTAGACGGGATTGAGACACATCTGGTGGCAAACCAAAAATTGGGAATCTTAGTCATTCAGTCCTATACCCGCTATGTAGATGGTAGTGGTCGAACTGATCATTTTTCCCGTGAGTTTTTTCATCTTTAGTGAGAAGAGGAAGATTTCAAGATGGAGCGAAACGAAATTTACGGTGAACAGCCTAAGGATACCGTGATTGATTTCACGCCTTTTTTAGGAACCTGGATAAACTCCAACACAAAGACTAAATGGATCGAGAAATTTACTATAACCAAGCATAATGAGCAAATTATTATGCATGCTTATGGTAACCACTCATCCACATCCAAAGATTGGGGTGAGACTGAGGTGACGCCGTTTATAGATAATATCAATGAGAAAGCCTTCTGTGCACGATACGATCGCGATCCAATCGAATCCTTGTTGGCAGCGAACATGAACAAAGGCTTGTGGGTGATTGCTGCGTTTCACAAATTCAAGGATAACAGCGAACCCAATTTTCTGTGTCGGGAGTTTTACTATCGGGTGGACTAAGCTCAAGTTCTGCATTGCATTTGTACTAAAAAAGTTCATATGCCTTGCTGTACAAGAAGTCTAGGTTTTAACACCTCAGACACTGTACCCATGTAGACGCTGGAACTAAAGGCACATCAATGGTAAGCTAAAAAATGGGTGGGTAAACGGCTCATTTTCGCGCTCGCCGCAAAGCGACACGCTGGGCGTTTGCCCTTGGCGTGCGCTTTGCGCTTACAGCAAACCATTTGACAGATGTGTATTAGATGATGTTCAATCTAACTCTCAATAAGCAAACCCTGATTGAGCGCATTAGCCAACTGGCACGCGATAAGTTCGCCTCTCGCGCCCCTGGTTATGATCACACTGCTAGCTTCCCAAGAGAAGATTTTGAAGACCTTTTTCAAGCAGGTCTGAATGCGCCTGTTGTGCCAACTGAATACGGTGGTCTAGGGTTGGGACATGATAGCGATATCTTTACCTTGTGGATGATGACTAAGGAACTGGCAAAAGTGGATTTATCCCTAGCCCGTTGCTGGGAAGGACACGCAAATGCCCAAGTTTTACTAGCCGCTATGGCTAATGAGTCTCAGAAGAAGCGCTGGTTTGAGGGTATTGTCCAGCGTGGAGAGAAATGGGCGGCTTGGAGTGGAGAACCCCAGTCTCAGATTCCAGGTCAAAAAGCCAGCCTTGGCACAAGTGTGCAAGTGGTAGATAAGGGATACATCATCGATGGCACAAAAGTGTTCGCCACCAGTGCCCCAGAAGCACAGTGGGCAATTCTGTTGGTCAACACAGCAGGGGCTGGGGGAGCGCGTCATAGCAATGGCTCACCAACATCAGTATTGTTACTAGCCTGCAACTTGTCCGACCCCAGTATTAGCTTTGATGATAGTTGGTGGCAGCCAATTGGGATGAGAGGTACAGTGAGTTACTTAGTTCGCTTTGAACGTACTTTCATCCCAAAAGAAAACTTGATTGGCTATCCAGGACAGTACATCCAACAGGAGTGGCAGACGCGGTTTACGCCTCTGTATGGCGCTGCTTTTCTAGGAGCCGCTGAAGGAGCCTATGATTATGCTTTAGCATACATCAACAAACAGGAAAAAGGACACGACCCCTACGTACAACACCGAATTGCTAAGGCAGCAATTAATATAGATACTATGCATTTCTGGCTGCGGCAGGTAGCCACTCTTTGGGAAACAGGCCAAGTCTTAGGGGCAAAACAAGCAGGCAATCGCGCCCGTTACATAACTGAGCAACTGGCTTTGGAAACGGTGAACGACTGCATACACGCTTGTGGATCTCGCTCCTTGATTCAACCAAGTCCTCTAGAGCGAATATTCCGAGACTTGTCCTTTTACGTCCTGCACGATAATAGCGATCGCGTTTTGTCCTCAATTGGTCAAGAAATTCTGGGGCAATCCTTTGATCGTGCCTATTTCAACACCCACCCAACTCACCAAGAAAACCTTACGGAGGATTGATAAACAATGGAGGAAAGCGATGAGAATTCATTACTTACAACACGTGCCATTTGAAGGACTTGCTAGCATTGAACAGTGGGCGGCGACACAGCAAGGTCAGATTATTTCTGCAACTAAGTTTTACAACGGTGACACGTTACCATCTGTTGATGACCTAGATTGGGTGATAGTAATGGGTGGTCCGATGAATATTTATGAGGATGATAAGTATCCTTGGTTGACTTCAGAAAAAAAATTTATTGCCGAAGCAATCAAGAAGAATAAAGTAGTTATTGGCATTTGTCTTGGTTCGCAGCTAATCGCTGATGTTTTAGGTTCCAAGGTGTACAAAGATCAGGAAAAAGAAATAGGTTGGTATCCGATTCAACTCACAACGGAAGCACAAACATCTCCTGTTTTTGCCTCACTACCTCAATCTTTCACTGTGTTTCATTGGCATGGTGACACTTTTGATTTACCTCCAGGTGCTGTACGACTAGCCTATAGTGAAGTCTGTTCAAATCAAGCTTTTATTTATGGTGAGAAAGTCCTAGGTTTACAATTTCACCTAGAGTCAACTAAAGACAGCGTTCGCCAAATTATTGAAAATTGCGCTTCCGAATTAATTGCGGGCAAATATATTCAGAAACCGGAAGAAATGCTTGCACACGATGATGATTTTAGCAATATCAACACTGCCATGCGTAAAATTTTAGAGTATTTTGCTACTTTTAGTGACTAATTATTATTCATAACTCCTTTTCCTGGTATAAAATAGCCCATTTTTTCTAAACAAAATGTGCATCGCTAGGATTGAATGCCAGTTCAATCATTTCATCGCGAGAGACATTGCCGGATATCTGACTTTGAGGCACTCTGGCAATTAAAGTTAGTTCTTCCCCTACCTTAACCCAAATAGTACAAATCCCCATACCACGTAGAATCCGTTCCACCCATCCTTCAATAGTGACTACTCCTGGCGGGTGTAGAACTGAAGAACTTGTATCATTAAGATAGAAAGCATCACCAGACAGACAACAGGCAGTGATTGGGGTTCTAACTTCACCAGGATATAAAAACTCTATACTATTTGCGAGCTTGATCAAATAACCACGGCTGCCCCGTTCTACCCGACACGGAATAATATTATCCATTCCTACTAGTCTTGCGAGCTGCTCGTTAGCAGGTCGGCGTATAAGCATTTCCAATTTATCATCCTGTATAATACAGCCGTCAGATAATGCGATCGCCCTGTCAGCAAAATATAGGATGTCGGTAAAGTTATGACTGACTAATATGACTGCTGATCCCCTCGCTTGTGCCCATTGTCTAATTTTCTCAATGATCTCGGCACGTATTCCCACATCTAAAGAGGCAGAAGGTTCATCCAAAAGCAGCAATTCTGAATCAGCAACTAAGCCGCAGGCAATACAAACCCGTTTGGCTTCACCACCGGAGAGGGAACGGGTTGACCGATTTGCCAGATGTTCACAGCCAAAAGTGGCGAGTGCTGTATGTACCTTTTGCTTAATCTTGTTTGCTGGTATGCCTCGAAACTCTAAGACTTTGGCAACATTATTAAATACAGTATCATTCAGCAGTAATGTTTCCTGAAAGACTAGAGCAGAACGACGACGCAACAATGTTTTATTGGCATGAGAAACATCGTGTCCAAATAATTGCATTTCACCACAGTAAGGCTGCAACAGATTGATCGTCCTTAACAGGGTGCTTTTGCCTGCGCCATTGGGGCCAACCACAGCGACAAGTTCCCCTGGGCGAACAACAAAATTGTCAATTGATAGGATATTTTTACGTGTATTGCTATCGACCCTCACCTGGTGCATATTCAGGACATACTCGTTGATCATCCTAAATTTTCCTGTTGTGCCACAGGATACGATTCCAGGTTGACAAATGACTTCAACCGAGTCATCATCTTCATAAAATTTTCTTATCATATTGCAAGAGAGTCAGCGATAGTATGATTCCGTACGTGATGATGAGTAGAATGTATGCGATCGCCATAGCGATATCGTAATTTCCTTTTTCCACTTCCGTGACGATCGCCGTGGTCAGAACTCTTGTCTGCCCTTTGATATTGCCGCCCACCATCATCGATGCCCCTACTTCGGAGATGACGCGACCAAAACCGGCGATGACGGCAGCGATTAACCCTAACCGTGCTTCCTTAATCAGCAACCAATTAGCTTGCCACGGTGTCGCGCCCATTGATAGCAGTCGCCAGCGTAGTTTCGGATTAATACTGACAATTGCTGCAAAACTGAAGCCAGCCACAATTGGCAAAGCAATGATTGCTTGAGCTACGATCATAGCCGTGGGCGTATACATCAAGTCAAGATTTCCTAATGGACCAGACCGCCACAAAAACAAACTGACGACTAAACCCACTACAACTGGCGGTAATCCCATACCAAAGTTAATCAAACTAGTCAAGCTCTGCTTACCAACAAAATCTACTAAAGCGAGCCACAATCCCAACGGTAAACCAAGGAACACGCTAATGGCTGTAGCTGTTCCAGATACGAACAATGTCATCGTCATCACTTGGTAAACGTCGCTATTGCCACTAGTTAATAGCTCAAAAGCTCTTATAATTCCTTCGATGATTGTATCCACAAATACAAATATGTTAAGAAATTGGAAAAGAATGCTGAAATATGCACTGAAGCAACCCTTGATGATCTGATACTCAAGTTTTTCTAATGGCCGTAATCTTTCTCCGTTTTTCCGGCATCAACAAAAAATAGCGGTTGTCCGAACTCTTTTTTCCCGTGAACTGCGATCAGTTTCTGTCCTTCAGGAGATAAGACAAAATCAATAAACGCTTTAGCACCTGGACTATTCACCCTGGAGAATTTTTGGGGATTTACTTCCATCACATGGTAAAGATTCAACAGTTTCTTGTCTCCTTCGACTAGTACTGGCAAAGACAGGTTTTTCTTCTGAAATATATATGTTGCCCGATCCACTAAGGTATATCCCAGTTTTTGATTAGCGACTTGCAAAGTTTTCGCCATCCCCGCACCTGTTTGCTGATACCAAGCGCCAGATGGTGTGACATTTGCCTGTTGCCAGAAATCTTTCTCCAGCTTATTGGTACCTGAATCATCACCCCGCGATACAAACAATGCTTGATTTTTAGCAATCAGGGAGAATGCTTCTACAGCACTCTTTTTCCCTCGGATCTTTGCCTTGTCAGTATCTGGTCCGACAATCACAAAGTCATTGTGCATTACCAAGTGGCGATTCATCACCGCACCACTGTCCAAAGCTTTGCGTTCGGCTTTAGGTGAATTGACGAATAGCGCGTCAACTTCACCTTTTTCAGCCAGAGCTATAGCTTGCCCAGTACCGACTGCAACCTTTTTCAGCGTATATCCTGTTTTCTTTTCAATCGCCGGAACTAAATCATCTAGCAAACCACTATCCTCAATACTGGTTGTCATTGCTACTATGAGATTCTTATTCGTCGGGGACTGTGCCGTAACTGCCTCTTGCGTTAGAATATCACCAACTCCAGCACCAAGAATCGCCAAGCAACACGCCAAACATGCAATGATAATTCTCCGAATCATGTTTTTTAAGACCTACGCATTGATAAAAAATAGTTAACTATGCACCGCACCTGGAATTAGGTACGAATAATCTTCTAAATCGTTTGTCTGCTAGATGCAACCCTTAACACAACCTTGCAAAAGTGAGATTTTACGAGGTTGTGTTAAGAGTTAAGAGTTCCCGATTTCTGCAAGAAGTCTAATGTTGTACGTTCACCCTTGGGGAACTAAACTAAGGAGTTCTTCAACAGTGAGACTACGTTTGGTTTGTACTGACTTATGCCGCACAGCATCCAGCACTGATTGAATTTCTACGCCACTGAGATTGATTCCATGTTGTTGCAGTACATTCAGCAGCAGATGCCGACCGGAATGTTTCCCTACAACCAAGCGACGTTCCCAACCAACATCCTCCGGCGCGAACGCTTCATAGGTCTCTGGATTTTGCAGCACACCATGAGCATGAATGCCTGATTCGTGTGCGAAGGTATTTTCACCCACTATTGCCTTCCAGGGAGGAACCGGAGAGTTGGTAGCTTTAGCAACTAACCGTGACAGTTCCAGCAGGCGTTTTGTATCAATACCTGTTTCGATGCCATAGATGCATTTGAGTCCCATCACGATTTCTTCTAGCGCTGCATTGCCTGCCCGTTCACCCATTCCGTTTACCGTGGTGTTGACTGATAGCGCTCCTGCTTTTATACCAGCCAGCGTGTTCGCAGTTGCTAAACCAAAATCATTGTGCATATGCATTTCAACTGGAATCGATAAATGAGAGACAAGCTGGCGAACTTTATTGTAAGTGCCGACGGGATCTAGAATTCCTACAGTATCACAAAAGCGAAACCGAAAGGCTCCCCACTCTTGAGCAGAGAGTGCCACATCCAGTAGAAAAGACTCATCAGCTCTTGTGGAATCTTCTCCACCAACAGATACAGATAAACCGCGATCGCACGCAAAATTGATCGCATCCCGCAGGCGTTCCCACATGACCTGCTTTTGATCCCCAAATTTGGCGGCAATCTGAATTTCCGAGACGGGAACGGAAACATGCACTCGCTGCAAACCACAATTGATTGATGCCTGAATATCGGACAAGTTAGCACGGTTCCAACCAAGTAATTTGGTGTTTAATCCCAGATTCGCAATGGTGCGGATCGACTCTGCTTCTTCTTGCCCCATTGCCGGAATGCCAACTTCCACTTCCGGAACTCCAATTGCGTCAAGAAGAGTGGCGATCGCAATTTTTTCCTCTACGTTAAAAGCTATACCTGCAGCTTGTTCGCCATCTCGCAAAGTTGTATCGTTAATCGTAATGCTATGGTTGTTCATGGTAAAGTTATGATTCCTGACTCTAAATATTTGCTACAACTTGCCCAATATTGCTGATATCATAGCCGCCGAGAACTTCTAGTTGCGATCGGACTAGCCGATGTCCCAATATATTGAGAAACTGCTGTACTGGTGCTTCTTCCAAGTATTCTTTGAGAATCACCAAGTCGTACCGGGATTGATGCAGGGGGATAAATCCCAAGCCAAAGGCAGTAGCAATAGATGCTGTAGAGATACCTGCATCAGCAATTCCTGAGACTATAGATAAAGCAACATCTTGATGGTTGTGGACGACATGGTCAAATCCTTTGAGCATCTGGAATGGGACTCGTTGATCTTGCAGTTTTCGTTCTAAAAGCATCCGACTGCCAGAACCCACTTCATGGGTGACGATAGTTGCTCCAAATTCTACCAAATCGGTAACTGTTTTGATTCCCATTGGGTTTCCTGGTAAGACCAAAAGTCCTTCTTCCCAAACTCCAAGGGTAATCAAGACGGCACTCTTACCTATTAAGGCTTCCCGCACAAAGGGAATGTTATGTTCGCCTGTTTGGGGATCATATAAGTGCATACCTGCAATGTGAACTTCACCTCGGCACAGACTACGCAATGCTGCCATGCTGTGGGCAAAATGATAATGAACTCGCAGTTGTGGATGCCAACGTTCAGTCGCTCTTGCCAAGAGGGAAAGCACAGGCGTACAACCAGCAATCACGACTGTATTGTGCAATTTGTCGATATCATCAAGAAGCCTAACTAGGACTTTATTTGTACCTGTCTGGCTCTGTGTTTCATTCTCCAACTTCCCTTCGGAGAACGACGGTTTGCTTATTATGCCGGGAAGCCTCTCCACTGCAACAACCTCACCCTTCGGGTATGCCTCCGGCACGTCTATGTCCTTCGGACACCCTTCGCGAACGACGAACGGCAGTTTGGTTATCCCAGGAAGCCTCTCCACTGCAACAACCTCACCATCCGCCGGAACCATATCGATGCGAAAAGCATCGTTTCCAACAAGGGGATAAGCTATCAATTGATCCCCAACCCGCGCTAAGCTAACTCGCGATTGCTGTTCATTACAGACTGGTTTAGTAAGAATTGCCTCAACTTTGGGTAATTCCTCTTCTAGCCAGAATAACTCCTCGATTTGGCAGCCAAGCGCCTTGGCTAAACGCAGGCAAATGCTAACAGAAGGAGCATATTGTCCTGATTCTATACCACCAATACTCTGACGAGTCACGCCAGCTATATTAGCTAGATCTTGCTGACTCAAGCCCAGCCGATTCCTAATTGACTTCAGGTTGTTGCAAATGTTCATGTCTAGCTTCATCAGGCTGTATTTCTCGGTACAAAAAGCCGCAGCGGACAAGCTTAATATGCCTAAGTAATAGTAAGGTCTTAAGCGTGTGTGCTCTTTCTGCCGGAAGACCTGTTAATAGTTTTGTAATTTTGTATACATATTTCTTGCCAAAAGACTTGCTAGATTCTTGCTTATATGGCAAGTAACTTAGACTTTTTGTTAATTTTTTACTGTTTTTTTATCCCCCCCTCATAGCAAGAATAGCATACATAACGCCAAAATAATTGCCTAAAAAAGTTTTTTCTCCCTATATTTTTTGTCAATAGTGTATTTAGAACTACAGAAAATTTCCGGCTTCTATAAAATGAATAAAAGATTTTAAGCCTACCCTTGTTTTCTCAGGATAGTGCTTGAGCTTAATTGCGATGGGCAAAGCATCGCCTACGCGTATCGCACAGGCATTTTAGGGATTTTTGAGGTATTTTGTCTGGAATGATGTTCAAAAACTTTCTGCAAAATCTCCGAATATAGTTCTGAAGCAGCAAACTATAACGTGTTCTATAAGTGTCACGTACAAGACGTTGGAGATACCCAAGTTCTTGCAAATGGTCAGTTTTGTGGCACTCGTGGTCAATATCGTAGGCTTGAGGGCTTACAGGTCTGGAGAAGATAAAACTGTTCGGCGCGGGTTGACATAATCTCTAAGTCTGCCGAGATTAAATCAGATAAAATGGGGTTAAGTAGGTTGGCGTAAATAATTATCGTTGAAATAAGGCAGGGAGCAGGGAGAAAAAAGGTTTGAGCCTTGTTTACTTTTCTTAACAGAGTTTGGTTTTATTGTGCCGACTTACTTATATATTTGCCACTATATCTATCCCCTAAAACCATGACCGAACTTCTTCAACAAGTCATTGCACAAATCAAAAAACTTCCTGCCGACCAGCAAGATGCGATCGCATCTCGTCTGATGGCTGAACTGAAAGATGAGCAGAGATGGACAGAGCAGTTTGAGTCAACGACGGATGAACAGTGGGATCTGTTAGCCGATATGGTGCGGCAAGAAATCGCTAGTGGTGAAACGGTTCCATTGGACGAAGTTTTTCCGGTTAAGCGATGAAATCAAGTGTCACGAAAACATTCCGCAAACGGCTTGACCTACTTCCCACGGCAGTGCAAGAACAGGCTGAAAAAGCCTATGAACTTTGGCGTGAAGATCCTTACCACAACAGTTTGCAGTTCAAACGGGTGAGTCAGCGCTAACCAATTTATTCTGCTCGTATCAGCATAGACTATCGAGTTCTGGGGTTGCTTGAATCAGATGACCACATTTACTGGTTTTGGATTGGGGCACACGATGAGTACGATGAGTTACTCAAAAGGCTGTAATTTGTGGTTACTCGTTGAAGCACGGTCTAATGTCCAAATTCAATCCGAGAGGTGAACTCATGTAAGCTAAAGTTCAAGAGCAACTTTCTCCTTTGATTTGTGACAATCGCACATCTTCAGATTCCCGACTTCGCAAAAGTTGTCCGGAATCTTGTTGTTCACGTAAGCGCAAAGCCCACGCCAAGGGCGTTAGCGTAAGCGCAAGCGCACGCTAAGAGCGAACGTGCAGCGTGTCGCTTTGCGACGAGCGCGTCTTTGCAGGAGATACAAAGCCGTGTGCCCGCAGGGCTTATGATTTAAGACTGATGCCATTAAGATATAAATTCAGATCACAACTGTTAACCTCGAAACTTAAGATATAAATTCAGATCACAACTGTTAACCTCGAAACAACAGAATAAAAACGCAATTGTTGGTTGAAAATCTTCTAATTTCTGATTAATTGTAACCACGAATACTCTTTGCAAAAAAAATGACAATAGCAAGTAAATTGGCAAGATGTATGATATTCTTTATATATGGGGAATCAATAGTCCTGAATAAGTAAGAATACAATCTAATTGATTCTTATTGCACCAAAGCACTTCATGATTCAAGGGCTTGAGTTGGAGTTTCATACAAACACGTCTTGAAAAAGCATAACGATAAGTCTTGCAATTCTATATTCATTGCAGTGGGTTTCTACTTATCAAAATGAAGCTTTTGTGTGAAAACCATTCTCCAAGATGAAAATTGCTGCTGTGATTTAGACAGATCTTAAGTCCAACCTGAGTCGTTATAGAAGTCAAAAGATTGTGGTTGTTTTGTGTTGGGAGTTAGTAGCTATTTAGTTAGCTATTGGTTATTAGCCAGTAATCCTTCAGGGTATGCGCAAAGCGCACGCCTTACAGCTAAGGCTAGTCCCCAGAGCGTGATAAACCGGCCTACAGGGCTAGTTTCACCACTAATCACTAACGATTGACCATTAATTACTAACTAAAATATTGGGTAGGATACCATGCTTGAGAATCTTGTCTCTCTGAATGACCATAGTTTACCGTATCCCGATACAATGCATCCTATCGTTGTCCATTTTGTGATTGCGATGGTGTTATTTGCCTTCTTGTGTGATGTTATTGGGTATTTTACCCGTAGTCACCGTCTTTTTGAGGTGAGTTGGTGGAATATGTTTTTCGCTACAATCTCCATCTTCATCGCGATCATTTTTGGTCAATTTGAAGCAGGCTTGGCACAACCTTATAACGCAGTTGAACCAGCACTCAATTTACATACGTTTTTGGGCTGGTCACTTTCAGGAATTCTTGCAGCCATTACAGCTTGGCGTTATGTCATTCGTTCTCGCAATCCAGAAAAGATATCAGTTTATTACCTAGCAGCAAGTCTACTTTTGACTGCAATAGTCGGCATACAAGTGTATTTCGGAGATGAACTGGTTTGGGTATATGGACTACACACTTTGCCAGTTGTTGAAGCGATGAAGGAGGGCTTACTGCAATGAACTCTGAAGTTATTCACCAATTGAAAAGTCAGCTTGGAGCAAATGGATTGCCCTATGCTATACCCATTCATCCAAATTTAGTCCATCTTACTCTCGGTTTGTTCATTGTTGGCATTGCCTTTGATTTCATTGGTGTGCTGTTACGCATACAAAGACCACTCTTCAAGTTTTTAGCAATTCCTGTCATTCCTTCCAACTTCTTTGATGTTGGCTGGTATAACATGCTAGGTTCAGCAATTATCACATTTTTTACGGTGGGAGTAGGTTTTTACGAAATGCTGTTGGCACAACCATCCACTGAGGTAAAGAGTAGCTGGGGATTGCAAGCGATCGAAACAATGCTTTGGCATAGTGCCGGTGGTGTTTTTCTTCTGCTGCTGATTGTTGGCATGACTATTTGGAGAGGATTCCAGCGCTATATTTGGCGTAAGGATAATAGTCAACAAGTGCAGTTGACCTATTTACTTTCCGGCTTATTTATTATGCTGCTCATGTACGTCCACGGTACGCTAGGAGCGCAACTAGCTGGTGAGTTTGGAGTTCACAATACCGCTGATATGTTGTTGCGATTGGGAAAAGACCCCAACTTACTGCTGAACTAATCGATGTTAGTCATTAGTCCTTAGTAAATAACTAATGACTAATAACTAATGACCAATGACTAATGAACAGCAGATGCTAGAACCCGCAAGGGCGCACTGCCTCCTAATGACTAATGATTTTTGCCACTATGAAAATCCGAAAGATTTTGATCTTAAGTGCGTGTGCGATCGCCTTAACTGCTGTTAGTCTTCAAATAGGACATCAAGCCTATTCCTGGCTACCCCCTCAAGCCGCAGCAGAATCGCGACTTGTCGATAATTTGTTTAGTTTCTTAATCACGCTGGGGGCATTTATCTTCCTTGGAGTCACAGGAACACTGATGTATTCAGCGATTTTCCATCGAGCAGGGGAGTATGATATTAGTGATGGTCCTGCCATTGAAGGGAATTTAACACTAGAATTTGTCTGGACTGCAATTCCTGTATTGCTAGTGTTTTGGATTGCAGGCTACAGCTATCAAATCTACGAGCAAATGGGGATTCAAGGACCAATGGAAGCTATGCATTTCCATATTCCAGTGGGAATGCAATCCGCATCTGCAGCGCCAATTTCCGTCTCCGCGTCTTCCTCAACTGCTTCAACTGACGCTACATCAAATGTCATGCCAGTTGAAGACATTGAAGTTGATGCCAAACAATGGGCTTGGGTTTTTCGTTACCCAGAAACAGGAATTACCAGCACCGAACTGCATTTACCCATCAATCATCGCATTCGTTTAGCGATGCAGTCGGAGGATGTTGTGCATGGCTTTTATATTCCTGCTTTTCGAGTCAAGCAAGACATTATTCCCAACCGCAACATTGACTTGGAATTCACCCCGATCCGCATTGGCAAATATCGATTGACCGATTCTGAATTCAGTGGCACTTATTTTGCAACCATGCAAGCAGATGTTGTTGTTGAATCCCCGCAAGAGTACAAAAAGTGGCTTGCGGAAGCCGCAAACCGCAAACCATGCACTGCAAAGAATCAAGCAGCTTCCGAATATGCCCAAGAATCAAAACAGTTAATCAAAAACTGGGCTACGATCGCACCTGCACAAGCCCCTGTCGTCAATTACAGCAATTAGTTAGTGATTATTAGCTAACAACCAGTAACCAACAACCAATACGCAGACAATGACAAATATTTCTGTTGAAGATATTACAAATCACATACCTCAACACGAACCTACAACAGACTGGAAGAGATACTTTAGCTTTAGTACTGACCACAAAGTCATTGGTATTCAGTATATTGTTACCGCTTTCATTCTCTTTTTGGTTGGTGGTATATTTGCAATGATTATTCGTGGGGAATTAATTACCCCAGAATCAGACCTTGTTGACCGTAGTGTCTATAATGCTCTATTCACGATGCACGGCACTGTGATGCTGTTCGGATGGACATTCCCCATATTAACAGGTTTTGCTAACTATCTTGTGCCTCTGATGATTGGGGCGCGAGATATGGCGTTTCCCAGACTTAACGCTGTTGCTTTCTGGATGATACCAGTCGCTGCTATCCTGCTGATGGTTAGCTTTTTTATACCTGGCGGTCCAGCCCAAGCCGGTTGGTGGTCATATCCTCCCGTCAGCCTCCAAAACCCCACAGGAAACTTAATTAATGGTGAAGTTATCTGGCTTCTAGCCGTGGCAATATCAGGTGTTTCCTCGATTATGGGGGCGATTAACTTCGTCACCACGATTGTCAAGATGCGGGCACCAGGCATGACGTTCTTCCGTATGCCCATCTTTGTTTGGAACGTATTCAGTGCCCAGATTATCCAACTGTTTGGACTACCTGTCTTAACAGCAGGTGCAGTCATGCTGTTACTCGACTTAACAGTGGGAACGAGCTTTTTTAACCCGGCAAAAGGAGGCGATCCAGTTCTGTTCCAGCATTTTTTCTGGTTCTACTCCCACCCTGCTGTTTATGTAATCATTCTGCCAGTTTTCGGAGTCTTTTCGGAAATATTTCCCGTTTTTGCTCGTAAACCTTTATTTGGCTATAGGATTGTCGCCATTTCATCACTCCTGATTGCTGGAGTCAGCGGTATCGTCTGGGTACACCATTTGTACGTCAGCGGTACTTCAGGCTGGATGCGGATGTTTTTCATGCTTACAACAATGTTCGTTTCTGTCCCCACTGGCATTAAGGTGTTTGCTTGGACTGCAACGCTTTGGGGTGGTAAGTTGCGGTTTGATACACCAATGCTGTTTGCATTCGGTGCATTAATATTGTTCGTGTTTGCAGGTATCACTGGCATTACCCTCTCTTCTGTTCCCATTGATGTCCACGTCAACAACACTTACTATGTAGTGGGTCACTTCCACTATGTTCTGTACGGCACAGTAACGATGGGGATGTTTGCTGCTATTTATTTCTGGTTCCCCAAGATGACTGGACGTATGTACTACGAAAGCTTGGGTAAATTGCATTTTTGGCTGGCGTTCATTGGCATTAACCTCAACTTCTTCCCAATGCACCCATTAGGATTGCAAGGAATGTTGCGTCGAGTTTCTTCTTACCCAAGAGAGTATGAATTTTGGAATATTATTGCCAGTGTTGGAGCATTTTTACTAGGTGTATCCACTTTGCCCTTTCTTCTTAATATGATTGGTTCTTGGATGCATGACCAGCAAGCACTCAAGAATCCTTGGCGAGCCATTGGACTTGAGTGGCAAGTTTCTTCACCACCTCCTGTAGAGAACTTTGACGAAATTCCAGTTGTTATTGGTGAACCCTACGCCTACGGAAAATCTGAACCATTGGTGCAAGAGCGTTAGTGATTAGTAGTACAGACGCGCTCTGATGAAAGCGTTTGTACATCATTTGTTTTTCCACTAACTACCAACCACTAACAACGTGTGAGAATTTATCAAATGGACAGTTCGATCACTTCAAAAGAGTTACAGCATTCCGCACATGAGCACGCTCATGATGAAGAAGGCAGCAAAATGTTCGGCTTCACTGTGTTCTTGCTTTCAGAGACTTTCATTTTCCTCGGTTTTTTTACAGCATATATTGTCTACAAAACAACACTTCCTAACTGGTTACCTCCTGGTGTTTCCGGACTAGAAACCAAAGATCCTGCAATAAATACGGTGATTCTTGTTTCCAGTAGCTTTGTCATTTATTTGGCAGAACGCGCCCTTGCACGCCACGACTTGATAAAATTTCGCCAGTTTCTTGGGTTAACGATCGCAATGGGAAGTTACTTTTTAGTAGGACAAGCGATCGAGTGGAGCCACCTTTCCTTTGGCTTTACCACAGGAGTCTTTGGTGGAATGTTCTATTTACTAACAGGCTTCCACGGTTTACACGTTCTCACTGGTATTTTGTTGCAGATTATTGTTTTTGGTCGCTCTTTCATTCCAGGTAACTACGACACAGGTCATTTTGGTATAAATGCAACCTCTGTGTTCTGGCACTTTGTTGATGTCATCTGGATTGTTTTGTTCGTCCTTATTTATATCTGGCAATGAAACAAAAGTGGGAGATTAGTCCAGCTTTGAGAATCATTGCCAATACGCGTGCGAGTTGGAGAACATTTGACTGAACGATTCAACAAGAGTTGAGGTGTTCTCATTCCTAGAGTTTTTTGTGACTCAAAGAACATGTTGGAGTTAAAAGTTAACCATGACAAATCCTACAGAACTGCTGGAATCGCGCTACGGTGAAATTCCCTTCAATTACGATCTTCCCTGGAACGATTTCCTAGAGACGCTACTGTCTCACCGTTCAATTCGGTCTTATTTATCTGATCCTCTTCCACCGAAAACCGTAGAGTTATTAGTTGCAGCTGCTCAATCTGCTGCTAGTTCTGCTAATCTGCAAACTTGGAGTGTGGTAGCCGTTGAAGATGAACAACGTAAAGAAGAATTATACAGGCTGTCCAATAACCAAGCACAAGTCAAGCAGGCTCCTTTATTCTTGGTTTGGTTAGCAGATTTAGGTCGTCTGGCTCATATTGCTGACAGTCGCGGACTAGCTCATGTTGCTTTGGAATACATAGAATTATTGATTAAAGCAATAGTTGATGCCTCTGTAGCAGCGCAAAATGCCACCCTTGCTGCTGAGTCCCTTGGTTTAGGAACAGTATATATTGGCGCAATACGCAACAACACGCAAGAGGTAGCAACACTACTGAATTTACCATCTTTTGTGTTCCCTGTGTTTGGGTTGTGTGTGGGCTATCCGAATCCTGAAGTCCAACCAGCAATTAAGCCACGACTGCCTCAGTCGGTTATACTACATCGAGAAACTTACAAACTGGCAGAACAAGATGAGGCGATCGCTCACTACAATGACATTATGAAACAGTTCTACACTCAACAAAAGATGAATGTCCCTGGTGATTGGTCAGCACAATCAGCCGAGCGAGTCGCAACATTGGATTATTTAAAAGGATGCAAGAACTTGCGTGAAGTTCTGAATAACTTCGGCTTCAAGTTGCTATAAAAGGAATTAGCAACAAAAAGACACAAAGAATTCTGAGCAGCGGCTTAAACTGCTCAGAAACTATTAATATAATTCCGTCACTCGCTTCGCTCCAATTCAAAATTCAAAATTCAAAATTCAACCTGATGAGCGAGGTTTTTATGCGGAAGATTGCGATTTACGGAAAAGGGGGAGTTGGCAAGTCCACAACGACTCAAAATACAGTTGCTGGACTGGTCGATATGGGTCGTAAGGTAATGGTTGTAGGATGTGACTCGAAAGCAGACTCTACCCGACTCCTCTTGGGGCGATTGCACCAGAAGATTGTACTGGACACACTACGTAAAGAAGAAGATGTGAATTTAGAAGATTTCCGCAAGGAGGGATGGGGGAAGACGCTTTGTGTGGAGTCGGGTGGACCAGAACCTGGTGTGGGATGCACAGGTCGAGGCGTTCTCACATCGATTGGGTTGCTGGAACAACTTGGTGCTTACGATGAAGAAGTCAGACTTGACTATACTTTCTATGATGGTCTAGGTAACGTGGTGTGTGGTGGATTTGTCATGCCCCTTCGTGAAGGCAAAGCTCAAGAAGTTTACATCATCACTTCTGGAGAAATCATGGCAATGTATGCCACTAACAACATCTGCCGAAGCATTCAGAAATATGCTTCTATCGGCAGTATACGTCTGGGAGGATTGATCTGCAACTCTCGCAATGTTGATCAAGAAGACAATCTGATTCAGGCTCTAGCAGAGCAACTGGGTACTCAAATGATTTACTCCATGCCCAGAAACAACATGGTACAACGGGCAGAGTTCTACAGCAAGACTGTGATTGCATATGCTCCTGAGTGTGAACAGGCACAGCACTATCGCAACTTGGCAAAGGCGATTGATCAAAACACAAATTTTGTGATTCCGAAATCTATGTCTAATGATCAGCTTGAGAAACTATTGGCAAAGTTTGGATTGTTTGACTAGGACGATGCAACCCTATCATTCTCTGATAAATCGGCGTTTTCAACTACGCCAAAACTTGTTTACCTGATTGAAGGAGTATGACTGATTATGTTAACTGAAGAGATTTTAGTTCAAAAATTTACCGCCGTGCTCAACGATCGCTGTCCGGAACTCAGTGGGTTGCTTGAGTACTGTCATGTCGAACTCGTAAATTACTACTGGGGCAAGCCTCCAAAACTTTCTCAATATTTTGTTGTATATTCGTGTGACCAGCTGTTTCCCTCAGTCAATGCCTACAAAGACATTCTTAGAGGCGTTGCCGAAAACCTGGGTATTTCCGAAGCTATTTGCATGAACGCCACACGCATTCTCCGCGACCCCGCCTCAACGTTGAAGCAAAAAAACCCTATCCTGTGGTTGGAACTTCAGTGGGTGGTAACACGCTATCTAGAATGGTAGGAGAGATCCAAAAAATAAAATGCCCAGCCGTTTGATATACATCTTGGTAAAAGCGACAATTTTTGAGCCATTTGCCGATTCTCAAACAACCGCGACAGTTGGGCACTTTATTATTTGTAAATGCCTAATATAGCAATCCGCACAGGAGTTGTAAACTTACTGCTTAAGGGAGGAGACAGGAAAATAGAACTGAATTCCACTAACAGCAACTGTATTTATTTTTGATTTAATTATTACTAAATTTTTCTATCTGTCTTGAAAACTATTATGACTAAAAAAAACAAGACGAATTTTTGTTATTGTTATCAGATTGACTATTAATTTCAAAATAAATAGCTAATCTTTTAAAAGAGAAAAAAAGCTTTGTTCAAGTATTGAGATTGCATAAGGAGCAATGACACCATGCCATTGAAATTATTGAAATGCGATGAAAGCATACCCGAACGTGAAAAGCACGTTTACATCAAAGAAAAAGGAGAAGATACAACCCAATTCCTACCAAGTTCTAACGTAGAAACAATACCGGGCTCACTTTCAGAGCGAGGATGCAGCTACTGTGGAGCCAAACTGGTAATCGGTGGCGTTCTCAAAGACACGATCCAATTGATTCACGGACCAATCGGTTGTGCTTACGACACTTGGCACACCAAACGCTATCCCAGCGACAACGGTAACTTCCAACTCAAATATGTCTGGTCATCAGACATGAAAGAGTCCCACGTTGTCTTCGGTGGTGAAAAGCAGCTCAAAAAATCCATAATAGAAGCGTTTGCTGAATTTCCCGACATCAAACGGATGATTGTCTACAGCACCTGCGCCACCGCACTGATTGGAGATGACATCAAAGCCGTTGTCAAAAGTGCAGAAAAAGAACTTGGTGATGTAGACATCTTCTGCGTAGAGTGTCCAGGTTTTGCCGGTGTGAGTCAATCCAAAGGTCACCACGTTCTCAACATTGGCTGGGTGAATGAGAAGGTAGGAACATTTGAACCGGAAATTACTTCTGATTATACGATTAACGTCATCGGCGACTACAACATCCAAGGTGATACGTTTGTCCTAGAGAAGTACATGGAAAAAATGGGTGTGCAAATCATCTCCCATTTTACCGGTAACGGTACCTATGACTCATTGCGAGGAATGCACAGAGCGCAGTTAAATGTCACCAACTGTGCGCGTTCTGCTGGATACATCGCCAATGAGTTGAAGAAAAGATATGGTATTCCCCGTCTAGACGTGGATACTTGGGGCTTTGACTATGCAAAAGAAGGGTTGCGCAAAATCGGTGCTTTCTTTGGTATTGAAGACAGAGCAGAAGCTGTGATTGCCGAAGAAGTCGCCAAATATGAATCCAAGTTGGCGTGGTATAAGGAACGCTTGACAGGTAAAAAAGTCTGTATCTGGACAGGTGGACCAAGATTATGGCACTGGACCAAAGCCTTGGAAGATGATTTGGGGATGAGAGTTGTTGCCATGTCCTCCAAGTTTGGTCACCAAGAAGACTTTGAAAAGGTGATTGCCAGAGGTCAAGAAGGTACCGTCTATATTGACGATAGCAACGAACTCGAATTTTTCGAGGTCCTAGACATGGTCAAACCCGATTTGATTCTAACTGGACCACGGGTGGGAGCATTGGTGAAGAAATTACACCTGCCTTATGTCAACGGACATGGATATCACAATGGTCCGTACATGGGATTTGAAGGTGCTGTGAATATGGCACGCGATATGTACAATGCCATTAACTCGCCTTTGATGAAATTGGCTGCACTCGATGTCCGTGACAATGAAAATGAAGCAAGTTCAGAAGATAAGCAGGATGAAAACAATCAAAGTCTGAAGGATAAATCAGAGGAATTGAAAAAGGATGCCGAAATCTTGTCTGTAGAACAGGTGGTTGCGCAAACTCCTAGCGATCAGAGTTTTGATGCCAATCCAAATATACTTGCGCAGGAGGTGTCCTCTCCTGCTACACAAGACGCGACCTTGACTACAGAAATGGAAACTGTTATCAGTGAACATAATAACAAACTGATTGACAGCGAAGTACAACAATCGAAATCTGTTGATGTTACATCAACCGAACCTAGCGCAGCACTTTCAAGTTCAAAAGTTGAAACTCAGCCTTTACTACCATCTGCTGATGAATTATTACCCAATCTCAACAACAATACCGAAATCTTGTCTGTAGAACAGGTGGTTGCGCAAACTCCTAGCGATCAAAGTTTTGATGCCAATCCAAATATACTTGCAAAGGAACTGTCCTCTCCTGCTACACAAGACGCGACCTTGACTACAGAAATGGAAACTGTTATCAGTGAACATAATAACAAACTGATTGACAGCGAAGTACAACAATCGAAATCTGTTGATGTTACATCAACCGAACCTAGCGCAGCACTTTCAAGTTCAAAAGTTGAAACTCAGCCTTTACTACCATCTGCTGATGAATTATTACCCAATCTCAACAACAATACCGAAATCTTGTCTGTAGAACAGGTGGTTGCCCAAACTCCTAGCGATCAAAGTTTTGATGCCAATCCAAATATACTTGCAAAGGAACTGTCCTCTCCTGCTACACAAGGCGCGACCTTGACTACAGAAATGGAAACTGTTATCAGTGAATATAATAAGAAACTGATCGACTGCGAAGTACAACAGTCAAAATCTGTTGATGTAACATCAACAGAACCTAGCGCACTACTTTCAAGTTCAAAAGTTGAAACTCAGCCATTACTACCACGTGCTATTGAATTATTATCCCAATGGCAGCAAATTGGCGGAAGTTTTTCTGACTTTTTGAAGCAATTGCCTGAATACTTAGGTAAATCTTTACCCGAATACCAGCTGCCAATTATTTGTTTTGCCGCAATTATTACAGGGACTTTTGCAGTTAAGCTAATTCTAGCTATATTAGATGTAATCAATGAAGTTCCGCAGTTACAGTTAGGTTTTGAGTTGACTGGAATTGGTTACGCAACATGGTTTGTTTTCCGATATCTACTCAAGGCTTCTACTCGGAAAGAATTAGCTGCAGAAATTCGTTCTATCCAAAAAGAAATTGTTGAGGGAGAAGATTCAGAAGCCAAATAACACGCTTGTTCAGCTTCTAATTAAATTCATCCTCTCTGACGAAGAAAGGGGTGTAGGGGTATAGGAGTGTAGGGGTGTAGGGGTGTAGGGGAGCCAGTACTTGATGAGAGTTTCCCTCCGTAGGTATCTGGTGAGACCAGCGCAGCAGGAGGGTTTCCCGACAGCTAGGCGACTGGCGGAGCGCGTTTGCGCAGCGCCCCCTAAGGGGCTAGCGGAACCGTTCGGCCTCAAGCCGTGCCCGAAGGGCTCAGGTTCTCCCCGAAGGGCGTGAGAAGAGAGATTTTTCTTTAGACCAAAAACTTTTGAAATTTGACGAAAGAATAAAGATTTCAAGCAAGGTTTTTGGGATTTTTTATAGATTCGACAGGTTAGAGCGATGGCGCAAAGCGCCCGCTCCTGCGGAGCGATCGCACATCAAGCAAAATCAAATTTCTAGGCGATCGCTCTTTTTTCTTCAAGATCAGGACTTACGCAATAATAATTATTCGCGAAATGCGGCTACCCCACACATTGATTGCAAGTATGATAGGTGCAAGTCTGCCAGCGGGTTGATGGCTCCTCATATAGGGCGACGGTTGGTAAAATCGATGCATGAGAATTTGTTACCAGTAGCCGCCCTTATGGGAGGATTACTTTTAAGTGGAGCAGATTTGCTCAGCAGAACTTTGTTTAGCCCCACTGAGTTACGGTGTAGCTTGGTGACTGCAACTTTGGGAGCGCCTTATTTTATTTATCTGTTGTACCACAGATCAAGCAAAAAAACCCAAAGATAGGGAGAATACTACCTGTTGGGACTTGTGCCTGCTTATTCACTTGTGGGATTTCAAACAGCAACCATTACATCCGATGCTTTGACGATCGCGATCGCTTGTCCACCTTCAACAAGCCCAAGATTATCCGCCGATGACTTGGTGATAATTGACGTTACTTCTACACCAGGTGTAATTTCTATAATCACTTCAGTGTTGACGGCTCCTTGGTTGATTTTTTTTATAGTTCCTTTGAAAGAATTACGAGCGCTAATTATCATATTCTTCAACTCCTTGATTATAAGGCAATTTTTGACCACTATAGAGTTGCAACTATTTCTCAAATCATGCACGGTCAGCATGATTCTACATACAATACCAATCCTTTAATTGACAGCGTTGCCATTCTGCCAAGAGTAATGCGGTCTAGAACAGTTGCATGTCCACACCAACCTTGACTTACTGCTTTTTCGCTAATTTCTTCTTTTAAGCAAAAGCAACTTTTACCAACTTTTTTGGTAAAAGTTGCTTTTGCTACAATTTAACTAACTTTATTTGTGATAAGTTTAGCATCAATCTAAAACTGACATTTTTACTGGGTTTATTTATATTTTGGACTTTGGACAAAAAAGTGAGTTCGCGGATATTATTCGCGAACTTAATGAATGAATGATTAGTCTTATTTATATTTTTCAGCTTCGTCTATCAAATCGGCTGACCCTTGCAGTAAAGTATCT
>NZ_JABXYX010000105.1 GCF_017982655.1 Brasilonema sp. CT11 | reverse complement strand
ACAAAACGCTCAATGACTTCCTTATTCTGACAAAGAGTGTAAAGTTCCTCAAACTGATCTGCAAACAGCAACAAGCGTTTATCACCCTGGCGTTCATTAAGCCGAGATATCACCGTAGATAAAGTAATTCTCCCAAATTCCATATCTGCTGCTAATCCCACAGCTTCTCGCAGTTGTGCAGTTTCTCCAGTTTCTGGTTCCAATAAACGCACTAAGACAGAAGCTAACTGGTAAAAAGGTTTATCCCCAGGACGAAATGATTCAATCAACCAGTTTCCAGAAATCCGTAGTTGAGGAAACAACCCGGCATATACCACAGAAGATTTTCCACTGCCACTCGGACCAATGACTCCTACCAAGGGTTGCTGATTAACAGCTTCAACCAAACCATTAACAAACGTTTCCCGTCCAAAAAAGAATGCTGCATCATTTTCCGTAAATGCAGCTAATCCAACATATGGATTGGGAGGAATAACGTCAAATAATGGCTGTACAGTACCAAGAGGCTCTTTTTTCAATAAAACCGGAGTTTGCTGCTCTAAATAATTCATTAAAACAGAACGACCTAATTTATAAGCAAACTCCATCTGTTGCCCAGCAGCTATTGCATCGTAAAATGCTACAGAGAATGCGATCGCTGCTTTATCCCCAATCGTTCGGTTCATGCCAATCACATAGTTGACGTGTTGGCTAATAGCTTTTGCTTGCACTTCACTGTAACAAGCATTGAGAAGTACACACTCGACTCCCTTTGTAGCAAATAACTCAAACATACTGGAGAGCGCATCTGCGTTGAGAAACGCACTGTCATCTGCTTCATTTTCTAGGACAATGCCATCAATTCCAGCACCATGCCCACTAAAATGAACAATCTGGGGTTGGTAATCTAAGATTGCTCGGTAAAAATCACGCTGACGTACTGCCCACTTTTGTTCTAATTTGAACTGAGATCGCTTATTCCCTCGTTTCAACCCTTCATCAATTTCCCGTATTTCTTTATCCAATTGCAACCTGGAAGTCCCAGCCGGATTTGCTGCCAAAATCAAAATTGTTTTGACATCACGGTTATTTTCATCATCGGGTTGGGGAGAGTTCATAGAACAAGGGTTAATTTTATACGCTCACAATCCAAACGTGCTATGTGAAAAACACTTATATATATAGATGAAACTGAAATTAACTTATGCACCAGTCATTGCGACAGGACGGAACAGGGAACAGGGAATGCTTAACTCTTAACGCCTAAGAGGATGTTTTAAAAGTTTTAGGCGAATAGAATTCGCTACTACACAAGCAAAGTCCACCTCCGTGGACTAATAAAAAATTAAGAGTTTCACAACCTGCGGAGGCAGGTTTTGTCTGTATAGCCGCGATTTATAATCGCCAGGATACATACGTGGACTAATGAAAAATTAAGAGTTTCACAACCTGCGGAGGCAGGTTTTGTCTGTATAGCCGCGATTTATAATCGCCAGGATACCTCGGTGGACTAATGAAAAATTAAGAGTTTCATAACCTGCGGAGGCAGGTTTTGTCTGTATAGCCGCGATTTATAATCGCCAGGATACATAAAAATAAGCTTTTAAAACATCCTATAACATAACTCTACCAAGCTCCGCAAAAATCAAATAGAAATCCTATAGCAAACTTGATTTTTTATCAAAAATTATCACTTCTTTGCAATACTTAACTTATTCATTAATGAAGAATAGTAAACATAGTTAAAACTAATAAATTTAATAATTATTCGTTAAGCTCATCAGTCAGAATTAAGAGTAAGCTGAAATTAATGAAGCCTAGTTGGAACTTTAGGTAACTAGGCGTAAATAAACTTAAATGTCATTGTCAATTGTCATTCTTTCAGGACTTGTACTATTGACTATTGACCCTTACGGGTTCGCCAGTTCCCTACGGCGGGAGACCCGCCTGCAGGACTGGACTCATCAATGACCAATGGCTAATTCCCAAAGCAACCTGAACAACAAGACGCCATGATGATAGAAAAAATTTTGCTAGCTGTCTCTGGATTGGGTCATGCAGAAAAAATGCTCAAAACTTTGGCAGACATCCACTCAATCCAACGGTCAAAAGTTACAGTTTTGCATGTTGTTCCCCACCTATCTTCTGCTGAAGCCATGACAACAAAGTGGGAAGAAGGTGGCAAAATTCTGGCTAATGCAATCCAGTATTTGAACTTAGATCCCAGCAAAGTTTCTTCGATTTTACGGCAAGGTGATCCTAAACGTGTTGTTTGCGAGGTCGCGGACGAAATCGACGCTGACTTGATTATTATGGGTTCACGCGGACTCAAGCGGTTGCAATCGATTTTATCAAACTCAGTCAGTCAGTACGTTTTTCAATTATCTTCTCGCCCCATGTTGCTGGTGAAAGATGACATTTATGTCAAAACAGTTAAGCGCGTTATGGTGGCAATGGATAACTCTGATGCTGCAAAACGTTGCTTGAGTTTGGCTTTATTCTTGCTACGAGATATTAAGGGAGGAGAGTTAATTCTGGCTAATGTTAGCACAGATTTACGCGGCAAAGAATCTCAAACCACTGAAATTAGTCCAGAAAAAAATCCGATTTTAGCTGCAGCTTATGTAGAAGCTAAAAAATATGGCGTGCCAGCTCGTTGTTTTATCGGCAGTGGTAAACCAGGTGAAGAAATTTGTCGCTTAGCAGATGAACGGAACATAGATTTATTATTGCTCGGTTCTCCAGATCGGCGTCCTTCAATTGCCAAGAATTTGGTCGATATAGACCGACTTTTGGGATCTTCTTTATCTGACTATGTTCGAGTTAATGCAACCTGTCCAGTATTATTAGCGCGGACGGTAGATTAAAGTTACTGCGGTTGATAAACAAAACCCCCACACTTGCTTGTGTAGGGGTTTTCGTGTGATTGAGAAAATGGATCTTAACTATCTTTATTCCCTTGGCGGCTAGCAGTTTGGATGTAAAGAATGAGTAAAAAAACAGCGGGGACTAAAACGAACAAAATGCTCGCCACGAACCCCAGATCATTAACTTGCATGGAAAGAATGCCTCTCAATGATATCCACTAGACAATTTAAGGATATCATTATCTCAGGTTCAAGGAGTTATTTCTTACCTGCTAATTATTCACGCTTAAGGCTTTGTTACCACACTAACTGGACCGTTAACTAAGGTTTGACAAGCAAGACGACAGTTTTCAGGCTTTTTCTTCAATAATCGATTTTCCGTATCTGTACGGGGTGAAAGATTTTCCATTCCTTCGACAACTTCGACAACGCAGCAGCCACACTGACCGTTACCTCCACAATTCATCATCTTGCCAAAGACTTTATATATATCTACGTTGTTTTGCATGGCTTTCAGCCGTAGATTCGCACCATTTGCGGCGACGACTTCTTTATTTTCTTTGACGAATGTGATATTACCCATGCCTGATACCTCTTTTACTGTAAGCCTGAGTGCGAAGCTAAGTTTTGACTTGCTTTAAGAATGATGTATGATCTGTTCTTTTATATTATTACGTAATATTAAGAAATGTCACTTTCCGTAAGATTTATTCCTTTTGATTTGCATAAACTACAAACCACGTGCTAAAGGCACAAAGCATTCTCAACAAGACCTAAAAAACCGGGTTTCTCAACCAAAAGTTAAGCTTTTTAAGTGGTGTCATTCTCAAGAAACCCGGTTTTTGACTCTGGTGCAAGATGTCAGAACCTCTGTTCTACCCGATTCAAAACTGCTGTAAAAGTGGGGTAAGCAATGCCCACCCCACTTGATATCTCATATTTTTATAATGGCGAAAACGCGATAATTGCGCCCACCAATTTTATCTAAAACCAACCGCTGCTTGCCAAACGAAAGCCAGCAACAAGAAGAACAAAGGAATGAGTGGTAGAACATCTACCAGAGGGTTGAAGAATTGGTAAGCTTCAGGCAATTTTGCTAACAACAATGCTGCTTCCATAATTTTTTAAATCCACCTATCCAACACAGCTTTCAGAATTGACAAGTATCTTAACACGGTTTAGTCCTCTATTAGTCCTGAGTCTTTATCTACTGAACACTCGCCACTTTCTGGAGTCAGCCATTGGGCAAATTCTGTAAGAAATCGGTCTTCTAATATTGCCTTGCGTATTCTTTGAGTAAAGCGAATCAGTTCAGTGATGTTGTGAATACTTAACAAGGTGTAAGCTAATATTTCTTGCGATCGCACCAAATGAGACAAATACGCACGGCTAAAGTTTTGACACGTGTAACAAGGACAAGTTTCATCTAAAGGCGTAAAATCTTCACGAAACCTTGCATTCTTTAAATTCCAGCGATCGCCTTGCACCATCGCTGTACCATGTCTCGCCCAGCGAGTGGGAATCACGCAGTCAAATAAATCTACACCTGAGGCGATCGCAATAGCTATCTCCCGATAAGTCCCCACACCCATCAAGTAACGCGGTTTTTCTGGTGGTAGCAGTGGCGCTGTTGCTTGCACTATTTTTGCAATCAGTTCTGGTGGTTCGCCAACACTCACGCCACCAATAGCATATCCCGGCAAATCTAACTTTGTTAAAGCAATAGCCGCATCAGAGCGCAAATCAAGATATACTCCTCCCTGTACAATCCCAAACAATGCTTGATCACTACGTTGATGCGCCACAATACAACGTTCTAGCCAACGGTAAGTTCGTTGCGTCGCTGCTTCCACATCTTCCCGACTGGCTGGGTAGGGCGGACACTCATCAAACGCCATGATCACATCTGCTCCCAGAATATTCTGAATCTCAATCGAGCGTTCTGGTGTTAAATTAATAATTTGACCATCATGGGGTGAGCGAAACGTGACACCTTCTTCACTGATTTTTCGCATTTCGCTCAAGCTAAAAACCTGAAACCCACCGGAATCAGTCAGAATCGGACCATTCCAGCCCATAAATTTGTGCAGTCCTCCACCTCCAGCCACAATTGCTTCACCTGGTTGGAGGTGCAAATGATAAGTATTGCACAATATCATTTGTGCTCCCGTATCCTGGAGTTGGGCTGGAGTTAAAGTTTTGACATTTGCCAAAGTCCCCACTGGCATAAATCGTGGAGTTTCCACCGAACCATGAGGAGTAAAAAAAACCCCAGCTCTAGCTTTGGTTTGGCTACAGCTGGCAAGATGTTGAAAAGAAAATTTTGCACTCAAGATAGAATTAACCTCAAACACTTAGCAACGCCAGTCAGGGTTATCCTAATCTAACTAGTATGTTAAGGCGGAAATAAAGCTACCCTATGGCTGACGCCACGCCTTACGGCTATCGGGTTCACCAGTCGCCTGCGGAGGGAAAACGCCACATGCTTCAAGTCGGCAAAGCCGCCCAACGCAGTGGCTCCCCTCCTGCAGCGCTGGATCACCATCACCAAATAGGTAAAAAGCTTACAATATTTACAATACAAGTGTTCTTTCTTTTTACTTTTTACTTTTGCCTTGTTGTACTAGCCCTTTCAAGGTGAGTGAATGTACGATGAAAGCTTTTACTCTATTTCAGCCATCAACACTTAGGATAATCGACCATAATACGTTATAACTTTCGTGCTTTGGTAGCTTTTGAATGAATTATACATTTGTAAAAAACTTTTTGGGGTCGAAACAGCTAGCATCCGAAGTGGCACAACGTGCCCAAGTCTCTGTACCTGCCTACAAGCAGTTTTTGGAAAAGCAAGGGTTTAAAGTCCCAGAGCCATTTGAGCATTTGCCCAAGTCAGACAAGGAATCCTACGTCCTAGCCTACCCATGGGAGGAAGTGTTGGCAGACGATTATGAGGAATGTTTTAGCATATTTCGCTCTTCCGGCTCATCAGGGCAAAGCTTCTACTGGCCCCAGATGAAGTCAACCAGTCGCTCTTCACCCACTGCCCTAAAGATTTTTCTTGAAGATGCCTTCGCTGTTCATCAAAAGAAAACACTAGCTATTGTGGGATCTGCCCTGGGGAGCTGGATTGGTGGAGATGCAATGTCCTGGATATTAAAAAGTATGGCAGTTGATGCAGCTTATCCGTTCTACGTATTCTCTCCAGGCAACAATTTTGATGAAATTATCGAAATGATCTGCAAAATGAGTCCCTTAGTGGATCAGATCATTGTGTTTTCAGTTCCATCAGTGATCGCTTATCTTCACCTCAAGGCAAGTCAGTTAAAGCAATCTCTCCCGTTAGATAAATTAAAGCACATGGTTACTGGTGAACCTTTTCCTGAGAGCTTGCGAGCTTCTCTCCAGAAACGTGCAGAAGTTGAGGAAGACACTCCATTTATGTTTTCCCTTTACGGCAGTGCTGATACAGGTACCCTTGGAGTTGAATCGCTTGCAACGGTAGCTCTGCGAAAACTGTTGTATCGAAACAATGCTCTGGCTAGTGAGTTGGGTATAGAATCCCCAATTCCACACTTGTTTCATTTCCTTGCGACTGATGACGCTTTTGTGGAAACTATCGATGGATACCTTTGCGTGACCCGTTGGCAAGGGATTCCGCTAGTTCGCTACATTCTCTATGACCGAGTGGCTTTATATAGTTGGAAGGAATTGAAACAAGCCGTTCTTAGCTCGAAGCTTCTGGATTCCGGGAATGAAGCCCTGCTAAAAATTTTATCCGAAGCTAGTGAGCAGCTTCCTGACCTGTTAGCTGTCACAGGTCGAGCAGACAAATGTGTCATTCTTAGTGGTTCCAATTTCACAGAATATTTGCTGGATGCAGCGGTCAAATGTGAAGAACTGGATGAGATTCTCACTGGATTATACCGCGCCCAAATTATTTATGAAGAGGATAGACAGTATCTTGCGTTTGACCTAGAAATTCGGCAAGATATTTCTCCCGATAAAGCAATGATTGATCAAGTCTATTACTCTCTCATGCAGTCTCTGGCGCAATTTAAGCCAAGCTTCCTTAACCAGTGGCAAAATATTTATAGTGGTTGGGACAACGACCCGACAAAGCGTATTCTCAGGTTGAATTTCATTCCTTGGCCAGGTCTATCTCAGGCAGCAAAAACAAGCATTAAACAGAGGGGAATTATCAGCTAATTTTATTTCAATCTGGTATATGACATTCGTGAAAAATTAAGGTCATATACCATTTGTAAATAAGCAATCATACTTAAAATCTTGCCTAAAATCGGGGTAGCAAACAGATTTTTTGGCAGGCGATGCCAAAGGCAAGCCGCTATATGTCTACGCATAATCTTGATACGTATCATTCATAGGACTTACGCACCATCTGCTGTGAAACCCGGTTTATTCGTTCGTATTTGGTTGCGGAACAGACGATTTTTGGTAGAAACCGGGTTTGTTTGCGTAAGTCCTGATTCATTGTCGCCCTCGCAGAAACGATAGAATATCTGAAAAACTTGCTAAAGAATGCTCAAAAACTGATGTCTAATAGCTGATGGCTCTCACAGCAAGTCAGAATTATCGTCATCAAATTCCGCATCCCATTTTGCTGATAGTACCTGCTCCATCATGACTTCTAAGTCGTTGATATTCAAGGAACGCTGTTGGCGCTCTTGAGCGGGTGTCGAGAGGGGAATCAGTCGCAGACACATCCCTTCTTGTACTAAGTCAAAGTAAGTTTCTTTTTCTTTTGACTGTTTGAGTTCCAAGTAATCAAAACTGGAAATATTCAAGTAAAGAGCATGATTTGCGATTAGGGTAGACCGTTGTGGATTGGCAAACACTTCCATAATATCTCCCTCACCCTCACTCTGCAACTGACCTTGGTAAGTGTAGATGTAGCGGACACGACCTAAATCCGACAGCAATCGTCGGATATCAAGTTTTTTCACAACAACGCCTGTGTTGATAATGCACGGAGCTGGTATCTTCGCATTAGGTAGATGATGAGTCATAATCAAACAACTTCAAGAGCGCAGGTGAGATGTAACGCAGCCAAGCAGTCAAAGCAACAGCTTCTTTTCCCTCTACATTTTAATCAAATATGGGATCTGTAGAGCGAATAACTAAAAAGCTGTAATAACGAATTTCTAATTATCAGCAGTACTAAACTGCAAGTGAATTCAATTCAGGATTTACGCAAAAATAACGTAGTTGTGTCATTGCGAGGAGGAGTGCGCAATCTCACAGTCTTGTTGTTTCGTAACTCGTGCGTAAGTCCTACAATTGTTAGTGCTTAAGCCATAACAGAAAACTGTTAAAAATATTAAATTAAATCTTAACACTGAGACAAGAATAACAAAATTTTTCCGATGAGTTTGTATCAAGTGTAAATCTTATCTAAACCTTTAAACATTTATGTCCATATATGTACCTAAATTAACAGTGTAATGTTTTAGGAATAAAGTACAAAAACTGTTCATTAATGTGATAAACATGATTAACAAGTACCAGTGGTGGAAACAACTACTGTTAGAGCTTTATGCTTCTGTTATATTCTATACTAGCATTTCTCTGCCGTATGTAAACGAGTTAAACTTCACGAGGGTGTCGCGACTCGCACCGCAAGTAGGGTTAATCATTGGCGGAATTTTAGGGGTATTTGACACTGGCATGATTTTTTTGGGTGTGCCGATACTGACTCGCAGCGTTTTGGTGGTATGCCTTTGGATTTTTATGACTGGTGGACTACACTTAGATGGAGCAATGGATACTGCGGATGGTTTAGCAGTGGGTGATCCAAAGCGGCGACTAGAGGTGATGGCAGATAGTGCTACAGGTGCGTTTGGGGCTATGGCAGCAATTGCCTTGATATTAATGAAAACAGCCGCCTTAACAGATTTAAGTAAAAACCGTTGGTTAACTTTGATGGCTGCTTGTGGGTGGGGACGCTGGGGTCAACAACTGGCAATTTTGCGTTATCCTTACCTCAAACCAACTGGTAAAGGTGCCTTTCACAAACAAGCTATTTGTTCCTATAGAGATTTGTTACCGGGACTGTTATTGATGATAGGTTTAAGTAGTTTACAAATAATCTTCGATAAACAACGTTTGTTTTCCGTTTTGGCAACGATACTTGCTGGAAGTGCGATCGCCACTTTCACTGGTGCCTGGTTTAACTATAAATTAGGTGGACATACAGGAGACACCTACGGCGCGGTTGTTGAGTGGACTGAAGCTTTATTTCTTTGTGTACTAACTATTTTGGAAAAGCATGAATTGTAAATTCTCAAAAAGTTTTGTCATTTCTAATTTGCAATAATTTGGAATTCATAATTTCATTTAGCTGGCTGTAGTCGTGTCACCTTAAGTCTAAAAGATCCAATTCCAGTTTCTCCAAAAGAACGCACGCGAATGACATAATTACCTGTTTCCACGATCCGGGTAAAAAGTAGGGAATTACTGGTACCATCAGGACCATCATCATTTTCTGCTACTGTTGTTCCATTGGATGATAGCAGTGTAACCATACAGTCAAAACTCTCAGACGCCAAATCAATTACTAAATTATCGCCCTTATTCAACTTCACCATGTAATCACGGGCAAATCCGCCTTGACCTGTGGGAATGTCTTTGTCAGAGAGTGTATCGTTAATTTGATTACCAATAGGTATAGAAATCGGATTATAAAACTTATTAGCTTGAGCAAAAGCTGCTGTTGTATTTATTACAATCGCTAGTAACGTGGCAGGAATGATTGTAACTTGTTTCAATCCCACAGCCAGACTCTTATTTCTCATCCAAAGATTATTCCCACAAAAACAGAATCATCTGGTTAATTATAGTTTTCTTAGGCAGAGTTTGCCTATTTAGTAAAAAAAAGTGGGAAAATAATTGAATCTTGAATCTTCAATCAAATTAATTTCTATAGAATTCTTTTTTGATTTTTGTGAAAGTGCCTGCACTTTGTGCTTAAAAAACTCAGTACACCTTTATTGCTTCTTTCCTGTTCCCGTTCGGACGTTCGGCGAAGACTTCGGCGTGAGCTCAGTCGAACGCTACAACGACCGGTTTTACACTGAGTTTATCGAAGTGCTCAGCACAAGTCAGTTGAGCCGCTGACGCGGTTCGGCGCTCGCGCTCACAGTCGTTGCCTCTAGGCGTTGCCTGTTAAGCGTCTCTACTTTGTGATTCACAAAAATCAAATCGGATTGCTGCTTTTCAAGGTAACAGCAGTTGCTGCTAACCCGACAACTTTAATTCCAGCTTGATTGAGTGTTTGCATAGCAGACATAGCACTCGCACCCGTTGTATAAATGTCATCGATCAAAACAACTGATACTTCTGGGTGGCTACGAAAATCTTTTCCTATTTCAAAGGCTTCAGCTAAATTTTTTGCTCGCTTGGAAGCTGATAAAGAATGTTGTGCTTCTGTTGCTCGCACCCTTACCAAACCATTCTGTTTCAATTTTAATCCAGTTGTTTCGCAAAAACTTTGTGCTATCAATGCAGCTTGGTTATATCCGCGGTTTTTTTGCTTATCGGGGTGGAGTGGGATAGGAACAACTACAACTTTATTGTGCACAGGCGAATGTAATAGCCATGCTTCTCCCAACCATCGACCTAAAGGACGGGCAATTTGGGGTTGATTTGCATATTTCATTGTAGTGATTGCTGACTTGAGGATACCGCCATATGTTCCCCATGCAAATACGGGCATTGATTTTTGCTTAAGATTATGATCCCTAAGATGGCATTTTTGTAACTGTCTCGTGCAGTCTTGACAGAATTCTTGGGAGGTTGGACGCTGACACAAAGGACAATTAGATTTTAGAAAAAGGTTTAATAAGTTTTCAAGATTTTTAATCAACTGTTGCATCAACAACTGTCCTTCTTCAATTCGACCATGACCCTCGCTATTCAAATATATGCCTACGGGATGCTATGGGCAATTTGTAGTTTCACGGTAGGAAGTAAAAAACTCAAAGTATGCCCTAGTAGGACATAATTTCTAAAAACCGTATTTTCATCCCTCATGGAACTTGCGTTGAATAAGCGTTTGACAGAAAATAAAAATACGGGTTTTAACGATTAAGGACTACTAGCTACTCAAAGGGCATACTTTGAATTTATCATGCGTCAATTTCCAAAAGGGGAGTATGCAGAGGAAAAAAACTCAAGCCAAGACACTCACTTTCGCTCAAATTTACGCAATAAAAATCGATGTTCTAGTTTTGAAAAACTAAAGTCCACCCTTTATCTTTAACATCTTCTTTGGTGTAAGAAACCCCGTCAATTTTTGTTCCTTCTGAATCAAGAAGAGAGAGGATTCCACCATCATTAGAAAGCTGAATGTTTTCTGGACTTAAAGGTACTGTAATCACTCCACCAGGCTCAATGCTAAACCCATCAAGAGGTTGCTTGCGCTTGAGTTGATCAGCAATTGCCCAGCCATTCAACTCTATCTTTTCTGGTGAAGAATTTATTAAAGTAACTGACTCTTTGCCAGAATCTTCTCCACGAGGATTTACTAAAGCAGCAATGATTTTGACCTGCGCCTTCACTGCTGAAGTTCCTGGTTGTACTGGTTCACTTCCTACAATCTTATCTATGGGGTTACCAGTGCGATCATCAGTATGGAAGGACTGCGACTGAAATGCAAAGAATACTGCAACCCAGTAGTCACCAGACGATAGTGCTGATGGGTAATGAATTAATAACGCCCCATCTTGGTAAATTCCATTTTCCTTGGCAAAGCTACCGCTGTTACCTTGGTTCATATGAAGATTATGAACGCCTCTTCCTGGTTTAAAGTGGAACACTTTGTCAGGCTTATTTTCTTCTGGTCCCCAAGGTTCGCCGAAAGCATACACAACTGCTTGAGTTTCAATTGCCCGTTGAATGTACGAGTCAATCAACTCGTTGAGATCGTTGTTTTCTCCTGGTACATTGAAGGGCAATGGTTTCATCTGATTAACTTTAAATAAATTACCCCGGATGTAATCTAGGGCAATTTTTCCTGGCTGCCTATCTGAATTTTCAAGCTTTTTAAAGCCAAAGTCCAATTGATCAAGTTTGTCGGTGATGAAATGTTCAAAATTATTATCGACAAAATATAACAAATCAAAGGGTTGCTGACTTGACCTAACATTGATTGCTAGACGATACGAAAACTGATCGTCCTTCACATGAACTTGATAGTGGGGAGTATCTTTGCCTAGTTCCTTTTGTCCTGCGATCGCATGACATTTTAATACACCATAACCTTCGCTTAAACTCATAGACTTGTTCCTTATTAATGAAATTGACTGTGATTCATCTCGCTATTCAAATTTGTTCATGACAAAGTCATGAACTGATTTTGGATATAGCTTTTCCTAGGCAAAGGCTATTCATTTTTTAGCCAGCTACTCATTATAAGTGACTGCTACTTTTTGGATTAATTTTTGCTGAGTACTATCGTATTTTAGCGTCTAAAATTTGACTCTATTTTTCTCGTTATTGCTACGCTTTTCTATTTTAGAGTGTAATTATAGTTACATTTTTTCCTTGAAACTACTTGATTTTCTCAAATGGTAGCTCAATGTTCTTGAGTACAGCAGTACCCTTGTGGGTGATTTTTGCTTGTTTTTTGACGCTTATTGATGAACCAGTGCTAACCAACTAGGAAATGCGTAAGAATTGACAGCCAATAACTTTAACTCGCGATAAGTATCAAATACCCAACTTGCTGTTGTCTGAAGATTCTCCATCAAACAAGCATCCTCACCAAAAGCTTCAAATGCAAGACTCCACCAAGCATTCCCTTGAATGATCAGATGTGTAAGTTCTACTGTACAACCGTTTTCGATATGCTCATCTGCACAAACGGGTTGTGGTGGAAATTCTGGTAAAACTTGGTAAAGTTGGGAATGGCGAACTTTCTGGACATTCACCCATGAGGAATTGCCCATAACAAAATTTGGTTGAAAACTTTCTTCTGTATCATCACAACACAGCCACTTACTCCATTTCTCTGCCTTACCTTCTACAAAATCACCAAAACCTACAGTGCCTAATTGTGCTTTGCGCCACTTGACTTCCAGCCGTCCTTGGCGTAGTTTTATTCCCAAAAAATCAGACTTTGGTGAGTAGAGATATAGATCTTCGCGTTCTTCTGGTAGTTGCATAGGGTTTATCAGACAATTCTGCTTAAACCAACTTTCAATATTTTCCGGTATCATGCCAGGAGAAAACCAGCGCAGTTCGTAAGTTGTCAGCATACATGGGACAATGAAAAACGAAATATGAACTTCCCTTGTGTTGCTTCCAGCCTAAAGGAAATTGTAGAAATGTGGAAAAAAATTATATTCATTTTGCTCTTGGTGTTTGCCTTCAGCTTCAGTCATTCTAATGTAGCGGCGGCGGTTGGACGAAGTTATGTAGACACTACTAATGGCTATGAGTTTTCATATCCTAACGGCTGGGTGCAAGTTAAAGTTGCCGACGGTCCAGATGTGGTGTTCCACGACATCATTGAGATTAGTGAAAATATCTCTGTAGTGATTAGTCCAGTTCCAGAAGGCAAAACTCTCAAAGAATTAGGGACACCAACAGAGGTAGGATATAGATTGGGAAAAAAGGCTCTTGCTCCTGAAGGTTCCGGTCGCAAAGCTGAATTAGTCGATGCCGAAGAGCGCGAATCAAACGGAACAACATACTACCTCTTAGAATATGCGATCGCACTATCTAATAACGAACAACGCCATAACCTTGCTAGTGTTGCTGTTAGCCGTGGCAAACTTTTTACACTCAACGCTTCAATTCCTGAAAGACGTTGGGGTAGAGTGAAAGGATTAATAGAAGAATCGTTGAAGTCTTTCTCAGTTTACTAGTCATTAGTACTATCTGCTATGGGTATTCCACCCTTTGTACTCGCCTCTGCTTCTGTCGCACGACGCCGCTTACTACAAATAGCTGGGATTGAACCTTTGGTTTGTCCCAGTGATTTTGACGAGTCGCAAGTCCAAACAGATGATCCTGCACAATTAGTGCAAATTTTAGCTCAGCGAAAAGCAGAAACTGTAGCCCCTCAGTTTCCATCGTCTTTGATTATGGGTTGCGATTCTGTTTTGGCTGTTAACCGCGAAATTCATGGTAAACCAGCAAATCCCGAAGAAGCACGTCAACGCTGGCAAAAAATGCAAGGTCATTTTGGTGATCTTTACACAGGTCATGTCTTAATTGACCTTTGCCAAAATCATACTTTGGTTAGATGTCAGGTAACAAGAGTTTACTTTGCTCAACTTAGCAGTGAGACGATTTCGGCATATGTCGCCACAGGTGAACCTTTAAAGTGTGCTGGTGCTTTTGCTCTTGAAGGTCGCGGTGGTTTGTTTGTGGAAAAAATCGAAGGTTGCCATAGCAACGTGATTGGGCTAAGTTTACCACTGCTACGGCAAATGTTGGCAGATTTGGGATACAGTGTCACGGATTTTTGGTATTCAAGTTAACCAAAAAACTCCCTCAGGTTCAAACAGAGCCGACTGGCGTTAAATTCTTATTGAGAAACAACGTCTAGGAAAGCAGTCCCAGGCTTTCTAAGCTGAAATAATACCAATTTCGCTGGCTCTGTTAAACTAGGATTCCTAGCACGCCCAACAACATTAATAGGTTCCATAATGGCTTTGCCAGCAGGTAATGTAATTGAAGGCTCGCCTGAGCGAGAATCAACGATGCACTCACCGCTAATTACGTAAGCAAATGCAGGCGATCCATGTGTATGCCAGATACCTATGTCTCCTGGTGCTATGGTTAGCGTTAAAATTTCGCCTTCTAACTCCGATACCTTCGGTAACTCGCTAGTTTTTACTTTGAGAACGCTGGTTAGCTCTGATGTAACTTGGTTTGGTGTAGCCTGTGCAAATGAGATACTAGAGTACCCAACTCCAAGCATGACTACAAGCAAGATTACAAGAAGAACTTGTTTAAGTTTCATCCCTCACACCTTAAGTGAAGATACGGCTAAATGGTATCACTTTCCACCGTAGAAGAAGGCAATTTCTTTTTCTTTTAACGCCGCAAAACCAGCATCTGTCAGTTGTTGGTTGAGTTCTTCTTGGGGTATGTGCTTTGCACCAATTCGCACAATGCGCGATCGCATCGTGTTACTAACGCCACTGCGCTGTCTGTTTCCTTCTAGCCCCATGACTTTGTGATAAAGTTCTAGTTTCACGGGGGGAATAGGGGAACCATCAAAATCTATTCCGCTTGCAATTGCTTCATCAACTGCATCAGCACCTTTAGTTGTTTGGCTTTGTTGGTTAATTTCAGCAGTCATGGCAGTTTTATATTCACCTTACTAGAGAATTTTACCAGGCTTTGTGAACACAACAAAGTCAGCGTAGGCAAAAAGCAAGGGATATGGGGGATTAGGTCATCAAATCAGTTATTTTTAACTCACTTTGAACTAAATGAAGTGTATGTTTCGACATACGCTTGTCACTTTTGGAGCTTTTGGTTTAATCTCAAACCAACGGTAAAGCATAATTGTTGCGCTATGTCAGACCCTCACACTCCTCAGAAAAAAGACCGTGCTCTAGAAAAAGCTCTCACTAACAAAATTATTGATGATTATTTTGATAGCTCAGAAAGCTGGCTGCGAGCCATTTTGCGCATGTGCATCTTCTCTTTGGGTCATTTAGATGGACAATCCGTGTTTGTCGTAGAATGTCCCAATCAAGCAGTAGCTAAGCGGTTGAGTCGAAAAACTCATCCTTTTAGAGGAATTGTTTACTATTTAACTGATAATCTTAACGCTGGCGATCGCTCTTTGTTTTGCTACCGGGAATCTTCTGGGGCTACTTGGCGTTGTTTTGACACCAGAACTAACACTTGGAGAACTTTGAGTCATCGACAAACGCCAACAGCGCCTACTGACGGGTTGTAAAGCCGGGAGCAGGGAGCACAGGGAGCAGGTGAGACAGCCCTCTTGGTAGGGTTTCCAACGCCAGAACAAGCGTGAGGGAAACCCTCCTATGGCACAAAGTGCCACGCTTCGCTATCAGTACTGGCTCCTCCGCAGGCGACTGCGTTAGCGCAGCGGAACCGGAGGTTCTCCCCGAAGGGGCGAGAAATAACTCCCTCACTCCCTCACTCCTATTCCCGAGTTTGCCGTGTCACTGAACCCCCAACAAATGCACCCAACACAGTTCCTGTCCACAGTCCTGTTGTGCTGCCCTGCCAAACTGCCCCCGGTGTAATCAAAACATTACACATCTGGTTCAATCCCCAAGCTTGGTTTTGACACTTCTGACTGTGGAGACTTAAGGTGATTTGTCCTCCGATGTAACCTCCCAAAAATCCTGACAGCAGGGCTACAAAGGTGCAAGTGAGAGTTCGATTTTTAGTCATTAGTTATTAGTTATTAGTCATTAGTCATTAGTCATTAGTTAGACCAGTGCTGCGATCCTTGTTTCCCGACAGTCAGGCATCTGGCGTTCGCCGTAAGGCTTGCGCAGAGAGCACACCCGAAGGATCGATATTCCTGGACTTTTGACTAATGACTCTGTATAACAAATCAACCAGTATTTCTCATGCCTGCGGCAATACCGTTGATGGTTAACAATGCTCCTCGTAACAACTCGCCTTTACTGTAACGAGAGTGAATCACTCCGGATGTCACATTTGTTCGAGATTCGCGCAGGCGTTTGAGCAAGGAAATTTGAATGAAACCTAGGGGCACAATTGTAGCATTACGTAACTGCACTGAGCGCTGCAATACGGGGTCTCCATCCAAAAGCCGTTGATGACCAGTGATTTGCAAAACCAAACCCTTTGTCAAGTAGTATTCACTAGCAATTTGTTCAAAAACTTGCTCAAAACGGGGTTTGTCTTCAGGGTTAGACAGTTGTTGAACATATTGCTGTGCCATTTGCAAGTCTACTTTAGCTAAGGTCATTTCTGCCTTAGAAATCACCATTTTGAAGAAGGGCCATTTGATATAAAAATAACGCAGTAACTTCAAATGTTCTTCTGGTTCTTCGTTCAAGAATTCTTGCAACGCTGTACCAACACCGTACCAAGAAGGTAGTAAGAATCGGGTTTGCGTCCAGCTGAAAACCCAAGGAATTGCCCGTAAGCTGCTTAAATCTTTCTTACCAGATGGACGACGGGCTGGACGAGAGCTAATTTGCAGCTGGCTAATTTCCTCAATGGGGGTGACTTGATGGAAGAAGTCAATAAAATCAGGTTGTTCGTAGATGAGGTTGCGATAGTGAACACGCGATCGCGCTGCTAATTCTTCCATAATTTCATTCCAAGGTTCAATATCATCGAACCCCGTCCGTAGTAAGCTAGCTTGAATAACAGCAGAGCTGATCGTTTCTAGGTTGTACAGTGCTAAGTCCGGTAAGGAATATTTAGAAGCCAGAACTTCTCCTTGTTCGGTAATTTTGATTCGTCCATTGATACTGTGACCGGGCTGAGCCAAAATAGCTTCATAAGATGGACCACCGCCGCGTCCAACAGAACCACCGCGTCCATGAAAAATCCGCAAATTCACACCATACTCTTCTGCAATTTTCTGTAATGCTTTTTGAGCTTTGTGGATTTCCCAGTTACTGCTTAAGAAACCTGAATCTTTGTTGCTGTCAGAATACCCCAGCATCACTTCTTGCAAATTAGGCGTGAGGGGAGATGAGGGAGTGATTTCTTTCCCCTTCGGGTTCGCAGTCGCCTGCGGAGGGAAACCCTCCCGCAGCGCTGTCTCACCTGCTCCCTGCTCCCTGCTCTCTGCTCCCTGTTCCCCTGCTTTATACCCTCCTGCTAGCAAAGCGCGGTACAAGGGTAATGCAAACAGTTCCCGCATAACGCTTGTGGAACGTTGCAAATCTTCTACTGTTTCAAATAGGGGAACAACTTGAATGCTTCCAATAGCAGTACCCGGATCATAAAGTCCAGCTTCTTTAGCCAGTAGCAACACTTCCAACACGTCGCTTACTTGGCGACACATGCTGATAATGTAAGTTTGGCAAATATGATGACTAAACTCTTGTTGGAGCGATCGCACCATCCGTAAAGTTTGAATCACATCGTTCGTTTTTTCGGAAAATGGCAGTTCTGCTGGAATTAACGGGCGGCGTGTTTGCAGTTCTTCAACCAGCCAAGCAGTTCTCTGTTCTTCTGATAGTTCGTCGTAAGGGACTTTTAAAACTCCCAAGTATTCTATAACTTCATTTAAAGCATGAGAGTGACGGGATGATTCTTGGCGGATGTCGAGATGTGTTAAGTTAAAACCAAAAATTTCTACCTGACAGATTAGATGTTCTAATTCTCGACAACTCAAACCTGTTTCTGTCAAGTTGTGTTCAATCAACCGTAGTTCTGCTAAAAAATCTGCTCCTGAATGGTAAATTGGGATATTTTCATTCTTTAGAGGTTCTCGTTTGTACAGAGCTAGGTTGCGATCGCGAGTATTTTCCAGCCGCTTGAGCACATAAGATAGCTTCAGTCGATATGGTTCTTGTCGAAACCGCAAAGCCAGTTGCTCGTATACTTCACTCAGTTGGGACTGTTCAAACTCCAAAGATTCCAGCAAGTCTGGTAATATATCACTCCAGTGCAGCGATAAACTCAACAAGTTAATTAACTGCTTTACCGACTTGATGTATTTCTCCAGCACAATATTGCGCTGATAGCAAGCTGTTTGCCAGGTAATTTCTGGTGTCACCGATGGGTTTCCATCTCTGTCTGATCCTACCCAAGAACCAAACTTACAGAAGTTTTTGTTGGGAGGTTCTAACCAGGGAAAAGTGCTAGACAATGCGTGTTTGAAACGTTTGTGCAAATGAGGAATACTATCAAATAAAACTTCTTGGAAGTAGTGCAAGGCATAATCTACTTCATCGAGTACCGAAGGTTTAAACTGGTGTAGTTCGTCGGTACGCCACCACAGGCGAATTTCTTCGAGCAGTTGTTCTCGTACTTCCTCGACTTCCCACGAAGGACTACCGTTTGTAGAACGTTTTTCCACTACATCTAGCTGTTGCAACAGTTGAACCACTCGCCGTTGTTTATCACGGATTGTATGCCGAACAATTTCTGTTGGGTGAGCTGTAAATACAAGCTGCACGTCCAACTGTGCAATTAGACGTTGAATTTGCTGTGGTGGGACGTTTAAATTGAATAAATGAGGGAATAAAGTGGCGAAAGTTCCTCTTCGTTTATTATTAGGGTTTGCTTGCCAACTTTTTGTCAATAAGTCTGCTCCAAGTCCACTGTTAACAGGATTTTCCGCTTCTTCTTGGTTTGATGAACAGATAAAATCTGGTAGAGTTTCTTGAGTTGTTGACTCTGTTTCTACCTCATAACGAATTAATTGTTGTTTTTGTTCGTTGTCCTGCTCTATGATGTTAATCAACTGAAAATACAAAGCGAAAGCACGAGCAGCTCGAATTGCTTCGTTGATATTGAGCTGTTCTATCAACTTGAACACAGAGGAAGCTTGGTCGTTGATTGCTTGTCCCTCTGGGGAACACAAATCCTGTAGTTGCCGCAGCAAGTCTACCATCTTTTGACCACACTCTTGGCGCAGAACCGACTCCCACAACTCCTCTACGACTTGCAGGCGATGGCGCAAAAATAAGTCGGAGGCGGGGTAGATGTTCACTGCCTGAGTAAAAGAGTATAAAAGGTAATTCATATCCTTTATGCCGGTTAAGCAGGTTAATATTTTTTGATTCTATGACCTGACTGAGTTATGACAATTGCCATAGAATCATTGAGGAGGCAAAGTACATTTTTTAGATTTTAAGATTCTTTTTCATCAGGGAAATTAAGAATCGGCAGGCGATCGCCTCGAAACAATTCAACTGTAGCCTCCCCAAACGCTTGTAGAGTTTCTGTGGTGCCAATTTCTGCTATTTGCAAAAGTAGTATAGATGCGGTACCAACTTGCAAAAGCAAAGACTGGGGAATGGTAAACAAAGTTAGATTTAGTCCAGAATCAGATAAAGAACCGGGGGTCACAGGTGCCATTAGTTTTCGGTGGGGGTTTAAGAATGAAAGGGATAAAATGCAAAACCAAACAAAAGTCAGTCTTGTGACTGTACACAACTATTTTTGCCGATTTTACAAAGTTATAAGGTAACAAAAGTGTTAAAAAAAACGACATAGTGTCATAATTCTATAGTTCTAGTTTACAAGGAATTGGGGATTGGCGATTTGGGAATAGCCATTGAGAATCATTTCACTAAGTTCCTAGTCAAAACGGATTGACAAAATCCCCTTGAGCTAGTAAGCAATTTATGGCTCAACGAAAGCACTGTTAAAAATCACAGCTTCCTGTCAAGTCAACTTTTCATGAAAACAGAATTACCAGATCGCCAAAAATCTCTAGTGCAGTGGGTTAGCCAAGCAACAGGGATTAGCACTTTCGGGGTAAAAATCCGGTTGCAGGGAAACGAACTACACATTTTATGTGAAGGTCGAGAATGTCCTCAGCGTTGGCAAACTCTGTCTGACTTGCTGCGAGCATTACAACAAACAGATTTGGATGTCCTGACTAGCATTGAGCAACCTGCAATTTATCAAGTCTTTGTCTACGGACGCAAAAAAGGGGAAAATCAACCGAGATGGTGTCATAAAGTTTATCTCAATCAACTTGATCGGCATTTAGAACAGGTAGAGCAAGCGCTGCTAGAAGATGAGGGAAAATCGCAAAAAGCTGCTAGTGGAGGGCTGATTGTTTCTAACGAAACTTTAGCGCACCAAGGAGATCCAGAGGCGATCGCTCGTTATCTGAGTGAAACACTCAGTGCTTTTGATATTGCTGTACAAGTTGAAGTCATCAAGCAAAAATCCACACAAAACAATTACAAAAATGAAACTCAGCTGTGGGTATTTTGTGAATCGAGTTATTCTAACCCAGATCCATCTTTAATTGCCGAACCAGTCGCCCAGAAATTACGGCATCTTAAACTTTCTGGTTACCAAGAAGCAGTGATAGCTTCGCGTGTCAAGGGTGAAAAGAGGATAGATTGGCTGTTCAAAGTGGATTTGACGCCATCTAAGGTTATGGTTAAGGAATGGGCGCGTTGGGGAGATGTGCAAGCCCTGTCACGTTTGTTAAGTGAGACGTTGTTAGAGTCAAAAGTGACAGTAGAAGCAATACTCAAAGAATCAACACTACATATCTTTTGTACCCCAGTTTCTGAAACATTGGCAACTGATCCAATTTTAGAGAAGACACTGTGTTTACAAGCCGTAAGACCTGTTTTAGAAAAAATAGCCCCCCAAGGTATTGTTGCAGCGACAGTGTATGGACAAAAAACAACAGATAACCAACCAGCATGGGTTGATTGGTTGTCCTTACCTGCTAACGAACACCCAGCGCTTGCAATCTCAGCCCAGCAACTGGCGACTTCTGGGGATGAACGTGCTATTGTTTTCCTACTTGAGCGTTTGCTCAACCCTGATTTAGATATGCGTCTCAAAACCGGAGGTATTCGCGTCTTTGTGCAACGCATTGGGGATTTATTGCACATCATGTGCGATGCACCCCTTTGTCCAACACGCGAACAAGTTGCCTCACAAGTGACTGAGTTTGTGCATCAGCTCAAAATCCCTGGAATTGCTGGTGTGCGCGTCTATGGTCGGTGTGCTGGTAACAAGGAACCTTTTTGGGACTACAGTGTCGATTATAAACACCGTGAACCATTGGTAGCAGAAGCAACTCCAAAATTTGCTCCAACCTCTGCTTATGTTCACGAGCTTCCAACTTCTGAGACTGACGAGCCTGTGCTGCGCCCTAACATATCTACAGAGGAAATTTACATTTTTGTCACACAAGTGACTCAAGATTGGAGCGCAAATGTCAGAAAGCTTTTTTTAGCAACGCAGTTGTTTACAGATAACAAATCACAACAAAAAACTAAAAATCATCATCAAGGACAAGGACCCAGAGTTGCCTTAGTATGGGGTGCGTTGGGATTACTGCTGACTTTACAAACAGATTGGATCTTGGGGAAATTTTTATCCCGCATCACACCCCCAACATCCACGGTTAGCAGCGTTTCGCCTAAATCATCTTCTACTATTAAAACATCGTATACTTACTCGGGTGATCAGAAACAGAGAACTGCATTTTTTACGAGTACTTCTAAAGAAAAATCTCCTAAAAATGAGAACAGTGTCTTCAATGCTTCTAAATCTACGCAACCAGATTTTGAAGCTTCACCGTTGAAGCCAAAAGCAACACCAACTGCGATTATTCTTGCAGCACGTTCTCACAAATCAGGATCATTACTCAGGCAAATACCAAGTTTCAATGCTTCGCAATTAGATGAGAAACTCATACTATACAAACAGCGTTTAGCAAAAACAGGGCATCCACCAGATGTATTGATTATTGGCTCTTCTCGCGCCCTGAGGGGAATAGATCCTGTTGCTATTTCTAAATTTTTAGCAACTCAAGGTTCTCATAATATTGATGTTTTTAACTTTGGCATTAATGGTGCCACAGCAAAAGTCGTCGATTTTGTTGTGCGTCGAGTTCTTGAGCCATCGGAACTACCAAAACTTATTATCTGGGCAGATGGTGCTCGTGCTTTCAACAGCGGTCGAGAGGATATAACTTTTAGCACAATTGCTGCATCACCAGGATATCAATATGTGTTGCAAAAAGCAGCCAGCACAGAGCAAGAAACGGCAATGGAAGAACCTCCGGAAGGTGATAGCACTTATCAAGTTGTAGATACTTGGTTAAGTAAAGGTTTAGCTACTTTTTCCGCGACTTATCAAAAGCGTGACAATCTTAAAAATCTTTTGAAACAACAATTGAAATATTTGCCTGTTATTAGCAACACAAACCAAGCAGTTACTCAAAAATCACACAGCATAAATCCAGAAAATATTCAGGTGCAAGCAGTTGACTTTGATGGATTTCTCCCTCTTTCGACTCGCTTCCAACCAACTAAATACTATCAAAAATATTCTTTAGTCTCTGGTAACTACGACAACGACTACAAATATTTTCGACTACAAGGTGAGCTACAAGGTGAGCAAGATACTGCTCTACAAACACTACTTAGATTTACCCAGTCTCAGAAAATAACTTTAGTGTTTGTCAATATGCCTGTTACAGCATATTATTTAGACTCAGTACGCTCAAAATATGAGCAAGAATTTCAGCAGTATATGCAAAGTTTGGCTGGCAAACCAAATTTTATTTACCAAGACTTAAGCCAATTATGGCCTAATGCAAATGATTACTTTTCCGACCCCAGCCATCTTAACCGCTACGGTGCTTATAAAATATCGAAAAAGCTTGCGAATGATCCTACTATTCCTTGGTTCAGCAAATAAATTGTGGGGAGAAGGGAATGAGGGAGTGACAAAGTGAGGGAGTGAAGGAGTGAGGGAGTGAAGGAGTCGGGAGTGAGGTGAAAACTCCTAACTAATGACCCTTCGGGGAAGACCTCCGGTCTCGCTGCGCTAACGCCAGATGCCTGCGGAGGGAAACCCTCCCGCAGCACTGGTCTCACTAATGACTAATGACTAATGACTAATAACTAAAACATGAACTTTCTTTCAATTCTATACGGGTTATTTTTGCTGAGTGTCCTGGGAATTTATTGGTCTGTGGCACAACAAAAGTTGCGGTTATGGACGTTGCTGCTTGCTAGCCTAGTTTTTTACGCATCTTTGCAAGTTCATTACATCCCGTTACTACTAGTACTCACTTTTTTTAATTTTCGTATTGCAAAAGAAATTGATGAAAAAACGATATCACATCCCCATTTTTCAGAGTGGCAATATTCTGAACAAGAATGGTATTTCGCTCAAATTGATTGGAACCATCGCCGTCTCAAACTTTTGTGGTTAGGTATAATTTCTAATGTTTTTTTACTACTGATCTTCAAATATTTACTACCTTTATTAGAATTTTTTTATCCAAGTATTATCACTTTATCTGCTGACTCTTTTAAACTGATTACCCCTTTGGGAATTTCATTTTTTACCTTTGAGTGTATTGCATATTTAGTTGATGTCTACCGTGGCGCACCCGCTACTCAGGAGTTTCTTCAATTTGCCGCATACAAGTTTTTCTTTGCCAAACTGATTTCCGGTCCAATTACTGGTTTTCACAGCTTAGCGAATGAATTCAAAAATTTCCGCTTGCTAACTCCTGATATTGTGGCAGAGGGACTATGGCTTATTGCTAGGGGTGCAGTCAAAAAAGTGGTTATAGCAGACCATTTGGGAATTTTTGTTGACTTATGTTTTGGGAACTTGCAAAGGGCGGGTAGCACAGATTTGTGGTTAGCAACTTTTGCTTACGGCTTCCAGTTGTATCTAGATTTCAGTGGTTACGTGGATATTGCCCGTGGAAGTGCTTTGCTATTTGGGGTGGTTTTACCTGAAAATTTTGACTTTCCCTACTTCAGCACGAGTATTGCTGACTTTTGGCGGCGCTGGCACATCACTCTAGGAGATTGGCTGCGTAATTACCTGTACTTTCCTTTGGGTGGTTCTCGCCAAGGATTAGATCGCACCTGCCTTAATTTAATGATTATCATGCTGATTGCAGGTATTTGGCACGGTGCAGGATTGGGTTTTGTGGTTTGGGGGGTTTTTCACGGATTAGCTTTGGCTGTTCATCGTGTCACTGATGCTATCAGCGATCGCTTTGAAGATCTGGAAAATTTCTGGCAACAACCATTGGGTACAGTTTTAGCTTGGCTACTTACGCAATTTATGGTTTTCACCTCTTGGATTTGGTTCCGCCTGCCCAACCTTGAAGATTCCTCTTTTGTATTTCAGCATCTTTGGGGTTTTTCTGCCAATGAGCAATTTGCTCAAAAGGTGTACGTTGATGCGTTAAACATAACTCAATACCAACTGGCAATTTTGCTAGTCGTTCTATATATTGCAATGGCTCTTGTCTACATTTTTAACCGAACATTGAAGTTAGAGTTGATCTGGCCTGTAAAGCTTGTTTTCGTACCTTTGTGTTTCTACAGTGTTTTGTTACTCGCTCCTGAAGGCAGTTTACCTTACATATATTTTGACTTCTAAGGGAACAGGGAAAGAGTGTTTCTTTGATTTGTACCACTGATGCACTGACCGTGGGATGCTTTCAATAGACAGAGATTCTGATTGTTAATAAACAGATAGTTTTAGCTTTATATTTTCTTTGGTAGATAACACATTCTAAAAGTTATCGTTATGTTTATATGAATAACTTTACTTTTGTTAAAAAAAATATAAAATGTAACAAAGTATTAAATAACCACTTCAGTTTAAGTGAATTGATCTAAATTTATAAATGACAGGTAAATCACTGACTTACCTGATAAATTACGTCAAAAAAACGTTAAAAAAGTTTATCGCACTTATAACAACAATGACCACAACAATACAACGTCGCGAAAGCGGTAACGTATGGGAGCGGTTTTGCCAGTGGATCACCTCCACCGAAAATCGCCTATATGTAGGTTGGTTCGGTGTACTGATGGTTCCCACCCTACTCTCCGCTATCATCTGTTTCATCATCGGTTTTATCGCAGCACCTCCTGTTGATATCGACGGTATCCGTGAGCCAGTTGCAGGTTCTTTAATTTACGGAAACAACATCATCTCTGGTGCTATTGTTCCTTCCTCCAACGCTATCGGCTTACACTTCTACCCAATCTGGGAAGCAGCTTCCTTAGATGAGTGGTTGTACAACGGTGGTCCATACCAATTGGTAATCTTCCACTTCCTCATCGGTGTTTTCTGCTGGTTAGGTCGTCAGTGGGAGTTATCCTACCGCTTAGGTATGCGTCCCTGGATTTGCGTAGCTTACTCTGCACCTGTTGCAGCAGCAACCTCCGTATTCCTGATTTACCCCCTCGGACAAGGTTCCTTCTCTGATGGTATGCCTCTGGGTATTGCTGGAACCTTCAACTTCATGTTGGTGTTCCAAGCAGAGCACAACATCTTGATGCACCCCTTCCACATGCTGGGCGTTGCAGGTGTCTTCGGTGGTTCACTGTTCAGTGCAATGCACGGTTCTTTGGTCACCTCCTCCTTGGTTCGTGAAACAACCGAAAGTGAATCTCAGAACTACGGTTACGTCTTCGGTCAAGAAGAAGAAACCTACAACATCGTTGCTGCTCACGGCTACTTCGGTCGCTTAATCTTCCAATACGCTTCCTTTAACAACAGCCGCAGCTTGCACTTCTTCCTGGCTGCATGGCCTGTCATCGGTATCTGGTTTACCGCGCTGGGCATCAGCACAATGGCATTCAACCTCAACGGTTTCAACTTCAACCAATCGTTGATTGATTCTCAAGGTCGTGTGATTGGTTCTTGGGCAGATGTGCTCAACCGCGCTAACTTGGGTATGGAAGTCATGCACGAGCGTAACGCTCACAACTTCCCCCTCGACTTAGCTAGCATAGAAGTTACTCCTGTAGCACTTTCTGCTCCTGCTATCAACGGCTAATTCTTAATACCCTAAGGACGCGAGACATCGCGTCCTCTACAAATGAAAAGCGCCCTTCTCGAATGAGAGGGGCGCTTTTTCATTTCATTAATAGATGGAAGTCAAAAATGGATGCAGCGCATGCTCCAATACGCTTGGTGATAAGAAATTTGCTCGTGAAGGCAAGCAGGGAGCACGCTACGCTCGGGGGCAGGGGGAGCTTTCAAGGGTAGGTGTTTAAGAAAGTCGCCAAATGAAGGTATGATAGCGATCTGAGGCATGTAGGTAGAAATCACAAATTCAGGGAGGGCGATCGTTAGCTTTCAGGGGGTTTTCTTTGGATGCAA
>NZ_JABXYX010000104.1 GCF_017982655.1 Brasilonema sp. CT11 | reverse complement strand
AATCGCCTTCCATTACCCCAAGGTGGTTTTTTCCCTGAGGATTGGCCTAGCTTCACTCCACAACTTCATGTCTCTCAAATTACTCTCTCTACTGCCTGATTTTTAAATACCTACCCTTGAAAGGGCGACTACCCCCGGCACTGTCCTCCCCAACCTACGCAGTTTAAGGGTTTTGGCTCTAACTGAACCGTATTGGATTAAAGGATAGCGATCGCTCAATACTGTTCGGTAGGATAAATCCTGCTTTTAGCAGTGTTTCTGCCGAGTTTTGGACAATGGATGCAACACTTGTCAGACAACTCACGCCTCGACCGATTTACTTAAGAGAACTTTCTTGAAATGTTGTGCAAAAACGCAAAGAATTCTTTGCGTTTTTGCGTTTTTGTAGAGACTAAACTTTCACATCCAATGTACGCACCAAAAAAGCCCACTTATCTGCAATTTCCTCAATCATCTTTGCTGTAGGCTTACCAGCACCATGTCCGGCTTTTGTCTCAATTCTAATCAGTGCTGGTGCATCACCATTATGAGCAGCTTGCAAAGCAGCAGCAAATTTGAAACTATGGGCAGGAACAACGCGATCGTCATGATCGGCTGTGGTAATCATTGTTGCTGGGTATGCTGTACCTGGTTTAAGCTTGTGCAGTGGCGAATAAGCATAAAGTGTTTTGAAATCTTGTTGGTTGTCTGGCGAACCATATTCAGAAGTCCATGCCCAACCAATAGTAAATTTATGGAAGCGCAACATATCCATAACACCCACAGCTGGTAAAGCAGCACCGAATAAATCGGGACGCTGGGTTATGCAAGCACCAACAAGTAATCCCCCGTTACTTCCACCGCCAATTGCTAACTTAGCAGGCTTTGTATAACTATTGGCAATAAGCCACTCAGCAGCGGCGATAAAGTCATCAAACACATTTTGCTTTTTCGACTTCATACCTGCTTGATGCCATTCTTCCCCATACTCACCGCCACCGCGTAAGTTAGCCAAAGCATACACACCACCCATTTCCATCCACACTAAATTACTGACAGAAAAGTTGGGGCTTAGAGAGACATTGAAACCACCATAACCATAGAGATATGTAGGATTACTCCCATCTAATTTAATCTCCTTTTTATAGGTAAGAAACATTGGCACTTTTGTACCATCTTTGCTTTTATAAAAAACTTGCTTTGTCTCGTAATCTTCAGGATTAAAAGCCACCTTTGGCTGACGGAAAACTGTGCTCTTTCCGCTTACCATGTCGTAGCGATAGATGGTTCCTGGTGTGGTAAAGCTGGTGAAACTATAGAAAGTTTCGGTATCATGTCGCTTGCCATGAAAGCCACCGGCTGAACCGAGTCCTGGTAATTTGACCTCACGTATCAATTTGCCTTTTAGGTCAAAAATCTTAATTTGGGTATGAGCATCTTGAAGATAATCAGCAACAAACTGGTTATTAAGTATACTAACGCTTTCTAAAGTTTCTGTCGCTTGAGGGATGATTTCTTTCCAGTTTTCTCGTGCCGGATTCTTGGTATCAATAGCAATGACTCGTCCTCTTGGCGCGTTAAAATCAGTGCGTAAATAGAAGATGTGATCATCATTGTCGATCAAACCGAAACTAGACTCAAACTCCTGAATCAGTTCTACAACTTTCGCTTTCGGGTTCGTCAAATCTTTGTAAAAAACTAGATTTCTGGGGTCACTTCCTTGCCATACAGAAATAATAAGGTAACGTCCATCTTCTGTGACATCACCGTTAAATCCCCATTCTTTCTGGTCTAGACGATTGTAAATTAGTAAGTCTTCTGATTGAGGTGTTCCCAGTTTATGGTAGTAAAGCTTTTGGTAATAATTGACATCTTCTAATTTTGTTTTTTCCTTTGGTTCATCATAGCGACTGTAGAAAAATCCTTTACTATCATTTGTCCAGGATGCACCAGAGAATTTAATCCACTTCAAGTGGTCTTTGAGATCAATACCTGTTTCAATATCTCTTACTTTCCATTCTTGCCAGTCAGAACCAGCTGTAGATAAACCGTATGCTAAAAAATTACCATCTTCACTGATAGCTTTTCCTGAAAGGGCAACAGTACCATCTTCTGAAAGGGTATTTGGATCAAGTAAAACTTTTGGTTCACCGTCGAGGGAAGTTAAGGTGTATAAAACCGACTGGTTTTGCAGTCCGTTATTTTTAAAGTAAAAGTAATGCTTACCTTCTTTGAAAGGAAGACCATATTTTTCGTAATCCCATAATTTGGTGAGACGCTGCTTAATTTTTTCTCTTGCAGGAATTTCTTGAAGATAGCCAAAAGTTACTTTATTTTGTGCTTCTACCCAAGCCTTTGTTTCTACTGAGTCAGGATTTTCTAAAGGACGATAAGGGTCTGCAACTGAAGTACCGTGGTAATCATCTACTTGATTGTTTGTGGGGCTAACTGGATAGCTCAAGTGTTTTTTTTCAGACATATTTCGGTGTGAAGAGGGTACTTTTACATAGTGTAGGGGTTGCTCCTTAGTTATGCCATTTTGTATTAATGAATGCCAGTCAGTATAAGTTTTGGCAATTGCAATATCAGGAGCTAACAACCACCTACATATAATAATAGTTGTGAGTAAGATGAACAAAAATCGCTGTAGAGTTTTCATCAGTTAACAAGTTTTTCGCCTTTGAGCATCCGGGATGCGGCTTCTAGTAAGACTTCTTCAAGATATGGTTTGGTGAAATAACCGCTTGCACCCATTTGAATTGCCATTTGTCTGTGCTTTTGTGCACCCCGTGAGGTAAGCATAGCAATCGGCAAATGCTTGAGGTTAGGGTTTTTCTGGATGCGAGAGAGCAACTCTAAGCCGTCGCAGCGAGGCATTTCAATGTCACAAAATACAATATCACAAGGTAGATCACAACGCAGTTTATCCCAGGCTTCTTGACCATCACGCGCCTGTTCTACACGATAACCTGCTTTACTAAATGTCAGTGATAACAATTCCCGTACTGTAATTGAGTCATCCACAATCAGCACTGTGGGGTTCATTTCCACAGCAGCCGTTTCTTGTATAGTAGGAGTCTGCTGCTGTTGGGAAAGACCGGCACTACGCTGTTTGGAGGTTCGTCCTTGGAAGATGTCAATGATTTCCATAACATCCGCAATGGGCATAATACGACCATCACCCAGGATCGTCGCACCAGCAACACCAATAGGTTTGGGCAACGGTCCTTCAAATTGCTTAATTACGATTTCTTGCTCGTTAAGCACTTGATCTACCTGTAGGGCAAGAAGGACATTTGCTGATCGCACGACAACAACACAAATCATATCGTCGTCCCGATGACCACCATAAATACTACCTCGACTCAGTTGACGATTAACAGTTAAAATTTCTTTGAGTTGTTGCAATGGCAGGAGTGTGTTACGCCAAGGAATGTATTTCTGCCCATCAGAATTTTGTTGGATATTTTTTACAGGAAGATCTAAGGTATCTTCCACACCATCGATTGGGAAAGCAATGCCCGCTTTATCAGATATACAGCAAAGGGCTTTGCAAATACTCAGAGTCAGGGGTAGACAAATAGTGAAAGTTGTTCCCCCGCCGAGAGTGGAATGAATATTAATTTTCCCTCGCATTTCGCTCATTCTAGCGAGAACAACATCCAAACCGATACCACGACCTGCTAATTCATCTTCTTTTTCTTTGGTACTAAAACCTGGTTGGAACAGTAAATCGTAAACATGATGGTCAGACAAGCTTTTAGCTTGTTCTGGCGTTATTATGCCAATCTTAATTGCTTTTGCCTTCACCGCTTCTATGTCAATACCTGCGCCATCATCACTGATCGAAATGACAGTTTGATTACCTTGATGGAATGCGCGGACAGTAATGACTCCCACAGGTGGCTTACCAATCGCTTGTCGTATGTCTGGTGTTTCGATACCGTGGGCGATCGCATTGTTCAGTAAATGAGTCAGTGGGGTTTTAAGATGTTCCAGAATTACTTTGTCTATCAAGGTTTCTCGACCTTCGATAACGAGTTGCGCTTGTTTACCACACTTGATAGCGCTTTCGCGCACTCCTCGTTCTAAAGGAGTGGTTACTTCCGCAAATGGTTCCATTCGCGATCGCATTATCCCTTCTTGAAGCTGGTTAGTCACCTGTCGGAACTGTCGCGCGACTCCTTCGGTATCTTCTGTTACAAAATCAATATCACTGGCTGCCTCACGTACCCGCACAATCAGTTCAATCATTTCTTGCGACAGGGTATGAAAAGGACTAAACTGATCCATTTCCAATTTAGTCAAACCTCTGTCTATATCTTTATTGTTATCATCGCTGTGATGACTGCGGTTCGGGTTAACAGATGCATCTAATAGCGATCGTTCGTACAATTCCTGCATTCTCGCCCCGACATTACTCAACTGCTGCATTTGAAGCAGCAAGTTATCTAAAAACTGTCGCAGACGTTGTTGGTCTTGTTCCAACGTGTTGCGATTAACGACTAATTCTCCTACTAAATTACTCAGATCATCCAGATGCTTAACTGGAACTTTTATTAGTTGTTCAAATTTTGTCGTCCGATAGACAAAGGGACGAGGAGGCAAATCTTTCTTGCCTTTATCTGATGTTACCTGGTTTGCTGCTACACCCAATAATTTTCCTTGAGCGGTTCTTTCTTCAGGTCTGAGTTCAGCATTGACCTCTGATACTATTTCCTCGCTTAGTAACTCATCTAACTCAGTCAAGTCTCCATTCAAGAACATATCAATTTCTTGAGTTAATTCATCTTCTGAATCAACTGCTTCTATTCTGAACAAATTTTCCTTGACATCAAGTGCTGAATCTAGCTGTAAAGAATTATCGCCATCCAAATTTGCTTCTGTGTTTAGAATCTCTGGCTGTTCTTGTGAGCACTCAGAGTTCACCCTCAAATTAATATCTTGAAGTTCTTGTGTCAACAAATTATTGTTGACTAACTCTTGCTTATTTTCAGCTTCTAAAGACAATATCGTAAATTCTGGAGCTAATTCTACAGCTTCTGGTTGTTGGGAAAACAAACTCTTTTCTGTTTGAGATACTATAGATGTACTTTGGGTACTTATACTCGTCTCAAGAGAAGATGATTCTTTGATATTTGATGTTATCTTTTGAAACCAATCATCGTCGCTTTCTGATAAAAAAAACAAATGAAGTTGTTGTTCTTCCATTTTGAAATCCAGTTCAGACTCTTCAAAATTAAAACTGTCTAAGCTAGATTTTTTTGACTTATTTACTACATCATAAAAAAAGTCTTCCGCAGCGGTAGCCAACAAAATTTCTTCTAACTCACTTGCTACATCCTGTTGAACTGGAGGAGAAAAATCGTCATTCTCTTCCTTTAATTCCAGTTCCCAAAAGTTATTAAATTTTTCTGTTTCAATCTGTGAACTCAAGACATCATCAGAAGTTAAATTGTTACCAGACAAGGTTATTATATTGTCTTCTTCTGTCTTAATAAATAGATCTTCTAAAGTTAATATTTCGTCTTGATGTGGTATTTGTTTTAATTTTTTGGGCTGAGGATAATCGATTGCCTCTATTAGTTTTGCTTTTCTAGATTCTAATGATAAATCATGAGAGCTAGTTTCTTTTTTTTTGGAAAGCTCGATATTGGCAATAGTCTCTGTTTGTCTTTGATTGATTTTACCTGTGTATAATTGTTTATTTTCATCTAGTAACAGTTCTAATAGACTAGTCACTTTATCTTGTATTTTTACGCCAGCACCAACAAACTGTTCTAATGGAGTTTGTACGATTTCTGCTATATCTTGTGGTATATTGTTTTTCTCAAAAGTTAACTCTTCAGTTAAGTGACTCGTTGTCTGATGGGCTGATTCTAAATTGTCTTCTAAGAAATCATCATAAAACAAAAGAGTATATTCTTCTGTTTCTATTGCTTGCTGCTGAGTACTAATTGTGCTTTGATCAATTAATTTTTCAAGGACGTTATCAGTTTCTTCGGTGTTGCCATCGCTAACATCTCTTTTTAATTTATCCTCAGCGTTAATCTCTAAAATTTCTTCTTTGTCCCACATTCCCTCTTCTAAACTGTCACCTTCAAAAAAATCAGCCAGGATATTTAAGTTAGATATTCTGACTTCTTGGTTATTCGTATCTGTTGTTTGAGTGAAAGGAGCGTTATCATTGCTATTAAATTGCTCAGACAGTTCAGATAAACTAGTAATTCTATCTTGTTGATCAATGTCCAAAAATATTGTATGATTTTGCTCAATTCTTGTTTGTAGTATTTCTTTACCATATTCCAAGTATAAAGTGCTAGAAAATATAACTGGTGGTAATTCTAATAGTTCTGTTGGGCTATCTGACTCACCTGCCAAAATCAGGGGTATTTCTAACAATTCAGTTGTCTCTTCTAGCCTGATGAGTGCTTGCAATTGCTGACTAATTGTTATTTCAGTTTCTTTACCTGCAATAACTAATTCTAAAGCTTGTTTAAGATCTGTAATAACGGTTTTAGCGAGAGTGAGATAGGTGTTTTGTGGAAATGCGATCGCGCTTCCTGCTGTTCGACACAAACTACACCAGTTAGACCAATTGAATTCTTCACCAAGTTCAGCTAACTGGTCACAACACTTATAAAGGCTTTGCCGTGTTTGCGGTGTTGCAGTTTGTTTAAACAGTTGCAACATTTCCCGTAAGATCCGGAGAACTTGACTTTGCACAGTTTGTAGGTTTTGCAAACTTTCACTTCTTTGTGGTAGAGTCTGTGGCGAAGTTGCAGGATAAACTTTTGCTAAGATACTTGTATTTTCTGTTAGTTTATTGCGACTTTCTTCTACTAGTAAGTCCAAATGTTCTTGCAGCCATTTGAAAACCGGTTCAGTTTCTGACATTAGAGTCTGTGCCATTTCATCAGTAAGACCAGAAGGTTCGGTGCAACTTTCTAACAGCGCTTTTAAGGTATCAGATACACCAAGAAACAAAGATTCTAATTTTTGGTCAACTTGAATTGGATGCTGTTTGAGAACCTTAAAATAGTCTTCCAAACGGTGAGCTGTGTGTTGAATGCTACTCATACCAAGCATTGCTGCTCCTCCTTTAATGGAGTGAGCCGCCCGAAAAACTTCGTTAATCATTTCCGGGTTATCAAGGGTACTCTGGAGATTCAGCAACCCCTTTTCTATGGTATCTAGGTGGTCTTTTGCTTCCTCAATAAAGTAACCCAAAATGCGCTGTTGTTGTTCTGGCAGCATAGTTTTTAATCATTAAGTCATTGGTCAACAGTCAAAAATCAATAGTTAATAGTCTATATTCAAAAGTCAAGACTTATACATTGAACTATAGACTATTAACTAGTTATCTTGTATTTTCAGAGATTTCGACTTGGAAACGTTCAACGGAGGCGATCAGCTCACCAGATACACTCACCAAACTATGTAAAGCACCAGATACTCGTTGTGCTTCTCGTGAAGTGTCTTGCGCTGTTAATTCCACAGATTGCATAACTTCAGCCACTGCACTGAAGGTTTCGGTCTGTTCAACAGTGTCCGAGGTAATCCCGCGCACTAAAGCATCGATGCACTTGGCGACTTGAATAATGTTTTCTAGCGATCGCTTGGCTTCTTCTGCCAAGTTCGTACCTTTAATGACCTGTTGTATACCTTCCTCCATCGCAATCATCACAGAGCCTGTTTCACTCTGAATTTGCATGACTATTTGTTCTATCTCTTTCAACGACTTAGCTGATTTATCTGCTAACTGGCGTACTTCATCCGCCACAATTGCAAAACCTCGTCCGGCAGTTCCAGCGCGTGCCGCTTCAATGCTAGCATTGAGTGCTAACAAATTCGTCCGAGAAGCAATTTGCGAAATCAACGCCACAATCTTGGAAATTTCTTGGCAAGACTCTGCCAGTCGCTTTACTTTTCGGGTTGTTTGCGCCACGGTTTCCCGAATTTCTAAAATCCCTGCCAAAGTATTCTCTACTGCTTGTCCACCTTGAAGAGCTATATCGCTAGCATCACGGGTAACAGCTTCTGCTTGCTGTGCTGCTTGTGCGACACGTTGGATTGAGTCAGTCATAACTTGTACAGAATTCAGCGTCACCGCCAACTCTTGCGCTTGTCGTAGGGCATCCCCAGATAAGGCCCTAGCAAAGGTTTCCGAATTGGTTGCCCCTCTGGTAACTTCGTGTGCTGCGACTTTCACCTGTTGTACCAGATCCCGCAGGTTTTGAATTGTGAAGTTAAAAGCATCAGCGATCGCTCCAAGTACGTCGGCAGTTACCTCGGCTTGCACTGTCAAATCTCCTCTGGCAGCTCCTTCTACATCGTCTAACAGGTGAATCACTTGGCGTTGCAGGTTTTCTCTAGCTTCCTCTTGTTCTTGAGCTTTACGTGTAGCTTCATTAGTAGTCGTTAATATAACACGAGTCATTTGGTTAAAGCCAGCTGCCAGTTGCCCAAGTTCGTCTTTTGAATACACGGTGGCTTGGACATTAAAATTTCCTTGGCGCACAGCATCAAATTGGGCTTGTAGATCTTTAGCTGTGCGGTAAATTTGCCTCTGGGTGAGACTCCCCATAATACCTGCGCTAGCAAACCCAGCAATTCCAGATGCCAAAGTCATTACCCTACCTGTGTTTTGTACCAACTCCCGTTGTTCAAGTGGCAACAACTTCGCATAAACAAAGCTGACTCCAGCAACAACCAGAGCAGAAACAACACCCACTGTACCAGCGACAATCCATTGTTTAGTTTGTAGAGGGGCATTTGCTAATGGAGCAAGAAAACCTTGCTTGACAGAGACTTGAGGTTTTCTGTTCCACAGATCAGCTCGGATAATGACTGGGACTTTTCGTTGGGAACCAGTACTCATAAACACCTCAGAATCGCGATCATCTTGGCTACTACGCGAAGCCCAATCGTCCCTTCCGGGCGGGAGAAAAGCCCCATCGTCTTTGAGGGTGCTATCCCAAGTCAAATCGTAATTTTGCTGAGTGAGTGTAGTCTCTGCCTGAGCGGGTTGTGAAGTGTTGTTTTCCACAGATGTTGAAAATATCTGTGGTTCCTCAAAGGGAGAATTTTGTCTGAAGTTAAATCCCGGAATATTCCCTGAATCGTCAAATTGATCAAAGTCGTCTAAAGACTCTATTTTGTCAGCCTTAAAAGTATTTGTATTCTCTGCTTTCGCTTCTTGATGATTCACATTAGATAGTTGCCATGCTTCTTGTTGAATAACATCAGAAAAGCTATCGCTAAAATTGACTTTTGAATTGAACGTTGGATCAGATACGATACTATCGTCTGTTGATATATCAAATGGACTGCTAATAGGTAGCTCTTCCATGTCGTCTACAGCTTTTTGAAGTTCATTCAAGGAATTCAAATGAAAGCTGCTACTGTTAGTCTTAAAGTTTTGATTCTCTGCCGAATTTTCTAATTCTTGTGTCTTCACTGTTTGAGATTGAGAAGAATCCGGAAAATTATTGTCTTTTTTATCGTTTTTATCAAAATCTTGAGCATCTAGCTTTTGTTGATATTCTTTTATCTTGTCAAGACCATTGTGGGCAAGGCGGATAATTTCTTGGTCATCTGTAAACTTTAAAACTTTTTGGTATTCTATTTTTGCCACATCACACTGCTGCAAAACATAGTATATGTGACCCCGCAGCAAAGATATATTAGGGTCATATGGTAAATGTTGCACCAGTTGATCGATCAGAGTGGCTGCTTGTTTGTAGTTTCCTTGCACGTAAGCTTTATAAGCCTGAACATAGGTCTGCTCATACTCTTTTATACTCACTACCCTTTTGTGCCTCCATTTCATCCTGCCGCTTCATTAAACGACTGAAAAATCTGCGGTGATCCAACTCGCTGCACTTAAATTAAAAATTCACTCAGGCGCTCATTGAAAAAAAGATTCTTTTTTTTGTAAGCGCACGCACGAATCAGGCATTGCAAGAGCGTGTCCCAAAGGGACTTACACATAGCGTTTTCTCTGGGCATACGCGCTCTTGGTGTCTGTTCGCCCAAGCCAAGTGCCGTAGGCATAGGACATAGGGCGTAAGCGAGTTGGGCTAACTCATTTTTTACCCAACCCATCGCGCACTTCGTAAAATTGCTTTGTGATCAAGCAGCCGTAGACACTGATTTTTTTTAGCCCCTAATATCCATTCTCCTTGTAAAAACAGAGCCATTGTATCTGGTACACTCGTAGATACCCTCAGCTGCTTTTTATCAAGCCAGTCCATACCGCCGATTTCTTCAACCGCTAAACCGACTATTATATCTTGCTGTTCTATAGCAATCACAGGAATCTGAGAACGATTCGCATTTAATGTGGTTCCTTGTCCTAGAAATTGACCCAAATCAGCCACCCAAATCACTCGACCTCGTAGATTTAGAGCACCCAAAACCAAGGAAGAAGTATTAGGAATTGGGGTAATTCTATCAGGACTTAGTTCAATGACCTCCCGAATATCACTGGCTAGTAGTGCAAACTCCTGACGCAAGGGAATATAAAATCTTAGACATAACTCTTTTTCTGGACTTTTTACTTCTAATTCAGAACGGGACTGCTCTTGTCCACCTCCTCCTAAAAAGTCCGCTTGAGTGATCATTTTGTGTTCATCCTTATCCTCGCAACAGCTGTTTGACTGTTCCCACCAACTCAGTTGGTTGGAAGGGTTTAGTTATATAGGCATCGGCTCCCTGTTTGATACCCCAGTAGCGATCAACTTCTTCACCTTTGGAAGAACATATCACTACCGGAAGATTTTGGGTTTTAGGATTAGACTTTAAGCGACGACAAACTTCATACCCATTCATTCGAGGCATGACTATATCCAAAACAACTAAATCGGGACAAGCAGTTTGAATTGCCTCCAATGCTTCTACTCCATCACTCGCATGGGTCACTGTTAAGCCACTCGCTTTTAATAGGTCTGTAATCATCTCCCTCTGTGTAATACTGTCTTCCACTATCAGAACTGTACTCATATGACGCCCATATACCTCCTGATGTAGACGTTTCTGCTTAGAACATTTGCGGATTTTCCTAGCTGTCTTTACTGTATAAAATAATTCTATCTCAACCTGTCAAGAGTACTTTATCCAAATCAAAATGCTATCTCAGTCATAAAAAAGTTAGCAATTATACGGCTGTAAAACACAAAATATCAGTACAGAATAGAAATAGGTGACAAATAATAACAGGTATTTGTTGTGTGTTCATACAGTATAGACGTAACATGACATATGTGATTCAAACTATAACCGCTATCTTGGATATAAGTGATCAATCATACATAAATCATGGACGATAAAATTGAAATATTTCAGCCGTGGGATAAAAACAAAAAAAATCGCACAACCTGCTATTTGGCATACAAAGTAGCGTATCCTTCAGCCGTAGAACATACCTGAAGGGTGAGACAACCTGCTGCACAAACGTAGGTGCAGGTAACTGGCTCTGGCGTTGGGTTTAACTGCTAAAAGTAAATTTAATGACAAATTTAAATATAAATACTTACAACAATGTTCACTGATTTTAGGAGTCTTAAGTACACAAAAGGAATAACAGTGTGCTGTATTTAGCAGAAGTACAAAAGCAGAAAGGCGGTTTACTTGGTGGTGGCAAAACTGAACTAAAACTATTGGCTTGTCAACGAACTGACCAAAGTTGGAGTACAGTTTCTGAAGAAGTGGTTCCTGCTGAGGAAGCTAGCAAATTAAGTGATGGAGTCCTCGTATTGGTTGAAATCAATCTGAGCCGTAAAGTACAACGGATTCAAGAGGCGGGGCGTCCGATCGTGAATATTTTGCAGAATTTTTCCCGTCAGGTGGAAAAATTTAAGCTTAGAGAAGAAGAAATTAACCAGTGGAAGCAGTCTCTGACGTTTCAAGCGCAAGAGTTAAATCGGCGTGAAATGGATATGGAAGAGCGTTTGGAACAACTGCAACAAATGGAGGATGAATTTCAGCGCTTGGAGGCGCAACAACAACAAGTAGAAGCTTCTCGCCAGGAAATTGAAAAGTTGCAAACGGAGATTTCGTGCAACCGTAAAGAACTCGAAGGAGCATGGGAGCACTTGCGGGGTGAGCAACGTCGCTTGGAGGAGTACAAAACACAGTGTTCCTACTCTGCTGTGTTGGATAATCAGCAAAGTCCAGCACTAAACGAGTTACTTGCTCAAGTGTCTACTAGCCTTGCTTTTACACAAACAGTACGCGAATATCTCAATCATGCCCTGAAAGTGCTCGAAAGGCAGCAGGAAGTTTTAAACCCACACTGGCAACAGTTGCAACAGTATAGAAGTACAGTTGATCAACACCCCCGAGATTGAATAAACAAGCTAAAACTGTTTCAGGTAAATCCACTCACCTTCAACTTGGGCGATCGCCCCTCCAGGAAATGGATCAGTCTGCGAACGGTTTGGTGCATTGATTAAAGCGATTAGTTTTTCAATTTGCTCGAAACTAGGAGCACTCTGAATTATTTCTTGTAATACCTGACGCATGACGCGACGCTGTAGCGCCAGTGGCGCTTTCTGTAATACGCCACGGTTTAGTTTTATTGAATATGCTTCATCTGGCGATATCACCATCGCCTCTTGTCGCAACTCTACGGCAGCTTGTTCTAAATATTCTACTTCTGCTTGCAAAATTTCAGCAGTTTGGGCAAGAACTGATTCAACTTGAGGGTTGAAATTTTCTTGCAAATATGGTAAAACATTTTGGCGGATGCGATTACGGGCAAACTTCAAATCTTGATTTGTTGAATCTTCCCAAACAGGTAGCTGAAAGTCTTGGCAAAATTGCCCAGTTTGCATACGAGTTATTTCTAACAGTGGGCGTACAAGCACGATGCCATTATCCAGCAGTCGTTGCCATGTTAATGCTTGCAAGCCATCAGCACCTGTACCGCGAATTAAGTTGTAAAGTAGAGTTTCAGCGCGATCGCTGGCTGTGTGACCTGTAACAATGCAATGAAATTGGTTTTCCTGGGCGATCGCACTCAAAACTTGATACCGCCAGTTACGTGCAGCAGCTTCGCTTTTTAAAGGTTCGTCAGCTGTTCGTAAATAAAATGAAACACCCCAATTTTTTGCCAAGTTTTCTACATGCTTAGCATTTGCTTGGGAGTCGGAACGCCAGCAATGGTCGCAGTGGACAATACTTAGATACCATCCCCATTTTTTTTGTAAATCTAACAGTATTTTGATCAGACACAGGGAATCTTGTCCACCTGAAACTGCAATGAGTAGTCGTTGGTTGCGCTCAAAGAGGTGACGAGAGCGGATCGTGCGGTGTAATTTTGCATGGACAGGAGTCCAAGGAGTGCGATCTGCCAATGGATGCAAGCTTCGCTTATCGCTCATTCAGCAATTTTAAAGTTCAAAGGAGTGAAGGAAAGGGAAAGTGATAACTGCTCGCTGTTAACCCTTCGGGTTCGCCAGTCGCCTAGGTCGGGAGAACGCCAGGTGCTACAACGGGGGGAACCCCCGCAACGCACTGGCTCCCCTCCTGCAGCGCTGGCTCACTGGTAACTGATTCGGTCATGGGAGTGACAAACAACTGTCATTGATCCGTCATATTGGCTTGTTAGAGTTATCTCAAGCAAAAATTAAGTTTGCTCCTATCACCACAATTTGTGCTCTCTTGTATGGTAGATAGCAAGGGAGCATTTTTATAGCATATATTTATTCACACCACGCCGTTTATTTTTTCTGTGACCTGTCATGCCTTTTTTCCCCAAACTGCGTCCATTCATTTTGATAGTCTTTTTCATAAGCTTCCTCTTAACTGGAGTGCTCTCAGGAGGCTATTTTAGCAATGCTGCAACACCAAGTGCAGTAACACCTATGTCTAATTTTGCCCTCACTCAGGGGGTACGTAAAACGGTATTGAAAAATGGTTTAACAGTCTTAACTAAGGAAGTCCACACCGCACCTGTGGTGAGTGTGCAGGTTTGGTATCGAGTTGGTTCGCGCAACGAGAAAGCAGGAGAGAATGGTATCTCTCACCAGCTAGAGCATTTGATGTTCAAAGGAACCACAGATCGTCCAGTACAATTTGGTCGGCTGTTTAGTGCTTTGGGAAGTCAGTTCAATGCTTTTACGAGTTATGACGAGACAGCTTATTTCGGCACAGTACAACGCGACAAATTAGAAGCCTTAGTCACCTTAGAAGCTGATCGCATGGAAAGCGCTTTAGTTGGTGCTGAACAACTGACAAGTGAAAAGCGCGTCGTCATTTCGGAATTACAAGGATACGAAAATTCTCCAGGCTATCGCCTAAATCGGGCTGTGATGCGAGCAGCTTTCCCGAAACGAGCTTATGGTTTACCTGTAGGAGGTACAAAAGCCGATGTACAGCAATTCACAGTAGAGCAGGTACGGAACTACTACAAAACCTACTACAGCCCTAACAATGCCACTCTAGTGATTACAGGAGATTTTGCCACAGAACCTGTGCTGAAAACTGTCCAAAAAACTTTTGGGAAGTTACCAAATCCGGGGAAACAAGACAGCCAAACTAAGGAAAATTCTTCAAAAACACCTTCTTCTACCTCTACTCCTAAAAAAACACCCACTCCCTCCTCTTCTTCTACCTCTACTCCTAAAAAAACACCTATCGTCTTAAAAGAACCAGGAAGCGCTGCATTATTGCAAGTCGTTTATCCTCTACCAAATGTTAATCATCCAGACGTACCAGCAATTGATCTGATGGATGTGATTCTCACGGGCGGACGTAGCTCACAGCTTTACCAAACCTTGGTAGAATCAGGCTTGGCAAGCTCGGTGGGTGCAAGTCCTTCAGAACTGATCGAACCAGGTTGGTACGAAATTAATGTCACAGCTGCTGCAGGTCAACCCCTATCAAAAATTGCTCAGGTGTTGCAACAGTCCTTGGCTCAACTGCAACAAAAACAAGTCACCACAGAAGAATTGAACCGAGCAAAGACGCAACTTCAAGCTTCCTTTGTACTTAGTAACCAAGATATCACCTCTCAGGCAACACAGCTAGGGTATAACCAAACTGTCGCTGGGGATTATCGTTATGTTGAGGGATATCTTAAAGCAATTGCCAAACTCACAGCAGCAGATATACAGCGAGTGGCGAAAACTTACCTCAATCCTGCTAAACAAACTATCGGCTTCTTTGAACCGACTCTACCAGGTGGTAAGCCAGGGAGTTCCAGTGGTGCTTCTAGTCGCACTGTAGAAAACTTCAGCCCTGGTAAGCCTGTAGATCCAGCAGAACTTGCTAAATACCTCCCTCCCGCAACATCAGCCACTGCTTCGACTCAACAACCGTTACCACAGGAATTCACACTCAAAAATGGCTTGCGCGTTTTGCTGCTACCTGATCACAGTGTCCCCACTGTGAATCTCAGTGGACAAATAGATGCTGGTGCCGAATTTGATACTAACCAGAAAGCAGGTTTAGCAAGTTTGGTTGCAACCAATTTAATGAATGGAACTCAAACCAAAAATGCTCTAACTCTAGCAAAAACCTTGGAAGATAAGGGAGTCAGCTTAGGATTCATTGCTGGTCGTGAAGGAGTTGGTATTAGTGGAAATGGGTTGTCTGCTAATATGCCGATATTAATTCAAACTCTGGCTGATGTAGTACAAAATGCTACCTTCCCAGATAAGCAACTAGAACTTACTCGTCAGCGGGCTTTGATAAGTCTGAAAGTACAACTCGATGATCCTCGCGGATTGGGGCGACGGGTATTCCAACAAGCAATTTACCCTGAAAATCATCCGTTTCATAGCTTTCCTACAGAAGAAAGCTTAAAGAGCGTAACTCGTGCTGATGTGCTTCGCTTTTACCAGGAACACTATCGCCCAGATACGACAACTATCGCCCTTGTTGGTGACTTTGACCCTAATCAAGTCAAAGCACAATTCAATAAAGCTTTCGATAAATGGCAAGTTCAGAGTAAGCCACCGACTCTTAACTTACCTCAGGTGTCCTTACCGCAAACAATGAAACAGCTCAGTTCAGTCATTCCCGGTAAGACGGAAGCTGTAACCTACATAGGTTACAATGGTATCGCACGCAAAGATTCTCGTTACTATTCTGCTTTGGTACTCAATCAAATTTTGGGCGGCGATACCTTATCTAGTCGCTTGGGTACTGAGGTGCGCGATCGCCAAGGTTTAACCTACGGTATTTACAGTGGCTTTTCTACAGGTATCAATCCTGGTCCATTCTTAATTCAGATGCAGACCGCTCCAGGAGATGCTCAGAAGGCTATTACCAGCACTCTGGCTTTACTTAAGCAGTTGCGAGACCAAGGAATCACCGAAGCTGAATTGAATACAGCGAAACGCTCAATCACCAATAGCTACCCTGTAGAATTAGCTAATCCTAGTAGCGTAGCGAGCATGATTTTAGATAATGCCGTTTATGGTCTTTCTCAAGCAGAAATCCGAGAATTTCCCAAACGAATTCAAGCAGTTACTCCGGTTCAGGTGCAACAGACAATACAAGAACTTATTCATCCAGATAAGCTGGTGATTGTCACGGCTGGACCTGGAGCTTAGGTCAAGTATGTAAGGATAAATATTCAGCAACCCAGTGTCTGAAGACATTGGGTTGCTGACTAACGACTGGTTAAATTTCAAACGAGCGCGGCAGGGTTCGAACCTGCGACCAACGGATTAGAAATCCGTGGCTCTATCCACTGAGCTACGCGCCCAATCAAAATAACTGCCTCGTTGGACAGTCAGTTTGTACATTATATCTATAAACCTAAGCAAAAGGCAATCTAAAATTATTGCAGATTTCACCTCGGCGAAGCTAAGATCCAAGTCGTCACAAAAGTGAGTCAATGAACAAACAGCAAAAACAAAGCAAATGGCATATTGGTTAGTCATAGGCGTGATCGCAGTACCAGTTTTAGCTTGAAACTGACTGGTTCAGTTTTATCAGATCTGTCTTTTGAACTGTTATTCAGCCAAAAAGCTGCTAAAAAAGTGCATTTCTACAGTAAAGTTCTATGAGTAGCGCTAACACCAAGTTACACCATCTCAAAACAATGTTCTCCACTCAAGGCATTGTCTGGGCTATCCTAAGTTGGAGTCTGCTAGCACTTCTACAATTTATGGTGTTTAGTAGTATAATGTCATATTCACTCTTGCTCCGAAAGCCTGCTGAGTGCAATGTTATTGGAACATATATTTTTGAAGCAATAGCTTATCTGGCTGCTGGTGTCTTATGCTTAAGAAATTGGCGCAGTCCACAAATACAAGAGTGGTGATAGTGTTTAGTTAGTCATCAGTATCGTTATGCTTTTATATTTCCTTGGAGAGATATTTGTCAGTTGTACAGAAATAGTCTTGCAAGAAAAACTTATCCTTTCCCTTGCGATTCTGTTTTTTGTGAGCACTGATTTTTTCCTGGGGTTGGGCATGATGCGCTTTAAATGGGCCACAAGTTGGGTTCGTAACTATCAAAATAGAGAGATATTTAGAGGTATTTTGGGCGTGAAGTGGAGTTTTATTTGGCATGGGCGCTGTTGGAGGAATACGACGCATAATTTATCCGTTCGCGACGTGTCAGTGGAAGAAAAACAGTTTAGAAATTTGTGGTGTCTACCGTGAGAAAACTAACAGAACCAGATAAACACGAAATTCTCAAATTATACCGCGAAACTGCCGAAACAACCTCAACTTTGGCAGAACGCTATGACGTGAGTAACTCGACAATTAGCCGCTTACTCAAAAGTACTCTGCCAGAAGATGAGTATGAATACCTTGTGTCTTTAAAGCGTGCTGCAAGAACCCCTGAAGGAAGGGCACAAGTTAGCTACGACAATCTGCCTGCTTTTAGCAACCAGTCACAGGAAGACCAGAAACAAGAGCAAAAAGCATTAGAGCCTGAAGTTCCGCAAACTGTCGTTGAGATTGCGCCCCTCCAAGTTCCCCAGACGCCTAAGTCGTCAGAGTCTCCTGCAGCAGTGGTGTTACCGCAAGAAGAACCTGTCGTGGCACAAAACTTGCAGCTTGTGGAAGTTGATGAGCCAACTCAGGCTAGCAGACGAGTCAAGCGGCGCTCCTCAGCCGAGACAAAACCAATTTTACCAGTCCGAGCTAAGCAATATGAGCAACCATATGAGCAACCAGTTGCCGAGCAATTGGAACTTCTAGAACAAAAACCCCCAGAAATAAAACCTCCAGAAATAAAACCTCCAGAAATAAAACCTCTAGAAATAAAACCTCCAGAAATAAAACCTTCAGAAATCACCAGCATTCCTAGTCCGCTTTTGGAAGATACACGTCCAGAGGCTAATGTCATAGCGGAAATGTTTGGCGAAGATTTGCTAGACGAGTCAGATGATTTGGAGGATTTGGAAGATGATGATGATGAGGAATATGACGACGAAGACTTTGAACCAGCTCAACCTTTGGTCACAAGACCAAGATCGGGTGAGACATTAGTAAGAGTCTTACCATTGTCATCAGCGGCTTTGCCCAAAACTTGCTATTTAGTTATAGATCGTTCCTCAGAATTAATCACTCGTCCACTGCGTGAATTTGGCGACTTGGGACAAATTCCTAGCCTGGAAACTCAACAAAGAACGCTACCAGTATTCGATAACCATCGAGTCGCAAAGCGCTTCTCAACCAAGCGCGATCGCGTGATTAAAATTCCTGATACTAAAATGCTGCACAAGGCTCGTTATCATCTACAAGCAAAAGGAATCACTCGACTGTTAATAGATGGTCAAGTCTACTCCTTGTCTAGTGTTTAGTCATTAGCTTGATTTCAAAACAAGCCTCCCACTTTATTCAAAGGTGTTGTACAGCACAGTAGAGACAAATACACACACAATAAGTAATTTCTCTGTTGTTTGTCCGCACGGTTTGGTTGCAGATTCAGGGGAACCCAACGCCAGTCGCTATCCTACAACAAGCCTTCTGGTGGGCGTGTAAGCCTGTGAAATTCTCCCGACGGCGCTGGTTCCCCAAAACACTCACTGCCTTGCGCATCTGCGGTTTCAAGTAGCCCTAAATCTAATGTGCCAGTTTTCTAAAAGACAGCTGACTAAATTCATCAAATAATGGCTATAAGTCATTGCTATATAATTGAATAATGCTATCTTAATATTACGCACACTAAGTTTTATGAAAAATGGTCTATAAACCCAACAAGTCTCAAGATTTGGAGTCATGGCAGCAAGTCCGTGCACCATACGGTTTAGGTTACCGGATTAAAATTCTCTCACAACTGTTAAGTCGGAAGTTGACTGAGCGGTTGGAGCCGTTTGGACTAACTCCCTTCCACTGGGTAGTGCTTTGCTGTTTATGGGAGGAAGACGGTTTACCAACTTCTAGTATTGGAGAAAAGCTGCAACAGGTGGGAGGTACGTTAACTGGCGTATTGGACAGAATGGAAGAAAGAGGTTTGATTCGCCGAGAACGTGACTGTCGCGATCGCCGAATCTGGCGTATTTGGCTAACAGATGCAGGCAGAGAACTCGAAACAGTCTTGCCAGCTATTGCGGTAGAAATTCGCGAGCAAGCTATGCACGGTATTTCTTACGCTGAACGAGAACAGTTTTCCCAACTTATGAATCAGGCAATCGAGAATTTATCCTAGAATCAATCATCCATTTGGGTGAGGTGCTTTCTTGGTTGTTTTCTCTAAAATAATATTACGCATTCTAAATAAATATCTATTAAATAATCTCCCCTCAATATTTAGCACTCTAAATACTGGAACGGGCAAAAATAATACTGGAGCTTAACTATCATGGAACGCACAAACAACATCAATTCCAACGGACGTAACAAACACAAAACTGCAGTTCTGGAGAAAGAACTCGTTAAAGACACAGAAACTTTGGAAGCTTTAACATCAGAAAATTTTACAAATAGAACTTTACCAGCACCAACAACTCCAGAAGCTGATGTGCATACTCAGACTGAGACTGAGAACAAGCAAGTCAAACCCCAACCGCCGGAAACACCAAAGAAGAAAAAACCGATAGGTTTGATTTTGACAGCATTGGGTGTGGGTGCTGTAGTTGGTGGAGGTTTTGGTTATCACTGGTGGCAGTATGCTTCCACTCACCAGGATACAGACAACGCTCAAGTTGCCGGACACTTACACCAAGTCAGTACTCGCATTCCCGGAACCATAAGTCAAGTCTTGGTGAATGATAACCAGGAGGTACAACCAGGACAATTGCTGGTAAAACTTGATCCACGGGATTATCAAAGCAAAGTGCAACAAGCTGATGCGGCACTACAAAATGCTCGTCGTCAGGCGCAAGCAGCACAAGCAAATATTAACTTAGCCTCAAAAACAACGAGTGCTAAGACAGTTCAAGCACAGGGAGATGTTAGTGGTGCTGTTGCAGCGATTTCCACAGCGCAAGCCGCGGTACAAGAAGCACAAGCTGGAATTCCCGCTGCACAAGCTGAGGTGAAACAGGCAGAAGCAGGAATTCCCGCTGCACAAGCCCAAGTTGCCCAAGCAAACGCCAATTTGCAAAAAGCGCAAGCTGATTACAACCGTTACAACACCTTGTCTCAACAAGGAGCAATTCCCCGTCAGCAATTAGATACTGCCAAGTCAGCGTATGATGTGGCTGTAGCACAAAAGGATGCTGCGATTCAAGGAGTTAACCAAGCGCAAGCACGATTAGCCTCCGCCAGAGTTGGCGTCGCCAAAGCACAATCGCAACTAGCGCAAGCACAAGAAGGAGTAGTGAGTGCTCAAGCAAAACTAGCAGCATCCAAAGGTGGACTGCAACAAGCGACTGCAGGTGGAGAACAAACAACAGTCAACCGTAATCAATATGAAGCAGCCAAAGCAGCCATAGCTCAAGCAGACGCATCCTTGAAAGATGCCCAGTTGCAGTTATCCTACACCAACATTACTGCTCCTGCAGCCGGACGGGTAGGGCGCAAAACGGTGGAAGTTGGCAACCGAGTACAAGCAGGAACACCTTTGATGGCGATCGTCAATGACGAATCTTGGGTTGTTGCCAACTTTAAAGAAACTCAGTTGGAAAACATGAAGCCAGGAGAGGAAGTGGAGATTAAAGTTGATGCTTTAGCTCATCATCCCTTTAAAGGTCGCGTTGATAGTATTTCGCCAGCTTCCGGCGCACAGTTTGCCCTTTTACCACCGGATAATGCCACGGGTAACTTTACGAAAATTGTACAACGTGTTCCTGTGAAAATTATTTTCGATAAACAGAGCATCAAAGGATACGAATCGCAGATTGCACCAGGAATGTCGGCAGAAATCAGTGTAAAAGTCAAGTAGGACGAGGGGATAGGGTACAAGGAAAAATTTGTTACTAAAACCTCTTCCAAAAGCAATGGTATTCTTTTCCACCTGTAGAGAGGCGTTAGGTATAAATTGAGATGATATTAATAAAAAGATATCATAAGAATCACAAATAAGACTTGAATGAAGATACAAGCAGATAGAAAGAGTCTCCTTTTTCCGGCTTTAAGGTCAAGAAATTACCGTCTGTTTTTTGCTGGACAAGGAATCTCTCTCATTGGGACATGGATGACCCAAATTGCCACAATTTGGCTAGTTTATGACTTAACTAAATCGCCATTAATGCTGGGAGTTGTGGGATTTTCTAGTCAAATACCTAGTTTTTTTCTTGCTCCCTTTGGTGGAGTTTTTATAGATCGCTTTTCCCGTCATCGCACTATTATTGGTACACAAATTCTGTCAATGATTCAGTCGTTAACACTGGCATTTCTGGCGTTGACTGACGCGATTCAGATTTGGCATATTATTGCCTTAAGTTTGTTTCAAGGATTGATCAATGCTTTTGATGCACCCGCCAGACAAGCATTTGTGCCAGAGTTAGTAGAACACAGAGACGATTTAGCAAATGCCATTGCTATTAATTCGACAATGTTCAATGGTGCGCGATTAATTGGTCCAGCAATTGGAGGTTTGCTGATTGCTCACATTGGTACTGCATATTGTTTTTTAATTGATGGGTTAAGCTACATTGCTGTGATTTGTGGGTTATTAGCAATGGAGGTGAAGCCGTGGAAAATCGTAGTTATTGACACAAATGTCTTCCAGAGAGTCAAAGAGGGGTTTGACTATGCCTTTGGCTTTCCACCAATTCGTGCTATTTTGCTGCTCTCGGCTTTAGTCAGCCTTATGGGAATGCAGTATACGATTATCGTACCGATTTTTGCAGAAGAAATCTATAAAGGTGGTGCACAAACTCTAGGTTTTTTCATGGCAGCATCGGGAGTTGGAGCATTAGCAGGTGGAATTTATTTAGCCACACGCCAAACGGTAGTAGGGCTTGGTAAATTGATTGCTTTAGCACCAGGTGTTTTAGGAATTGGTTTGATTGCTTTTTCCTTGTCACGCTTTGTACCATTTTCTTTGTTAGCACTGCTGTTAGTTGGTGTAGGAATAATCATTCAAGTGGCTGGAAGTAATACAGTATTACAAACAATTCTTGAAGATGATAAACGCGGACGAGTGATGAGTTTTTTCAACATGTCCTTTTTGGGAATAACACCTTTTGGGAATTTGTTAGGAGGTGCATTAGCAGATCGCATTGGTGCTACGAATACATTAATTATTGACGGTATTGCTTGTATTTTGGGTTATATCTTTTTCTCAAGACAATTACCCCGTATAAGACAACTTGTTCGCTCAATTTATGTAGAAAAGGGTATTTTGACGAGTACAAAACACTAGAACCGGCGCACAGTTTGCCCTTTTACCACCAGATAATGCTACAGGTAACTTTACGAAAATTGTGCAACGTGTTCCTGTGAAAATTGTTTTCGATAAACAGAGCATCAAAGAGTACGAATCGCAGATTGCACCAGGAATGTCCGCAGAAATCAGTGTAAAAGTCAAGTAGGACGAGGGGATAGAGTACAGGAATAAATCTGTTCCTAAAACCTCTTCCAAAAGCAATGGTATTCCTTTCCACCTGTAGAGAGGCGTTAGGTGTAGTGTCAAATGATATCTATGAAAGGATATTTAATTTATATTAAGTGACCCTTGAATGAACGCACAAGCAACTAGAAGGAGTCCACTGTTACCGGCATTCAGGTCAAGAAACTACCGTTTGTTTTTTGCTGGACAAGGCATTTCCCTTATTGGCTCGTGGATGACGCAACTTGCCACGATTTGGCTAGTTTATTACTTAACTAACAACCCATTTATGTTGGGGGTTGTAGGATTTATCAGTCAAATTCCTAACTTTTTTTTGACTCCCTTAGGTGGGGTATTTGTGGATCGTTTTTCCCGTCATCGTATTATCATTGGCACGCAAATAATAGCGATGATTCAGTCGTTGGCGCTAGCAGTACTGACTTTTACAGGCATGATTCATATTTGGCACATTATCGCCTTAAGTTTACTGCAAGGATTTAATAATGCCTTTGATGGACCAGCAAGACAAGCATTTGTAATAGAGTTAGTGGAACGCAGAGACGATGTAGCAAATGTCATAGCTATCAACTCAACAATGTTTAATGGTGCGCGCTTGATTGGACCTGCGATTGCTGGTTTACTCATTGCCAGAGTCGGCGCAGGTTACTGTTTTTTAATTGATGGTTTAAGCTACATTGCTGTCATTCTCGCTTTGTTAGCGATGAAAATTAAGCCTTGTCAAACTACAGTTACTAACAGCAATCCTTTGCAAAAATTGAAAGAAGGGTTTGTGTATGCCTTTGGTTTTGTACCAATTCGCTCAATATTATTATTAATAGCTTTTTTCAGTTTTTTCGGAATGCAATACACCGTTATTGTTCCGATTTTTGCAGAAGAAATCCTCAAAGGTAGTGCAGAAACTCTAGGATTTTTGATGTCTGCGTCGGGAGTCGGAGCATTAGCAAGTGGTATTTATTTAGCTACGCGAAAAACAGTTATGGGACTTGGGAAAGTGATTGTCTTGGGTCTAGCAATTGTAGGAATTGCTTTCATTGCCTTTTCCTTGTCGCGCTTGCTTCCACTTTCTTTACTGGCAATGTTGTTTGTTGGTTTAGGAGTAATCCTCGTAATTGCCGGTAGTAACACAGTTTTACAAACCATTATTGAGGAGGAAAAGCGCGGACGGGTTCTGAGCTTATACACAATGTCATTTTTGGGAATAATACCCTTTGGAAATTTAGTGGCAGGTGCATTAGCCCATCAAATCGGCGCTCCTTACACTTTAATAATTGATGGTATTGCTTGTATTTTCGCGTCTATCTATTTTGCCAAACAGTTGCCTGAGTTAAGAAAAATGGTAATGGCAAATTATGAGCAAAATGGTATTTTAGCAAGTGTGAAACGCTAAAATACTCAATCAATTAAGAATTAATAACAAGATTCAGTTACTGGAGTTTAGACTAAATTCTATTTCAGAGGCTACAACCCTTGTATAGCAAGCATTTTATATTTTGGAATCACAAAGCGATTATAAATTGGGAAAGGCACTCTGGATAAGGGTTTGGCGGTTTGAAAGCCAAAATTAGTCTAAACTGCAATCAGTTAGGGTAGAAAATAGAAATATATCTCTATTTCTATATCTGGAGTACTGCTGTGGCTGAAACAAATGCAGTTGGCAACCAAGGAAATCAGGGTTCTACACAATCTTCCTCGAACCAACCCATACCGTTGAGAACCTGGATTGGCGTTATGGCAAGTATGTTAGGCGCATTCATGGCGGTGCTGGATATCCAGATAACCAATTCTTCACTACAAGATATTCAGGCGAGTTTGGCGGCGACTTTAGAAGAAGGTTCTTGGATTTCTACAGCTTATCTTGTGGCAGAAATTGTAGTCATTCCTTTAACCGGATGGTTGTCGCGGGTATTTTCTCTCAAACGATATTTGTTAGTTAACACTGTTTTGTTTATCTTTTTTTCTGTATGCTGTGCTTCATCATGGGATCTCAATTCCATGATTGTCTTCCGCGCCTTACAAGGCTTCACCGGAGGAGTTTTAATTCCCACTTCCATGACGGTTGTACTAACTACTTTACCACCATCCAAGCAAGCAATTGGGTTAGCTGCTTTTGCGATTACAGCGGTTTTTGCACCATCAATTGGTCCGACATTAGGAGGTTGGTTAACAGAAAATTTCAGTTGGCACTACAGCTTTTACATAAATGTAGTTCCAGGGTTGTTGATGCTTGCTGGAGTTTGGTATGGAATTAAGCAAGAAAGACCCCAATTGCAATTGCTAAAACAAGGCGACTGGTGGGGAATTATTTCAATGGCAATTGGGTTAGCTTCCCTGCAAGTTGTTTTAGAAGAAGGTAGCCGCAAAGATTGGTTTGGTTCAGAGTTGATAGTGCGCTTGAGTATCTTAGCTGTGATTTTCCTAACAATATTTTTCTGGATTGAATTAACTCGCAAACAGCCATTTATTAATTTGCGACTTGTGCGATATCGTAACTTTGGTTTAGCAAGTATTGTTAATGTTTCCTTGGGAGTGGGATTGTATGGTTCAATTTATATTTTGCCGCTGTATCTCGCTCAAATTCAAGGATACAATGCACTGCAAATTGGTCAAGTGCTGATTTGGGCGGGAATTCCCCAATTGTTTATTATTCCCTTTCTTCCAAAAGTGATGCAACGCATTGATGTGCGGTTAATGGTTGCCGTGGGTGTGACTTTGTTTTCTGTCAGTGCATTCATGAATTCCAAGATGACTTCTCAAACGGGATATGACCAATTAATTTGGTCGCAACTTGTTCGCGCAATGGGACAACCACTGATCATGGTACCACTGACATCTATTGCTACTGCTGGTTTGAGTCCGAAAGATGCAGGTTCAGCAAGCGGTTTATTTAATATGATGCGTAATATGGGTGGTTCTATGGGAATTGCAGCATTAGGTACTCTATTAACTAATAGAGAACAATTTCACTCCAATCGATTAGGTGAATCAGTATCTTTATATAATCCAGCAACTCAAGAGAGAATCAACCAAATGACTCAATATTTTGTCAGCCGTGGTTCTGATTTGAGTACAGCACAAGACCAAGCCATAAAAGCTATTGACAATGTAGTGCGTCGTGAAGCTTTTGTTAACGCTTTTAATGATTGTTTCTATTTTATTGCAATTGCTTTGTTACTGAGTGGTATTGCTATTTTATTCCTAAAAAAAGTCAAGGTTACGGGTGGTGCAGCAGCTCATTAAACCTGTCGCACAAACAAGCTTATATGTCAACTTCATTAAGCTTGTTTGTTGAAAATACACCAATAAATACTTTCAGCTTGTGGATAACCTATGAAATTCAACAAGATCAGTTTCAAGGCTTCGCGAGTGGAGTGGGATTCTTTTTTGTGGGCGATCAGCAAGGAGATTTAAACAATACATTTGAGTTGCCCAGTTATTTGGGCAGCGATGCTGCCATTTTTTATAAGCGAAGACAGTTCCGCGCACAGGTGAATTTCCGGAATTTATTTAACGTGGATTACTTTGAGACGGCTATAAGCCCACTGCGGGTTTATCCAGGTGAGTCGTTCCCTGTACCGTGAACGATTTCATGGGAGTTATGGCCATGCATAGCAAAGGTTAACCCTCCAGGTACCGACACTTAAGCTATATTAGAACGACTGTATCCTCAATGGCTCAAGCTTAATCCTGACTGGGCGATTGCCTGAAGATAACGTACACGACTAGGGTCGCCCATTGAAAAATGTCTTTTTTTATCACTCTAACTTGAGAAAAGTTTATCTTAAATTTTAAATAGATTGGACTTTGGACAAAAAAATGTGTTCGCGAATAAGGTACGCGAATAATAAAAGAATATAAACTTTTCTACCTCAGCCTTGCTCGTATGCTGAGTCAAACAACTGTATAACCAGAAAAATTACGC
>NZ_JABXYX010000010.1:18182-116357 GCF_017982655.1 Brasilonema sp. CT11 | reverse complement strand
CGCGGTGGAACCACTCTGATTCTATCCCGAACTCAGGTGTGAAACGCTGCAGCGGCGACGATAGTAGATGGGTAGCTGTCTGCGACAATAGCTCGATGCCAGGATTTGATTTCAACTAACAACAAAAGGGTGTTGCGATATGGAGCAACACCCTTTTGTTTTACTTTGACATCCAAACCTCTATCCACAAAACTGAAGAACCCAGTAACTCACTGAGTAAACGCGCAGTTGAGCGGAAAAGTTTCCTTCAAACTGACACCAACCGTCTCTACTAGCCCCTCAGTAGTTATTTTCATAAGAGTTTTATACACTCATCTCTAGCATTCGTTGAATTGGTCGCAATGCTGCCATGCGAATATTCTCTGGCAAGGTGATTTCGGGAGAGCGATTTTTCATCGCACTGTAGAGTTTTTCTAAGGTATTTAACCGCATAAAAGGACACTCGTTACACGCGCAGTTATTCAATGGTGGTGCGGGTATAAAGTGCTTGTAAGGCGCTTGTTTTTGCATTTGGTGAATGATTCCAGGCTCTGTAGCAACGATAAATTCTTGGGAAGGGCTTTGTTCACAATATTTTAGCAAAGCCGCTGTAGAGCCGATGAAATTTGCGTGGCGCAAGACACTAGTTTCACATTCTGGATGGGCGATCGCCTCTGCTTCTGGGTGTGCGATTTTTAACTGCACAATTTTCTTTTCAGAAAAGGTTTCATGGACAACACAGCTCCCTTGCCAAAGCACTAAATCTCGCCCAGTTTTTTCCATAACATACCGTCCTAAATTCCGGTCTGGGGCAAAAATAATTGGCTGATCCATAGGAATCTGCTGGACAATTTTGACGGCGTTGGAACTAGTGCAGATGATATCGCTCATTGCCTTAATATCAGCAGAGCAATTGATGTAAGAAACCACCAAATGGTTTGGGTGTGCCGCTTTAAAAGCTGCAAACGCCTCTGTTGGACAACTATCGGCTAAAGAACAACCAGCATTTAAATCTGGTAAAAGAACCATCTTGTCGGGATTAAGAATCTTTGCAGTTTCTGCCATGAAATTGACACCAGCAAAGACAATGACATCTGCTTTTGTATCAGCTGCAGCTTTGGCAAGCTGTAACGAATCTCCAATAAAATCTGCAATATCTTGAATGTCCGGTTCTTGATAGTAGTGTGCCAGGATAACCGCATTGAGTTCTTGTTTAAGAGTCTCAATTGCTGCAAATAAGTCTAGTGGTAGATCACCCTGTTCGGTTTTTTCTCGTTGAGCAAGTGCAGTCGTAAACACAGTTAGACGTTACTGAATGTTACAAGTTTTGTCTGGTGGATTTAATTATAGTAGTTTTTACCAAAAATGTTTGAGGGGTAACGCTCCTCTCTGAAATTGTGTGAAGAATAATTCAGAACGCACCAACTCAGCTTGGGCACTTGTTATGAGCAATTGGTAACCCGCGACTCAGCATGTTGACCACATGCATCAAAGATTTGCTGAAAGCTTGTACCTTCCTACATCGCACTTATTAGGGAGATCCAACAAAAAAAATATCCAACAAGAATGCCTATGGCTGACGCCACGGCTATCGCCGTTCGCGCAGCGTCTCCGTTCGCGTAGCGTGCCCGCAGGGCTTAGGAGATAGGGCAACGCTACGCGAACAACAACGAGACTACGACTAATTAACGAGTTTAGGCTGTTTCCAGCCCTCTGGGCTGGAAACAAAGTTGGATATTTTTTTCGCATGTTTGTGCCTTACGCACAGAACTCGTGCAGCAATCAGTGATATCTAAACTTCTTTTATTTTTCTGAGTTGGTGCGTTCTCTCTTGGTCAAAATCCTCTAATTTTCCTATGCTGGAAACAGATGGCAAGGAAAGTGGCATGACCAGTCAGAAAACAAACTCAAAAAATTTGAAAATTGCTGTAGTAGGAGATGTTCACGACCAATGGGAAGAAGAAGACGGTATTGCACTCAAGCATCTGGGTATTGACTTAGCACTGTTTGTTGGAGATTTTGGCAATGAGTCGGTGGAAGTGGTAAGAGCGATCGCATGCCTTGACATTCCCAAAGCAGCAGTCATGGGGAACCACGATGCCTGGTACACTGCCACAGAATGGGGACGCAAGAAGTGTCCTTACGACCGCACCAAGGAAGACTGGGTACAGCAGCAACTAGATTTATTGGGTGAAAGTCAAATCGGTTACGATAAGCTAGATTTTCCAGATCTAAATTTAACGGTTGTTGGAGGTCGTCCGTTTAGTTGGGGTGGATCAGAGTGGAAATATAGTGATTTCTACCAACAGTGGTATAGTGTGACTAGTTTTGAAGAGTCCACAACGCGAATCGTGTCAGCAGTTAAAAGTGCAGCTTACCAAACGATAATTTTTATAGGTCACAACGGTCCTACAGGGTTGGGCGATCGCCCAGAAGACCCCTGCGGCAAAGATTGGCACCCCATAGGCGGTGACTTTGGCGATCCAGATTTAGCAGAGGCGATATCTCAAACCATCACAGCTGGTAAAACCATACCCCTGGTCACATTTGGTCATATGCACCACAGCCTGCGACATACAAAGAAAGAGCCGCGAAAGCGCATTTTTAGAAGTCCAGAGGGGATAGTTTACTTGAACGCCGCAAGTGTACCCAGGATTGTGGAACATGGTAGCCATAAACAGCGTAACTTTTCCATTGTCCTGCTGGAAGATGGTGTGGTCTCCCAAGTCTCCCTCGTCTGGGTTGGAAAGGATTTGAGCATTATATCTGAAGAAATTCTTTATAAAAAACCTAGTCCAGTAGTGCAAACTGCATAGAGAATGAGATATAATTCGTATCTGGTTGGCTTTGTTTTTGGCTGACCGCTGACAGCTAAACGCTGACAGTTTTACTGGAGAGGTGGCAGAGTGGTCGATTGCGTCCGACTTGAAATCGGATGAACCGAAAGGTTCCGGGAGTTCGAATCTCCCCCTCTCCGTTGAAAGATTTGTGATGACTTGATTGAGCGTAACAGCACAAATTAGGCATTTGCTCACCTGTAATAATATTTAGGTGAGATTTAAGTTGTTTCCCTTAAAACTTTATAGCTTCCTCTCACGAATGGTTCTTGAACCTGTCACAACCACAAAAACCGTCATTGAGTTATTTGCTGGGGCTGGTGGTTTGGCACTTGGTTTAGAAAAGGCTGGACTGGTAGCCAAAGCACTAATTGAAATTGACAAAGACGCAGCAGCAACACTTCAGCATAACCGTCCAAAATGGAATGTCATTCAGGCTGATGTGTCTAAAGTTTCTTATGCAGGAATGAGTGCAGACGTTGTAACTGGAGGTTTTCCTTGCCAACCTTTCAGCTTGGCAGGTAAAGGTTTAGGGTTTGAAGATACGCGTGGAACCTTATTTTATGAATTTGCTCGTTGTGTTAAAGAGGTACAGCCTAAACTATTTGTGGCGGAAAATGTCAGAGGTTTAATAAGTCATCAGAAAGGAAAAACGCTCGATACAGTTTTATCTGTTCTAGAATCTCTTGGTTATAAGGTCCAGTATCGTTTACTCAATGCAGTTAACTATGATGTTCCTCAGAAGCGAGAAAGAATCATCATTGTCGGAACTCGTCCAGATATTCGCTTTCAGTACCCTGGTCCTTCTTCTAAAATTCTGACTTTGAGAGATGCCTTGAAAGATGTTCCACCTTCTGAAGGAATTAAATACAGTCCTAAGAGATCTCAAGTTTTAGAATTAGTTCCACCAGGCGGCTGCTGGCGAGATTTACCTGAAGATATTCAAAAAAGCTACATGATGAAAAGCTACCATCTTACAGGTGGGCGTACTGGCATGGCACGTAGAATTTCTTGGGATGAGCCAAGTCTAACTCTGACTACTTCTCCTTCGCAAAAACAAACGGAACGCTGTCATCCGGAAGAAACTAGACCTTTTACAGTAAGGGAGTATGCCCGAATTCAAACTTTTCCCGATGATTGGGAATTTATGGGTGGTGTAGGCTCAAAATATAAACAGATTGGTAATGCAGTTCCTGTAAATTTTGCTTACCACTTAGGAAGAGCTATAGTTAACGTGCTAGAAAATGCATGCCATTGATTTATTACGTCAGTAAGCCCGATCAAATATGGTTCTATAGTTATACCTCAGCACAATCAGGGTAATAGGTTCGACTAGTTCAAACTTTGTGTAGCATAAATTTGCCATTGCCCCTTGGGCGATCGCTCTCTCTTTCCCCTCTTACAAAAGTAGGTATTTTGTATTTGGTCATTTTTGGACTATGAACACCTACAAGAGTTAGCTACTGCAAAGAACAGAATCAATTAACACTCAAGTTATCACTCTATTACGAAATGCTTTATCAGCTAAGAGAAAGCAAGCGGAAGACCACAAGCGACAGAATGTTGCAAAACTCTTAGAGGAAACTCGTCACCGCCAGCGCGTGAATCCAGCGGACTTAGGATTACCTCATCTGCAACCTCACTGCTGAGCACTAACTGAAAAAATATTACAAGAATTTAAGCTAACACCGCATATCTGCTGAACTCAACCAGCTACGTAGTTCCGTGTATTCGCAATGGCAAGTATCAGATTGCCAGTGCTAGCCTGACAGCATTACTCAAAATACTTTTCTTGTATAAGAAATTGAACTAGTACAGGCAGGGACTAAATGATTGTTGGGCATGAGGAACAAAGTAGCAAATTTATCACTACCGAACCGTTAAAAGCTAGCAGTGAAGCAGGTGAGCAGAAAGTTTGGGATGCTGTTAAGAGTGCTTTTTCTGATAGAAACTGTATTGGCTACTGGCGCTATCCAATTTTCTCGAAGGTGGGAGAGATTCGTAAGGAACCTGACATTCTCATTGCTGATAGAGAATTTGGTTTAGTAGTCATTGAGGTGTTGCCAGTTGCGATTGAGCAAGTTGTTGCTATTAATGGTGATATTTGGCAGTTGCAAAACTATCACACTACAGAAGCTAACTCTTATCAACAAGCCGAACATCAACTGCGAGCATTAATTGCATACACAGACCGCGAATCTGCTATTTGGCGCAGGGTTACCGGACGAGCGATCGCTGCATTACCTCTGATTACCCAAGAACAATGGCAACAAAAAGGCTTTGACCAATTACCCAACTGTCCTCCTCTAATTTTCCAAGATCAGCTAGGTAAAGTTGGTTTTACCGAACGCATTCAACAAACTGATCATGTAGTTCCAGGGGAAAACCTGGAAGATAAAGACTGGGAATTGCTACTGTCAGTTATGAGTGGGACACCCGTGTTTCGTAAACCTCCTCGTGCGACAGTTTCGACCACAGGCAAAACCCGCGCCAGTATTATGGACTGTTTGCGTCAAAGACTATACGAAATAGATTTACAGCAAGAACACATAGGAAAAGAAATTCCCCCAGGTCCTCAGCGGATTCGGGGTATTGCTGGTTCAGGCAAAACAGTGCTGCTATGCCAAAAAGCCGCTCATATGCACCTCAAGCATCCAGACTGGGATATTGCCTTGGTGTTTTTCACGCGATCGCTCTACGATTTGATAATTGGGTTGCTAGATCAGTGGATACGCCGTTTCAGTGGTGGTGAGTTGCAGTATGAGCCGAAAACTAATCTCAAGCTGCGAGTGCTTCATGCGTGGGGAGCAAAAGAACATCCAGGTTTGTACAGTATCATCTGCGACTACCACGGCAAAAGACGCGGAACGGTTGTAGACACAAAACAAAGACAACCTAACCGGGGTTTAGCAGACTTATGTAAACGGCTACAAGAAGAGATAAAAATTGAGCCGATTTTCGATGCCATCTTGATTGATGAAGGTCAAGATTTAGTAGCCGAAGATGATTTGAAATATGAAGATAAACAAGCAATTTATTGGTTGGCTTATCAAGCTTTACAACCTGTCAGTCAGGAAAAACCAGAGGAACGCCGCTTAATTTGGGCTTACGATGAAGCACAAAGTCTCGATAGTATCGTAGTACCAAAAGCCAAAGAGGTTTTTGGCGAAAATTTGAGCAATCTTTTGAGTAAGCAACCGCAATATCATGGTGGTATTAAACGTTCTGAAGTGATGCGCCGCTGTTACCGCACTCCTGGACCCATTCTCACAGCTGCGCATGCAATTGGTATGGGTTTGCTACGTCCAGAGGGGATGCTTGCAGGTATCACTAATAAAGATGATTGGAACAAAATTGGTTACGAAGTTAAGGGAGACTTCCGGCGTATTGGTAAGCCGATAACTGTACATCGACCGTCTCAATATTCACCCAACCCTATTGCTGAACTTTGGGGCAACCCTATATTAGAATTTCAAACTTACGGTTCTCGCCAAGCAGAAATGACAGTTCTGGCCCAGAACATTATGCATAATATTGTTCATGATAGTCTCAATCCCAGCCGTGATATCTTAGTCGTCATTTTAGGTTCTACTTCCGAAGCAATAGAGTTAGAAACTGAAGTTGCGGGTTTCTTAATGGACCAAAAAATCGATGTCTATATCCCCACTGCTTTGACTTTAAATGATTTGGTTCCCCAATGGCCCAACAACGACCCAGATAAATTCTGGCATGAGGGTGGGGTTACGGTGTCCCGCATCAATCGCGCTAAAGGACATGAAGCTGATATGGTCTATGTGGTTGGCTTTGATAATGTCGCTCGCAATGAAAGTGATATCAATTGCCGTAACCAATTGTTTGTGGCATTAACTAGGGCGCGGGGTTGGGCAAGTCTGAGTGGTGTCGGTCATTATCCGATGTATGATGAAATGCGGCAAGTGATTGCTAGTGGTGATACTTTCACATTCACCTACAAGCGTCCACCGAAACGCGATATTGGTGATGGGGAAGCAGTCTAACAACGGATGTAGTAGAACTTTTTGCCAATCAATACTGGCAAGTTCTCTTAGAACCTGCGTTGTGCAAGAGCGATCTGTCCGTATACGCCCAGCCAATCTCCGATAGGCTCCCTGAACGGAGTTCAGGGGAGGCACTTCGTGCCTCGGACGTAGGATTGGCGAAGCCATCGCCCCAAAGAGCGAATCGCACCGCCTTAAATCTTCAAAGACTAACAAATACCTATTCTGAAACCTTGTTCCTTGCTCGTTCTGCACGCGCTTGGGCTGATGCCATCACCTCGTCCATATTTTCTAGCATCTCACCAGGGAAATTTTCCAGAACTCTAGTGGAAAGAGCAACCCGACCTTTGCCTTGATCTAAATCTATAATGACAGCTTTTATTGGTTGACTGAGCTGAAACACTTTTTCCAAATTGTCAATAAATTTCTGGCTCACTTGCTTAATATGAAGCAAAGCGCTTGTGCCATCTAAATCTACAAACACGCCAAAGGGTTTGATACCAGTTACTTTTCCGGACACTAGCTGACCAATTTCTAACATACTGAAGCTAGCAGATTGGGTTGCGATGCGCTGGGAAAGAATAAGCTTGTTGTTAGTACGGTTAACTTCTAAAAAGCCAGCAGTGAGAGATTGACCTTTGAGTGCTTCTAAATTATCTCGCTCAACCAAGTGCGATCGCGGAATAAATCCTCGTAAACCCAGCACATCAACAGTCACTCCACCCTTATTTAAATTTATTACCCGCACTTGTATTGTTTGGGAATTCTCTTGCATTTGCGCCAATCGTTCCCAAATCTGCTTGATTTCTAATTGCCGTCGCGAAAGGGTGACTTGACCTTCTGCATCCTGGTCTCTGATGATTAAGAATTCTAAACTCTCATTTAGTGGCAGCACCTCCGATAAATTGGTTACTGCTCTCAAAGAAGCCTCATCGCGGGGAATAAACGCTGACGATTTGCCACCAATATCGACATATGCCCCATCTGAATCAAGTTGGAATACTCTACCATGCACCACTTGTCCCTTTTGAAACTGATAATCGTGTGTTTCGAGTGCTTTGGCAAAGTCGTCCATTGTAAATGACGAATCGGCTTTTTGAGAAAACTTGGCTTCGGAATCCATGACTCTTAAAGATAAATTGCTATTCTAGCTAACGCCACTGAAGTTTGATTCAACACCAAACAACACTATTCGAGTGACTATGATTGCTTATAAAAACTGTCCTTAGTCATCCTGTACGCATAACGGTTTTGCACTGAGCGAAGTCGAAGTGCCTTCCCGAGGGGGAGTTAAGTTAGCCTGGGCAATGTTATTCATCGGCATATCCAAAAGACACTGGCTTTAAACCCTTACGCTTGTTTAATCTTTTGGTACTAGAGCAAGGAACTGGCTCCGCATTCCTTGGTAGGTGTTTGAGCTCTTGTGAATAACGTAGTACCGAAGTACTCAGCCGGGTAAGCTGGGCTTCAGTTAAACCGAAGTTTTGGGCTGAAGCCTCGTGTCTTTAGACCGAGGTTGCTTACTGGTTATGACTCATGACTATGGACTAGCTTAAAGCAAAGCGGACGTAAATCAATTGAATAGTTATAGTTGTTTAAACAGTTGTTTTACCTGCTCCCAAGCATCGGCTGCGGCTATAGAATTATAACTGGCGCGTTGGTCGCAGAAAAATCCGTGGTCAGCTCCATCGTAGCGAAAGACACGATGAGCAATGTTGTATTTTTCTAACGCTGCCTGAATTTGGTCTACTTGTTCCTGTGGGATGGTAGCGTCTTCTATGCCAAAAAAGGTGTAAAGCGTGCCTTTAATATCTGGGGTAAGCGTGATAGTGGGATTCCCACCTCCTGGTGTGCGAGTAGAGATGCCAGCACCGTAGAAGGAAGCAGTGGCTTTGATTTCTGGTAAAGTAGAAGCAAGATAAGCGACATGACCACCAAAACAGAAGCCGATGCAACCAAAGCCGTTTTGCTTTACATTCGGCAAAGTTTTCAGATAGTCAACGGCTTTTTGAATGTCGCTTAATAGTTCTGAAGCTTTTGTGTGCTGTACGTATTGTCTACCCACTTCTATATCTTGTGCAGTGTAGCCAGTTTCAAATCCAGGGGCAACTCTTTGGAAAAGTGCGGGTGCAATTGCCAGATAACCTTCTTTGGCGATACGTTCTGTGACATCGCGAATGTGGGAGTTGACTCCAAAAATCTCTTGTAAAACCACAACTGCTGGGTAAGAACCTTCTTCAGAAGGCTGTGCCAAATATGCCTGTATTTGCAAATGATCTTGCGAAAGATTAACTGTTGTGGTACGTATTGCTCGCTCTGCCATAATAGTTTTTACCAGTTCTCTGTGACTATATAGATATAGCTATGTTGATCGCTCAAAGCAATGCCCAATCAAATTATCAACTACAAGTAACAATCGCACCAGAATTTTTCAATAGAGAAATTCAATATATGAGTAAAATATTTGACGCTTAGCAGTCACAGCTGGTCAATAAGAGCCATTATCACGCAGGAGATTCGGTAATGATTCAGTTTCGTATTCAGCCAGACAGTGAAATCCCCGCATCAACCCAGCTGTTTAATCAAATCCAATTTGCGATCGCCTCTGGACAGTATCCTCCCGCTTACAAACTGCCCAGTACGCGGGCATTGGCAATGCAGACTGGATTGCACCGCAATACTATCAGCAAGGTTTATCGTCAATTAGAGGAGGAAGGATTTGTAGAAAGTCTTGCTGGCTCAGGAATCTACGTTCGCGCTCAAGGTCATGAGGGTGGTAGTAAGCTACAATCGCCAATTCTCAAACAATATCCTCAAGCATACAAAGTTGTCCAGCAAGCAGTTGACGAACTGCTCTCCCAAGGCTGCTCGCTTAATCAATCGCGTGAGATATTCTTAGCTGAAATTGATTGGCGTTTGCGTTGTAGCGCGAGGGTGCTGGTAACAGCTCCGACTCAAGACATCGGTGCTGGAGAATTGATGGTGCATGAATTGGAAGAATCCCTCAAAATACCAGTACAGTTGGTAGCTATGGAAGAATTAGCTGCTGTGCTAAATCAAACTTCCTCAGCTACAGTGCTCACGCATCGGTATTTTATTGGGGAAGTGGAAGCGATCGCAGCGCCGAAAGCTGTGCGCGTCATTCCCCTTGACATACAAGACTATGCCAAAGAGTACAACCAATTTAAAAATCTACCAAAAGACAGCTGTCTTGCGATCGTCAGCCTCAGTCCTGGCTGGCTTCGAGCTGCAGAAGTTATCATCCACGGTTTACGAGGTGATGAAATACTCGTAATGACTTCGCAACCAAAAGATGCCTACAAACTTCAGGCAATGGTGAAGCGGGCACAGGTGATTTTTTGCACCGATAAACCTAGTTTTGCTGCGGTGCAAGCAGCTATACAAGTTGTTCATGAAGACATTATTCGTCCACCCAAGCTGATGTGTGGTGATAATTTTATCGGTAGTAACTCGATTAACTTGCTCAAACGGGAGTTAGGGTTGGGGTAATAAATAATAGTTAACAGTTAACAGTTAACTGTTGACTATTGCAAAAACTCTTGCACCCGTTTGAGGTAAGTAGGTGCATCTTCCAACATTGGGAAATGAGCCGTATTTGGAATCATGACAAACTCAACTTTATCGTTAAGTGCAGATGCCTGACGACCCATCTGGGCTGGAATAATTTTGTCATACTCACCCGCCACCAGTAGTGTAGACACACTCAGTTGAGCAAACTCCTGTGGCATCAATTCAGCCGCGGCTTTACTCACAGATGTAAATATTGTGCCTAAAGCTGCATCATAGTCTGCTTTGAGAAAATCTTGTAAGAAAGCCCTACGTTCTGCCGCTGGTATGGAACGATGCAGAAATCGTGCCATAAACATCCGGTCAACAAACGGTATTTTATCCAGCCACTTTGGACGAAATTTGACCACGTAGCCACCGAACTTATGAAAAGTTGTAAATGCTTTTTCGTCGTACTCAAAAATACCACTACAGGTCAAAATCGCTTTTTTCACTCGTTGTGGGTAGCGGTTGAGAAACAAAGTAGCAATGGATGCGCCCATAGAATGAGCAGCAATATATACGCGGTGGAGATGCAACTTATCTAGCAAAGCAACCAAGTCGTCAGCGTATTCCTCTAACTCATAAGTTAACTCTTGAATTGCTGATTCTGCCTGCGGTGACTCCAACTCAATAGACTCAACGACAGATTCACTCGCTTTGGCTACGCTTGGTTGCCCATAGGAACGCCCAAATCCCCGCAAATCATAAAGTAAGCAATCAAATTGTTCTGATAAAGCATGAGCAGTACCCTGCCAATACCCACAAGACCCAGCCCAGCCGTGGATAAAAACCATCACAGGTTTGTCCTCACTATCTGATGGCTTCTTTATCCACTCGTAGTAATGCTCAGTACCACGAACATTTGTGTAGGACATTTTTCAAAAGTCAAAAGTCAAGAGTTAACAGTATTTTACTCATGACTCATGACTCATGACAATTAAGCTGATTCTGGCTTAGGTAGTGTGGATGGGTGCATCAGTAGTTCGGCAGTAGAACGCTTCTCTACCATTTCCCGCGTGACTGTGCAACGAGTGAGATCTTTACGCGAAGGCAACTCGTACATCACATCCAGCATCAATTCTTCCACAATGCCCCGCAGCGCTCTCGCGCCAGTTTTGCGGCGGTATGCTTCTTGAGCAATAGCTCGCAGAGCCTCTGGTTTAAACTCTAACTGGACGTTATCCATCTTCAGAAGCTTTTGGTACTGCTTGACCAAGGCACTACGCGGTTGGGTCAAAATTGCCATCAGCGCCTCTTCATCCAGCGGATCTACCACCGCTACCATTGGCACCCGTCCAATAAATTCCGGAATCATCCCAAACTTCACGAGGTCATCCGGTTCTAAATAGCGGAGAGTGTCAGCTGTACGCTTGTCTTTGGACTGACCTTCTCCTGGTTGTACAAAACCTATTGACTTTTTGCCAGTTCTCTGCTCTACAACTTTTTCTAAGCCAACGAAAGCACCGCCGCAGACAAACAAGATATTACTCGTATCAATTTGTATGCAGTCTTGATAGGGGTGCTTGCGTCCTCCTTGAGGTGGTACATTGGCAACAGTCCCCTCTAACATTTTCAGTAAAGCTTGCTGTACGCCTTCACCAGATACATCTCGGGTAATTGAGGGGTTCTCGCTCTTGCGAGCAATCTTATCTATTTCGTCGATGTAGATAATTCCGCGCTGCGCTTCTTCGACATCTAAGTCTGCAACTTGCAACAATCGCAGCAAGATATTTTCTACATCTTCTCCCACGTAGCCTGCCTCTGTTAGAGTTGTGGCATCAGCAACGGCGAAAGGCACATCCAGAATTTTTGCCAGAGTTTGTGCTAGCAAAGTTTTGCCACAGCCTGTGGGACCAATAAGCAGAATATTAGATTTTTGTAGTTCCACCGCATCATCTAAACCTTTGCCACTGCCTTTAGACTGAACCAGTGACAGCCGCTTGTAATGGTTGTAAACTGCGACGGAAAGTACTTTTTTAGCTTCGTCTTGACCGATGACGTGTTCATCTAGATACTTTTTAATCTCTCGTGGCTTAGGTATTTGATTCAATGAGAGATTAGAGGAGCGGGCACGGCGTTTTGGTGGTGGTTCTGACTTGGGTGCTGGCTGCGATGATGCAGCCGCATTTGTGTCGAGTAACTCCTCATCCAGAATTTCATTACACAAGTCAACGCATTCATCGCAGATGTAGACTCCCGGTCCGGCGATTAATTTACGTACCTGCTCCTGAGACTTTCCGCAAAACGAACATTTTAAATGGGAGTCGTACTTAGACATACCAGCCTCTTATTTCAGAATGGTGACGTTTTCCCCTGGTGAGGGAAGATTTTGCCTGGAGATGACTTGATCAATCAACCCGTAGTTTTTTGCCTCTTGGGCCGACATAAAGAAATCGCGCTCAGTATCGGCTTCAACTCTTTCTAACGGTTGACCAGTGTGCTGAGCGAGTAACTGGTTCAACTTAGACTTATGATAAAGAATTTCTCTGGCTTGTATCTCGATGTCAACGGCTTGCCCTTGTGCACCGCCTAGTGGTTGGTGAATCATAATCCGGGAATCAGGAAGAGACATCCGTTTACCAGCGGTTCCTGCGGCTAACAAGAATGCCCCCATGCTTGCGGCTAATCCAAAACATATGGTGACCACATCAGGACGAATCTGCTGAATGGTATCGTAGATTGCCATACCTGCTGTCACGGAGCCACCAGGAGAATTAATGTACAGTTGAATGTCCTTTTCTGAATCTTCAGCGTCTAGAAACAACAACTGGGCAATAATTGAGTTGGCAACGTTATCGTCTATTGGCGTTCCTAAAAAGATAATGCGTTCCCGTAGCAAGCGAGAGTAGATGTCAAAGGCACGTTCTCCCACACCCGATTGTTCTACCACCATCGGGACGATGTTGCTAGGACTGTTTAGGGAGTAGAGTTGAAATTTACTCAAACTGTTAGGTTGGTAGTTTCCCGACTGCGATACAAGCATAAAAGAACGTTTGACACTAAGTGTAACAATAACCAACACAACAACAGCTGCCTTTTTCAGGAGCCTGATTTTTGATGTGGCTATGTGTTAACCATTATGCCTTATATAAATTCCTATCGTGTAAAACAGTATCAAACCAATATGGTGATGTGTACTGGTACTCAAATAAAGTTTCTTAAACTTCTACCTTCGGACAGGGAGATGGGGGAGAATCAGGGAGTGAGGGAGGGAAACTTATCACTCTGTTTATCCTTATCCCCTTATCATCTATTATCCCTCTGTTGACTCTGTGTCAACAGACGCAGTTTCAGTACTGGCCAGAAGAGGTTGTTCTACAGTTTCAGTTGCTGCAACTGGTTCATCTACCGTGACTTCTTCAGTCTCAGTTTCTGCTGCACTCAAAGAACCTTCAGGTACCAACTCAATTGTTGAGCGTTCTAGAAGCCAATCGATGATTTTTTCGGTCAACAATTCGTTTTCTACAACCTCAAACATTCTTTTCTCATCAACATCTTTTTCAGAGTACTGCTCCATCAATTCTTTGACTCTGGCTTCGATTTGATCTGCGCTCACTTCGATGGACTCGCGTTTAGCAACTTCCATAAGCGCTAGAGAACGTTTAATGCGCTCAACCGCTTCACCGCGAGAACGCTCCCGCAACTGAGGAATCACATCTTGAGTAAATAACTTTTTGACATCAAGCCCTTGCTGAGAAAGCCGCATAGCTGTTTGCGTCAGCATCTCATTGACTTCTTGTTGAATCATCGTTTCAGGCAAGTCAACTTCCACATGCTTGAGCAGTTCAGCTAACAAGGCTTCTTGCTGATGCGATTTTGTTTTCTGTTGAGCTTCTTTTTGAAAGCGCTCTTCCAAAGAATTGCGCAATTCGTCCAAAGTATCATACTCGCCGACTTCTTGGGCAAAGTCATCATTCAATTCAGGCAGTTCTTTTTCCTTGAGTTCTTTGACGGTGACACTGAAAACAGCAGGTTTTCCTGCTAGTTCTTCGTTCACATAAGGATCTGGAAACTGAGCAGAGATTTCTTTGGTTTCTCCAGGATTCATTCCCACTATCCCTGTGACAAAGCCGGGAATGAATTTGTCTTCTTGCATCTCCAATTGGAAATCAGTTGCTTCCCCCCCTGGTATTGGCTGAGGTTCGGCAGTTTCGTCTTCACCAACAGAAGCAGCTATAACCCCTTTGAAATCTACCACAGCCACATCACCTATTTGTGCTGATCGCCCTTCCACAGGAATTAATGTTCCCATTTGTTGGCGTTCGTCTTCTAAGGCTTTGTCTACCTGCTGTGGATCGTACTTCACTTCCTCAGCTTTGAATTGCAAGCCCGTATATTCACCCAAATTTGGTTCTGGTTCCACATCTACAGACGCAGAAATTATCAGCGCTTTTCCTGGTTCATAATTACTAATCAATTCCTCAAATGAAGAGAGTAGCTGTGGTTGACCGAGCACCTGGATTTTTTCTTGTGAAAGTGCTTGCTCAATGCCATATTGAATGACTTCTTCTAGCGCAGCTGCCTTGATTCTAGTTGTGCCAAGGCGCTGCAGAAGTATCTGCCGAGGTACCTTGCCTTTGCGAAACCCAGGAATATTTGCAGTACTTGCTAAGTTCTTAACAACTTTTTCGTAAGTTTCCTTGGTCTTTTCTGGCGTAATCTCTATTTCCAGACCAATTTGACTGGCGGGAAGTTTTTCCTGGGTGACTTTCATGCTTCGTCTCTATTATTTGTATTTCTTTTTACTTGTTGTCTACTGACGCCAAAAATTGCGTCTTTAAGTTAAAGTTTCTTGACTTGGATTCAAGGTGGCTACATGGCTTGATTATATCCAAGTGCACCAGGGTCTGCTCATAACACTTAATCTAGTTTACTTTTGTTGTCAAAAACCTTGACATTTGAGCGCAAACTAGTTTCCTGTTCTCAACTCCAATTGTTTTTTCCCAAAGGGCTAACACCGTGATATCCTGGTTCTCAACTAGCAGTTTGCACGCAAAGGTTGTTGCATTGGGGCTGGCTGCTATGTGGAAGTGAGCGCTGCTTTTGCCTAGCTCCTGTGTTGTGAGAATAGGTTAGCTTATCGCAATGCTCTCTAAAGTCCATTGAATCATAGTACACCAATCATCTTGACAACGCATCTATTGAAGGATAAAACCTGTTTTGAGTTATGCAAAAGTTTAGCTCATCCAGATGTTTAAAGATGATCTACTCTATAATAGAAGTCTTAATTTTCACTAAAAGTTTCGTCATCAAGTATTGTAAATTGCCATACGAATCAGCATGAGTAACAAAAGAAATGTATTAGATTAAGAGTTACAACCATTTTTTCAATAAAGAAAACTATTAAAAGGTTTATTTAATGTCTGCTATTGCCATTTAAGCTTTGAATTTCTAGAAGAAATTGCACAGAACATCTCGTAAAGGAGGAAGTCAATTTGTCTAAATCCTACAGGGTAGCTATTTTGGGATCAACTGGTGCGGTTGGTCAAGAGTTGCTGGAATTATTGGAGAACCGTAATTTCCCTGTTTCTGATTTAAGGTTATTGGCATCAGAACGCAGTGCAGGGCGAACATTGCCTTTTGCCGGGGAAAATTTGCCAGTAGAAGCAGTGAGTGAAAAAGCCTTTGAGAATGTGGATCTGGTGCTGGCGAGTGCAGGTGGTTCCATCTCAAAAACTTGGGCACCAAAAGCTGTCGCAGCGGGTGCGGTAGTGGTTGATAACTCCAGTGCGTTTCGCATGAATCCGGAAGTTCCTTTGGTGGTTCCAGAAGTAAATCCAGAAGCAGCAGCGAACCACAAAGGTATCATTGCTAATCCCAACTGTACGACGATTTTGATGACAGTGGCAGTGTGGCCCCTACATAAAGTATCACCAGTACAGCGCCTTGTGGCTGCAACTTACCAATCAGCCAGTGGTGCTGGTGCTAAGGCAATGGAAGAAGTGAAAATTCAAGCAAGTGCTATTTTAGAAGGTAAGCAACCGGTTGCTGAAGTTTTTCCCTATCCTCTAGCATTTAATGTCTTCCCGCACAACACCCCTTTGAATGAGTTTGGGTATTGTGAGGAAGAAATGAAAATGGTTAACGAGACTCGCAAAATCTTTGGAACTCAGGATATCAGAATCACTGCAACTTGTGTACGGGTTCCCGTAGTACGTAGCCATTCGGAAGCAATTAACTTAGAATTTAAGGTACCATTTAGCCAAGAATTGGCCAGAGAAATTCTTAGTCAGGCACCGGGTGTGAAATTGGTAGAAGATTGGAAGGCAAACCATTTCCCAATGCCAATTGAAGCCACAGGTCAAGATGAAGTTTTGGTAGGGAGAATTCGTCAGGATATTTCTCACCCGTGTGGCTTGGAACTGTGGCTGTGCGGGGATCAAGTCCGCAAAGGCGCAGCCTTGAATGCAATACAAATTGCTGAGTTATTAGTAGAAAAAAATCTGCTTAAAGGGGCTGTAGCGGTTAGTCATTAGTGAGACAATCTGCTACTTTGAGGGTATCGGGCTGGGTATGGCTCTGCTGTTGGGTCTTAGTCATAACTGATTTGGTTATGAGTGCCAAAAAAAGGACAAAGACAAACGAGAGAATGTGTAAATTACGCTTGAAAGTCAGAGTCAAATAGGTTATCACAATATAACACCACCAAGATCCACAAAAAGCGAAGAACAAACAACAACAAAGAAGAAACAAAGAAGAATATTTAGGAGTGAAAAGAGGGTGGTAGATTTTGGCAGAGTTCTAACCGCTATGATTACGCCGTTTAAGGAAGACGGCAGTGTGAATTATGATGTAGCTGCAGCACTAGCAGCACATCTAGCTGACAATGGTACAGATACAATGGTGGTATGTGGAACTACGGGAGAATCTCCTACCCTGAGTTGGGAGGAAGAATACCAGTTGTTTTCTGTGGTATTGCAAGCCGTGGCGGGAAAAGCTTTTGTGATTGCAGGGTGTGGCTCGAATTCAACAAAAGAAGCAATTGCCGCTACCCAAAAGGCAGTTAAAATAGGAGTACATGGCGTACTACAGGTTGTTCCTTACTACAACAAACCCCCCCAAGCAGGGCTTTATCAGCACTTTGCTGCGATCGCTCAGGCGACGCCTGACTTACCGTTGCTGTTGTACAATGTCCCTGGTCGTACAGGTCAAAATCTCCAACCGGAAACTGTTGCTCGCTTAGCTGAAATTGACAATATTATTGGAATTAAGGAATCGACAGGCAATATAGATCAAGCAAGTGAAATTCGTCGCTTGACGCCAAAAGAATTCCAGATTTATTCTGGTGATGATTACATGACTTTGTCTCTGTTGGCAATAGGGGCAAAAGGTGTCGTCAGTGTGGCTTCTCATCTGGTAGGAAACGAACTACAAAAGATGATTCAAGCCTTTAATTCAGGTAAAATTCAAGTAGCTAGGGAAATACATCTCCAACTCTTTCCTCTGTTTAAAGCTTTATTTGCAACAACAAGCCCCATCCCAGTCAAGAAAGCATTAAATCTTTTAGGTTGGGAGGTTGGTTCAACTCGTCCCCCATTGTGCGAACCTGACTCCGAAATAAGTCAAAAGTTAAAACTCGTTCTCAAAGAACTTGATTTAATTTAATAGGAATATAATGAAGGCAGACGGGCTAATTTGCGAAAGATTTTTATAATAAAAGTGCTTTATTTTACCAAGATATGGGTAAAACCCCTGTGCTAAGGCTGGATAAATATATTATGAATTTTGAGCTTTTAAAGCCGAATTAATTAAGCAACAATTGAACATCTGATAAAGAATCAGCTGTTTTCAGACTGATTTCATAGCCTGTTTGTCTTGTCAGTTTTACAACAATTGATTGACAAAGAACAATCTTTAAATTTCACATTTTTATCAACAAAGAACACGAGTAAGGAGAATATGGCTAAAAACGAAACTTTAGCCGCCCTAAAAATCATTCCGTTGGGCGGTTTGCATGAAATTGGTAAAAATACCTGTGTTTTTGAGTATGAGGATGAAATTATCCTGCTAGATGCAGGATTGGCTTTTCCCACAGATGGGATGCATGGAGTCAACATAGTACTCCCAGACATGACTTATATACGGGAAAATCGCCACAAAATTAAAGGTATGATTGTCACCCACGGTCATGAAGACCATATCGGTGGGATAGCCTTTCACCTAAAGCAATTTGAAATTCCTGCGATTTATGGTCCTAGACTAGCACTGGCAATGCTAGAGGGGAAATTGGAAGAAGCGGGAGTGCGCGATCGCACTGAGTTAAAAACCGTCCTCCCCCGCGATGTGGTGAGAATTGGCAAACATTTCTTTGTAGAATATATTCGCAATACACACTCCATAGCTGATAGCTTTACTGTAGCGATTCATACACCAGTTGGAATACTTATCCATACAGGGGATTTTAAAATTGACCATACGCCCGTAGATGGTGAGCATTTTGACTTGCAAAGACTAGCCGAACACGGGGAGAAAGGCGTACTGTGCTTGATGAGTGATTCAACAAACTCAGAAGTACCGGGATTCACACCTTCAGAACGTTCTGTGTATCCAAATCTGGACAGAGTCTTCAGTCAAGCCACTGGGCGATTATTTGTGACAACCTTTGCCTCCAGCGTGCATCGGATTAACATGGTTTTGCAACTGGCGCAAAAGTATAAACGTGTCGTGGGCGTAGTAGGTCGTTCCATGCTGAACTTGATTGCCCATGCCCGTAATCTAGGATATATCAAGTGTGATGATAATCTCCTTCAACCGTTGCAAGCAGTCCGTAATATACCTGATGATAAGGTCTTAATTTTGACGACTGGTTCTCAAGGTGAACCGATGTCAGCAATGACCCGGATTGCCAATCAAGAACATCCCCATATTAGAATTCGCCAAGGAGATACGGTCGTCTTCTCAGCCAACCCCATTCCTGGAAATACAATTGCTGTAGTCACCGTCATCGATAAATTGATGATGCAGGGAGCAAATGTCATCTATGGTCGGGATAAAGGAATTCACGTCTCTGGTCATGGATGTCAGGAAGACCAAAAGCTGATGATTGCTCTGACTAAACCCAAGTTCTTCCTACCAGTTCACGGAGAACATCGAATGCTCGTCAAGCATTCCCAAACAGCTCAGAGTATGGGCATTCCTGCGGAAAACATGGTGATTATTGAGAATGGGAATATTGTCGAACTCACAGAGGAATCAATGCGTGTTGCTGGTAAAGTAGCATCTGGTCTGGAACTGGTAGATACTTCCGGTAGTGGCATGGTTAGTGCCAAAGTGCTGCAAGAACGGCAACGTATGGCAGAAGAAGGTATTGTCACAATTGCAATGGCGTTAGATTGGAATGGCAAGTTGATGGCAAAGCCAGAAATTCACCTACGAGGTGTTGTCACCAGTATCGAGCGCCCCTTACTGCAAAAGTGGGTACAACAGCGGATTGAAGAAATCCTCAGCGTTCGCTGGTCAGAATTTGCCCCCTCTTTTGATGGTGAAAATCAACAAGTGGACTGGGGTGGATTGCAAGGGCTTTTGGAGAGGGAACTCGCACGCTCTTTGCGCAAGGAACTACATTGTCAACCGTCCGTAACTTTATTGATGCAAATTCCTGACGAACCACCAGTCAAAGTTTCTGATGGGAGAAGGCGACGTACTCGTACTGCCGCTCAAGTAGCATCGTAAGCAATTCAAAATTCACACAGGAGTTCGTGAGGGTGGCGGGGTAATCCCGCTCATGCATGGGTGGAATGGCGCTGCTATCCACCCTAATTTTTACAGTATCGTGAGCACAAAGCCCCATGATTCAAGAATCCCGGAGCCGCGAGAAACGGCAGTGTCTAATAGTCACGCGAAGTAGAGCTTAAAGACGCCAGGTAAGTCAACCCTAATACGTTATAGATTGCAAGTTGTCCGAGGAGGATGACAAATTTATGATGCTGTTATCAACAGTTCTGTAGCATCAGCAAAATTACTCATATTCCAATGTCAGCTCACCACTTTTCAATTGGGAGTGAAAATGTGGGTAAAATCGCGGAAAAATGGGTTTTAAAAAATCGAAATTCTTGATTTTTAATTAATTTTCTTCCTTGTATTCTTTTTCTCTCCTACTTAGCCTCTCTTATCTATAAGTATTTTTTTGGGGAAGGTTGTAATATTTAAAAGTCACTATCAGCGTCAAATTTACAGAGTTTTGCTCTTAGCTAATGACTACCTGAATGCAAAATTGCAGTATTTATACTTACGCCATCAAGAGTGACGTCAAATGTGTTTCATTTTGTGAGAAAATTTTAGTAAAGGTTACACCTTTATCTACCCAAAGGTAGATTTCTTTACTAAAAATTTAATTACGTCAAGTAAAAAAGAAGATATCTCTACTGCACCTCTGATCAAAAGGAAATTGCGCTTAACTTGACATAATATAAAACAGGCTCTGATGCCAGTAGCTACTCAATCATCAGATCAGACAAATCATCAGATGGTATCTCAGTCAGGACAAGGTTCTTCCGGAACAAGTCGTGGCAAAGTTGTAAATGTTCATCGGGTAGTTCAAGAGCCTCAGTCGAAATAGAGGAGTGAACCATGAAGGTATATCATAATACCACAAAAAAAATATTTTTGGCAAGCTGGGTGCCGCTAAATCAAGCACAACAAGACGCCCCAGCAGCCCAGATGCATCGTCCTTCGCCTAAGCCTGAGTTTGGTATTCTCCAATCCATACGGCGATGGTTAGACAATGTTTCAGTTCGCGATCGCCAACTAGCTCATCGCTTGTGCAAGTTCATTCCTTCCCAGTGTCCTTTTGAGCGCGATGTGAAATTATTTGGGAAAACCCTGTTTCATATTCCGCCAATGTGCAAGCTTAACCCTGTCTATGAAGAGTTGGTTGGCTTACGTTTTCGAGCGCTATGCTATCTAGCTGATGAATGCGGCGAAGATGTCACACAGTACTGCTAATAAATCAGTACCGTTTAGTTAAGGATTGTTTTCGGAGATTTCACACGTGTAGAGACGTTGCCCTCCGGGTTCGGCAGTTGCTACAAGTCGGGGAATCCGGACGCCAGATACCTACGGAGGGAAACCCTCCTACAGTACTGGCTCCCCAACGCACTGCCTCACGTGCAACGTCTCTACTTATGACCAAAAACTAGTAACTATTGACCGTTTTTTTGCCATTGTGCAATTGCATTCTGCGCTTGTTTGTATGCGGCTGTTTCCTCTGGAACTAAAGCAGCGGTTTCAATCGCAGCTTTGAATTCTTTTCGGTTTGCTCGTTGTTTGGCAAGACGCAAAATATTTTCACTCCATGAGTTGATAGATTTTTGAGCAACATCAAAACCTGGTTCATCTCGTGGAACTTTTTTAGCAACTTCTATAGCGCGATTGTAGGTAGAAGCCTGTCCATCCCGAATTAAGCCAACAGCAGCATCAATAAGGGTTGTATTGGTCACATACTGCTTTGCTTTTAGCCGCCACTGCTTAATAGATGTTTGTGCTTTTGAGTATAGAAGTTGGTCTTTGGGGACTAACTGTGCAGCGGAAATAGCATTTGCATACTGTCTTTGCTTAGCACGAGCTTGTGCTAAATCTAAAATCATGCGGCTCCAAATCTTGATGTTTTCCTGAGCTTGTTCATACTTAGGATCATCATGAGGAATTTTACCAGCCGTATCTATTGCTTGTCTCAAATCACTCGCTTGAGTTTGACTCAGGGACATTTTCTGCAATTCCAACAGTGCTTGGTTGGATTGTTTAGATTCGTCAGGAGTTGGAGTGACTTGTGGACTAGAAGTGACTTCGGGGATTAATTGGGTTTCTGGTTGGGTGAGTATGGTTGGTGATGGTGTCAGGCTGGGTTGTGGTGATACATTAACAATCTTTCTGTTGTTAGTCACACTTGTCAAAGATGGTGGTAGTATCTGGGCTAACCGCAATCCTACGCGATCGCGCAACAAAACAACCACAATTAAGCATAGAACAAGCATTGTAGCTATGCTCCACAGTAGAACCAGCGGCAAAAATTGGTTGTTTGACGACTTTTTTTGAGGATGAGGGTATGAAGCAGATGAGGGAGATGGGGGAGATGGGGGAGATGGGGGAGATGGGGGAGATGGGGGAGTATTTTTTCCTGCAACTTCTGCGACTTCTTTTGCTACTTCCTTAACTTTGGCTTCACGTTTATCCTCCAATGGTGGAGAAATAACCTGCGCCTGTCGCTTGGGTACAAAAACAATAACAGGGTTTTGTGTGGGACGCCAGTAGTGTTGACACAGTTCTGGCGTGCGAAAACTCAGGTATTTTTCTAAATGGGTTAAATTACTGCCATTACCATAACGTAAAGCTTCTAGGAGCGCGGCTGTAAAGAATCCATGCCCTAGTTCACGACTTTCGTGGGAAAATTGCTCTGGTTGACAAGAAAGAATAGTAGAAATTTGTAGTTCTTTAGATAGTTCTATTGTTTCTTTTCCAACGTAAGCATCTGTGTAAGTTCCGAAAGCACGGTTGATATCAAGCAATAGTAATGCATCGAGGTTCGCAACTTGCAGACTCTGCATGAGCGATCGCACTTCTATACCCGTCTGTTCAACGCGATTGGGATCGCCTTCGACGGGCATTAAATAATCTTGTCCTTTATAGTTGACGCCATAACCGCTGAAGAAAAACCATAATCGATCTTGCGGGTGCCAGGAAGTAGCAGCAAAATCTTCAAACAGTAGTAAAATATTTTCTTTAGTGGGATAGGTAGATCTATCTCCAAACGGTGGCGAAGTCTCTGTTATTACCAGACAGTGTTGCGGCAAAAAACCACCATTCGTCACCAAAAAATCTTTGACTGCTTCAGCATCTGCTTGAGCGCAGTCTAAAGGTTGAAAGAACTGATATTGATTGATACCAATTGCGATTGCCCAGTTATTTGCCATCGCGATTTTTCTTACTCGTTGTTTAATTGCCTAGGAAAGTGATTGACTTTGTAAGGAACAAGGCTAACCTATGTCTACTAACCTTGTCTAATAGTCTAGGTGATTCTCATTCGACTGTTATAGAATCTGCCGTCTCCTCAGAGTCTAAGACAAGCGTGGAACTTGAGGAGTTGCAGTTTTTTGGTTGCCTCAAGCAGAAAGACTGACGCAAACCATAAGATAGCGATTTCTACTCGACACTCACTACATTTGTTTGTATGCCTTAGAATAAAAAGGTTGTCTACATTTAGAGTACCCGTTACTATGGCAGTTCCTAAGAAGAAAACATCCAAGTCCAAACGAGATAAACGTCGAGCTACATGGAGACACAAAGCCACAGTTGAAGCTCAGAAAGCTCTTTCTCTAGGCAAGTCTATTTTGACTGGACGTTCTACTTTTGTCTATCCAGAAGCTGAAGAAGAGGAAGAAGAGGAATCATAAGACGACTATTCGGTAATTGGTAACTGGTTGCTTGTCCGATGTTAGTTGTTAGTTATTATCTCATACCATTTTCATATGAAGACGCATAAGAATCCCACCGCCTACAGCACCTCCTTTGGATCTCGGGTAGGTTTGGAGGGGTCAAAATAATGTACAGCTTCACACAGAATTGGTATCACTAACCACTAACTAGTTACCGTTACCCTTTACCTATGACCGATTACTTAAGCTTCATATAAAAATTAGAGTGTTTTCAAAAAAAGTTATTTTTATGCAACTATGGTGAGAAAATTTTTTCACAAGCCTACAGATCAAGATGGCGATCGCGTTCCTCCCGGTCAGCACTTGACCAAGGGGTTTCCTGTATTAACCTACGGTGCGACTCCTCAAGTTAGTACAGATGAATGGGAGTTTCGGATCTGGGGTTTGGCAAAACCTGCGACCTTTACCTGGTCTGATTTTATGACGCTTGCGCAGCACGAATTCACAGCGGATTTCCACTGTGTCACGCGCTGGTCAAAACTTGATGTCAAGTGGACTGGTATCAAGGTTCCAGATTTTATGAAACTCATTGAGGTAGACGCCAAAGCAGATTATGTTATGGAACACTGCTACGGTGGCTACACAACTAATATCTCAATGAAAGACTTTGTGCGAGAAGAAAACTTCTTTGCCTTTCAAGTCTTTGGAGAACCCTTGCCAGCAGAACATGGCGGTCCAATGCGGCTTGTCGTTCCTCATCTCTACGCTTGGAAAAGCGCCAAGTGGATTAACGGTTTAGAGTTCTTGGAACGCGAAGAGTTGGGTTTTTGGGAACGCAATGGCTATCACCGTCGTGGTGAACCTTGGGCTGAGGAACGTTACAGCAATTAAAAGGTTAGTAGGGCGTTACCCCATTGGTGTTCCCGCCCTACTGACTTAACTTATAAGTACCTATAACTTTTTTTGTTTTGGGATGACAAACAGCGTTGCATATGACAAGGCTAATTTCAGTCACCCGCATTTCTCCGATATAAATATTTTCCAGTTCTTTGACTTTATTTTGAAATGATGCGCTCGGCTGATCTGTAAATCTACATAAGGTCATATTTCCAAAAAAAACTGTATCAGAGATATATTTTTTATTATCCGGTACGCCTATTTCTTTCAAGCCTAAATCTAAGGCTTGAACTAACTTTCTCAGCGTTTGATGACAATACCCTGTTAGAGAAACACTCGTTGGGAATAAAATTAAACCCTCCAAACGAAAAGTGAATGATTGAAAATTTTGAACTATTTGAGTAAATAATTCATCAACTATCACCACATCTTCGTTTTTAAAAAGCGGAGGATTGTGGACAGTTCGTATACTTTTAATAGTTATATGTAGGCATTCACTCGAATAATAAAAATGGTGATAATCTAAGCTTTGTAGTGGAGCAATGATTTCTTTTGATATTATTTGGGTAATATCTTTTGGAGGAAAAGCTAGTGATGCTAGACCAATGGCGTCATCGTTTTCATAATCATTTCGCATTTCAATAATGCTTAATTGACTTTGCCCTTGAGAGATACTATCTTTCACCTGTTGGATGATTTGTTTTTGCTGTTTGATGTATTTGTCACTCATTATGAAGTACTTGTTCTCTTGCAAATAAACGCCCATAGCTGGACGTTAAGAAGACAATCCTACTTTAACAGCTAAAATTGCTAACCAATAACTCGCTTTAATATAGACAGCTTGTCTTTATAAGGAGCGTACCGTAATTTTAAATCAAGCAAAAAGGAATTGTGGAAGACACTTTTGTAATGAGAAAAAGTGTCAAAGCTGGATTTACCATGATACTTGCCAATTCCACTATCACCTACACCACCAAATGGCAAAGATGAAACACTATAATGCATCATTGTATCGTTAAAACAAACTCCACCGGAAGAGGTTGACTGCAAGACTTGTTGTTGCAGATTTTTGTTATTAGAAAAAAAATATAAAGCCAAGGGTTTCGATTTAGAGTTAATTAAGTCAATTGCTTCTGTTATGTCCGTGTATTCTATCACTGGAAGAATAGGACCGAAAATTTCTTCCTGCATTACGGAGTCTGTTAAGGAGACATCCTCAAGCACTGTTGGGGCAATATAAAGTTCTGAAGGGTTGGTTTCTCCGCCAATGCGAATTGTGCCCTCTTTCAGGAAATGAGCCAATCTGTCAAAATGTTTTTTATTGATAATCCTTGCATAATCAGAACTACTTGCAGGATTGTCTCCATAAAATTCTTGCAATGTTTTCTGAATTTCATCTAATAAATTATCTTTGATTTTTTTGTCCACTAAAAGATAGTCTGGCGCAATGCAACTTTGTCCGCAGTTGAGAAACTTGCCCCAAGTAATGCGTCTTGCGGTGTGTTCGATATTAATCTCAGAATCTACGATGCAAGGACTTTTACCTCCCAATTCTAAGGTGACGGGTGTCAGGTTTTTAGCGGCTGCTTCCATAACTATCTTGCCGACAGCCGTACCACCAGTGAAAAAGATATGGTCAAATTTTTCTGCTAGTAGTTGTTGACTTGTTTGCACACCTCCTTCGATAACTGTAATATAAGCTGGCTCAAAATATTGTTTGATCATCTCACTGAGAAGATGAGAAGTGTTTGGTGCAAGTTCTGAAGGCTTGAGAATTGCACAGTTGCCTGCCGCAATAGCGCCTACCAATGGTGAGATGATTAATTGAAATGGATAGTTCCAAGGACTAATAACTAAAACGACTCCTAGCGGTTCTGGATAAATGCGTGCTGATGCAGGAAATAATTGTAGGGAAACTGGTGCTTTCTGAGGTTTCGTCCAAGTCTTGATATGTTTTATAGCATAGCTAATTTCTTGGATGACTCCAATTTCTGTGGCATAACTCTCAAATTCTGGTTTATTTAAGTCTGCTTTTAGTGCATTGATAATTGCCTCTTTATGCTGAGTGACTGCTTGTTTTAAAATTTTCAGTTGTTCAAGTCGAAAATTAATGTCTTTTGTCTTACCAGTCTTGAAATAGGCACGTTGTTTGTGAATAATATCGGCAATTGACACTTCTTGAGAAATCATTGTTTTTGTCCTCGTTAGCTCAATTTCATCAATTGTTCAGTAATTCTAAGTCAGGAGAAAGCTTTTTTATATCTTAAACTAATACTAAATTTTTATTAATACGCGCGTTGCATTCATACGTCTCACCTCACCCCGCCCTATGCCTAACGGCACGCTACGCTATCGGGCACCCCTCACGCCAGGTGCTACAACGGGGGGAACCCCCGCAACGCACTTGCTCTCCTTATTAAGGAGAGGGGATAGAGGTTAAAATAACTCAGATTTTATATGATTACTGTTTAATTGGCAAATTTACAATGAATACACTCCCTTTGCCGACTTCTGAATTCACGAGAATCGTGCCTTGATGTGCTTCGACAATTCGTCGAGAAAGATACAGTCCTAAGCCACTACCAGAATGATTATGACTTCCTTGGCGAAATCGTTCAAATAAAGTAAGTTGTTCTTCAGGAGAAATACCTCGACCTGTATCTGCGATTTCAACTTTTATGCAATTATCTGAAGAAGTCGCTGGAGTGATGCGGATGGTTATTTCGCCGGTGTCAGTAAATTTGACAGCGTTACCTATAAGGTTGGTGAATAGCCTGTGTAGTTCCAGGCGATCGCCCATAACTTTACTAGTCCCTGAGTCCTCACCTAAATCTAGATTGACTGCAAGGTGCTTTTGGTCGGCTAAAGGACTCAATTCTTGTGAAACTTCTTGTAGTAACTGGCTGAGATTAACTGGTTGAAACGCTAGAGTTTTGCGACCTGCTTCAAAACGATAAACTTCCAGTAAGGTGTTTACCATAGCTAGCAAATTGCTGTTACTGCGAGCCATGATCTCTATCACTTCCTGCATTTGCGGTGACAGTTGTCCTAAAGCACCCTGCTGAAACAGCAACAGCATTCGATCTGCTGCTACCAAGGGTGTGCGTAAGTCGTGGGTGAGGCGAGAGGCAAAATCTTGACGTAGACGGCCAATTTCATCGCGTTCATCTATACTGTGCTTGAGACGGATAAGCGATCGCACCCGTGCCAACAATTCATCCACAGTCACAGGCTTGCGGATAAAATCATCTGCACCCAAATCTAATCCATGAGCAACATTAGGTGAGTCATGTGCGGTAATCAGCAAAATTGGGATAAATGGCAAAGTCATATTTTGCCGAATACGCTTAGTAACTTCATAACCATCCATTCCCGGCATCATCAGATCCAGCAACACTAAATCACAAGTCGATATTTCAAGTTGTGCTAATGCTGAAGCACCATTCACAGCCGTGCTAACCGTGTAGCCTTCTTCCTGCAAAATGGTTTTCACCAAAAATACATTATCAGGAGAATCATCTACAACCAAAATCTTGTCAGAGTTAGAAGATTTAGACATACAGCATAGAATAAACGCTCATTCCACAACAAAGAAAATAGCTTCAGCCTTTGCTATTTTCCCCTTAACCAATACTACTCACTTATGTGGATATTATGTTGTTGTGGTTGCTTAGGTAAAGATTCTTGCGGTGTTTTGAGTAAAACCCAATGAAAGTAGAGTAAGAGAATCTGCTTTTTCAGCAAGTGGTTAAGGAGTTTGAGGTTGCGCTCATTTAGCAGCCATTCCCCAAACTTCTTTAGTAACAAACCAAGAATAATTTCAACAGATTTATTAATAATTGTTTCCAGCATTACGATCGCCTCAGTTATTTGACTGAGTTTACTGTCGCAATTTTCATTAGTAGTTATTTATTTGACTTGCAGTGACTTAGCTTGACTTGTCCTGATATATACTGATTTGCAAGAAATTTTCCGAAAACTTTGGCTAAACTGAATTTTAAGTGATTTCAGGCAAAGTATATGTCGTTACCAGAAAGCTTCCTCACACAACTGGAGCTATATAGTGAATTGTCGCAACGAGAAAAGGAAGTTTTTCTGGAAATATTTGGTCGTGGTAAGAATCGAGTCGAAGTCACTCAAGCGCTTAACATCTCCGATAGCAATCTCGGTAGCTGCCTAACAGGAATATACAAGAAGTTCAGCATTAGTTGCAGTGGTCCTATTAAAGAAAACCGCCTGCGGGAGTACTTGAGCAAAAGATACGCGCAGCAGCAACCCTCTGGTCGCTTAACTACTGATGTTTCAGACAATGATATTGATACCCTAGTTCAAGAAATCCGCAAACAGGTCAAACCCAACATCAAAGAACGCTGTGGAACCATGCGCGTGCTGGACATGACTCAACCGATTGAGTTGACTGGAGAACGAGGTATCTACACCAGCGTCAATATTTTGGAGAAAATCACCGGACGCAGGCGATTGGAAATTGCTGAATTAATACAAAACTGTGATCCAGAGGAATTAGATCGTTTTGGACTTAGCCGCGTGACTGAGAAGCGAGTACCAGGACTGGAAGCGGTACAACGTTACAGCAAACTAATGGTGTTGGGTAAACCAGGAGCGGGTAAAACCACATTTTTGAAGTATTTGGCGATGCAGTGCATCGAAGGGCAGTTTCAGGGAAACCGAGTTCCTTTGTTTATCACCCTCAAGGATTTTGCAGAAGCATCCAAACAGCCAGATGTTCTGGAATATATTGCTCAACAGTTGTCGGTTTGCGGGGTGAGTGACACCAACCTGAAAGCAGAGAAACTTTTGAGACAAGGTAAAGCATTGATATTGCTAGATGGCTTGGATGAAGTCCGGGAAGAAGATACAAAGCGGGTATTAAAGCAAATTTTAGAGGTTTCCGATCAGTTTCACACCAATCAGTTTGTCATCACCTGTCGCATTGCTTCCAAGGAATACACCTTTGAACGGTTCACCGAAGTGGAAGTAGCAGATTTTGATGAGGAACAAATCGCTATCTTTGCTCAAAACTGGTTTCGGTTGAGTGATGCAGTCAAAGGTAAAAGCTTCATTCAAAAACTCAAGGAGAATAAACCAATTCAAGAACTAGCAACTAATCCCTTGCTGCTGACTCTTCTTTGTTTGGTTTTTGGCGAAGCTGGAAATTTTTCGGCAAATCGTTCTGAACTTTATAAGGAAGGGTTGGATGTGTTACTGAAAAAATGGGATGCCAAACGCAACATTGAGCGGGATCAAGTTTATAAAAACCTGTCTTTACAACGCAAGGAAGACTTGCTAAGTCAAATTGCCCTGACTACATTTGAGCAGAAGGACTATTTCTTTAAGCAAAAAACTGTTGAGGCATACATTGCTGATTTTATTCGCAACTTACGCGATGCTCGTACTGAGCCAAAGGAATTAGAACTGGACAGCGAAGCTGTTTTGAAGTCGCTTGAAGCGCAGCATGGGCTACTGGTGGAACGGGCAAAGGGAATTTATTCGTTTTCACATCTGACGTTTCAAGAGTATTTTGCTGCTAGGGAAATTGTGGCTAATTCTGCTTGGGAAAGTTTGGTGGAGCATATTACGGATAAGCGGTGGAGAGAGGTGTTTTTGCTCACTGCTGGGATGATGAGGAAGGCTAATGATTTGGTGGTGTTGATGAAGCAGAAGGTTGATGTGTTGGTTGCTTCGGATGAGAAGTTGCAGGAGTTTATTACCTGGAACAATCACAAGTCTCTTTCAGAGAATTTACCTTATAAACCAGTTGCCGTTCGAGCTTTTTACTTCCTGTTTAATCTTCCAAAAATTAAGCCTAAATCTGCTAGTTCTGTTGCTAAAATTTTTGCTAACACTTTTGATACAGGGTTTAAGTTATCATCGAAATTAGAAGTTGAGATTGTTCTTAAGCGAGTGATTGATGATGCTGTCATGATTGATTATAACTTTGGTCGTGCTCATACCCGTACTCAAGCTCTTTATCTTCTTTATGACATTGATACTGTTATTGAGCTAGATCATGAGTTACGGTACCAGATAGAAGACCTCAAGTGTCAACTGCCTGATCCTTTTCAAAGAGAATTTAAGGAGTGGTGGCAAATTAAAGGTAAAGTCTGGATTGAACAACTGAGAACCATGATGATTAAACATCGCAATATTGGGCATGACTGGCAGTTTAGCGATAACCAAAAAGAACTGTTGCAACAGTATTACGATGCCAATAAGCTACTAGTAGATTCCTTGAATAGCGATTGTTATATCAGCCGCGAAGTCAGACAAGAAATTGAGGAGACGTTGCTTTTACCTATCGCGGAGATTGAGAAACGACAGGGGTGAGGCGATCTTTGAAGAAAGTGAGCGATCGCCCCTTAAACATCACAACTGTTCCCACTGATCTTTCTCAATTCCAGCTTGTCGCAATATTTCAGCCAAAAGCCCTTTGCCAATGTCACTTTTGTGAGGATTTGGTATTCGCACTGTGATATCATCTTTGATCATATACTGATGCTTGCTCCCAGAATATGGTCCTTCAAATCCTAATTGCCTCAAATACCGGATTAAGTCTGGACGCTTGATAAGTCCCAAAGAGGGCATTATGCTACTTTTTTGATTGACAGTTCAATGCCATCAACTACGGGTAATGGCAGATGACGAGAAACTCGTAATAAAATCCACTCTTCCAAAACTTCTACTAATTCTTCTCTACAAGCTTCCAAAGAATCTGCATTAGCCCAGACACCTTGGAATTCAGGAATTTCTCCATAAAAGGTGCCATCATCTGACAAAATCTTATATTTTGCTTTCAATAGAGCAGTTTGTATGTATTTCGTCAACATAATTTGTGTCCTACAAAATTAAAGTTTGTGTCAACTCCACTCATCCCTCATTTGCTGTTGATACTCCAAAGGGTCTTGAGTGAGTTTAATCACACCAGCATACTTGTTTAAATTAAACTCTTCTTTTTGTTCAGCTTGATAAGCTTCCAATATTTGCTCAATTTTCTGCCAGTCTTGATAGTCAATCAATACTGCAATGGGACGCATTGCTTCATCAGTTACAATATTTTTATTAACAGGTAACATAATTGTTTGCTTGCGATGCACAGCTTCTAATGATATCACGTAACTTTTGCCAAGCGCTCAATACTTGTCACGTAACACATTCTATATGCCTCCTCGTCACTTCTCAATTCTTGTTTAAAACTACGTACAAACTCCTCTGGCAATACCATTATCCAGTCAAGAAGCATTAATTTCTTTTTTTCTTAACGGGATTAAGCGATCGCTCCCAGCGACTAAATGCTTGGGAAGAAAGCAGCGTCAGGAATAAATAAACCAGGGCGACAGTGGCGTAAATCTCAAACGAGCGATAGTTTTCCGCTACAATCAGCTGCCCCTTGCGGAACAACTCTTCAAACCCGATGACAGCGACTAAGCTGGTGTCTTTTAGCAGGCTAATGAACTGATTGCCCAGAGGTGGCAAGATCCGCCTTTGGGCTTGAGGAAAGATCACATAGCGCATCGTTTGCACTGAACTCAAGCCCAGTGATTGGGAGGCTTCTGTTTGCCCCGGCTCAATTGATTGGATGCCTGCGCGGACAATTTCAGCAATGTAGGCAGCGCTATTGAGACTCAATGCGATCACTGCTGCCGCCAGACGATTTAAGTTGAAGGTGAAACCAAAATTTTGGGCTACAGCAGGCAACCCAAAGTAAATCATAAAAATCTGCACCAGCAACGGCGTCCCCCGGAAAAAATCTACATACGCCCTAGCAATCCAGCGCAAAGGAACAGATGCTTGTAGGCGAACAATCCCAATCAGTGAACCCCCGATCATACCCAGCAATACCGAGAGTGCTGTGAGTTCAAGTGTCACCAAAGCCCCACGCAGCAGAACGGGTACTGACTTCAAGATAATGCTTAGTGAGGTAAATAGCTGGGATACGCCTTTTTGGCTAGTCTGGTTTTCAATGGGTGATTTTTCTGGAAGTTGTGGCGGCTGAGTACCAAACCACTTTTGGTAAATTTTAGTATAACTGCCATTTTTTAGCACCGTTGCCAGACCTTGGTTAATCAGGTCTAGGTTGGGCGATCCTTTAGGTGTAGGAATGCCATAAAATTCTTCTGTAAGCAGACTGCCGACCACTTTGAGTCCCTTAAGGTTGCCGCTTTTTATACCATATAAAATAACGACGCGATCATTAAGAACGGCATCGACACTGCCATTGAGTAATGCCTGAAGGGTTAAGGGTGAATCATTAAAAGTGCGAACTTCAGATCCAGGAAGACTTTTAGCCTTGAGTGCGCCAGTCGTCCCGATTTGCACGCCAATAATCTTGTTCTTAAGACTGTCTAAATTGGTAATGTTTTGATTGTCTGTGCGGGTGGCGATCGCTACGCCCGATTTGAAGTAAGGGCGCGAGAAGGAAATCGTCTTGACTCGTTGGGCAGTAATTGCCATCGCCGCAACTGCCGCATCTACAGTTTGCACCTGCAACGCTGGAATCATACCATCAAAAGGTATATTTTTATATTTAACTTGAAATCCAGCAGATTGCGCGATCGCATTCATCAAGTCAATGTCAAAACCCTGCAACTCACCAGTTGCAGATTGAAACTCGAAAGGCGGAAACGTTGGTTCTGTGGCAACAGTAAGTGTTTTACCAGCAGTGGAACCGTTCGTGAAACTACAACCGCAAAGCAGAAATAGACAGCTTAAACCAAGAACTAGCCAACGGATAACAGTCAACCTTTGCATATTTTTTAGACTTTTCTCATCTCTGGAGTTTCATTTAAAGGATTATTGCTCATTCCTTCAGGCGATAAATTTCCAGAGAACAAATCGTATACAAAAAACCTGGTTAAGCAAAGCGAGTTTTTGACTAGTGAACCATAATTTCTGCGAGCAATTTTCTTAACCTGTCACACATGCGGGAGAGGCTATAAATGTCCAACTTGCCCAATATGTTCCAACGAACTTACTTGAATAGTCAGTAGAGGCATCCTGAACAAACCACTCAGGAATAACTTTTTGCTGTGCAATTTTTTTTTCCAAGCCGATCTGTAGGCACAGATTCTCGTAAACAATGTTTGCCTTCGCAGTTTCAAGCATTTGTTCTACTAACTTTTGTAGCCATTCCGCTCGAACAAACAGACTATGATTTGGATGGTTGCCATAATTAAGTCCTATAATTATGAGCAGATATCCTTTGTCGCTTATTATCTTGTCCAGACAAAATTGAATAATTTCCTGCTCATTTTTGTGTTGTTGGCTTTCCTTATCAACTGTGTGATATATCATTCCGCATAGCACCACTGCATCAAACTTTTTATTTTCTGTAGCAAGTTTACGCAGAAATACCCATAAGTCTTCGCACACAAAGGTTCGGTTGGGGTATAGGTTTGAACAGTATTGAATGGCATATTCACTGTGATCTACGCCAACATAGTCGCATTCAGAAGGCAGATATTTGAGCAAAGCTCCATTCCCACACCCCAGATCCAACAAAGAGAACGACCTTTCTTTAAAAGCATCCTCTAGAAAATGAATTGGTAGTGTATAGCGAGTAGCATTTTCCGGCTGTTCCAAGTAGGAATAACTGTCTGATTGAAAACGTTCTTCTTCAGACATTTTACGCTGAGGGTTATTATCTTCCATATTGTCAGGATGTCAAATGAATGGTGTGAAGAGCGGAAACTTTTGACGTTTCTCCCGCCTAAAGGCAGGGAGATTCCTGATTCATCGACGCGCCTTAAAGTTCTTTATCTCTTGCGAGCAATATTTAAACCAAAAACCCGTTCAATAGAACCAAGTTTCGAGCCTAACTTAAATAACCCCAGAGGGCTTCATCTCCACAGGCTTTTGGTACTTTGCGAGAAGTGCCTTAGAAACTGTTTCTCCCCTTTTCCCAGGTTTCCTTGCGCCCCAAGGTACCTTTAATTGCTAAATTGTTTTGTTTTCTGGTTTGATTTCGCTAGAAATCTTAGCTGTTTATCGAGTTTTCGCTGCTCGTCGCCCCTAAAATTTATGACTAAAAGTGTGTCTTTAGACTGAGCAAGCTCAAAGCCTTAACCGTTTCACGATGACAAAGGAGTTTCACCTCGGCTACGATTAATATACCCGATTTTATGGTATAAAGTCAATGCCAAAACCTAAGAGTTATATAACTTTTCAGATTCCTGAACATGAAAAAGAGGTTCTACTCAAGTACTGTGAACAAGAGCAAAGAACCCAATCTGACGTATTGAGGGATTTGGTTAGATCACTAAAAAAGAAGATTGACGGCAAATAAATTTGCCCAACGGCGGTCTAACACGCAGAAATTGAGCCAGCCCTCTAACATCAATAACTCGTTGGCAATACAGATCAACCAGAAACAGGGCTGGCTCAATTTCGGGGGACAATGCGTCGTCGCCTTTCATCTGTGATCTAAAGCACGGGGATTGGCACTACGTGCCTGCCCCTAGCCCCTAAAAGGGGCGCTACGCAAACAGAGCTTTCATGCTCCCGCGTGAATCACCGTAACTTTTCGTGATCGTCTCTCATAACGGAACAGCCTCTGTTAAAATCCGCTCCCGAATACGCTGTCGTAATCCTTTTTCAGTTACTACATCTACATTACGATCCAATAACTCTTGCAACTCCATCAGCAATCCACCTAAGTCAAAAAGGCTTCGTCCCGGTTCCATTTCTACCAGAAAATCAACATCACTGTCTGCATCAGCCTCTCGGCGTGCTACAGAGCCAAAAATACGTACGTTGTATGCTCCATATTTAGCAGCACGTCGGAGGATTTCTTCTCGTTTTGCTTGCAAAAGCTCGTAAATATTCATGGTTTAACTCCCGTCTCTAAAAACAGTTTAGCCAAATCAACAACCATGTTTGACCATAAGAACGTTCTATAGGAATCCGGTTTAATTTCTGAACAACTCGTCAGGGCAGGGAACAGGGAACGCTTAACAGGGAACAGGGAAAAAGCAATAAAGATATACTGAGTTTTTTTCAAAAATCAAATAGGAGTCCTATATCAAAGAAGTAATGCTTACGCACTTTCATCTCAAGCAGGAGCGATCGCTCATTTGCCTAGGGCGATCGCGTAGCGGCTCCCTTTGCTTACATCTTGCACCTGGGAAAACAAATGTCAAACTTATTACATGTTATTTGACTCCGTTCTCATCCGCCTAGGACTTTAAGTCCGGGGCTGCATAGCCCAAGTCCATTAAAATGGACTAAAAGCTGAAGTCATTATTTTGAACTTACTAGCGATCTGTATTAACTTTTATTGGCATTTTGGCTACTTTTCTAAAGCATGAAAAGATAGATTAGGGCAATAAGCCGTCATGCACATCGTGGTTGAAACACCGTCCCCCAGGTCATAAACCTGGGGTTTTATTTTGTCTATTGTTACCTAATTCATTTGGCAATTTGGCAACTAATCAAGTTGAAACAAGCTTATCTTATTAATTAATGCGGTCTTGCACAAAAGACTCAAAGTACACGACAAAACCCCTTTTTCCCCGGTTAACTACCGGGGTTCCTTACTAATTGTGGTCAAGGTTAATGTTTTAGTCAAAGTCAACTCCACATTTGGATTAGTGGTAAAGGTCTATGTCAAAGTGAATGATGATGTTGTTGTCAAGGTCCGAGTTGTAGTAAACGAAAGGTCAGACTGATAATCCCACGCTTAGAAAGCGTAGGATTTTTTCTTCACGAGTAAAGCTATTTATTGATTTTCTCTACCATTGTTTTCTTAGTCACTTCAGTAGGGAACAGGGAACAGGGAACGCTTAACAGGGAACAGGGAATTCTGAACGCTTAACTCTTAACAGAACCTCGTAAAATCTCACTTTTGCAAGAGGTCTATTATTAATTAAGTAGGGCGAGTTTTAGAGTTCCTTCACCAAGCGAATATCTTGTAAAAGCCATAATCCTAAACTCTTATCTCGAAAAATACCACCTCCCTCACTACATTGCTCATTGATCAGCTGTAGTGGTGTCGGAAAAGAAAAAGGGGGTTTTTCTAAATTTAGTAAACGCCAGTCACCTGTGGTAATATCTTCGTTCTCCTCACAATTAGGGAAAGTAGTCGTCAGTAGGTAAGTAATCTGGCTCCTTTTCATGTTATTGAGAGCAGAGAAAATGTCTCCAAACGAAAGATGCACAAAGCAGTCTCGGCATAACAATAGATTTGCTGTTGGTAGAGGTTCGCTTGTCAAATCCAGTGTCATAAACTGATGATTATGGCTTCCGTACCGCTTCTGATTCTCTAGGATAAGTTCGGACACAATATCTGCACCGATGTAATGTGAAACAGGTAAGTCAATCAACTGCATCCAACTGAAGTCTCCGCACGGTAGATCGAGGAGTACATCCACCTGTAATGTCTTAAGTAGTGCTGGAAGTTTAGCTTCTATCTGCTGTGTTTGGCTGCTACTTGCGCCCTCCCCTGAAACTGAATCGAGTCCACACCAATGATTAGTTTGGTAGATGTGGCGGAACGTGTTGCTGAGTGAAAAGGTCACATCTAGCGATGCTTGTTTCTCAAAGTAGTAAGAATCAAAGGGGACATTATCTCGCCGTTTGTTCATGGGATGTATTTATAGTGGTTTTCTGTAAGGTGGGCATTGCTCACTAATATCTCAAATATCCATTAGATGGCTTTCTGAGCAATGCCCAACGCCAGATGCTAACTCCTGCGGAGACGCTGCGCGTTCGCGTAGCGTGCGCCTTGCGCTTACAAGCCGGGAAACCCGGACGCCAGACGCCTACGGAGGGGAGCCAGTGCGCTGGCTCTCCAACGCACTGGCTCCCCTACGATTTGTGGTCTATTCTTCATAAAATAAGAATAGTGGTAGTTATTTCACAGAGCTCGTTGAACTAGCGTTATCCAAAGTTTGCACTGTCAGCACCTGCGGCGGGGTGGCGTCTGGCGGATAGAGGAAGTCAACTTCTACAAGTCTTTTTTCGCCTGATTTCATATTGAGTACTACTAATGGTTCTCCTTGTTGTCCTTGTTTTTGCACTAAATGCAAGTACTGTGTTTGCGGTAAACCCTGATCATCTTTGTAACGTACTCTGACAGAACCCCGGAATAATACTTGCTGTCCTGGTGGATTTAAAAAGCGCAATCCCGATTTGATTAATTTGTCTTCTTTTATTGGTGTCTGCATTGACACAATAACTGTTTGCAGTTTTTGTGTATTGTTATACAATGGTAGCGTTAAACTGTATTGTAAAGCGTAGTTTCCATGAGCACGATATGCTGTGTCAGGATAGCGCACCATCATCGGTGCACTTTGTATTTGACTCGTTCCTAATGTACCGCGATCTAGGGCACCCAGAGGGTAGGAAAAGGCTTGTCCGGAAGTGGGTATGGTTAAATGCTGAGCTTTTGGATCATCTATGAGTAAGGCTTTCCATTCAGATCCCTGTGTGACTCCGGCAACGCGACCATATATTATTGGTTTGTTAGTCTGTTCGAGAGGGGTTGGTGTTTTATCGCGTGGTCCGGATAAATCACCATTATTGAGCAAATTTTGCCATTCTTCTAAAGTAGGCGCACGCTCAGTATGATCAGGATTTTTTGGTGCAAACATTGCTAGGCTGGCTGCATACACTGTGTCATTACTCCACAGTCGCATGAGTGTAGACCGACCATTTAAAGGTGGTGTCAATCCACTGACAGGAATGGGTGCATTCAACAACATCCGGCTTTCACCTGGTGGAATGATAATTTGAGGAGGAAAGGTATCTTGTCGTTGTCCTCGCAGAACATCATTTACCACGCGATCGCCTGGTCCTGCAAAAATTGTACCTAAAATATTCTCACTCCTAGATGGCAACTCTATAAATGGTGCATCTGGTTGGCTTAAATAACTCGCCGCCTGCAAGATATTCACTGTCACTGGTTGTTTTCCTGGGTTATGCAGGATTATCCCCAGATAAAGCGTCCGCGAGTCTTCTGGTGTAGGTGCTTGGGCAACATGGTGAGCGAAAACATCAAATCGTCCTTTAAAAGGAAAATTCAAGTGTGCGGTTGGGACTTTTTTGCCTGACGCTGGAAAGGTGGAAAGCAAAATTCCTTCCTTGAGAACTTTTTCAGGACTATTGCTGTTAAACACTGGGATGCTATCCACAGTCCCAAGTAAAGGGCGTACCTGTTGCTGTTGGACAATTTCTTCAGGCGGCGGTGCTGCAGAAGGAGTGATTTGAGCGATCGGAAAAATTAGTAAGAATGGAAACATCTGTATACATATTTTTTTGTTCAAACAGACGCAAGTAGATTTACCAAAGTGCCAGCCTGTGAATAATCAATAAAAAATCATCAAGAATTAAGGGGAGATTTTCTTCAGTCAAAATAGGAACGTGGACAAAAATGCAAGGGGTTGTGAGTTGGCGTTGGCGCAGTTCATCTAAAACAGAATAGTAAAGTCCTTCGCAAACAAATTTACCGCAGTCGTGACTAATCTCAACTGCCCTTGCCCCCGCCACTAACTTTTCTAAATCAACTGTTGTCTGCAACACAATTTCCCCACAACTAGCACCAACTTCCACACTTAATAGCGTTCGTCTTCGCGCCATCCCACAGCAAATGATGCAGTCTGGTTGCAGTTGGTGGATTTTTTCTATAACCCGAAAACTGGCAAGCTGCACATCCACTCTCAACTGTCGCAAGAAGGTTAAATGATAAGGTAACGAGTGAAGTCGGGAAACTTCTACCAACAAATCATCAGAAGAATTTGATTTTTGTTCGCTTAGCCAAGTGTCAAAAGATGTTAATAGAATGCTTTTCTTCATAAGAAATATTATTTAAAATAGAGATACTCTCCATAATATAGTTAACAGGGAGCGAGTAAATGACGTTGATTGCAGTTGTAGATTACGACATGGGAAATTTGCACTCTGTCTGTAAAGGACTAGAAAAAGCTGGAGCAACTCCCAAGATTACTGATTCTCCAAAAGAATTAGAAAAGGCAGATGCGATCGTTTTGCCAGGAGTCGGTGCATTCGATCCAGCAGTCCAACAGCTGCGATCGCGTGGTTTAGAAAAACCAATAAAAGAAGCGATCGCATCCGGTAAACCCTTTTTAGGAATTTGTTTAGGACTGCAAATTCTTTTTGAATCAAGCGCAGAAGGGACTGAATCAGGACTCGGAATTATTAAAGGAAGAGTCAGGCGATTTCGTAGAGAACCAGGAATTGCTATTCCTCATATGGGTTGGAATCAACTCGAACTGACTCAACCAAAAAGTCATTTGTGGGAGTATCTACCCTCTTTACCTTGGGTATATTTTGTTCATTCCTATTATGTTGAACCACAAGATCCGCAAGTCTGTGCAGCAACTATCACTCACGGACATCAAACGGTAACAGCTGCGATCGCCCGCGATAACTTAATGGCTGTTCAGTTTCACCCCGAAAAATCTTCCAATATTGGGCTGCAAATTCTGTCTAATTTTGTCTCCCAAGTTTGGACACAAGTTGCTGCCTAAATACAATTGTGCTTGAGTTTATAGTCCATTGTTTCTTGTTCGTAGTCAAAAGGTTTGTTAAGAATTGATTGTTAAAATTTGTAACTTGAATACACGATGGGCATTGCCTACCGCGATAAGTGACTGGTGGGTAATGCTTACCCTATAAAAAAGGTTGCTAACTAATGACTAATGACTAATGAGTTTAAGAATTTACGGAAACCGACCATTAAAAACTTTACCAGGAAAAGAAACCAGACCCACCAGTGCGCGGGTACGCGAAGCCGTTTTTAATATTTGGCAGGGAACAATAGAAGGTTGTCGTTGGCTGGATGTGTGTGCTGGAACTGGTTCAATGGGCGCGGAGGCTTTGTGTAGAGGAGCCAGCCGAGTTGTAGGAATTGATAAATCCCATCGTGCTTGTGCTATAATCCAACAGAATTGGCAAGACTTAGTGAGTGCTGAACAGAAATTTCAGGTAATGCGGGGAGAGGTTGTACAGCTTTTGCCAAAATTATCAGGACAGCAATTTGACAGAATTTACTTCGATCCGCCGTATGCAAGTGAGTTATACCAGCCAGTTATGGAGGCGATCGCTCAGTCTGGGCTTCTAGATGCTAATGGTGAAATAGCGATCGAACATAATCCTCAAGATTGGAATCCTTTAGTCATTCCGAACTGGGAAATTTGCCGTGAAAAAGTTTACGGAAACACGGCTTTGACCTTTTATAGGGTAGTGGATTGAGGGGACAAGGAGATAAATCAATTCAAAATTCAAAATGTGCTGCGCACCGCTTCGCTAACAAAATTCAAAATTTAGAATTTCTTTTAATCTCCCCTACCTCCAACAGAAGGTGCTATATCCCTGTGTCCTCGGTTCGGATGACTTTATAAACCGAGTTGATTACCACGCTTGTATTGCTCGTAAGCTTTGTAAAACAACCCAGCCAAGGTTACAAAGATTAGACCCAGTACAATGCCGTCAAGCAAGGGTTCAACCACGTTAAATCTCCTTTTGTGCTACTGTTCAATATTTTCTTCCCATCATTGATTCTACCAAATTTGGCATAATTGCTTCTTGCAAAGTAGAACTCAGGCGTGGTGCACACCTCAACTTAAGCCAAAACCCTTTTCAAATATCGTTTCCAGGTAGAACTGGAAATGCCGTCAAAGCAGCTTTGTCACTACTCACCGAAGGCAGCAAATAGCCGCTTCTTTTTTCCTTCCTTCCCTGGTTCATCCCCCTGCTGAGTTAGCAAAAAAACATTTGTGCTTGCAGACACCATCAAGAACTTTTAAGCTATGTGTATGAAATGAAAACTTTTTGTACACTTTGACTTAAAAAGTAAACATTTGGATAACCAGATTACCAAAACTGAAACTTTGATTTGGCGAATCATATTAACGGCGCTGGCGATTCTGCTAGTAGTCCTTGTGAGCATTTTTGCTGTTCGGATTATGAGAACTGCCGATCCATACGTCAAAAGCGTTCTATCGCTCAAAGGGGACCTAGCACTCGGACACGCCATCTTTCAAATCAATTGTGCCGGCTGTCATGGCTGGGAAGCAGATGGGCGCGTTGGTCCTAGTTTACAAGGAGTCTCAAACCGCAAATCCCCATATGGTTTGATTCATCAAGTCACTAGTGGTGAAACCCCACCCATGCCGAAATTTCAACCCAAGCCTCAAGAAATGGCAGATTTGTTGAGTTATTTAGAAACGCTTTAACTTGAGCGCCAATTTCCGCCAATTTCCAAGTAGAATGCGTCTGGTGGCGATTTTAAATGGAAGACACCACAGTTCCAAACAAAATTATCTTGTAAGCTTACCTCCGGCTAGAAGCCGTAGGCTTTCGCCACAAACTTCTAGAGCGTAGATTTGTAGTGCGCTCACGAAACTAGCGGTTGGTTCCTGTTCAGGTTTACAACACTAGTCCTTGAACCTCAAGGACGGCTTACTCAATATCAAAGCTTCGGCTCCGCTCAGCTTTGACCCTGAGCGAAGTCGAAGGGTCAACCGTTCGATATTGGTTCTACAACCAAGACAATTCCCGGACGCCCCTATTAACCACGGTTTGCGTATCAATCTCCAATACTTGCCTACTGCGAGACTTTTTCTGCGTGGTTACCGAGCGTGCCTTTCGCGATTTCGACATATAATCCGTATACCACATTGGTCTACAAAATGCCAGAAAAACAATTACACATTAGAATTTCTGAGGAAGAGTATGAAAAATTTCTCAGATATTGCAAGAAGAAAAAGCGTACCCAGTCAGACGTTGTTAGAGAGTTTATTCGTTCATTAATTGATAGCGAATAAATTCGCCGTGTCGTATTTCATCCCTGAACTAAAGTTACAAGGCGTACTATGGGTGAGGTGCAAGATTTGAACTGTGCAGATTTAATAATTAACTGATGGAAAAAGTGATGACATTACCCAACTACATTAATGGTCAGTGGTGTACATCTAGTACTATGGAATACTTGGATGTCCTCAACCCAGCAACAGCAGAGATACTGGTTAAAGTGCCTTTGTCACCTGCTTGTGAGGTAAACGAAGCGGTAGAAGCAGCAGCAGAGGCTTTCGTGAGTTGGCGACGCACTCCACCCACAGAACGAGTGCAGTACTTATTTAAACTTAAGAATCTGCTAGAAGAGAATTTAGAAGACTTGGCTCATACAATTACATTAGAATGCGGTAAAACGTTGGCAGAGTCCCAAGGCGAGATGCAGCGTGCTATTGAAAATGTAGAAGTTGCTTGTGGTATCCCTATGATGATGCAGGGTACGAACCTAGAAGACATTGCCAGAGGTATCGATGAAATGATGATTCGCCAACCTTTGGGAGTTGCTGCAGTCATTGCCCCATTTAATTTTCCGGGGATGATTCCCTTTTGGTTCATGCCTTATGCCCTAGCCTGCGGTAACACCTACATTGTCAAGCCGTCGGAGAAGGTACCGCTAACAATGCAAAAAATCTTCCAGTTGTTAGAAAAAACAGGATTGCCCAAGGGTATCGTCAACTTGGTAAATGGTGCCAAAGAAGCTGTAGATGCAATTTTGGATCATCCTAAAATTCGAGCAATAAGCTTTGTTGGTTCTACACCTGTCGCTAAATATATATATAGTAGGGCGGCGGCAAATGGCAAACGTGTCCAATGCCAAGGTGGTGCAAAAAATCCCCTGATTGTTTTACCAGATGCAGATTTAGAGATGACAACACGCATTGCTGCTGACAGTGCTTTTGGTTGTGCAGGACAACGTTGTCTTGCTGCTTCAATAGCAGTGACTGTGGGACAAACGCGTCACACGTTTACAGAAGCAATAGCCGAGACTGCTAAAAAACGAGTTGTCGGTAATGGTTTAGAATCAGGCGTAGAAATGGGACCAGTGATTACAACCCAAAGTAAGACACGAATTGAGGATTTGATTCAAAAGGGGGCAGATGAAGGGGCGACGGTGTTAGTGGATGGACGAGATCCGAATATATCTGGTTATGAAAATGGTAATTTTATACGTCCCACGATTCTGCAAAACGTTGATCCAGCAGGCGAAATTGCCCGGACGGAAATTTTTGGTCCAGTGCTGAGTTTGATACATTTGGAGACTATTGAGGAGGCGATCGCCCTGATCAACAGCGGTCAATATGGCAACATGGCTTGTTTGTTCACTACCAGTGGTGCAGCTGCGCGGAAGTTCCGTTATGAAGCAGAAGCTGGTAATATTGGTATTAACATAGGAGTTGCCGCACCAATGGCGTTTTTCCCGTTCAGTGGTTGGAAAGAAAGCTTTTTTGGTGATTTACACGGTCAAAGCAATCATGCTGTAGAATTTTTTACCCAAACCAAAGTCGTCGTGGAACGTTGGCCTAAGGATTGGTCGCGTCAATTTTGAAGATTGCGCCAGTAAGCGGAACCATCCCGCTTTCTGTCAATTAACCCGCTTTCAAATAACTCTCGTCTCAACATCGCGGGGTCGCCAAAGGTGTGGTGTTGATTAAGCAGTGCATTCACCTCTTTTTCTGTATAAATGGTACCAACCTCAAATTTTGACGCTAAATACTCCAACACCAACTTTTGAAACTTTCCTTTATTGCGTTTAGAGGGCCACTCTTTCACACGTCCCTGTTCATCAAGATAGCTTTTGAGTTCTTCTGTGTAATTCATAGGTCATTTTGGTGCTGTGTCACAAAGAAAGAAACATTAAGACCAATCACGATTTCGTATCAATTTTTTGGAAAATCGACTCAACCCACTGCTAAAGTGGGCACTTCAGTAAGGGTCATTTCGTCACCATCAGTTATACTAGACAAACTTTAATTAACAGTAGTAAGCACCAGACAAGTCAACTGCTGCAGATGTTCATTGGGAATTTAGCAGCAGTCAAGTTTGTTGCAATTAGCCTATAGTACAGAGTTTTTCTCAGTAGTATTTCTATGAAAAAGATTACATTGTCACAAGTCGTGAAGGAGTGGAACGTGAAAAAAGCGTTAATGACAAAAACACTGTTCGCATCACTCAGTTTGTTAACTTTATTTGCCCCACAAAGTGCTCATGCTCAAATAGTACCGCAACCTTGGGTGTCAGTTGGTAGCCAAGATGGTGATGTTACCTATTCTGTAGGTGCAAGGGCTTTGAATTTGGGAGCAGAGTTAGGATTTGGTCCTGACGGTTCTACAGGTGTAGATATATTAAAATTTATCAGTTTGCCTGTGATTTCACCTTATGTAGGACTGGGATACTATTCAGCAGATAAGGGTGTTGCTTTTTCAGGCGGGGTTCAGGTAAGCGCTACCGATAAAGTTTTCGTTGGTGTTGGTTACAACTCTGTTCGAGGAATTAACGGTCAACTGGGAATCAGGTTTTAATTTTTGTCTCTATACGTCTTTTTCCAAGGTATGTGAAATATAGGGTTCCACGTACCTTACCTCAACATTTTCCCAATCAGCAAGATAAATGATTAATCTCCTTTTTTAAAGCTAATTGATGTTTTTTCTATTTTTTACCTGATTGAACTCTCAAATGAACTACTAATATCCAAAAAACACAATTTATGAGAGATGAAGCCAAAAGCATTATCTGACAAGTCATTTAAAATTGTTATATAGCAATCCGTGCAGGAGTTGTGAAATTACTCGTTGAGGTAGGGAACGCTTAACGCTTAACGCTTAACAGGGAATAGGGAACAGGGAAGAATAATGTACAAATGTACTTTGTTTTATCACAAATGAAATAGGACTGCTATATAATAGTTGAGTGAACAGAAAAGCGATTGATTAGGTTGTAATATCAATTTTTATAATTATCAGCTATTTATAATTATTCTCCGTAGACTAAATATTTTTGGAACTTGTTTTTTGATTATTTATGGCATATTATTTCTTTTTGAATAAAGAATCAAACGCCAGTTAAAAGAATCAAACGCCAGTTAGTAGTGGCATATGCTATATCTATCTTTCGGTGTGGATAGCAGTAATTAACACAAAATATGGCTATTATCAAGCATTAAACAGTATTAACTGTATTGATCTGGCAGATATATTTTTATGGATATAGGAGTAAGATTACTGTTTCAAATAGTATTAGAGTTGACACCTGTCATTGCAGCTTTAATACAAAAAAGAAATGAAGAACGTCCGACACTCGCAAAATACTTAGCTTCCCAAGAGATTAAAGAATTTATTCAATCTGTTAGCAGTGCTAGTCAGAGTATCAGTCATTCGGGAAAACTGGATCAAGAAAAAATTCAGCAACAGCAATTAGCATTTGATGTTCAAAAAACACAACTAAAGATAGCAACACAACAGCAAGAAACAGCGCTCAAATTACCAGAAGTACAGAAAATTTTTGAAAATTGGCCTTTACGATTATTGCCTTCACAAATTTTAGAGTGTCACACCAAGAATCAACGCACTCCACTCAAAATTTTTCTTGCTCCTCCTAAAATAAAGTTTGATAAATTTGATAATCGAGGAGAAGATATTTCAGATATCGAGTTCATGTTAGCTGAAGGTTTACGACAATTTCTTAATCAGCATTATTCTCTACACAATCCAGTTAGACCAACAGAGTTTTTAGCAGGGGCTTGGGATAGTAAGCGTTTTCATAGTGAATCAAGTATTAAGGCTCTGTTTGGAACATTAAAAACAGAGCCTGTTTTAATTTTAGAGTCAGAAACTGATGGAGATTATCTAAATTTTCGTATTGGTTATTGGGGAATTGGACAAGAGAATTATTATTATAAAACGATTTCTCGTTTACCATACAAGGAAATTGTTGAGGAGTCAGCAATAAGTCGTGCGAAGAAGTGGAAAACAATAAGAGATGAACTGATTGCACTGGGAGAAAGCTTAGAGGAAATTAATCATCTTGGCAAAGAAAATGTGAGCAACTTGGCAACTTTGGAAAAAGCAGAAAAATGGAAAGAAAAAGGAATTGATATTAGTCAATTGGGCTTACAATACCAAGTGAATCGCCAAGATATTGAAAAACTCTGCCAGGTTTTGATTACGTGTCATACCCTTGCTGCAAGTTGGGTAGCAGATGCATATCACTTGGTTCATAATGATGTTCCTCCACTACTACCTGAATTACTACCGAGTTTTCTGACAAACACTATTAATTCAAAATTGCTGCAAGCAATGTCTGACGACAACCCACTTTACATGTATGCTGCAGGATATAAACAACTTTACCAAGCCTTGGAAGTAGAGCGACATCACTGGATTCCTGATTTAGCATTGAAATTGGCGCAGACTTTATCGCATTTACTTGATGAGGTATGGGCAAAGGAACAGGTGGATTACTCAGTTAACACATGGTTGCAACTACGCCAAGTTTCACAACACAGAGAAATCCATCCTTTACGAGCAATGCAATCAGCTATAAAGATAGAAGATGAAGAATATATTGAAAAGTTAAAAGAATATTTTACAGCCGTTGGTGATAGTCAAAGTGTCACCTATGCTGAGGAATTATTGAATGCTATTGCTCAAGAGAAAGACAAACGTCAACACGAATCTGTTTATCTTAGTCACACCCTGATTGGACACTCTGATCAAGTCACATCTGTAGCCATCAGCCCAGATGGACAAATTTTAGTCAGTGGGTGTGCAGATAAAACCGTAAAAATTTGGAATCTTAGTACAGGAAAAGTTGTCCGCACTTTAACTGGAAAAATCGGAGAAGTTTCATCAGTGGCTATTAGTCCTGATGGAAATTTTCTGGTTGTTGGTAGCTGCGAACACCCTAGAAATAATGTTAAAGTATGGCATCTTGCAACTGGTAAATTATTGCATACTCTTTTAGGGCATCAAAAACCTATTAACTGTGTAGTGATTAGTCCAGATGGACAAATTCTTGCCAGCGCTAGTAACAAAATTAAAATTTGGAACTTGCATACAGGCGATCCTCCAGCTCTTAGCCGCCCTTTGGGCGATGGCGCAGAGCGCCCGCTTTGCGAACGCATTTCCACTCTTTGGCATTCATCCCCAGTTTATGCTGCTGCGATTAGTCCAGATAGTGCAATTCTTGCCAGTGGTAGCAGTGATCATAAGATTAGACTATGGAATCCAATCACAGGAGAACTATTAAGTACTCTGGGCGGGCATTCAGGTGAGGTGAAAGCAATAGCTATTTCTCCTGATGGTCAATTCTTGCTCAGCGGTAGTACAGATAAAACTATCAAAATTTGGCATCTTTGCACTGGTAAAGTATTACATACGCTGACTGGACATTCAGATGAAGTGACATCAATAGCTGTTAGTCCTGATGGAAAAACTCTTTATAGCGGTAGTGCTGATAAAACCATCAAGATGTGGCATTCGCAGACGGGAGAATTGCTGCAAACCCTTCCTTCTCCTGTCGGAGACGCTACGCGAACGGAACGCTACGCGAACACAGGACATTCACAGGTGGTAAACTCTGTTGCTATTAGTTCAGATGGTCGTTTTATTGCTAGTGGTAGTTCTGACAAAACAATTAAAATCTGGCTTAGGTGAACCATAATTGGTTTCAAACAGGTAAGCAGTGAATCTAAAATGAGTCAACATTTACCAATTGCGATTAAAAGAGGTTTTGTCGATAGGTCGTGGGGACAGGTGCATTACCGAATGGCAGGGAGTGGTCCTGTGCTGGTGCTAACCCACAAAACTTACTTTTCGTCTCGTAGTTTTATCAGGTTAATGCCGCTATTGGCTCCTCATTTCCAAGTCATCGTGCCGGATACTCCCGGTCAGGGCGAGTCTGACAATCCACCCACTCAGTGGAGTATTTCGCAGTATGCTTCGGCTCTGTTTGAGGTATTGGAAGCGATGGAAGTTGACGAGTTTTACCTGGTGGGCAACAGCACTGGGGCGGCAATTGCCTGCGAAGCGGCACTAATGTGTCCAACCCGAATCAAAAAGCTGGTGCTTTTTGGTATGCCACGTTGGAAAGATCAAGCAGCACGTCTTGCTTTGCGTCAAATACCACTTTTTTACGGACCGCCAGAGGTGAAAGAGGACGGCAGTCACTACACCGTCAACTGGCAGCGTATTAAACCACTTTGGGAAAGTTATCCCTCTGAATGTTTTGAGATATATTTTCAAGAAGTCATGTCTCGCACTCAGCGCAGTTATGAGGGCATCGAAGCAGTTTTGAGGTATGAGGAAGCCACCCGCCTACCACTGATCTCGGTTCCAACCTTATTGATGTGGGCGGAAGGTGACACTATGTTCACACCTTTTATTGAGGATACGGCTGGGCTAGTTCCTCACGCTACTACTAAGGTTCTGCACGGCACACCTGTAATGTACCTACGTAACCCCGAACTTTACGCCGCAACCTTGCTGGAGTACTTGCAATCTTGAAACCTCGGTAGATGTAGGGACAAGCTTTAAGCTAACTCTTGACAAGCTAACGCCCTGACCTTATCTGCAGAATCTTGTTGCAATGCTAATGCCACAATTGCTTCTGATTCTGCCATAGTGAGTTGGGCGATCGCCTGCTTAAATGCTGGGATACCTTGCGGATTCAAACTCACTTCATCCAATCCCAACCCTAGTAAAATCGGCGCTGCTAGAGGATTGGCTGCGAGTTCTCCACATAACCCTACCCAAATGCCTGCTTTATGTGCAGCTTGGACAGTTTGCTGAATCATCCGCAACACAGCTGGATGCATTGCATCAACCAAAGTTGCGACTTGCGGATGCGTGCGATCTGCCGCCATGACATACTGGCTAAGGTCATTCGTTCCGATACTAAAAAAGTCCACTTCTGCGGCTAACTGTTCAGCAAGAATAACTGCCGAAGGTATCTCCACCATTATCCCCACTTCCATCTTTTCATCAAAAAGCACACCTGCTTGACGTAGTTCTGCTCGTACTTCTGCTAATATTGCCTTGGCTGCTTGTATTTCTTGCACAGTAGCAATCATCGGAAACATAATCTTAATTTGATGTCCGAGACTCGCTTTTAAAATTGCCCGCAACTGGGTTTTCAAAATATCAGGATGAGCAAGACAAAAACGAATTCCGCGCCAACCCAAAAAAGGATTACTTTCTTGTGGTAAATTCAGGTAAGGAATTGGCTTGTCGCCTCCCACATCAAGTGTACGAATAATCAACGGACGATGATCAAGAAGTTGGGCGATTCTTTGATAAACTGCTATTTGTTCTTCTTCTCTTGGCGGTGTTGTTCTTTCCAAATAAAGAAACTCAGTGCGGAATAGTCCCACGCCTTCTGCACCCAAGCTCAAACCTTCTTCAGTATCAGAGATACCCCCAATATTAGCGTATACTTTGATTTGCCTCGTCTTGTCACGAGTCACTGCTGGATTCGCCGCCGTTGTGATTGCTTGCTGATGAGCAAGTTGCTGTGCATTTCGCTTTGCCTCAAGTGCAGTTTGGATATCTTGTTCTGGTTCTATCCAAACTCTGCCAATCTCTCCATCCAGTGCTACTATAGTATTATTTGCGACTTGCATAATTTCTGGTGGTAAGCCAACAATCGCAGGAATATTTAATCTGCGAGCTATTATGGAACTATGTGAAATCGCACTGCCAGATGTTGTACAGATTCCCAGGATTTTAGTTGAATCTAGCCTAACTGTATCAGAAGGACTTATATCAGTTGCAATTAAAATAACTGGCTCAGATAGATTCAAATGAGTAAGTTTGTCCTCAGAATTTCTCAAATGGGATTCAAATCTACTTAGCAGTCGTAAGACTCGCTGTCCCACGTCTACAATATCAGCAACTCGCTCTTGTAAATAAGAGTCCTCAATTCTACGATAGTTATTTGCCAACTCATTGACGACTGCTTGCCAAGCTGCTTCCGCATTTAAGTGTTGTTCAAAAATACGTTGCTGGACTGCCTCAAGTACCACAGGATCTTCTAGAAAAAGCAGATGAGAATCAAAAATGGCAGCTTCAGCGTCTCCAATTTGAATAGATGCTTGTGAGAATATAGCTTGAATTTCTTCGTGAGCCAGTTGAACGGCTACTCGTAAACGTTGCCACTCATCTTCTCTATTTTCTACGTGGTATTGCTGAATATGAATCGGAGTGGGGTGATAGAGAAAAACGGGTGCGATCGCCACTCCATTAGAAGCAGGAATACCTTGGATAAAGCGATCAACAGACGAAACAATGTGGTTTGCTGGACTAGTAGTAAGAGGAGCTAAAGTGGCATCTTCTTCGCCAAAGTTATTTTCGACTAATGTTTGCAATGCTGCCAGCGCCTCATCCGCATCAGAACCAGTAGCAGTAATAAGCAATTCGTGTCCTTGACGTACACCCAAAATAGAGACTTGGTTGATACTGTCAGCGCGTACTGCTTCAGTACCCTTAGTAATATTCTGTACTTTTATTTGAGATTGGAAACGGGCTGCTGTTGCCACAAATTTCGCCGCAGGACGAGCGTGTAATCCCAAGGGGTTACGGACTGTAAGACGTATTTGTTTTGTAATTTGTCCTTCAACGACAAATGACGAGGTAGATACGTCTGTGCTTTGCCCAAGGATATGGCTCACGTTTACACCCAATTGAGTGGCTTTAGCAACTAATGCTCCCCTTGCTTGGGCGATCACTTGTTGAATGTTGCAACCAGAAGCAGCAGCAACAGCAGCTGCAATTGCACCTTCAACAAGTGGTGCTTCACACAGATGGACTTTTTCGCGTTGTTCTTCGGAGAGAAACTCAACTGCCATTTCTGCACTCATCAAAGCGCTGCCCAAATCCATTAAGACAAGGACACCTTGATCATTGTAAATTGAGGCGATCGCCTCATAAACTTGTATAGCATCTGTACCTAGAGGGTTTCTTGGGTCGTTAATTCCTGCTGCAACAGCCAGGGAGACTTTGCCCTGAACCATTTGCACAGCCAGTTCCCGAACTCCTTCTGCTAGCTGGCGACTGTGAGAAACTATGACAATTCCAACCGCTGCCACATCATCAATTCCTTGAGAAGCGTGTACCTATCCACTTACTTTATGCTGAGCGTGGCTTAGAGGCTAGAATGCGTAACGAAGTGTAACGCACCTTCTTTCATCCCATAGCGATGACCAAATAGATTTTATGTACTTGGTCTTACCGGAGTTGTTGAAGGTACTGTTGGAGTCGTTGGTGTTGGTACTGAAGATGGGCTTGCCGGTTGTGGTACTGTTGGAGTCGTTGGTGTTGGTACTGAAGATGGGCTTGCTGGTTGTGGTACTGTTTGTGTCGGTTGTGTTACTGGTACTGTAGGTTGAGTGACTGGTATGACTACTGGTACTGAAGGTTGAGTGACCGTTGGTAATGTTGGAGTGACTGGTGTGACTACTGGTACTGAAGGTTGAGTGACCGTTGGTAATGTTGGAGTGACTGGTGTGACTACTGGTACTGAAGGCTGAGTGACCGTTGGTTGTGTTGGAGTCGCTGGTGTGACTGGTACTGGAGGCTGAGTGACCGTTACAGGAGGTGTAACTATTGGTGATGTGGTAGTAGTGGGTGGGTTGGTTGGCTGCGTCACCGGATCGGTAGGTGTAGACCTAGTAGGCTTGGATGGGGGAGATGAAACGGCATTTGGCACAACTTCTCCTGTTTCCAGAAAGCTGTTAACTGGGGAATTATCTCTAGTAATGTTGTTACTGGGTAAATCGGGGGAAGTCGTTGGCTTTATAAAAGGTGGGTTTTCAACAACATCCTGACCAGTAAGGGGCGATTGTGCAGCAACAGCAGCAGCAGTCTCAGCTTGAACGCTGGCGATCGCCAGATCTGAACTTGGTATACCATTTTTTAAAGTCAGATTTAAATCCCGAACCAAAGTACTCGTTTGATAAAAAGTTCTTAGATCAAAATCGTATAAACCTTTCAATTCCCCTTTAACTAAAACAATCAGTTGTCCTGCTTTTAGCTCTTGTTTTCGAGAAGCGTCTTTATTAGAAACTTGAATACCACTGTTTGTCAGTGCACCAACAATCGTGGTTTCCGTTTCCGGGTCATAACGTACAAATAATGCTGAACCGCGAATTGCTGCTGCTGCATTTGGCGTGCTTATACGTGTTTGTCCCCTACCTGGTGGAATCAGCAGTACCACTGTCCCATCGTCCAGCCTGAAGTTTCTTCTTTGTGGCAAGAATTGAAAAACTGCCTGTTCTCCGATCCGAGCCAAAGAACCGTCGTTAAAACGTAAGTCTGCCAAGGCAGATCGCCCTGTGGACAGCCTATCTCCCGGAGTCATAGAATCCGATTTGCGTGCCGGACGCTTAGAATTCTTGTACGGCATGAGTTGCACCAAATTGCGGAGATCTTGAATGACAGCAGCAGTCAAAGGAGTTGTAGCATTTGCTTGCTTTGGTACAGGGAGGACAACAACTCCCCAGAAACTAATGATTATGAGTAAAAAAAACTTACGAAACATAGTTTTGAGCCTCAAATAATTTTACTGATACCAAATCAGTTGAAGACAGGTTCTGATGTTCACAGTTTAAGCCGACTTATTTGTTCTGGCATTACTTACGTAAAATTGCTTGTGTTTTATTGATGATTTTATTTTATTTAATGCAGAATTATACTGTTAACGGGTTCTTGGAGTTTCTTTTTTTTGAAAAACTATGGTGTAAGCTTCATACAGACCTCGTAACCATTTAAACAGCTAAACACTGGTTTAACTTGAATTAAGAAGTAGACATTACCTCTGTTTTCAAGTCCCGACCCTTCAAGGCGGAGTCAGTAACAGTTTATTTGCGTTTTTGATATAAAAATGGGTACATTTACCAAATACTGTGGCTAAAGTCCCTTGAAATTGTAATTTTTTCTCATGGAACCTTTAGCACAGTGAGTAAGTCTACTGTTGCCAAAATGAAAAATTAAATATGCAACCCAAGGGCTGGATAAATTTGTTCTTTTGGATTGTATTAGCTTATAGTAGTGCAATCTTGTTTTACATCAAGAAGGTAGATGCGGCGCACGCTGCCAATATAGACCTATCAATGACTGAAGATGATCTAATACAAAGAATAACATCTTTAGGGGTCGCATGGATACCCGCTCAATTGAGCCAAGAGTGTAGGCAAATATCTCGCAAAGAAGTAAAAAAAATAAATTTTGGTAAAAAAGTTGGGTGTGGGTTAAAACGTGAACAAAAGTGGACAACCCTAGCCCCGGAGGGGGCGCTACGCAAACGACAAAGCTCAGGACAAGCCCTTGCAAAAACGAACGGGGTCATTGAGACTGACAACGAATTATTGAGAATAAACCCCATTCGTTTTTCCCACTTCACGAATAATTGTGACGCGAACACGACTAACCAAAAGGGTTGTTCACTTTTGTCTGGTTCAGATGAAACGGGATGTCAGGATAAAGTTGGCATGTCTTTGAGTTATTTTGACTTTACAAGCCAACCTACAGCAAATACTTATGATGGAGTCTCAAATTTATTTTCCCAGACACCACCAGATCAGACACCCCCACCAGCACCAGCACCAGCACCCCCACCAGCAGCACCACCAGCACCAGCACCACCACCAGCACCAGCACCAGCACCCACTCCAGCACCAGCACCAGCACCACGTCCTGCATCCTCTACACCGGAGAACCCTCCACAGCTAGAAAGTCAACCCGCTGATCTTCCTCAACCTTCCTCACCAGCTATAGAACAACGGTTGCAATCACCTGAAATTGATTACGCACAAAGATTGAAGAAGCTATTGCAATTGTTGCAGGAGAAAAAGCCAGCGTCTACCCAACTTAACGATCTTGAAATAGCACTAAAGGTACGACCAACAAAACCATTAGAACAGCAACAACCCCCAAAGCGTCCTCAGCCTCAGCCGAGATCTATAGGCTATTTACAGGCTCATGTTGGCTATTTCCAAACAAATAACATTTTTTCCTCAAAAGTCAATCCCATAGAAGATGGCTTGATTTACTCTGGATTAACACTAGCTTCTATGCCTATACGCTTAGGAAACAAAACCTTTTTGAATGGATCAATTGATGGCAATTTAATGCGTTACATTGATCAATCAAAATACAATTACAACCAGGTGAGATTCAACGTTAGTATTTTCCAGCAGTTATCGCCCCAAATGTATGGGGAAATTGGGTGGAACAATCAACAGTTGTTTTATGCAAGAAATGGTACTAATTTTGCTGCAGGCGATCTCTTTTTGAATGAAGATTCTTTCCACCTGTCTTTAGGACGGCGAGACCCCCTCACATCTAAATTGATGTTAGATAGCTTTTACGAATTGCGTTTCAGCTTGACTGATCCTCCCAGTAAACAAGACAACCGCGATCGAATCATTCATACCGTGTGGGTTTCTTTGAACTACTACTTAGAACGATCTCTCCAAATTGGTCTTGATTACCAATTTGGTTTGTCAGATTTTACCCAACGCGATAGAGAGGACGTATACCATCGGTTATACGGTCACTTAACTTACGGAATATCCAACTACACAAATCTAAGTTTACAAGGAGGTTTGACCCTAGGTGGTTCAACGGATAGATATATAAATGTTGATGGCTGGTTTTTCAGTATTAATTACAATCTGGAATTAGGTCGTTTCTGAGTGTTGTCTTTTTTCTTGACTTGTTCAGAAGTGAGAAATATCTGTAGGACTCATTTTCGATTTTTGTTCAGCTAGGTACACTTTTATCAGTTATCAGTTACCAGTGATCAATTGTTCACTGTTTACTGTTCACTGTTCACTGTTCACTGTTAAGCGTTCCCTGTTAAGAGTCTTCACGAGTAAATTCATAAATCAAACCGGATTCCTAATAACTAATCCAATCACTCCAGCTGCCGGGATAAAGTTTAGCTGTAGGAATTCCAGCCAGTTCCAAAGAGAGTAAATTCACACAAGCAGTAACGCCAGAACCGCAATAGATAAAAATTTCCTTTGCATCTTCCAATTCTAACCAGCGTTGACATTGCTCTTGTTGCGGAAGTAAAAAACCTGCAGAGTCCGTTACTTCCTGCCAAAAATAGTTAACCGCACCAGAAATATGACCCGCAATTTTATCAGTTGGTTCTCTAATACCGAGAAAACGATCTTGTTCTCGTGAATCAACTAACACCACCTCTTGTGAATCTTTGCGGTTTTTCACTCCCAAAAAATCCACAACCATCTGTGGCTGTAGATTAGGGACAAAAGTCGCTATTCGAGGTTCAGGAATCACTTCTGTAACAGGATATCCAGCTTTTTCCCAAGCAGAAAACCCTCCATTCAGTACTGCCACTCGCTCATGTCCAAAATAGCGCAACAGCCACCACAAACGAGATGCAAAGGCAAGGCGAGAGTCATCATAAGCGACTACAAAAGTTTTTTGAGAATTGATTCCTATAGCTGATAATTTTTGAGCTAATTCAATAGAGTTAGGTAAAGGATGTCTTCCTCCGTGTTCTCCCACTGGACTGGAAAGATCCTGATTCAAGTCGAGGTAATATGCTCCACGGATGTGACTCTCTTGGTATTGCTGTCTTCCCAGTTGTGGCTGAGCCAGAGAAAAGCGACAATCTACGATAACAACTTGGGAATCATCAAGATGTTGAAGTAGCCATTCACAAGAAACAACGCAAGGGTTATCGATCATAAATTCAGGTTTGTCGGTCAATTGTTTATTATTAATTGTTAGTTGTGCTGTTTTTTACGAACCACTGATTACTAACAACTAACCACTACTTATGACTATGTCAGACTCAGACAATTTTACACCCAAACTCACAGCAGATGGCTCGTTCACTTTTTTTTCTCATGAGTTTAGCGAGTCGTTTCACAGCCATTACGGAGCGCGTCAGGAGAGTTTTTTTAAGTTTGTCGCCCCAACTCAACTATCACTGAAAGCACACAAACCAACAGTGCGGTTGCTGGATGTTTGTTATGGTCTAGGATACAACAGTGCAGCTGCTATAGAAACGATTTGGGCAGTCAATCCCAACTGTTATATAGAAGTCATTGCTTTAGAACTCAATAGCGCTGTACCACAAGCTGCGATCGCCCATCACTTATTCGATAACTGGGAATATGAATATACCCAAATTTTGACTCAGTTAGCCTTTGAGCATCAAGTACTGCAAAATCGTCTCAAAGCGACTTTACTCATTGGTGATGCCAGAAATTCAATCAAACTTGTCAACCAGTCGGGTTTTCAAGCTGATGCAATTTTTCTCGATCCGTTTTCACCACCTCATTGTCCTCAGTTATGGACTGTTGAATTTATCAAACAACTATCTGTTTGTTTAGACATAGATGGCTTACTCGCGACTTATTCCTGCGCTGCTGCTGTACGAACGGCACTTTTGGCAGCTGGACTACAAATAAGTTCTACCTCACCAGTGGGAAGAAAGACACCTGGTACAGTAGCCGGACATCAACAAGTAACTAGCCATCATGAACTGCAAACAACCGTTGATATAAAAATCTTTAATTGCAACACCGTTCTATCGTCCTCATCCTTGTTTCTCCCACTTTCTCTAGCAGAACAAGAACATTTACTCACTCGTGCTGCCATTGCTTATCGCGATCCACAGCTGTGCGATGCTGCTGATGTGATTTTGAGACGACGGCAACAAGAACAACAAACTTCCTCTCTAGAGTCTACCTCTGGTTGGCGTAAAAGATGGTTCTCACAAAATCCACTTAATCATATGTAATATTTATAGCTTTATTGCTCTGACAATCTTATACGGGCATTTTTGTGATCAAAATCACCCGTGTAAAAAGTAAAGCATCACTGACACGCAGAGGTGATGATAGTTAGATAATTCACATTAATAAAACGGCAATAATACGTAAAAAAGTGTCTTAAAACCACAACTTTAAACCCAATACACCTTGTTTTGATAGAGGTTGCATCCGTTAATCATCTTGTTTGAAGATTAGATGAAGAAAAATCAGTGAAAACCCGAATTTATATATTTTTCTAAATTGCTTATACTGAAAACATAGAAAATAAAAGAATCAAGTCAAAATCTCAATTATACAAGTAGATAATAATCTTCTACTATCGAATAAAAAATCAAAGTGTTTATATTGCTAAAAGCTTGTCATTTTAAGGCTTTTAGCAATATAAACACCAAAAAATCTATAAAATTAAGTGTTAATTTTTTCTAAGGAGGAGTCACCTTACAGTTGAAAAAAAAACTAGATAATACAGGATAATTAAAATAAAAACAATTGATTATAAAATACCTTTTGATGCAAGAAAGCAGAAAAAATAGCTTTGCTTGAGTCAAGGTAAATGATGTAAAAAAATATAAAGAACACCTTTATCAATGAACATTCTTGTTACTGATACTCATGATTTATTCGTCTCCCAGACGGTACAAACTCAAAAATCAACAGTGAATACCTTTGATTCAGATGCGCCGAGAATTTTAGTAGTAGATGATCATCCTATGAATCGGATGACTGCTGCCGCTGTTTTGGGAATAGAAGGTTATGAAATTATAGAAGCAGACAGTGGTTATACGGCGATCAAACTGGTAATGCAGAAACAACCAGACTTGATTCTGTTGGATGTGATGATGCCAGAAATGGATGGATTTCAGGTGTGCGAGTTGCTTAAGCAAAATGAACAGACCAGACTCATTCCAATCATTTTCATTACTGCTTTGAATGACAGGCGATCGCGCATTCGAGGAATTGAAACTGGGGGAGATGATTTCATCAGCAAACCCTTTGATCATGTAGAGTTAGTGGCGCGAGTAAAATCCCTGGTCAGACAAAAGCGTCTGAATGAAGACTTAGATCACACTGAGCAAGCCCTGTTTTCTATCGCAAGGGCAGTTGAAAGTCGTGATTTTAATACTGGTGATCACTGCGAACGTCTGACGCATATGGGAAAACATTTTGGAGAACATCTCAATCTCACACGCAATCAAATTCGGGATTTAATGTGGGGAGGATATCTTCATGACATCGGTAAAGTGGGCATTCCCGACGCAGTGCTGCTGAAAAAAGGCAAATTGACTGCCGAAGAGTGGGATATTATGAAGCAACACGTTTTAATTGGAGAAAAAATTTGCCAGCCACTACGCAGTATGCGGGGTGTAATTCCCATTATCCGCAGTCACCACGAACGTTGGGATGGCTCAGGCTATCCTGATGGACTTGTAGCAGATGAGATTCCAAATCTCGCGCAAGTATTTCAGGTAATAGATATTTTTGATGCTCTGACTAGTGAAAGACCATATAAAAGAGCTTTCACACCAGAAGAAGCCCTTGCTATGATGGCGGAAGAAACAGCAAAGGGATGGCGTAATCCAAAACTCATACAGCAGTTTACAGAGTTTATTTGTTCTTTCAAAGATTGGCAGTTATCTGCTAGCTAGGTTTTGAACTATTACAGTACATCAGTGGAATGATTGGTTAGTTTGACACTATCTTGACTTCTAGTCAAGATATTCTTGGCTCTAGGAGTCTAGTTAACTTAGACGACCTTGCGGTTTTCTTGTAAATTGAGCCTAAACTCAAATTAACACACGCATTCAAAGCAATTCACTGATAGCTAAATTATGGTAGTTGTAGCAATTCTGGCGGCGGGACGTGGAACACGCATGAAATCAAACCTGCCCAAGGTTTTACATTCTTTGGGTGGGCGATCGCTCATCGAACGAGTTATCGACAGTGTCAAACCGCTTTCGCCCAGTCAGCAGATGGTGATTGTTGGGTATCAGGCGGCTGAAGTCAAAGCAGCTATCCAGTCAACACCAGATTTGGAGTTTGTTGAACAGAGTGTGCAACTGGGAACAGGTCATGCCATCCAGCAATTACTTCCCCATCTGGAAGGCTACAGAGGCGATTTGCTCGTGTTGTCTGGTGATGTCCCTTTGCTTCGCACAGAAACTCTCAAAAATCTGTTGCAAACTCACCAAGAAAACCAAAACGCTGCCACCATCCTCACAGCATACTTGGATAATCCCAAAGGCTACGGACGCGTTTTTTGTAATGGTGAAAATATTGTCCAACAAATCGTTGAAGACCGAGATTGTACACCGAATCAAAAACAAAATAACCGTATTAATGCTGGTATTTACTGCTTCCATTGGCAGGATTTAGCAAAAGTTCTGCCTCATTTGCAAACGAATAATTCTCAAAAAGAATACTATCTGACGGATGCTGTCAGCTTGCTCAAACCAGTTATGGCGGTAGATTTGGAAGATGATCAGGAAATTCTGGGCATTAACGACCGCTTACAACTGGCAACAGCATACGAGATTTTGCAAAAGCGAGTCAAGGAAAAATGGATGAGCGCAGGTGTTACCCTTATTGACCCTGGCAGTATTACAATTGACGATACCGTAGAAATAGAGCCAGATGTGATTATCGAACCCCAAACTCATCTGCGGGGGAATACAGTTATTCAGACAGGAAGTCGCATTGGACCTGGAAGCTTAATTGAAAATAGCCAGATAGGCGAAAATGTCACGGTGTTGTATTCAGTGGTGATAAATAGTATTGTACAAGCACAAACCTGTGTTGGACCGTATACCCATTTTCGTGGTCAAGTACAAGTAGGCGCTGGTTGTCGGGTAGGAAATTTCGTGGAATTGAAAAATACTAAGTTAGGCGATCGCACGAACGTTGCTCACTTGTCGTATTTGGGTGACACCACCGCCGGTACCAAGGTAAATATTGGCGCAGGAACAATTACCGCCAATTATGACGGTGTGAAAAAACATCCTACCAACATAGGCGATCGCACCAAAACTGGTGCCAATAGCGTTTTAGTTGCTCCTGTGACGCTAGGAAACGACGTCTACATAGCTGCGGGTTCCACTGTTACAGAAGATGTCCCTGATGATTCTCTGGTAATTGCTCGTGCCCGTCAAGTTGTCAAACCAGGGTGGCGCAACAAGAGTACAGAGCCTCTTAAGAGTCCTGAGTGAAAATACTCAAAACTTGTCACTTAGCCCTCAGAACTGAATATACAGCCAACTTCTGTGCCAACGGGTAGTTCTAAGGTATCGCCGATTTTCTCGCCGTTGTGGTAAGCAGCAAGGAGAGCATCGCTAGTTTTCCCCCAAGCGATCGCCCCATTAGCATCTAGGGCGATCGCTCCAAAATTCCTTTTGTGTTCTTGTGCTTCTGCAAATGAGCGCTGCATTGCTTCTTTGAGGGACAGACCATCAGTGACACGTACCACTACTCGTGCTGCTAAACACTCATCCATAATGTCTTCCCCAATACCAGTACAACTTACAGCTGCATATTTGGTCGCATAATTCCCTGCTGGCATTGCAGAATCACTCACGCGTCCAATTCGCTCAAATCCCTTACCACCAGTAGAAGTACCTACAGATATTTTTCCTTGAGTATCTAATACTACAACTCCAATCGTACCGCGTCGCGCATTGCTGGCTTCCACCAGCTCTGCATCTGCTACGACCCCAGCCATCGTTCTTTTAAAGTTGTCCTGACGTTCCCGTATCCACTCTTGCAAGCGTAACTCGGTTAAGCCATTGTAGCTGGGGATTTGCAACTCCCTCGCCAGTTCTGCTGCACCGTAATCTGAGAGTACGCGGTCAGGAGAGGTTTGTAAAGCGATCGCCAAGTCAATCGGATTTTTGACTCGCGAGACATTAATCACCCCACTAAAGCTTTGGGATGTCCCATCCATCAAAGAAGCACTCATGCGGATTTGACCATCCGATTGCAGCACAGAACCTGTACCAGCATTAAAACGGGGGTCGTCTTCCAACATTTGACAACCCCGCACAACCGCCTCATTTGCAGATGCTCCCGACTCTAGAAGAGAATAGACTTCCTCTATAATTTGGTAGAGAGAACGGCGTACCGCCTCAATTCCTCCTTTTGCCTTTAGAGAAGTACCAGCGCCTCCATGAATAATTAACTTAGGTTGTACCTTGATCTCCATCTGTTTGTTTATTTACCCGTACCTTTACGGTCATTGATTTGCTTCATTTGTAGCTTGCGAACGGTGACGACGGCAACGTTCTGAGCAATATTTCACCTCATCCCAGCAATCTGCCCATTTTTTGCGCCAAGTAAAAGGGCGCTGACATACCGGACAAATTTTTGTGGGCAGGTCAGATTTAGAACGAGCACGTCCCATATTATTAATCAGCAGCTTCGAGCTAGATTTCTGAGATTTGGAAATTAATTATAGCTACTTTGGTACAACACAAGAGTAAATTTTGTGACTTATTGTGGAGCGTTGATTGTAATCCATCTTCAGAGATAAACTGCCTAAGGAGTGTCCCAAGAGTGAAGAGCTTTTTTCGACTCCTGATGATCACTCAACGTAAATTGCTACTATATGAGACGCTAACAACACTACCCAGACGCAGCAATTTAAATTTTGGATTGTGGATATTTATAAAAATGCACTTCGTCCCCTCTTGTTCACTTTGCTCAAAGCAGATCCAGAGTGGATGCACTCCTCAACGATTCGCAGTTTAAGCTGGTTGGGAAAAACTGACCACCAAGCACCCGCAAGTTGGATCAACCAACGTCTGGTACAGTCGTTTTGTTTGTCTGATGCACGCCTAGAACAAAATCTCTTTGGGCTGCACTTTCCTAACCCTTTAGGTTTAGCAGCTGGATTTGATAAGGATGGCGTTGCAGTTCCTATATGGTCAAGACTTGGTTTTGGCTTTGCAGAAGTGGGAACTGTGACTTTTCATGCACAGCCTGGAAATCCCCGTCCTCGCTTGTTTCGCTTACCCTTAGACAAAGCCGCCCTCAACCGAATGGGCTTTAACAATCAAGGTGCTGCAGCAATGGTGGCGCGGTTAGCACAACGTAAGCAAGAGTTAAATTTATCTATACCTATAGGTATTAATCTAGGAAAATCTAAGATAACTCCTCTCGAAGAAGCTGCAAAGGATTATCTCGATAGTTTTCGCTTACTAAAGGATTTTGGAGACTATTTTGTCGTCAATGTCTCTTCACCTAATACGCCAGGGTTGCGATCGCTTCAAGATGCCCCGATGCTTAGTTCTATCTTGGATGCTTTACAACAGGAAAATCATGCATATAAGCCGATTTTTGTCAAGATAGCTCCGGATTTGGAATGGGAGGCGATCGCCGATATTATTTCCTTAGCAAAAACTTATCAATTAGCTGGAATAATTGCCACCAACACCACTATCCGTAGAGATGGACTAAAAACACAGGTGATTGACCAAACTGGCAAATCACCTCAACAAGAAGCCGGTGGTATCAGTGGTGCCCCACTAAAACAACGTTCCACCGAAGTTATTCGTTTTATTTGGCAGCAAACAGCAGGTCAATTACCGATTATCGGTGTTGGTGGCATTTTTACACCTGAAGATGCTTGGGAAAAAATCACTGCTGGTGCTTGCCTTATTCAGGTTTATACAGGCTGGATTTACGAAGGACCAGCCATGATACGCCACGTTCTCCAAGGGTTGCTATATAAGCTAGAACAAAGCGGATTAAATAGCATCTGCGAAGCTGTCGGTTTACAAGGAAAAATGGAAGAAACAATAGAAAAGTAAAAAGAAGTCTCTTTTAACTTTTACCTTCGTCAGCTGGGAAAAACTCTTTCGTTTTTCGGGAGTATTTCCAAGCAACTCCATCTGGATCTCTGCTGCGACTCCACTCTGGAAAATCGGGATCGTCCCGCCGCTTATAAACTGTGCTGGAATAAACATTGAGACGCTTGGCAAGTTCAGATTGAATCAAAGAACCAAACATCAATTGTTTTTCCAGCGGTTTTTTTGCTTCCTCTTGGATTGGTTGAGGTAGTGGTTCGGTTTCTAGTTCTTGTAAAACTGGTTGGGGTGTTGGTGGTACTAGAAACGGTAGTGCTTGCTGGGCAACTGGTTGACTTTCAAGTTGTTTGGGTGGTTCGCTACTGTCAAGTATGCTGCCTAGAGTACTCGCGGTGATAAATTGATAGACTTTGCTTCCGTCTTCGGAGTTAACCGTGCTAGCAGCAAATTCCGATGCTTTTGTATCTAGGTAGCGTTTTGCTCTTTCCCCAGGAAAATTGCCCTTGATTGCCAAATCCATTGGCGTAATCTTGCCTTGGTTTTCCCGAATCAGTTGATGGAAAATCGGGTTTACCTTCTGGCACCACTTTTGCCATGTGTAAAGTTGCCAGACATTGAAAGCCAACACAAGTAGGATTAGTGCCAGCCAAATTCGCCAAGTAGCAACTACGAAAATAATTAAAAACGAGATTGGCAAAAGTAGAACTAGAAAACCCTTGCCGTCACTTTCTATAGTTTTTTCACTCATGCCGATAACTGCCAAGTGACTGTGTGTGGAAATAATAATATATCTTGGCAAAAATTGGGAACATTATTTGTGTTATTCGTCAGTTTGCCAAAAAAGATTTCGGCAAAACCGAATATAAGCTATAAAGCAATACGCTTGCTGTTAATGGTGTTTAGTTTTGTTAAGATCCCCCAACGCTCGTTAAAAAGCTTGCTCAGTTCCCTCCTTTTTAAGGAGGGCGAGTTTCGGATCAATCCTTAACCCAAGCGTATTGAGCTATAAAGTCCTCCTCACCAAGCGCCTTGTGTGATCTGTGGAGATAAAAGTTATGAGAAAATTTTTTACCCCAGCCCTTGACATTTTTATAATACATATACTACATTATAAATAACAAGCACATGCTTAGAAAAAACTCAATTTTCAGCCCTGGAGAATGCGTTACAAAAAATTAAAAACGTTTCTTCTTATTTTGAACTTTGAACTTTGAACTTTGAATTTTACTTGTGGCGGGTAGCTCAGTTGGTAGAGCGCCAATATCCTTATTCAACTCTTGCCTGAAAAGGACGAAGAATGAGGGTTATCGTCTGAGGAACGGGAGGTCGCAGGTTCAAATCCTGCCCCGCCACCTTCCATTTTTGCCTGCAAAGGCTGGGAGAGAAAGCCGTGAATTACAAATTCTTTACTCAAAAAAAGACAGCAACGCCGCAGACTCAGCCTATTCCTGGACAAGAAGCCCAGATGATCCAAGGACATTCTGGTGGTTGGATGTTTGATGCTGGTGTTTGGAAGATGCTGCAGCGTTGTTTGCTGATTGGCACGGCAGAAAGCACTTATTATGCGGGCAAAAATGAATTGACAGAAGATTTTGTTGAGGTGACGAGACAGGCGATCGCCAAAGATCCTGAGCGAGTCGCACAAGAAATCGTTTCTGCCAGCGATGGACGCGCCATTAACAACAGTGCGCCTATTCTTGCGCTGGTTTTACTGTCGATGGGTGAGTCGCCAGAAGCCAAAAAAGCATTTGGTGAGATTTTCCCGCAAGTTGTCCGCACGGGGAGTCATTTTTACGAATGGCTGAACTACACTAAGTCTTTGCGGGGATTTGGTAAGGTTGTACGCGAAGCTGGAAAAAATTGGTTTTTACGGGAAGATGTTAAGGGTTTGGCTTACCAGTTGCTGAAGTACCAGCAACGTTATGACTTCTCCAACCGAGATGCTTTGCGGCTGTTCCATGTCAAACCACCTACAGAAGATCATCAACAACTGTTTGAGTGGGTAGTCAAAGGATGGGAAGTCTTGCCAACAGAAATCCCATCTGCGGCGTTAGCACAGATTTGGTGGTATGAGTGGCTCAAGCGGAATCCAGATCAAACTCACGAAGCTATTGTCCAAGGACGCCTAACCCATGAAATGGCTGCACCTGTGGGCAAGATGGATAAATCTGCTTGGCAGTTGCTGTTTAACGAAATGCCAATTGGTGCATTGTTGCGTAACTTAGGTTCACTCACTGAAATCGGTGTTTTAACATCTGATGAACTTGTCAACTTGCAGCGAGTTGAAGCGGTTCTCAACAACAAAGAACATTTACGTAAAGGTCGCATTCATCCAATTGATGTTTTAAAAGCACTCAAAACATATGAGTCTGGTGGGAAATTGGGACGCAGCAAAAAGACTTGGAACCCAGTTCACAAAATTGTGGACATTTTAGAAAAAGCAGTGGAACTATCTTTTGATGTCGTGCAACCCACAGGCAAAGTATTCATGCACGCTGTTGACGTGTCTGGTTCTATGGGTTTTCCAATTGCGGATATGGGACTAACTTGTTGTGAAGTCGCCGCAACAATGGCACTAGTTACAGCAAAAGCAGAGAAAAGCTATATGATTCGTGGTTTTTCTACTCAATTTTACAACTTGGGTATCACCGCCAAAGATACTTTTCGTTCAGCGGTTGACAAAGCGAGTGACAAAAACTTTGGTGGAACAGATGCATCTGTTGCTTACGAGTGGATGATTAGGAAAAAGTATAAGGCAGATGTCATCTGCTTTTGGACAGATAATGAATCGTGGGCAGGTGACAAGCATCCAAGTCAAGCATTGGCTGAGTACCGCAACAAGGTAAATCCGAATATCAAAGCAGTGTACATCACACTTGCACCTTATCAGATTACGTTGGTAGATCCGAATGATCCGCTGTCTTGGGATTTGGGCGGCTTCGATCCAGGAACGCCTCGTATTATTCAGATGCTGGCTACGGGTGAGTTGTGATAGATAAATCTGCTAATTTATTGGCTCCACAACATGGGGGCTTTTGTTTTTTTGGGGTAAAGTGCGATATCTGAAGACAAGCTACACTGTGAAATAATCAGTTTATAATAACTCTTCAATAAAAATACAACTCACTATCTGTAATAGAGAGTGAGTTTTAGTCAATCTTAAACGGATAAGTAGATGGATCTAAATAAATATAAGATCGCTTGTCATTGCGAATGGAGCGGAGCGGAATGAAGCAATCCCAGTCCACGGCGATTGCTTCGCTCCATTTCATTTCGCTCGCAATGACGTTTTATATTTAATTCTGCCCGCCTACTTAATACATTTACTGAATTTCAGGTGGAATATCATTTAAACTAAATGTCCGCATTGATTTACCAGAGAGATTTTCTCTCACAATACGGGTTTTCATTCGTCTCACCATTTTTTCAAAAATATTGCGTACATCCCGACCATTAGCAAAGTTAGAGCCTCGATTTTCATACATATTGATGAATATACTTTTCAAGCGTTCTGATACATTTTCAGGGCATATCCATCCAGGTTTTGTGTTATTACACATTGTAAGGAAAATGGAGTGCATTTCCTCGCCTGTATAGTCGGGAAAATCTATATGAAAAGCAATACGAGATTTCAAGCCAGGATTACTGTTAAGAAAATCTTTCATCTATTTAGAATATCCAGCAAAAATCACAACGAGACGATGCCGATAATTTTCCATTAAGGCAATCAGAGTATTTATTGCTTCTCTTCCATACTCATCATGTTGACCATTTGCTAAAGAATAAGCTTCATCAATAAATAAAACACTATCCAAAGCAGATTCAACTAATTCAGTCGTTTTTGATGCTGTTTGTCCCAAATATATAGCAACTAAAGAATCACGTTGAACTTCTATAAATTCTCCTTTTTGCAAAATTCCTAGTTCTTTAAATATTTCTCCTATTAAGCGAGCAATCGTGGTTTTTCCTGTTCCAGGATTGCCAGAAAAAAGCATGTGTCTAGTTTCCGATTCTTCTACTTCATATCCTTCTTTTTTAAAACGTTGATTGGCAATTTCGGTATCAACAATTTCTAATACTGCTTCTTTTACTGAGTTTAAACCAATCATACTTTCTAATTGGTCTTGTAATAATTCTAGGCGGGTGTTGTGAGATTTGACAGTTCTATTACTAGTTTCCTGTTTTGACTCTTGCTTGAACTCTTTTTTGTTTTTTTCAGATGAATCTTTATCAGATATGGTGTTAGTTTTTGAATCTTGGTTTTCTTTCTCTTTTCTGTAACCACTGACAATACAATCATCATCTACGCACCAATCTTGTGGTTTATTATTAAACACATTACAGTTATGTACTTTAAAATTACTTTTCTTATCAACGTATATTCCTATATAACCATTAGCAAAAATTTCGCTATTTTCAATTGTACCGAAACCTTCATCTGTCACATAAATTCCAGTACTTAGTCCATCATGAATTGTACATCTGTAAATAGTAGGATTACCCCCATTATCAATGTATATTCCAGGATAAGCATTAGCATAAACTTCACATTCTTCTATTGTCCCTACACCATTATATTTCACAGAAATACCATTACCTTTACCATCAAATATTTTACATTTACGAATGATTGGATTACCTCCATTGTCAATGTGTATTCCTTGGTAAGCATTAGCATAAACCTCACATTCTTCTATTGTGCCTCGACCATTATTTGTCACAAGAATACCATGAATTTTACCATCAAATATTTTACATTTACGAATGATTGGATTACTTTCATTATTAATATATATTCCAGGAGAAGCATTAGCATAAACCTCACATTCTTCTATAGTGCCTTGCCCATTATCAGTGACTAGGATACCATGAGTTTTACCATCAAATATTTTACATTTACGAATGATTGAATTACCCCCCTCATTAATGACTATTCCTGCATAAGTATTAGCAAAAATATCACAGTCTTCTATTGTGCCTCCACCATTATTTATCACTATTATTCCACCACTTTTACCATCAAATATTTTACATTTGCGAATGATTGGATTAGCTCCATTATTAATGGAAATTTCCAAATCATTAGCATAAAGATCACATTCTTCTATTGTGCCTCGACCATTATTTGTCACAGAAATACCAACATCTTTCCCATCAAATATTTTACATTTACGAATGATTGGATTACTTTCATTATTAATATATATTCCAGGAGAAGCATTAGCATAAAGATCACATTCTTCTATTGTGCCTCTACCATTATTTATCACTACTATACCATTAGTTTTTCCATCAAATATTTTACATTTACGAATGATTGGATTCCCTCCATTATCAATGTATATTCCCGGATAAGCATTAGCAAAAATATCACAATCTTCTATTATTCCTAAACCTTTTTCTTTAATGCAAATTCCATTATTTTCTCCATGATGAATTTTGCATCGCCGTAGTGTGGGATTTCCACCCTTATCGATAAAAACACCTGAATGAGTACTAGGGAAACCAAAAATATCACAATCTTCTATTATGCCTTTACCATTTTTGCTTATAACAATTGCATTTTCTCGTCCATCATGGATTTTGCATCTGCGAATAATTGGATTACTATCATTTTTAATGGATATTCCTGATTCTGCATTAGCAAAAATATCGCAGTCCTCAATAAGACCTAAAGCTTTATATGTTAACGAAATACCGTGGTTTATACAGTTATGTATTTTACATCCACTAATTTTTGGATTGGCATTTTCCCCAATCGTTACTCCTGGGTGATTATTAGTAGTAATATCACAACTTTCAATAATGCCTTGAGTTTCGCTTCCAAAAAATAACCCCCCATTAATTTTGCATTGCCGAAGTGTAGGGTTAGTTTTTTGACCTTGAATAAAAACACTTACCCAGTCTGACACTATTTCACAATCTTCTAGCATCAATTCCCCTTGAGGGATATACACAGCATGACCATAACTGAATGGATGCTTTATAGTTAAATTTGTAACTTTAGATAGATGCGTTTGCAGCGTTATACAGTTCTTATCAGTCCCTGTGATGACAATATCTCCTCGCAGTCCATCACCAATGATAGTTAAAGGCTTATCAATAATAATACTTTCCTGATAATTACCACGACGAACCAAAATAGTTGTATCGGGAGAAGCATCATCAATTGCTTGGCCTATACTTTGGTAGTATTTTGATTCTCCCTGAGAAACAATAAGCTTTTTTGAGCGAAAAAAGAACATAGGTTTTTTTACCGTCGTAATACATATCAGCTTAAAACAACCTAAGTTTCTGTTGTAGGCAATAATTTAAATTCTGATGCACCACACTCAGTTTCCATTGAGCGCTCACGCGGCTCGACTGAGCGGAAGCTGAGCGGCGTCATTCGCGTAGCGTCTCCGAAGGAGATAGCTTCGCCGAACGTCCGAAGTCCTCCGGCTTATCGCAACATCAAGTTCCTTTCTGGCTTCGGTGTGGATTATGGTCACAATAGTTAAAAAATCAGGAAAACATTTGAACTATTGGCTAAAATCTTTGTTGGCAGAGATAGAGGCGCTACTGGTGATGAACAAAAAAGTAACGGCTGTATTTGATGGCGATGTTTTACATCCTGATGCACCCTTGGATTTAAAACCGAACACGCGCTATGTGATTACTATTCAAGAGTTAAACGAACCATCTGTAGCAGGTGATGCTTGGGATGTGCTGGAGGCGATGACGGAAACGATTGAAGCACCGCCGGATTGGTCGAGTGAGCATGACCATTATTTATAACGTGCAGGTGTGTACCCAAACGCGATGAGTCGCCTTATTAAAGATGAGAAATTATGGAAGCGAACAGACCATGATTACTAAAGAAGAAATTACCATCAAAGTGCCGTCTGAGGTAGCAGAGGCATACCGCAATGCCTCTGAAGAAGAGCGTGAACAATTGCAACTCATAATTGCGGCAATTATGCAGTCTCAATTTACTACTAATAGACAAGAGGCGATCTGCGCGCAGCGCAGCAGCGAAGCTATCGCCCGTCTGAGAAAGACGATGGATAAAGCTAGCCTTGAAGCACAAGAGCGAGGATTAACGCCTGAAATCTTAGAATCGATTTTGAATGATGACGAATAAACAACGGTTTGTTTTTGATACTAACGTACTGATTAGTGCATTTTTGTTTAGTCAAAGCAAGCCACGTCAGGCATTGGATAAAGCTCAAGATATTGGTGTTGTCATATTCTCCAGTTCTGTCTTCTTAGAGTTAAAAGAGGTTTTATATCGTCCTAAATTTGATAGATATCTCACCGGGGAAAGGCGGCAAGAATTGCTAGATGATTCAACTCAAACCGCTCAGTTTATTGATGTAACTGAACAAATCTCGGAATGTCGAGATCCAAAAGATAACAAGTATCTGGAATTGGCAGTGAGTGGTCAAGCAGAGTGTATTGTTACCGGAGATGATGATTAGAAGAGTGCTAAACTCATTTCGGGGCATTGAGATTCTGACTGTTCAAGAATTTTTGGCGAAAAACTAGCAAGAATTTCCATACGGCGGTATGAAAGCACAAGAATTTGACGAAAAGTTCGACAACGGCTACAAAATGCGTTCTTCTGGCAAAGGCGTCTTAAAACTTTACACAAACCAGGCGATCGCACAAGCTAAAGCAAGCGGGCTTATCGCACTAACTCTGTGAGTCTAGTGCTTCTTGATTTCAAACATCATTTGCTTGATCTATTGCTGTATTCCCCTCTGTATTAAGTTGTCATGATATAAGTTTCCTGCTCAAAGGGTTTAAATCCCCGCTTAAGATAGTTGCTAAGTGCCGCTGGATGGTCTAACGTGCAGGTATGTACCGAAATGTGATGAGTTGCCTTTTTCCAAGCCTGCTCAATTGCTATTGTCAACAGATACTTACCTAGTCCACGTCCTATATACTCCTTGAGTAGTCCAAAGTAAATAATTTCAACTGAGCCATCTTCGTATTGCTCTAACTCAAAGTAACCGCTAGGTGCTCCTGTGTAATAAAACACCCACAATGAAATGCTTGGTTGACTCAGGTGTGTTTGAATCTGCTCATCTGTCCAACTGCGACGATACACCCAATGATACTCACGTCCAACTTCACAATATAGGTAACGGTAAAAGGATGCAGGACAATCAAAAACCTGAGTAACGTGTGCGCGATCGTCGCCTACGATCTTTACTGGCTTATGCTCATCGGGCGATCGCATTTGGAGGTGAGTTCTTGTAACTTCGATGCTTTTCATACTCTAAACTTTACAGAAGAAAAAGGAAAATATCTACTTCTGTAGACCTTTCAATACAGCCCCAAGACAGAAGATAAACTTTTTTAATCTTGATAATAATAATAATCCGTCGGGAATCTGGTAGAGTCGTCCCCCTAGCGGTTACACCTGCTCACGTTGTTCAGTTGTGCTACTAGGTGAACCACAAAGTTACCAAGAAAATTTAACTAAAGCCAAAGGGCTTATCAAAAAATCATCCCCAGAAAACTTGACAAAACAAGAGATTTAATCATCTTGATTGCAGACAGCAGAATCCAAAATCAAAGTCAAGATAGATGCAGCTGTAACTAAAATTAGTTGAAAATAGAAGCAAAAATCAGTACTTTGCTTTTGATTCTCCCGAAAGTCATGACATTCGATTACGACCTGTTTGTGATTGGTGCTGGTCCAGGAGGACTGGCAGCAGCTAAGGCAGCAGCAAGCTATGGCATCCGTGTCGCTATTGCCGAACAAGAAGCCGTCGGTGGTACTTGTGTTAATCGCGGTTGCGTACCTAAAAAATTGATTGTCTACGCTGCTGATTTCGCCTTGCAAAACCAGATAGCACACAGCTACGGTTGGAGTGAGTGCAAAAGCCACTTTGACTGGACACAATTCATCAAGTCTGTATACCAGCACATCGAAGGCATTCACCATTCGTATTCTAAGCAGTTCCAACAAGCTGGCATTGAATTGATTCGGGGTCATGCGACTTTCGTCGATCCTCACACTGTCGAAATTAACGAACGCAAATATACGGCTGATAAGATTTTAATTGCTGTGGGTGGGGGCGCTAATAAGCCAAACATTCCAGGCATTGAATACGCCATTACTTCCCGCCAGATGTTTGATTTACCTTACTTACCCAAACGCTTAGCAATTATTGGCGGCGGCTATATTGGTGTGGAATTTTCCAGCATGATGAACGCTTTTGGGTGCGATGTCACGCTCATTGACCACGATGAGATGATTTTATCAGGATTTGATGAGGACATTCGCTTGGGTGTTCAAGAAAGTTTCAACAAAAGGGGGATTCGCTTTATTGGCAACAGTAGCCTCAAACAGATCAAATACTCAGAAGAAAAATTGGTGTTAACCATTACTGGCGACTCCCAACAAACAATTGCGGCGGATACTATATTGATTGCCACAGGTCGTGCTCCAAATACCGAAAATCTCGGTTTGGAAAACGCTGGAGTAGAACTTGAGGAAAAAGGCGCAATAAAAGTCGATGACTACAACCGCACAACTGTAGAAAACATTTTTGCCGTGGGTGATTGCACTAATCGCCTGCAATTAAGCCCAGTTGCCAAAGCAGAAGGTCGTGCTTTTGCCAATACAGTTTTTGGTAAAAAACCCCAAAAAGTTGATTATGAACTAGCCCCCTCTGCTGTTTTTGCCCGACCAGAAGCAGCAGCTGTTGGTATGACCGAAGCAGAAGCACGGGAAAAATTTGGTGAAATTGTAAAATGTTACAGCGTTCACTTTCAACCAATGCTATTTCAAATGACAGAAAAGGACGAACAAGCTACGATAAAAATAGTAGTGAATGGTGAATCTGAACGCGTTTTGGGCGCTCACATGGTTGGTGAACATGCCGCAGATATCATTCAAAGTCTTGCTGTTGCTATTCGCAAGGGTATTACCAAGCAAGACATAGATGAGACAATTGGCATTCATCCCACAACAGGTGAGGAATTTCTTTTTCATTCCCTGTAAGGAAATCACTCAATGGTGTCAACAAAACATACCTGAACTTTGCGAGAATAAAATTGTACAGCAAAGAATGGGAATTTATGGCACAACGAATTGAGTGAGGGTTATCTGAGTGCCATTAGGAAATCATTTCGTTGTGCCTCAAAACTTTTCTTAAAAAGATACCATCTCACCTACAAGATGTAACTTTTGTTGGTGGAATGGTATCAAGTTTTTTTAATGATTCTTAAGGACTTAATTAACGGAAGCTAAAAACTATGACATATGATTACGACCTATTTGTCATTGGCGCTGGTTCTGGCGGTTTGGCTGCTTCCAAACGCGCCGCAAGCTACGGGGCAAAAGTAGCCATTGCCGAAAATGACTTAGTGGGTGGAACCTGTGTGATTCGTGGCTGTGTTCCCAAAAAACTGATGGTGTACGCATCCCACTTTCCCGGATTGTTTCATGATGCGGCTGGTTATGGCTGGAAGGTGGGTGAAGCACAACTAGACTGGGAACGTTTTATCACAACAATAGATAAGGAAGTTCGCCGACTCTCGCAACTGCACATTAACTTTTTAGACAAAGCAGGAGTCCAACTTTTACAAGGTCGTGCTACGCTAATAGACCCGCACACAGTAGAAGTAGACGGACGTAAAGTTACAGCAGACAAAATTTTGATTGCCGTCGGAGGACGTCCTATCAAACCTGATGTATCAGGAATGGAACATGCCATAACTTCCAACGAAATCTTTCATCTCAAAAAACAACCAAAACATATCGTCATTATTGGTTCAGGCTATATCGGCTCAGAATTCGCCTCTATCATGCGCGGATTAGGCTCTCAAGTGACGCAAATTATCCGCAAAGACTTGATTTTGAAAGGTTTTGATCAAGACATCCAGCTTGAAATACAAGAAGGAATGATCAATAACGGAATAAAAATCATCAAGAATACTGTAGTAAAAGCTGTGGAACAAGTCCCAGAAGGTTTAAAACTGACGTTATCAGGAGAACATACTGAACCACTGACTGCTGATGTGTTTTTAGTCGCAACAGGTCGCTCACCTAATGTAGAAGGATTAGGTTTAGAAAATGTTGGAGTTGATATTGTTGCAACTTCCGACGAAGGACCAGCATATAACACAATGAACGCGATCGCTGTCAACGAATACAGTCAAACTTCTCAACCGAATATTTTTGCTGTAGGTGATGTTACCGACAGAATCAATCTCACTCCTGTAGCGATAGGCGAAGGTCGTGCTTTTGCAGACAGTGAATACGGTGGTAACCGCCGCGTGTTCAGTCACGAAGATGTCGCCACAGCCGTATTTACCACACCCGAAGCCGCTACTGTTGGTTTGACTGAAGCTGAAGCACGTTCTAAATTCGGTGACGACGGAGTGAAAATTTATCGCACTCGCTTCCGTCCGTTATTCCACAGTTTGACAGGCTCATCAGAAAAGACAATGATGAAGTTGATTGTGGATGCTAACACAGATAAAGTGTTAGGCGCTCATATGGTAGGTGAAAGCGCAGGTGAAATTATTCAAGGCGTGGCGATCGCCGTGAAAATGGGCGCAACCAAAAAAGACTTTGATGCTACTGTTGGTATCCATCCTACATCAGCAGAAGAATTCGTCACCATGCGCTGAACAAGTCAGCTACACCCGCCCCTTTGGGGCTTGGTCAAACTTCATGTCTGGTGAATTTATTTATCTTCACGGCTTTGCATCCAGTCCTGATTCTGCAAAAGCAAAGTACATACGTACTTGCTTTGCACAAGCCAATATCAAGTTAAAAATCCCTGATTTGAATGCTGACGATTTTTCTCACCTGACAATCACTCGCCAGCTTTCTCAAATTGCGTCCGAATTCAATCATGATTCTACACCAGTAACGCTTATTGGTTCCAGTTTGGGTGGTTTGAGCGCCGCCCATCTGGGACAGCAATATCCACAAGTGCAACGCCTCGTCCTTTTAGCGCCTGCTTTTGGGTTTTTATGCCATTGGTTACCCAAGTTAGGAGATGAGGCGATACAGCGCTGGCAAAAAGAAAGATATCTGATGGTTTACCACTATGGCGAACAGAAACAACTTCCTCTAAGTTACGATTTCGTGACAGACGCTAGTCAATATAAAGAGGAAACGTTACAACGTCCTATCCCCACCCTTATCCTGCACGGACGACATGATGAAGTGATTCCTATTCAAGCCAGTCATGATTTTGCCCAAAAACGTCCTTGGGTGGAGTTGATAGAACTTGACAGCGATCACGGTTTAGGTAATGTCATGGCAGAAATTTGGCAAACAATTCGGCTCTTTTGTCAGTTTCCATAAAGTTGTATAATCAACGATCCTTAGTCATTAATTATTTTTTGCTAATGACTAAGACCCATAACTAGTTATGCTGCCATTCATCAGGTCAGACTTAGTGCAATTAACCGCTTACAAACCTCACTCCAGTAGCGATACTGCTCAAAACGTCCAAGCATCTACCCAAATTGACCCCTCAGCTCCGCGAGGGGTCAAGGCTGAGCGAAGTCGAAGCCTTGACCGCCTAGACACGAATGAAAGTCCCTACGATCTGCCACCAGAGTTAAAAGAAAAACTAGCTTGGACATATCAGCAACTCCTTGAGACGAACCGTTACCCTGATGGCGGATATGAAACACTTCATGGTGCCATCGCCGAGTATGTCAATGAATCTGCTCACTTTCGGCTATCTGTCTTCACACCTTCCCACATTTCGGTTGGGTTAGGTTCAGATGAACAGATTCAAGCTTTCTCTCAACATTCGGCATTACAAGTTTGGCAAAGCGCGACAGACTTTGTTTATTTACGTCTGAAACCAAATAATTCTCACTCACAAGACACTGCTCTCAAAAATATTCACGCTTGGTGCGAGAAATCAACGGAGGATTGCGAATTACTGTAGGAATTCCAGAAGAAAATGCAAAGGACACGAAATCGGCTGCAAGCTGCTTTACTTTGTTTAAATAAATGAATTTCATTTTGAGGTGACATTAACATAAAAGCACATTCTTTCAATTCGTAATTGTTGAAATAGGATGTAATACTCACTTCTACTCAAATTGTGTCTGATAAAAGCAAAACAGCTAAAACTCAGTCATCAAAATTTCTTTCTTCTTCGCTACTCATGCGGCGTAATATTGCCACAGTTTGTGGTATTACACCCACTAAAAGGGCAAAAGCCTCATCTGGCAATTGAGCAACCATTTCTGCTGGAAAGTATTGTTCAAATTGGTCTAGTATCTTCTGAATTCGCTGTCCAGGTACTTGGTTTTCTGTAATTTGTTTGATTAACCGAATCCACTGTCGCCTAATTAAGTAGGCTTTTTGGCGTTCTTCATGAGATTCCGGATTTAACAACGACAGGTTACCTATAGGCAATGCACCTCGACAATCACGATCATAATCACCACCCACGGCTGCTCCCGGACCTGCAAACTCGGCATGGTAACGTTTAAACAGTATTAAACCATTTCGTCTACGACTGTTGACGATAAAAACTTTTCCACTCAGCAGCATCGTTAGGAGGTCCGAGCTATAAGATTGCTCAGTTCCATCTGGCATGACAAGATAGTCGAGGAAACTGGTGTCAGGGTAATAAGTAGATACCATAGTAGTCTGATAGCGCTGGTAGTTTTCGCTATCCATCTTTTCTCGAAATTTGAATGAACTTGGTTGTTTTTTGCACTATCAGTAGATGAATATATTTATAGTACAATCACAGCTTCAAACTTTCTTTACTATTAACAGTTGGCTTCTCTATTTATCTTAAAGAATAAAGAGAGCTTATCAGTAATTGAATACTCACATTTTACGAAATTTAACGGAAGTTGTCTTCTACAAAAGAAGCCTTTTATTAAAGTTTATATAAAGAAAGATATCTAGAATACAAAGTTATCGTGATGAATGAAATTGTTTTTAGCGTTATTTCTCTAATGTCATAATAAGAATCTATTTGAAAGAGTAAGCATTAAATATTTACGCTCTTGTTTCAATAGTCAATTGTTTCTTAACAAATCTGCCAACTTAATACATAATTTTTTTAAAATTTTTCTTTTTTCATATGCTAATTAAATTGTTCGCATATATTTTGGATCAACACTTGAAGTTATTTCAAATTAAGTAAGATTTACAAACATAAATCTTTTATTTTGTCTTTTTATAAAAATTTGTAAATAAATACTGTTATCAAAATGATGATAGTGTAGCAATCCTATTTTATTCGTGTGAAAGTGCCTGCGCGTAGCGCATAAATTGAGAGACACAGATCCCCGACAACTTTTACGAAGTCGGGGATCTTGTTTTCACAAATGATTTAGGACTGCTACATTTATTTATTGTAACTAGTCAAGTCTATTTAGTTAGGATTCTCTAACATTTTAAAAAAAATATTCTTAATGATAACTTTTATCTTCTAGTAAAAAGTCAGTCAAGAAGCCGTCATGCTCTCGTTTGTTAAATATCTTGAATTTGCTTATGTAAATTTAGAATAACGTTAATTAGGAAAAATTTGCATCTTCTGATTGGTAGAAACTCAATATAAAATCACAAACAGAACACAGATTTCCAGATCATCGAAATCAACTCTCAAGCAGACACAACTTCCTCGTATCATATCAAGTAGTATTAACTTGAAATGTCTGTAGTAGGTATTTACGGCAGAGACAGAGGCTGTCTAGTGGTGCACCGGAGGCGAATAACACGACTGTTTTGATCTGTTAATCCTACAAGTGGTGTTGCGATATACTATACGCCAGAAAACTGATTGAGGAGAGAATTCAGACAATTAAGTCGCATTTAGGCGCTTACGCAAGAGAATCTGGCGTGAGCGTCTGAAAAACAGTATATTCAAATGAGATTCCACTTTTTGCTCCTGATATCCCAACTTAAAATAAAGCTGCCGTGCCTGATAGTTATTTTCCAAAACATGGAGGTATAAATCTTGAAACCCCCAACAGAGGCAAACCTTTTCACAAGCTGTCAGTAACCCAGAAGCAGCACCTTGCCTACGGTATTTTGGATCTATAGCTAAATTAGACAAGTACGGAAAACTCTTACCTGCTTGCATCCAAGAATCGCTAAAACGCACACCCAATTCTACAGTCCCAACGATGTTGCTTGCAGTATCGGCAGTCATGTCAACAGCAACCAAACACAGATGATGAGGTGCAGGAGATGCGAAACGATGCCTTAAGTCTTCGTATATACCCAAACGCAATAATGGAAAAACCCACTTTAATACACCACTTTGGCTATGAAAGCTTTCGGCAATTATTTGGGCAACACCAATCAAATCAGCAGGTGTAGCCGCACGCATTTTAAATTGGCAAGAAGCTGGAAACGCTGCGGCTAAGACTGGTTCTTGAGGAAATGAGTGAAAAAACAAGGGTTTCAAAGCTAGTTCAATTTTGATTTTATCCAATATAAATATTCTCAAATCTCGTAAAACATCATCAAACTTATAGGAAAACTTTGTGAACCCTCAACACGCTATGAACCGTTTACTGTGAGCAAGTAATTCAGCATAGCTTTGTGATGATCCCGATTCCTAAATTGGAGGTATGTATTTGTTGAATAGTATACTTTGCTATTTAATCTCAATTGTTGCCATATCGCAAACTTTACCATGATTGCCACCAAAAACAACTTAGTTGCTAATGTTAAAGCGAGTGCGATGCTCCCTTCGGGAGCCGTCCTTTAGGCAAACCCAAAAAAACTTAACATACTGAGTGAGAGTGAACAAACTGTTATTGAACCAGGACTTACGCAAACAAACCCGGTTTCTACCAAAAATCGTCTGTTCCGCAACCAAATACGAACGAAGAAACCGGGTTTCACAGCAGATGGTGCGTAAGTCCTATGAACAAATCGCAACAAGTAATAACGCAGTGTTAGACTGGCTCAGGATTAAGAACACATAAGTTGATATGACACAATCGGTTACTGACAAAACTCCTATTCCAGAAAATTCATGGAGGCGACACAGCGATCCACCTGGTTTGTGGATTGCTGTAGCCACTATTTCTTTTACTCTCCACTTGTTGCTGTTTTGGCTACTGCGCTCGTATTCGTATAATCTCTTATCGCAACGAAATTCGTCAAATCCTATCCCAGTAGAATTTGTAGAGATTTCTTCACAGCCAAAAGCGTCATCAAACGTAAAACCAGTTTTGTCTACAAAACCCTCGACAACTCAAAAGTCGTCTGTAACAAGCTCACCAAAGCTATCTACTCAAGGAAATGTAACACCAAAATCCACCTCTACTATAGAAGATAGCAATGCGTTCGCCGAAGGCGAGGCTTTGCCCATCGCACTCGCAAACCCCACAAGCCCAAAAACTTCTCAACCTCAAGTAAAGGATAAAACTCAGCAACCCTTAAAAAAAAGGGTTATCAAGCAAGAACAACCAAATCCTGAACCGATTGCAACATCTCAACCAACTCGCCAACCTGAACCATTCATAGCAAATACTCCAGAACTTCCGCCACAGCCGACTCCAGAAGATACCCCACAAGCACAACAACCCCAGCCAACTCCAGAACCCACAACTTTAGCGGATAATTCAGACACACAGAATCAACCATTACAAAATCAAACTCCAAATCCGCAGAATAACACCACAGATTCAACTCGTCCTGATTCTTCACCCGAAACAGGTGAGCAACCAAAACCTCTTCCTAAACAACCTGATCAACAGGTTACTTATGGAAAAGAAACACCGCTACCAGATCTTGCTCCACCAGTCAAACCAGAACAGTCGCCACCGGATGAGCAAAAAGGGGGAGGAGGGGCGTTAGCAACTTGGGAGATAGACACTGATGCTGTTAAGAAAGATAAACAAGATAACCCTCCTCAGATACCAGCAGATTTTAAGGAAAAAGAACTAGATTCCCTTCCACTCAATACAGAACTCAGCGAGCAGCCTGTAGAGTTTAAAGCTTTGTTAATAATTGATTCGGGCGGAAATTTAAATAGTATATTTTTAGACCCTAAACAAAAAATTCCCGAACCACAAGCAACACAATATAAGGAATACGCCGAGAAAATTTTCAAAGGTCAAAAATTTATCCCAGCTAGCAGTAACAATGGAAACAAGCCTGATTTAGGTCAGCTTATTGTCAACATCAAAATACAGCGCAAGTCCCCGAAATCATGATCAAATACTTGGCATCTGACTAAAATTGTGTTATGTTCTAATAGTTGTGAATTTGCGGGCGTAGTTTAGTGGTAAAACTATAGCCTTCCAAGCTATTAATGCGGGTTCGATTCCCGCCGCCCGCTTATCTAAAAATGAAAAAAGTTTTCAGGTTAACCCCGAAAACTTTAAGCGTCTTGCTATAAATCATTATTGCGACAAAAAAGAATATGTAATCTTTAACCGAACTTACCGCTGACGTATTCCTTGGTAGCTTCCTGTTTAGGATCTTGGAAAATGACCTCTGTGCGGTCATATTCTACAAGATAGCCAGTACGATTTCCTTTTTCGGAAGTTTGAACGTTAAAAAAGGCTGTCTTATCTGAAACCCGCGAAGCTTGTTGCATATTGTGAGTCACGATCAAAATCGTATACTGCTCCTTAAGTTCATGCAGCAAGTCTTCAACCCGTAGGGTGGAAATGGGGTCAAGAGCAGAACAGGGTTCATCCATTAAAATAACTTCAGGTTGAACTGCGATCGCCCGAGCAATACACAAACGCTGTTGTTGTCCACCAGATAAAGATAAACCACTTTGCCGCAGTTTGTCTTTGACTTCATCCCATAAAGCCGCTTGTCTGAGCGATCGCTCTACCAGTTCATCCATATCACCTTTGAAGCCGTTGAGTCTTGGACCAAAGGCGATATTGTCATAAATTGACTTTGGAAACGGGTTTGGTCTTTGAAACACCATCCCAATCCTACGACGCACTTCTACAGGGTCAATGTGAGGTGCATACAAATCTTCACCCTGGTAAAAAACTTTTCCCTCTGCTCGAAAACTTTCAATTAGATCGTTGAGGCGATTGTAGCAGCGCAGCAAGGTACTTTTACCACATCCAGAAGGACCAATAAAGGCTATTACGTTATTTCTCGGGACATCCAACCAAATATCGCGTACTGCTAAAAAATTTCCGTAGTATACGTTGAGTCCCTCTGTACGAAAAACCGTATCTGTTTGATTCCCGGTTCTAGTATTGGTAGTCATAAATAGTGGTGCTTTTTTCTGATTTTAGTTAAGTGTTCGAGCTTGCTTTTCTATTTAAGTGTGCGACTAGTTGCCCACCGGGCAATGATATTTGTCAGCAGAACCAACAACACCAAAATCAAAGCTGCCGCCCAAGCTAGTGACTGCAAATTTGCATATGGCGAAGTACCAAAGTTGTAAACAAAAACAGCAAGAGAAGCTGTACGGTCAAATAAGCCACTAGGCCAATACTGAGAGGCTTGAGCGGTAAACAGTAAAGGTGCAGTTTCTCCAGAGGCACGAGCGATCGCCAGAGTCACCCCAGTCACAATTGCTGGTACAGCTGCTGGTAACACCACTTGGGAAACTGTTTGAAACTTAGTTGCTCCTAACCCCGTTGCGGCTTGGCGCAAATCTTGCGATACTAATTGCAAGGATTCGTCAGTAGTTCGCACTATAATGGGCAACATCAAAATTCCCAGAGCGACTCCTCCAGCGACTGCTGAGAATGTTTTAGTGGTTATAACCACAACTCCATAAGCAAACACTCCCGCAATAATCGAGGGAACTCCGCTCAAAACATTGGTAGCAAACCGAACCCAGCGAGATAGTTTACCAGAGCTAAACTCTGTCAAATAAATTGCTGCCAAAACTCCAAAGGGAATGCTAAATAGTGCAGCAAGTGCTACTACTATTATTGTTCCTACAATGGCATGACCAAAGCCTCCTCCTGGTACGAAAGGTGGCGGTGGTAATTGGGTAAATGCGTTCAAATTCAAACTGCTGAAGCCTCGCAAGAGGACGTAAATCAGCACTGCCAGCAAGGGCAAAAGAGACAATATCCCGCACACAAATGCTAAAACCGTCATCACGGTGTTAAACAATGTCCGGGGAGACGAGCGAGAGTAAGCCAAATTGGTGCGACCCGCTCCACCAGAGGACTGCGGTGAAAAGTTAGAAGTCATATTTCAAGATACCCCAATGTTACAGTCGCTTCACTCGCAGTACTATTAACTCTGCCAAAATGTTGACAATAAAAGTTAAAACAAACAGAATTAACGCTGCGTACATTAAAGCTGAAACTTGCAGTCCGCCGGCTTCTGCGAATTGACTTGCCAGCAGAGAAGAAATCGTATTGCCTGGTGCAAATAGCGAGGCGCTAACGTTATTGGCGTTTCCAATCAATATGGTTACAGCCATTGTTTCTCCCATTGCCCGCCCAAGTCCCAGCATCACAGCACTCACAATACCAGAAAAGGCAGATGGAATGAGAACCTTTAAAATCGTTTCCCAACGGGTTGCTCCTAATCCCAAAGCTGCTTGACGCAAACTGGGCGATAAAGAAATCAAAGCATCACGAGAGATGGCTGTGATGATCGGCAAAGTCATAATGGCTAGGATGACTCCAGCAACCAACATATTAGGACCTGCGGGAACAGTGCTAAAAATTGGCAAAAAGCCCAAGGAAGAATTAAGAAATTTCCCCAGGCTTGTTAACGGGGGAACTAAAACAAAAAATCCCCAGATTCCATACACAATGCTAGGAATGGCTGCTAACAGTTCTACCAAGAAGACCAGTACTAAGCGCAATTTTGATGGTAAGAAATTTTCGCTCAGTAAGACAGCGGTGCCAACGCCAATTGGTACAGCTATGAGCAAAGCAATAAAAGCGCTTACTAAAGTTCCGTAAATTTGCGGTAATGCCCCGTATTCATTTGTAACGGGGTTCCAAGTGCTGTTAACAATAAAGTTAGCACCATACTTCTGAATAGCAGGCAACGCCTGAATCGTAACCTGAAGGGCTATCCATACTAGGATGGCAGCAACCCCCAATGCAAAAAGCCGAGTCAGCCAAATAAAGCCACGATCCAGCGACTTTTCTGCTTGAGAGGGTGGTTTAACTATTGGAATTTGGGCTTGTGTAGTCATGACGAGACCCATTAATGGCAGAAGAAGTGGGAGCGAACCACACCAAAGAATTCAAAATTGAAAATGGAGTGCGTCCTGCTGCGCTAACAAAATTCAAAAGTCACAGCAGACAAGCTAAGCGTGCTATTTACTAGCGCTGGCACCAGTAGCACTGCCACCCCCAGAAATTTTATAATCTGGGCTGATGACATCGGCAGCCGCTATCACTTTTTTTACCACGGTTTGAGGCAGAGGAACATAGCCTAGTTGTATAGCCATTTTCTGACCTTCGGTCAAGCCGTACTCAATCATGGCTTCCACTGCTTTGGCTTTTATGGCGTCGGGATATTTTTTGTAAACCAAAATCCAAGTGTAGGTGACGAGGGGATAGGACTCGTTACCGTCTGGATCTGTAATGAAGGCGCGGAGATTTGCTGGTAAAGTTACTGATTCCAGGGTTTTAGCTGCCGATTGATCGCTAGGTGCAACAAATTGCTTAGCTTTATTTTCCAAAGCAGCAAAATTGAGTTTACTATTTTTGGCGTAAGCGTACTCGACGTAACCAATTGAGCCTTGAGTTTGTTGTATTTGGGCAGTTACACCATCATTGCCCTTAGCAGCAAGTCCCACTGGCCAGTTTACAGTTTTACCACTGCCTACTTTAGACTTCCATTCCGGATTAATTGCACTTAGGTGTTGCGTAAACACACCTGTGGTGCCACTACCTTCTGCACGATGCACAATAGTAATTGGCGTGTTGGGAAGTTTTGCACCAGGGTTAGCAGCAGCAATTTTCGGGTCGTTCCAAGACTTGATAGTGCCTAAGAAAATACCGGTATAAACATCCCGTGGAAGCTTTAGTCCCTCTACACCAGGCAAGTTGTAAGCCAGCACAATGCTACCAGCGGTCATCGGTAGCAAAAGTACGCCATTTTGCACCTTCTTGATTTCTTCATCCGTCATAGCAACGTCGCTGGCACCAAAGTCTACAAGACCTTTGGTAAATTGCTCAATTCCGGCACCGCTACCAACTGGTTGATAGTTGACTTGGAGATTGGGATTTTTCTGGTTTAAAGCCTGGAACCAAGTTTGGTACAGCGGTGCAGGGAAGGTGGCACCAGCTCCATTCAAGCTCACCTTTCCACCTAGGTCTAGTTTTCCAGGAGCACTAGCAGTAGCATCCTTTGCTGCACCACCAGGGGCTTCGCTTGTGGTATTACCGTTTTCCGCTTGCGGACCACCGCAAGCAGCTAAGCTGAGGCTCAGTGCTAATACTGAAACTGTTCTTGTTAAGCAAGAAATATTAGTTACAGAGTAACGAGAAAGCATGGATATGTTTTTTTGGTGATTTTCCAGCTAAGCGATCATACTATACAGCGCGAAAGTAAAGATAAGGTTAAGATTATCCAAATGACTACTTTTTCTCACCCCGATATCGCAAAATCTAATATTCTTTACTCGATTAAATTTTCTCAGTGCAATTCGATAATTCGGAAAACAAATAATACAATAGTACTTTTGTTTTAGTATAAGCTCAACAAAAACACGTTATACAACAATAGTCGTTTAGGAAGTCTATCCAATTCAGGGATCATAAAGTTCTATGAAACAGCTAAAGGTCTTCAAAGAAAAGTTTTGAAATTGTTAAAATACAGAGATAAAAAAACAAGATCATACAGAAATCAAAGAAAAAAATACTTAATTGATTGACATATTTGTACGAGAGTCCTTTGCATGAGTACTTTATAAATGCTAGCTGCATCCAATCAATTACTATGGTCTATGATTGGCTTATTGCTAACGATGGGTGGTACCTTTTTAGAAGGTTATGTCGCCACCTCACCGTTGAGTTGGAGTCAATATGGAATTCATGCATTTTCTCTAGGTGTCACCTATCAAATTGGTGGGGTGCTGCTAGCTGGTTGTTTAGGAGGCAAGAATGCTGGTGCGCTCTCGCAAATTGCGTATATAGTAATGGGGTTAACATTATTACCAGTATTTGCTGATGGTGGTGGCATTGGTTATGTGAAAGTATCCCAGTTTGGTTATTTGCTCGGTTTTATCCCTGGAGCTTGGATTTGTGGGTTTTTCGCTTTTAAAGCTAGACCTCGATTAGAAACTCTTGCCTTTAGTTGCTTTTGTGGCTTGTTAATTGTCCACTTATGCGGTATTACTTATTTGATACTCAGCTATGTTTTGCAGTGGCAAGGAACAGAAACTCTGTCTTTGATGCAAGCTATGCTTAGATACTCCTGGTTTGCACTCCCTGGACAACTAGCCATAGCTTGTGCTGTCGTCGTAATAGCATACGTGCTCCGCCACCTGATGTTTTACTAGTCATGAGTCCAGAGTCAACAGTCAATAGTCTAGAGTTCAGGACTTACGCACTGAAAACTCGAAGCCTCGATCCCCCCTAACCCACGCCACTTGCTACAAGTCGCTTAACCCGGACGCCCTTCGGGAACGCCCGTCGCCTCTGTCGGGAAACCCTCCTGCAGCGCTGGTCTCACCAGATACCTCTGTCGGGAAACCCTCATCAAGTACTGGCTCACGCCACATACCTCAACGCGCTTAACCCGCGCACGGCAGTGGCTCCCCAACGCAGTGGCTCCCCTTAAAAAGGGGGGTATCTTAAAAGCCCCCTTTTTAAGGGGGTTGGGGGATCTCTTTTGCGTAAGTCCTAGAGTTGTTTGACTAATGACTAATGACTGTTGACAAATGACAAATGATAAATGACAAATTCACCATGAGTGTAAAAAATCTCCTCTTCTGGATTGCTGCCTTTTTAGCTTTTCTCTTAGACCAACTGACAAAATACTGGGTGGTGCAAACCTTTAACTCAGGACAGACACAAGCCCTGTTACCAGGGATATTTCACCTCACCTACGTTACCAACACTGGTGCAGCCTTTAGTTTGTTAACAGGGAAAGTAGAGTGGTTACGCTGGCTATCTTTAGGAGTGAGTTTAGCATTGATAGCACTGGCATGGTTTACAGTGTTGCATTTTTGGGATCAACTAGGCTATGGTTTAATTTTAGGCGGAGCGATCGGTAACGGCATTGACCGATTTGTTCATGGCTACGTGGTTGATTTTCTGGATTTTCGACTCATTAACTTTCCAGTTTTTAACTTGGCAGATGTCTTTATTAATATCGGTATTATTTGCCTACTGATTGCTACCTTTCAAAAAACACCCGCTTCACATCGTAGATCACGATAAAAAGTCAAAGAAAAAAATAAAAAGTCCGTCATACGGACTTTTTATTTTTTGACCCCAGACTCTCACCTGAGACCATAGATTTTTTCAGAAACAACAGTTAGGCAAGCCTAAGACTACTTCTTGAGTCCATCTGTGCTGTTGTATTTTTACCTACCTAGAGCCTGGAGAGCCAGGGGAAGTTGGAGTGCTGGGATCAGTGGTGCTGCCAGGGTTAGCTGGGTTACCAGCGGGAGGCGGGGCGCTTTCATTTGTACTACCAGGAGTATTTGTAGTGCCTGGGTCAGCAGGTCCAGTACCTGGTACACCTGTGCCACCAGGGGTGCTGCTGTCAGGAGCACCTGTTGTACCTCCAGGAGGAGTAGCTGGCATATCGCCTGTACCACCAGGAGGAGTCGTTTTAGTATCTCCACTGGGCAGGCTAGGATTACCAGCAGGAGGCGGCGCAGCTTCGGTGCTGCCGCTGGGATTGCCTCTGGTGCCAGGATCAGAAGGTGCAGTGCCTGGTGTTCCTGTACCACCAGGGGTGCCGCTGTCAGAAGGTTTCTTTGGTGTTTCAGTACTGCCACCCGAAGGGCTTGATGTAGATGCTGAGCTTCCTTGACACCGGGAATTAAGAGGGTAATCCTTACAAAACTTTTCCTTATTTACTCTTGGTGAAAGTTTTAGTTCCCCCGATGATCCAGAGGATGGACCTCCGCTAGATTGACCTATTAGGTATTTGGCTGACTGGGCAACAGCAACGTTGCTGGTTAACGCTAGAGCTAGTGCTGCACCGATAAAGGTCAAAAATTTTCCGTTCATATTACTTCACCTCAACACCTCAACGGAGTACTTCCGCTCATTAAACCAAAATATGAGCTTTTAAGAAATCATCCTAAAAGAAGATATGTATTGTTGCTTTTAAAATTCTTATATGTTAACAATGTAGGGTTTATCTGTTTACTTTTATAAAGTAGTCAGGGAAAAAGTACCGCATTGGAAGTCTCAACTTCACATTTTGTGAAGAAAGTAAAGGTAGACAAAATAAGCATGACTTGGTTAGAAGAAAAATCATGACAAAATATGATGTGGCAAAATTAACAACATAAGTCTAATTATTATTTATATATATTTTTGAAGTATCAAATTGAGTCGGGAACAATTCCATACCACCAACGTCTTCGTAGGCTTATGATTACAATGGTGGAATACTAGCATCGAGGTTGCAATGCGCCCGATTCCTTACCAATAAATGTGGTGTAAATAGCCGATGAGTTCCCCCCAACCGCCTCAAAAGCCACAAACTTTGCTTGGTCAAATAACTCAAGCAGTACAAACAATTCAAGCCAGAGTCGATTTCTCGAAATTAGCACTCAAACCAAACGCCAAGGTACCAGAACTTTTGGTGCAGGATTCAGGGGCAGATAAGGCGGAGGTGTATCCGTTGTTGGGCGATCGCTACATGCTAGGTCGCAGTTCCAAATCCTGCGATATTGTTGTCCGTAACCCAGTTGTCAGCCAAATTCACCTGTCTCTTTCACGGGATTCTGCTCAAAGACAATCTGTTTTCGTTATTAAAGATGAAAACTCCACAAATGGCATTTATCGGGGTAAACGTCGCGTCAATTCTTTAGAGTTACGTCACGGCGATGTTCTCACTCTCGGACCTCCAGAACTCGCCGCCTCAGTCAGAGTGCAATACGTTGATCCACCCCCTTGGTATCTTAGAGTAGCAACTTGGGCAGCTTACGGCGTGGGTGGAGCCACCGCTCTCATGGCTCTGGTTATTGGCGTTGAATCTCTGAAAGTTTCTGTCAAACCTTTACCTGGAGCAACGCGAGCACCAGTGGTTGTTTACGCTCGTGATGGAGTCACCAAGTTACGCGAGCCTCGGACGACTTCTCATATAGATATGAAGCGGTTGCAGGACTTTGGTCCTTACTTACCCACCGCAGTCGTTGCTTCTGAAGATAGCCGTTATTACTGGCACTTTGGAGTTGATCCGCTAGGAATTTTACGAGCCGTATTGATAAATAGCAAGAGCGGTGATATCCAGCAAGGAGCGAGTACAGTCACCCAGCAAGTTGCCAGGAGTTTGTTCCGCGATTATGTTGGCAGGCAAGATTCTCTTGGGCGTAAACTTCGAGAAGCGGTTGTCTCCCTAAAATTAGAAACGTTTTACAGTAAAGATTTCATCTTACTTACTTATTTAAATCGGGTTTTCTTAGGAGCAGATACCTCCGGTTTCGAGGATGCTTCTCGGTATTACTTTGACAAGTCAGCAAAAGAGTTAACCCTCTCAGAGGCGGCGACTTTGGTGGCAATTTTACCTGCTCCCAACGGTTTCGATTTTTGTGGAGGAGATAACCAGAACAAGCTAAGAACCATCGAGTACCGCAATCGAGTCCTCAAGCGGATGCTGGAGATAGGCAAAATCAAACCAGATGAGTATAACCGAGCTAGGCGATCGCCCATTGAAATCAGCTCTAAAGTCTGCGAACGGCAGGCAAAAACAACTGCTCCTTATTTTTATAGTTATGTCTTTCAAGAACTAGAAACCATTCTGGGAAAAGAACTGGCAACAGAAGGAAACTTTATTATTGAAACTCGGCTCGATCCAGCAATTCAAAAACAAGCAGAAGAAGCACTGAGTAAACATATTAGCAACGCAGGGCCCTCTTTTGGTTTTTCTCAAGGAGCAATGCTGACCCTTGATTCCAGCGATGGAAGTATCCTGGCAATGATTGGAGGTAAGGATTATAAATCAAGCCAGTTCAATCGTGCGGTTCAAGCAAAAAGACAACCAGGTTCCACCTTCAAAGTCTTTACTTACACAGCTGCTATTGAGCAAGGCATTTCACCCGGAAACTCATATTCGTGCTCCCCTTTTCGTTGGCAAGGCTTTACCTACAAACCATGTCGTACAAGCGCAGGTAGCTTGGATCTCGCCACAGGGCTAGCATTATCTGAAAACCCGATCGCATTGAGGGTTGCCAAAGAAGTTGGGCTAAATAAAATCGTGGCAATGGCGCGACGATTAGGGGTGAAGTCAGATCTAGATCCAGTTCCTGGCTTAGTATTAGGTCAAAGTGTCGTGAATGTCATGGAAATGACAGGTGCATTTGGCGCTATTGGTAATGGAGGTGTGTGGAATCGCCCTCATGCAATTAGCCGGATTCTAGATAGCAGTGATTGCCGCGATCCAAAGGATCTGAAAACTTGCCGTGTGATGTACTCCTATGACCAAAATCCGGACGCCAACAAACGAGTGCTACAGCCTAACATTGCCGATACAATGATTCGTCTTCTGCGCGGTGTGATCGCAAACGGTACTGGTCGCAGTGCACAACTAGGACTGGGGGAAGCAGGTAAAACTGGTACAACAGATAAAAACGTTGACTTGTGGTTTATTGGCTTTATTCCTAGTCGGCGTCTGGTGACTGGTATTTGGTTGGGAAACGACAACAATGCCCCCACATCTGGCAGTAGCGGTCAAGCTGCTGAATTATGGGGAAAATACATGGGTAAAATTACTAAGTAAAAGGAGTCAGAACAGAGAATTCACTAATTTTTGGAGCCTGACTCCTAACAATCTACCGATATCCTCGCCAGGGAAGAACCTCCAGGCTACCGTCAGGCTTAAACAGCACTTGGTAGTGTGCAAGAGGTTCTTTCTTATTTGGAGGAGCCAAGTTTGAGCCGTAGACATCTTTAAACATCTTAGGAAGGGGTGTTGCCCGAAAAGAGTCAACGGCTGGTTGGTTGAGTGGTTCGTAGTCAGCAATAACGCCATCTTTATTAACTGCTACCCGGTATCTCAAATCTTTTGCAAAAGTAGAAGAAGTCTTCCAATTTTGGCGGATAGTGTTATAAAGCTTTTGGTTTAAATCCTTAACTGCGTTAGGGTCTGTAATTTTTGTACCAACAACATCTGGTGTCTTGGTGTATCCCCGCCAAGGGCTAACCTGTAGCACACCTGTTGTCGTAAAGACCACTCTATATTGAGCGATCGCTTCATTTTTAGCAGAAGTGGGATTTGCCGGATTGCTAAGTAAGCTTGCTAAAGGAGTTTTCTGGACAGCATCATTTGCTTGCTTATTGACAGCTTTATATCCAACAATTGCACCATCTGCACCAACTCCCACACGATAGACCAAATCCTGACCTAGTCCTGAGCGTTTGTCCCAACTTGGATTAATTTTGTTATATAATTCACGGTTCAAAACACGCAGTTGAGATGCATCTGTGATTTCTCCAGATGTATTTAAAAGTACTTCTAAATCCTTGGCAACAGGCAGTGCACCTGGTGTGGGAGTTGCTGCAGTAGAATTTAGCACTACTGAGGAAGAAGCTGTTGTGGGCGTGAATGTAGGATTTGCGGCTACTTGTTCATTAGCAGTTGGTGTAGGAGTAACAGACGCCGTTGCAGGACTATTGACATTAGTAGTTTGATTGATATTTTGCTGTGTGTTAGCTTGGGGCGAGCGAACTTGTGGAGCTGGAATCATGGTAAAAGCAACAGCTGCTGCTGCCAAACTCGTCACTCCCACACTCGCAGGCACTGCCTGCTTGATCACAGCTTGATTGATACCGCCATGACGTCTGGCAACTGGTTGTAATTGTAATGTTAATTCTGGTAAAGTTTGACTGTCTGCGAAAAACTGGTCTATCGCTTCGACTAAATCGAAGAACTGCACCGTGTTCAAATCGACTTGTATTCGCTGGTTTCCATTGTTGGAGTAAGATTCTATTCCATCTGCTGCTGCATCAGAATGCACAATTAATCTATGTTGGTTATTGCCAATTTTCTGGAACTGCACTAACTCTGACTCAGTGTTATGCGCTTCGGCATGTGGCACACTACTCAAAAATTCTTGAGCATATGCACTGACTCCCCTAAGCAAACTTTCAAAAAATTCTCGCCCTCCACTTAGTGGTCTAGTGTAGCCAGATATATAGCATTCTGCATTTACCAATATAGATAATTCTGGCCGCAGTTCCTGAAAATGCGCTGCCCTTGAGGCATCACTTAAACCCTCCAGCAGTAGTGTGCAATTCGGTAAACTATACTTACGTTGAATATTCATTCCACCTCACCGTCAAAAAGACTAATCCAGAACCGCTGCATTCCAGCTGTACCAGTACAAAATAATAATTGTTCCAACAAAGTTATAGCTAGCTCATTTAATTTTTCCTCGGAATGTAACGCTAAAACACCAGAACGTCGAGAATTCATTCGGCTCTTAAAGTGGCTTCTAAAGCGCTCTAGGTAGTTAGATAGACGTAAATTCTGTTCTAGTGGAAGCTGTTTTTCAACCATTTGTTGATGTATCGCGAGCAACTGGCGAATAACAACAGTTAAGCGTCGCGCAATGTAGCAACCAATAACCACTAAAGCTTTTGCTTCCATGATAGACAGAGGACGGCGGATATGTGCTCGTCGCATGGGGTTGGTACTACGCATTCGCCATAAATTGACCCGGTTTTTAACAATTCCTTTAAGATCCAATTCTTCAGCAAATGCCAAAATAGCTTCAGAGCCACCAAGCTCTAGCGCTTCAATTGCCAGTAGTATAAGATCTATTTGCAACCGAGCTCTACGGGGACATCCCTGTCCTTCAACTACTGGTTGGGGTAAAGAGTCCAGAATCATCGGCACAGACTGGGGAGTTGGACTGTTAATTGGTGTGATACTAGCAGAAATATTCATTATAGATACCATTAACGGTTGCAACAAACTGAGTAAAACTAATTTAAAATAGATTACCAGTCAATAAATCAGACTGATAGCATTATTGGCAAGTTTGCCTGATACATACATTACTTACTCTTTTGACACAAAGGTTTCCGCATTGCTTTTCATTAAAGTTTATAAATTTTAAGTTCTCTTAGCTGACTGGTTAAAATCCTTATATCCATAGCTTGGTGTAGATTGCAATAATCGTCAATGGATAGACTTTTTTGAGGTCTCATACCAAGCGTATGACATTTTAGTGTACGATTTTTCCGGTATATACCTCCTGTTGAACCGAAAGCTTGCAATCGGGCGATAGTGGTTGTAGCTTGTACTGCTGGAACTAAAACTTTTCTCTATTTTATGAATTTAAAGTCTCTGATTCGTGACATTCCAGATTTTCCTAAACCGGGAATTTTATTTCGCGATATCACTACGCTGCTGCGCGATCCAGAGGGATTGCGCTACACGGTTGACCTGTTTGCACAAAAAATAAAAGATGCTGGATTGACGGCAGAATACATAGTGGGAATAGAGTCACGGGGCTTTATTGTTGGCGCACCGCTTGCTTATCAGTTAGGAACTGGTTTTATTCCTGTTCGTAAACGTGGTAAATTACCAGCAGCAGTCCACTCAATTGAGTACGCACTGGAGTACGGTACTGATTGTTTGGAAGTCCACCAAGACGCTTTGCATGCAGGAAGCCGAGTTTTGATTATAGACGACCTGCTCGCAACGGGTGGAACTGCAAGTGCAACGGCAAAATTAGTCCAAAAAATTGGCTGCAAACTTGAAGGTTTTGGGTTTATTATCGAGCTACATGATTTACAAGGACGAAAACATCTGCCAGATGTGCCCATCGTCACCCTTGTAGAATACTAGTACAATTCGGCAGGAGGCTCAATTAGCAGCTATGCTGAAGGCGCAAAAGTTAACCACATAAAGTTTTTGTGTCCTTCTAACGAGCAGATGACTCCCGCCTTAATGTACTGCTAAGTTAATACTCTAGATTCCAAAATTTTTTTGACCCTTACGGGTTCGCCAGTCGCAGCCTACGGCTCGCTCCGCTAACATGGGGGAAACCCCCAAGACCGCGCTGGCTCACTATTGACTGTTGACTAACAAGTAATGACTAATGACTAATGACTACTACACGAATTTCCTTGGATGCAAGCCGTGACTGGCTTTTAAGGTTAGTCACGAGCGAAAGTTTTATTTATGTCACCAAGCGGCTATTGCAGGCGCTGTTGACTTTGTTCTTAGCGTCGGCGTTGTCGTTTATCATTATTCAACTTGCTCCAGGAGACTATGTAGATACGCTACGGCAAAATCCAAAGATTTCTCCAGAAAGAATTGAGGAACTCAGACGACAGTTTGGTCTGGATAAATCTTGGCCAGAGCAATTTGGACTTTGGGTGTGGCGAATCATAACACAGGGGGATTTTGGCACAAGCTTTGTTTACCAGCGGTCAGTGGGGTCGCTGTTGTGGGAACGGGTACCTGCCACTTTGTTGTTGGCAGTGGCTTCTTTGATTGTAACCTGGGCGATCGCCATCCCTTTGGGTATAGTCGCGGCTGTGAAACAAAATCAGTTGGTTGATCGCATTTTGCAGGTCATTAGTTATGCAGGACAAGGGTTTCCCAGTTTCATCACCGCTTTATTGTTGCTGATTTTAGCCCAAAACCTCTCACCCATTTTTCCAGTGGGTGACATGACTAGTATTAATCACACTGAACTCAATTGGTTTGGTCAAATCCTAGATATTGGCTGGCACATGATTTTACCAATCGTTGCTTTAAGTATCACCAGCTTTGCTGGCTTACAGCGTATCACTCGTGGTGAGTTATTGGATGTGCTACGTCAAGATTATATTCAAACAGCTCGTGCCAAAGGACTGCCAGAAAACCGCGTTATTTATGTTCATGCTTTGCGCAATGCAATCAACCCTTTGATTACTTTGTTAGGTTTCGAGTTAGCAGGTTTATTAGGTGGTGCATTTATTGCAGAAATTTTCTTCAATTGGCCTGGTTTAGGAAGATTGACTTTACAAGCGGTGCAGGCTCAAGATTTATATTTAGTGATGGCAAGTTTGGTTATGAGCGCTGTATTGCTCAGTGTTGGTAATTTGATAGCGGATTTGTTACTGAAGGTGAGTGATCCTCGCATTCGTTTAGAAAATCTCAATTAAATCATTTTAAATCAAAGGAATGGTACACTCATATTGAGCGTCCTTCGTCATTAGTTTTTGGTATGACTAATGAACGCCACTTGCTACAACGGAGGGAACCTCCGCAACGCAGTGGCTCCTAGTGACTAATGACTGATAACTATGTTTTCTGAAGTTTATTATCTGGTGCGATCGAAAGCTGACGGTGATTATCTTACCGCTCGTCCCAACGCCGAAGCTAATGGTTATTTATTGTTGTTTCGGGAAAATTTTGATGCCCTCAGCTACCTCAACACTCATGCTGGTGATCTGGCAAACCGCTTTGCTGTAGAATCTGTTGCTGGCTCTCAAATAGGACCTTTGCTCAAACGCTGGGGTTTTAGTGGCGTGGGTATTGTTTCTGACCCATTATTACCAAAAATTGAATTTTTGCAACAAAACTAAACCGCAGAGAAACTTTCTCTGCGGTTCAAAATCTAAAATCCCTAAACAGATACTTTCTCCAATATCAATTTAGAACGCTTCACTTGTTCGGGAACAGAAACTGGGTAGTCTCCAGTGAAGCAAGCACAACAAAAGCTTTCTGGATCTTCTCGTGTTGACTCTAGCATTCCTTCCCTAGTCAGATAGGCAAGGCTATCTACTTCTAGTTGCTTGGCAATTTCTTCTACTGAGGTAGTGGCAGCAATCAGTTGGTCTTGGGTATCAGTATCAATACCATAAAAGCAGGGATGAGTGACTGGTGGAGAGGAAATCCGCATATGCACTTCCAGCGCACCTGCTTCACGCAAGGTTTTAACTAACTTACGGCTGGTAGTTCCCCGCACAATGGAATCATCTACAATGATCACGCGTTTACCAAATAACACATCTTTGAGGGGGTTGAGTTTCATGCGGATACCTGACTCCCGCATACTCTGTGTCGGCTGGATAAAAGTACGCCCCACATAGCGGTTCTTAATCAATCCTTCCGCATAAGGAATCCCAGAAGTTTGAGAGTAGCCTATAGCAGCGGGAATTCCAGAATCAGGGACACCAATCACCAAATCAGCATCAGCCGGAGATTCTTGAGCCAGTCGCCGTCCTATACGCATCCGATAGGTGTACAAACTTTCGTTGTGCATCACGCTATCAGGACGGGCAAAGTAAATCATCTCAAAAATGCACATCTTTCTCTTGCACTTTTGACTCCATTGAAAGGAAGTTAAACCCTCTTCAGTAATCCAAACCATTTCACCTGGTTCCACATCTCGCAGGTATTGTGCACCAATGATGTCTAAACCACAAGTTTCAGAGGAAAGAACATAGCGAACTGGATTATCACCTAGGGTACCAATCACAAGGGGACGAATGCCATTGGGGTCGCGAACGCCCATAATACCCTTTGATGTACCAATAACTAAGCTAAAAGCTCCTTGGCAGCGGTGAAAAGCCCGCATGCAGCCCTCTTGCCAATCTGCACCAGCGTTGATTTCCTCAGCAATGGCAAAAGCAATCATTTCTGAGTCAGTGCTGCTAACTAAGTTGCAGTTGTTTTTCAGCAACTCCTCCCGTAGCGGCACAGTATTGACTAAATTCCCATTATGTGCAAGCGCGACCGAACCCAAGCGAGTTTCCACAACAGCAGGTTGAGCGTTCACTTTGCGGCTAGAACCCGTGGTTGAATAACGAGTGTGACCAACAGCGATAGTTCCAGGCAAATTTTGTAAATTGGATTCATTAAAAACTTGGGACACCAACCCCATATCTTTGTGTAAGTTGACTTGTTCACCCTCAAATGTGGCAATACCAGCCGATTCTTGACCCCGGTGCTGGAGGGCGTACAATCCAAAGTACGTTAGTTTGGCAACGTCTTCTCCTGGTGCGTAGATACCAAAAACACCGCAAGCTTCTTCTGGCTTATCTGGACGATTTTCATGGTCATTGACTGAGTTATTAGGCAATTGAGAGTCATCCAAATAGTCGGGTTGGTGAGGAATCATGGCAGCTGTGCTCCTGATGAGGATGTCAAGTCACAAACAATATTTCTAAGGATAGTTGCAGAAAATTTTAATAATTCTTAACCATCCATTAACACAGTACCGCAATTATGCCTATCAACGCCAGTGTTTTGAGTAAGGAAATGCTATCTATGAATTAGAAGTCGTGTTATGAATGGTCAAACGGCTTTGAATTGCGTTTAGATAGCGATCGCTCACTTCCTCAATTGTAACTTTTATTAAAGTGTGATTGCCAGTTGTTAAGATTCGCAAACCTATTTCGGAATTTTCAACTGTACCAAGTTTTTGCCAATGATGAGCCAGTTGTTCTGTTAAAAAACTCTCCCAAGTTTCTTGTTGTTCTCTTGCAACAGAGACTACAATTCGTGCGCCACCTTCACCAAAAAGAACTTCATCCCAACGTTGGTTGTTATCTGCTGGTAACTCTAATTGAATTTGGGCACCAAATTTGCCAGTAATACAACATTCTGCCAGAGCAACGGCGATTCCACCCTCAGCACAATCATGAGCCGAACGTACCCAACCTTTGCGAATTCCCTCGCGACACACTTGTTGTACTTGGCGTTCCAATTCAAAATCAACTCGTGGCGGTTTTCCAGCAACAGTGTTGTGGATAGTGGCTAAATATTCCGAACCCCCTAGCGTTGAGTGGGAAGAAAGTTCACCCAACAAATAAATTACATCACCATTCACTTGCCAAGCTTGACCACAAATCTTGGTCAAATCAGGGATTAAGCCTACCATACCCACAACAGGGGTAGGATAGATTGGTTGTGGCTTGCCTTGAGAATCGAGAGTTTCGTTGTAAAGAGAGACATTTCCCCCCGTCACTGGGGTTGTCATTTCTCGACAACCTTCAGCCAAACCGCGACAAGCTTCTGCTAATTGCCAGTAACCAATAGGTTTTTCTGGACTACCAAAATTCAGGTTATCAGTAACCGCTAAAGGTTCTGCACCTACACAGCTGAGATTCCGTGCTGCTTCTGCGACAACTGCCTTAGCTCCCTCATAGGGATCAAGATAAACATAACGAGGATTGCAGTCTACCGTAGCCGCTACAGCGCTTTTGACACTGGAGACTATTTCCTCATCCTCGCCCAACTGTGGACGCAAGCGAATCACAGAAGCATCTGCACCACCTGGCAAAATAACGGTGTTATTCTGCACCTGATGGTCGTATTGACGATATACCCAACGTTTTGACGCAATGCTAGGAGTATCCAGCAAAGTCAACAGAATGTCATTCCAACTTTGCAAGCGTCCTTGAATTTCTATACCAGCAGATGTACTCTTAGGCAGAGAATCAGGAGTCCATTCCCAAGCTTTTTGTGCATATTCCGGTGGTTGGGTCAACAATTCCCGGTGATATAGTGGGGTATTTTCTGCCAACGCCGTTGCAGGAATTTCTGCAGCAACTTCACCCTGGAATAAAATCCGGACAATGGGTTCAGCAATAACAGAACCTGCAACAACTGCATGCAGTCCCCATCGATGGAAAATGTCAATTAACTCTTGTTCGCGTCCCTTGTGTGCAACAAACAACATCCGTTCTTGAGATTCGGAAAGCAAATATTCGTAGGGAACCATTCCTGCTTCCCGTACAGGAATTTTGTCTAAATCGAATTCGATGCCCACATCGCCTTTTGCAGCCATTTCTGAGGTAGAACAGGTAATACCAGCAGCCCCCATATCCTGTGCGGCGACGACTGCACCTGTTTTAAACGCTTCCAAGCAAGCTTCAATTAATGACTTTTCCAAAAACGGATCGCCCACTTGTACCGCTGGGCGATCGTCCATAGACTGATCACTGAGTTCTGCACTGGCAAAACTTGCACCTCCCATACCATCACGTCCGGTAGTAGAACCAACATAAAGCACGGGGTTACCTATACCAGACGCGCCA
>NZ_JABXYX010000010.1:0-18172 GCF_017982655.1 Brasilonema sp. CT11 | reverse complement strand
CAATTTCTGGTGTTTCCATCAATCCCAGCGCCATCACATTCACCAAAGGGTTGTCAGAGTAAGCCCGATCAAAGTAAACTTCACCGCCGACAGTGGGGACACCTACGCAATTTCCGTAATGGGAGATACCAGCTACAACGCCACTAAAAAGCCTTTGGGTTTTCGCATCGTCCAGAGAACCAAAGCGCAGAGAATTTAACACGGCAATGGGACGCGCACCCATTGTAAAAATATCTCTTAAGATACCTCCTACTCCTGTCGCCGCTCCTTGAAAAGGTTCGACTGCTGATGGGTGGTTATGTGACTCAATCTTAAACGCAAGTCGCAGACCATCGCCCAAATCTACAACACCAGCATTTTCACCTGGTCCAACAAGAATGCGGGGTCCTGTCGTGGGAAACTGTTTGAGTAAGGGACGAGAATTCTTGTAACAGCAGTGTTCTGACCACATCACCCCAAACATTCCCAGTTCCGCTTTGTTGGGATGACGGCCCAGACGCATCACGATTTCTTCGTATTCTTCTAGTTTCAAACCTTCAGCCGCGATTTCTTCAGGAGAAAAAGGAGCATCGGAAATGGGGATCATGGTAATAATGCAGCAAGGGGACAGAGCATTATTTTAGCGATTTAAGTGCCCTGTAGGTATCCACGTAAATGGTTTTCTATTTTTTCAACTAAGATGCTGCGTGCTTTGTTCTGCTGCAATCGTTATTCTTGCTGAAGTTGATTGCAACAGGTGACAAATTAATATTGCTACTAATGGGGAAGACTTTAAAAAAACAAGCCAAGCCTTGTCTTGTTTTGCACCCAGAAGGCGCTTGACGACCTTCACACATACATTTGGGCGTAGTCTAGTTATTTCGGCAAGGTTTGTTTTTTTCTGTCCAAATGCTTACCTTTAGCCGATCTATATTCATGATAGAGATTGTCGGTCAACTGTATAAATACGTAATTTTTTAGAGGCACTTTAAGTTTCCAAAAAATCAAATAAGTGTTTTCACTATTTGAAGAACAGAGATCCTTTCATACGATTAATATTAACTAAGTCAAGTGTGATAAATGAGTTTTGCCATATACAATACGCGTATCTCAAGTGATGATGAAACAAGTTCGAAATTGTTAAAATCATCCGTTTTTTCATAGGCAATCATACTTGTATTAGTTAACAAAGTTTGATTTTTGTAGTGTCATAACTACTACTCAACACAATTGTCCCACGTACCCAATTGATTGAATTTGTGGCTTAGTCTGTTCTTTTCACAAAAGGAATTGTAAAAAAATGTTAGGGGAATCTTTCTCTGTTGAAGGTTCCTCTAATAAAATTTACCAATAGACGGAAAACCCATTTATTGGCATGGCTGGCTCCCCAATGTACTAGTGTACGTTAAACGTGGAAAGAGAACTACCATTTTAAACAAGTAAAAATTTAACAATATAAATATTCTTTCTTTTCACTTTTTCCTTATTGTACTAGTGCAAAAAAGCACCTATCCTGTCAGGCAAAGCTAGATGAGGTAAGGCTGTAATCCTTATCTCATCTAGCTTTTATCTGTTCATAACTATCGCGCTGTACTAACTTGGCTTCCTATCTGAAGCGCAAGTTACACATTTGGAATGCTTCGGAAATATCTACTCTGTGTATAAAATAATTGATTTATCCAAATATTGTTTCTGATTCTTCAGAAACTGGCTCCTTCTTAGGTAAAAAGCTATGCTGGTTATAGCTGAATTTTTTAGTTACAAAAAGATGAAATTTGGCGTATTTATCTTTCAATGCAGTTTATTAGAAATAATTTTGTGATGAAAATCACTGATGCTGATGATTGAGATCCTATTTTTTATATAAATGAATAGACATAATACTAATAACTGAACTCTAGCCGAGTCATTAATAGGGAACACACTAAACGCCGACAGCTTTCACAAAAAGACTGCCGGCTTTTTGTATATCAGGGAAAATAGGGAAATAGGAAAATAAAAATAGTAACAAATGACTCTTGACTATCAAATAAAATTTCCCCACAACCTGTTAGTAACTTGACACAAGTTGTGCCGTAGCCACTATCTAGTGTGGGGAGGGTATGATCACTATATGGGTATTATTGACATTGAGGGGTAGTTGACTGCATTCTAAATTTGTAGTCCGCAAATCCACTCAAAGAAGTCTCACTAACTTTGTCTTAAGACATCGCTTGAATGATGTAGTCAAAGTAGGGGGCTGTTTCAGCCGCGTCTTCTGCATTCAGTAAGTTAAGGGAGGCTTTTTTCAGACAGCTAATTGCTTCTACCATTCCAGGTACAGGAACGCCCAGGGAATTGTACATTTCCCTGACACCAATTAAACCAATATCTTCAATTGGTTGTTTGTCACCAGCTAGTATACCGTAAGTGATTAGGCGTAAGTACCAACCGTAGTCACGTACACATAAAGCACGTTGTCTTTGCCCGTATGCATTGCCCCCAGGTGAGATAAAGTCGGGACGCTTCTGCCAAAGTTGTTTAGTAGCTTCTTGAACTATCTTTTTTTCATTTTCGGCTAAGGTTGAGACAATTCGTATCCGTTGCTCGCCGGTTTGCAAATAGTCTTTGATATTGTTGAGCTCACCACTGCTAGGATAACGCAGTTCGTCGTCGGCTTGGAGAATAACTTGGCTTACTACAGTCATGATTATTGCAATGACATGAATTAATTATTATTTGCTAGTTTAACGAGTCTTGAGGACACAAGTGAAGAGAGGACAACGAAAACAATGTGATCGCAAACCAGCGGAGGACACTTGGGTACCAAGAGTTGTTGCGGACTTGCTTGCCAAGTGGAAACTATGCCCCAAGGGTGGTTTCACTGCCTTGCAGTGGCGGCTATTGATCAATAACGAATGACTAATGACTAAAAAAACTTGGAAACAGGGTGAATTAATTGACGTTGAGATTGTGGATTTGAATGATGCAGGTGATGGTGTAGGGCGTTGGCAAGAAAGGATCGTATTTGTAAGCGACACTGTACCAGGCGATCGCGCTGTTGTCTTGTTGGTACACGTTAAACCCAACTACGCTCACGCTAAACTCAAACAACTTCTCAAATCATCGCCCTACCGCGTCCGACCTAGCTGTATCGTCGCTGATAAATGTGGTGGTTGTCAATGGCAGCATATTGATTATCAGTACCAGTTGCTAGCAAAGCAAAATCAAGTGATCCAGGCTTTGGAACGTATTGGCGGTTTTGTCCAACCACCGGTAGATCCAGTGCTTTCGACTGCTGAATGTTTGGGCTACCGTAACAAAGCGACTTATCCTGTGGGATTATCTGCCAATCTTACGGTTCAAGCTGGTTACTACCAAAAAGGTAGCCACCAATTGATTAACTTGAACCAATGTCCTGTACAAGATCCAAGATTAAATCCTTTGCTGTTGGAAGTTAAACAGGACATCCAAAAGCGGGGTTGGCAAGCTTACAACGAACTGCGCCACACAGGTGTTGTACGTCATCTTAGTTTACGCATTGGTCGCCGCACAGGGGAAATATTACTAACTTTGGTGGTTAAGGACCCGAATTTAGACGGAATTCAAACCCAAGCCCTGGAATGGTTAAAGCGTTATCCCCAGTTAGTGGGGGTTTGTTTGAACCGCAACCCAAACCGTACTAATGCCATTTTTGGACGGGAAACTCATTGCATTGCTGGGCGTTCTTACTTAAGAGAAAAATTTGCCGGACTAGAATTCCAAGTACGACCAGATACTTTTTTCCAAGTAAATACGGAGACAGCAGAAGCATTGTTGCAGGTCATTCAATCACAACTCAATTTACAAGGTTCTGAGGTGTTACTTGATACTTATTGTGGGATTGGGACGTTGACATTGCCACTTGCCAAACAAGTTAAGAAAGCAATCGGGTTAGAATTGCAACCTGAGGCAGTAGAACAAGCAATTTTAAATGCAAAGCATAATGATATTTCAAATGTCATTTTTCAGACTGGGGCTGTGGAGAAATTACTTCCTGAGATAGAAATTTTGCCAGACATTGTTCTGCTTGATCCACCACGTAAAGGATGCGATCGCACTGTAATTGAAACTTTACTCAAATCTAAACCGCAACGTATTGTTTACGTCAGTTGTAAAGTCGCTACCCTTGCTCGTGACCTCAAATTACTTTGTCAAAACGGGGTATATAGTCTCACACGGGTACAACCGGCTGATTTTTTTGGGCAAACCGCTCATGTGGAAGCTGCCGCATTTCTTGTTCTATCACAATTGGACAAAGGTACTAACTCATTTACAACTTAAGTGAAATAAAAATTTGTCGCCCAACGCATCGTAAGAATGCTATAATACTATTAAGATAAATATATAATTCCTTTTGTGTAAAGAGATTGACGTTGCAAAAACTCTCCGAAAAATATGAAACGAGCTGTCTAAAATGCGAATTGGCGTAAAAGAGTATTAACGTACTCTTTTCACTAAAAAACATATCAGTTGCTTACTGTTTAAACAGTTGCAAACAAGCCGTTTTTTCTGTAAGTGACTCTATGTCAAAAAGGAGAGTTAATGCTCCCTAGCATATTCAAAATTTAGTTGTGAAGACGAAAGTTTGAAGGCAACATAACCACCTCAAATTCTATCAGGGTGCCTGTGACAGCAAACTGATGTCTAGCTAACTCTGAAAGCTACGGGGTTTCTATTGTGATCACTATCTCGCTTCGTCCTACAGGGCGTAATTGGGGCACAATTACTTTTGCCTCAACTTTGTACCTCTGTCCGATATTAGATTTGCTTTTGGCAGAAATTCCGGGCAAATTACAAGCAGAACTGCGGCTAGGACTTCAAGAAGCTCTGGTAAACGCAGCCAAACATGGTAACAATCTAGATCCTGGGAAAAGGGTTGTCGTTCGCTTTTCCTTAATTGATAATCAGTATTGGTGGGTCATCTCAGACCAAGGTAGCGGTTTTACACCATGTTGTACTAGCGACGTTGATATCGATCCCACAGCATATTTACCACCTGATGAGTCAGAAAATGGTCGTGGTATGTCTATTCTTCATCAAATTTTCGACCAGGTTCAATGGAACAGTAAAGGTACAGAGTTGAGGCTTTGTAAACAAATAGAAAATCGAAACCGGCTTGCTTTACGACGGTGAAGACGGATAAGCCAGAGGAGGAAGTGAACTTTCAAAATCTGGCTTATCCTCGTCACTCGCTCAGCTGCCTGCGGTACGCTGCGCTAACAAATTCACGCATTATCAATCACCGAAGATTTGAGCCTCGCTCCGCGAGGAGCTATCGCTTACGGAGGAAACCTCCGCTCAAACTTCTCTCAAAATTCACGCATTATAGGACTTACGCACGAGTTACTAATGAACTTGACTGTGAGATTGCGCACTCCTCGTCGCAATGACACAAGTACGTTTCCCTAGCGTAAGTCCTGAATTAAAGACAAGGCAATTAGTGAGAGCTAGAATTGCGCCACTAATTAAAGACCACTCTTATGGGGATGACCTGAACCCTATGACCGCAGCACGGCTAGTCCTCCCTTGAATTTTGAATTCAAAAAAGGTCATTTGATCCTATTTCTTTTGCTCGCCGTGACTTGGACAAGGTGGAGCAGAAATAGAACGATCCAACCAACCAGTTGCTTGCTGGAGTCTGAGTAAAGCTTCTTGTGGTTCATTTTTCAGGAGAAAGACAAGAGCTGCTGCTACTTGTTCACTTGCGCGAACATTGCGGTTAGACTTGAGACGATGCCAATCGTTAGGAGAAATGCTCAGCTTCTCCATCAGGGCTTGGGCTAGTTCCAAGCTGCTAAACTCATTCAGTTGACTAGCTTTAGGTAGCTGGGTTGATTTCGACATGATATCAGACATAATTGCTGAATACTGAAGTTGTGCATAAGAGTCTGGGGCTATTTCATTCTATGCACAACCACCCGGAAATAAATGTACAGTCAAAATAGCCGAAGTCCGTTAAAACTGAGATCGCGGGATCACTTTCTATTAGCCAATTTTGACCGCCTCAGAATTAATTAGAAGCTCATAGCCCAAGTCTACTAAAGTAGACTTGGGTTATGCAGTCGTCTTTGGACGACTTTTGCTATTCGACTGAGATTTCAATCCCAGGCGGATGAAAATACTTATTGAGAATCGTCCAAGATCTGAGCCTCCGACTAGTGATAGAAAACCCTTAGCAACAGCCTTAAGAAACTAAATCTCCCTGTTAAGTGTTAAGCGTGTTTCTTAAAAGCGCCCCACTGACGGCGCACCGCCCGTTATAAATGGAAGAAACACTTACAGAAGTCACTCCCTCCCTCAAGAGTGTTTCTTAAAAGTACTAATTTGTACATGAAGCCGCCTAAACATTCATCTGAGCCACCTTTTGGTAAAGAAAATCAAGATCAAGAATTTGAACAAGAACTTCTGAAAGTGGAGCGTGCGCTTGTTGCTTTAAAGGAACGGTACAATCAAGTACAAGCAGACAAAGCCAGTCGAAGAGAATTGCAACAACGTCTCCAACGATCGCGCCACAGTAAATTACCAAATGTAAAAGCCGAGTTAAAGCAAATTCAACAACAGTTGGAAGAACTTGAACTTAACTTAGAAAGTCAATTATTTTCCTGGGATAGCCTCAAAGAACCTTTTTGGCAAGCCATCCGCTTTGGTGGTTTGGGCGTTATCATAGGCTGGTTATTAAAGTCTGTTGTTGGATGATATGGAAAATCGACGGATTGCAGAAATATTGCGAAGTGGTGAACCTGATGAATTTGTAGCAGTTCAAGGCTGGGTTCGCACAAAACGAGAGTTAAAAGGATTTTCTTTTATAGAAGTAAATGATGGCTCATGTTTGGCGAGTTTGCAAGTGGTACTCAATCAGGATTTGCCAGACTACGATGATATCTTAAAAAAGCTCAATACAGGTGCTTCTGTGGAAGTAGCTGGAGTGTTGGTGGGATCACTTGGGAAAGGACAGCGGATCGAGTTGAAAACAGACAAGATAAAAGTTTTTGGGGAAGCTGATCCCGAAACATATCCGCTGCAAAAGAAACGCCATTCCTTTGAGTTTTTGCGAACTATAGGACATTTGCGATCGCGCACCAATTCCTTTGGCGCAGTTTTCCGAGTTAGAAACGCCTGCGCTACCGCCATTCATCAATTCTTCCAAGAACGCGGCTTTTTGTGGGTACACACTCCGATCATCACCGCTAACGACTGCGAAGGTGCGGGTGAACTTTTCAGTGTAACTAGTTTGGATCTCAAAAATGTTCCCCGCACACAAACCCAAGCTATAGATTATAGTAAAGACTTTTTTAGTAAACCGACATATTTAACAGTCAGCGGTCAACTTGAAGCCGAAGTTATGGCGATGGCGTTTACGAACGTCTATACTTTTGGTCCTACCTTCCGTGCAGAAAACTCTAACACCTCCCGCCACTTAGCTGAATTTTGGATGGTAGAACCAGAGATGGCTTTTTGCGATCTCAAGGGAGATATGGATTTAGCCGAGGCGTTTCTCAAACATATTTTCAAATATGTACTAGAAACTTGCCCAGAAGACATGGAGTTTTTCAATCAGCGTATTGATAATACTGTATTGGCAACAGCAGACAACATTATTAATAATAAATTTGAGCGCATAACTTACACAGAAGCCGTCAAACTGTTAGAAAAAGCTGATGTTCAGTTTGAATATCCTGTCAACTGGGGCTTAGATTTACAGTCAGAACACGAACGTTATCTTTGCGAACAACTTTTCAAAAAGCCAGTTATCGTTAGCAATTACCCAGCACAAATCAAAGCCTTTTATATGCGCTTAGATGAGGATGAAAAAACCGTTTCTGCAATGGATATTTTGGCTCCCAAAATCGGTGAAATTATTGGCGGTTCTCAAAGAGAAGAACGATTAGATGTTCTGGAACGTCGCATACAAGCTCAAGGAATGAAACCAGAAGATTTGTGGTGGTATCTGGATTTGCGTCGCTTTGGAACTGTCCCCCATGCTGGTTTTGGATTAGGTTTTGAACGACTTGTGCAATTTATGACGGGGATGGGAAATATTAGAGATGTGATTCCGTTTCCACGCACGCCGGAAAGTGCTGAGTTTTAGATATTTAGAAACCCGATTTATGATTAAATTGGGTTTCTTTTTAGTTGGGTATCACTGGTGAGGAATATTGTTATCTCGCCACTAACCAGGAATTGTGTTCAGTCTTAGACCGCATTTTTGCGGGCAACAGTCATAATATGAGCGCTCATCCCCAACGTAGAGGGTTCGCTTTCTAGCCAACGGACAGCTTCTAAAAGGCGTTCACGACGACCTAGTTCATTCCAGTGTTCTGAGAAGTTTTGTAGTAACCAGCCTGGTCCTTCGATCGCTAACGTTCTTTGATAATGTAAACCCGCTTCTTCAACCTCTGCTTTAAGTTCTTCAGGACGATGAAAGAAGGCTGTTGTAAAGTAACCAGGATGGTTGTTTGGGTTGCGGTGTTGACCATCAGTTAAATTCCGTTGAACAATCGCCACAAACTCTGGATCATCCAAATATCCCTGAAGTAATCCATCTAAGGTTGAAGCAAAGCGAGAAATTCCAACCGCGAAGACAAGACCTCCTGTTTTTAAAATACGATAAGCTTCACGCAAAGCAGCCAAACGCTGTGTGCGCTCAGTCAAGTGATATAAAGGTCCAAGTAAAAGAACAGCATCAACGCTATCATCCGCCCGATTAAGTTGACGAGCATCACCAACTGCCAAACTAGCCAGAGGATAATTGGTTGAGCTTGAGAAAAACGCTCTTGCTTGTTCTATATGCAAAGGAACCGCATCAATGAGATGAACTTCATAGCCCTGTTGAGCAAGCCAATAAGAATAGATACCAGAACCGCCGCCAACATCGAAAATCACAGCGGCTGGAGGAGGTAAGTAGCGGTTCAGAAGTTCTTGAGTTCGGGCTAACTCAAGCAGACCAGTACCTCTTGATAACCGTTCTTGCTCTTGACCACTGGCGTAATAAGTTAACGCCTCATCTGAAAGCAGGTTGTGTAACTCAGATAAATCCGACATCGTGTTTGCTGATTACAAAAGCTGTTTCATTATTTATTAAACTGCCTATAGCGGTTGAGCGATCGCTCCTTAGGACGTTAAAACGCTGCTTTTCCTTGTGTACGCGTAGCGTCAAGCCTCTGGCTTATCGCCTTCCCGGAAAGTGACACAAGAGGGATAACTTTGGTTGGTTACTTATGAATATATGAAACTAAGCTCCGGTTGAGTAACGGATGCAAAGGAACCAAATTTGTAGCACTGTGGCTAGATAATTGCAACGTTGATTGGTGAATCCCAAACGCTTCGACCAAATGAGTTTGTAACTCCCATTGCAAGTGATCCCGCTTTTGGGCATCCAATGGATCGATACATAAGTGGGCGCACAAAGCAATCTGACCGGATCTAATTTCCCAAATCCGCAGCATTTCAACCCGACGCACTGCCGCAAACCGTTGCAATGCTGCTTCAACATGAGTAGGGTTAATAGAGCGGGGAGCATACTCTAAGAGAATTTCCAAGCTACTCCAGATCAAGGGAATAGCACTTAATGCAGCAAAACAGGCAATCAATAAGCTGATGATTGGATCGATCCACCACCATTTCAGGCAGTAAATCACCACTGCTGCGACTAGAATTCCCACCGAACTGAATGCATCGGCAACGATATGCAGAAACGCCGCCCGGAGATTTAAATCATTGAGGCTGTGTTTGTGCAGCAGTGTTAAATTCAAGCTGTTGACAATTAACCCTAGTCCTGATCCTAGTAATAAAGGCAGACTCAAGACAGGTTGCGGATGCTGAAATCGCTCGAAACTTTCCCAAGCGATAAACCCGGCGATCGCCACCAATCCAACACCATTTATCAACGCCGCCAGAATTTCAACTCGCCCATGTCCAAAGGTCGCCCGACTTGCAGCAGGACGCCCAGCAAGCCAGCTTGCTAGTAGAGTTAGCCCCAATGCACCAATATCCGAGATCAGGTGTCCAGCATCTGCTTGCAGCGACAAACTATGACTCCATAACCCAATACCAATTTCTGCTGGCAGAACACTAATCAGCAACGCCAGTACCAGCCATAATCGCCAAATTTTTTTCTGAGGCTGGTTTGTTTCCTGAGTATCTAACTTACAACAAGTGCAGGAGCCAGCAAAGCCAATTTCAAACCAATTCAAGTGCTGCTTAACCGAAAGCATATGGCAATATCTGATGCTTATTTGACAAATTGTAGGGACGTTGCTTCACGCAATGTCCCTACAACGAATTAACAGGTTAAAAGGTGTAAGATATAGAGTTAAGTTTGAGATCACCCCTTTCTATGAAGCATCCTGAGGTTCTTCACCCGTGATTGCCTCATACATTGCCTTGTGAATGTGAACCTGATCTACTCCACCTGGAATGCCAGGAACATCATATCCGTAGGCTTTATATCCCTTACCGATGTACTTGTCCAGCTTGAACGGTCTGCCCTGATAATAAACTGGTACTGGACGACGGGTGTGGTTTCCCCACCCGTACTTGTCCTCAGGAATTGACCCAAAGCTATGACCTACGGAAGCTGAGTCAGTTTCGGTGCCATAAGTGAGCGCTTTAGCACCCTTGGTTCTCAGCAGTTGAGGGAAGTTAGGATACAAACTCAGGTAATGGTCGTGATCAGCTGTAACAATCAAGACGTTCTTTTGCCAACCACCGTTACGCTGAATCCAGTTGATGACAGTGCCTACAGCCTTGTCGAAATCGAGCACTGTACCAATGATGTTATCGATGTTGTTGTCATGAATTCCCCAATCGACATCTCCGCCTTCGACCATCAGCCAAAAACCGTCCTTGTCTTTGCCCAGGACATTTAGTGCTGCTTGGGTCATGTCGGCTAAGGTAGGATTTTCGTTCACTTCACGCGCAATGAAAGCGTCATTGGTTTCACCTGGCTGGAGTGGGCGATCGCTATCATTAACTGGTAAATCCCCTCGTTTGTAAGCATCGTTGGTACGATAGTACAAAGAAGACTGACGGGCAAAGTTGGCAAGACCAGTGATGCTGTAATCACCATCAGCACCGGCTACTGGAATGTTGCCTTCCTGTCCTCGGGCACCGTAGAGTCCCAGCAGGCGTTCACCTTTGTTAGGATCAACTTCTCTAGAAGTCTTGAGGAGAAGCTTTGCCGCATTTGGACCACGCTCTAAGAAACGATAGCCGTAGCGGTTGTTCGGATTCGATGCAGCAGTAGCTTTGCACGCTTCTGTATCACTTAAAGAAGTCTTACCGCTCAATTCTTTATAAGTGGATGCCCTGATGTAGACGTAGTTGCAAGTACCTGGTGCTTTGTAACCGGGTTGACCTGGTGTATTAACTGTATTGTCATGATCCAGAGGATGACCACCGCCCAACAGCACTGTGGGTAAGAAAATGTCTTGTAGGTCAGGTCGGTCTGGGTTTTCACCAAAATCTGGTCGAATAGACTGCTGCACAATATTATCCAAAGTTGGATAGTCAGCATCATACTTGGAACGGCGATTGACAGATGATTCAGCTGAACCAGGCGTTGCGTGGCTGATGGGAACGGAGGTCAACAGACCTGTTGATTTGCCTTGCTTTCTCGCCGTTTGCAGAATCGTTTCCACAGGCTTTTCAAAGATGTCTACCATCGCGTTATTGTAGCTCTTCACTCCTGTATAGAGTGTGAAGGCTGTGTTGGCGGAATCTGGTACACTCAGCTTGATGTATTCTGCTTGACAGTTGAACCGATTTGGAATATCGTTTATAGATTTTCCGACTGGTACTGTAATGTCACAAGGTGGTGGTGTCCCAGGTGTCCAAGGATTGGAACCACCTTTTTCTACCTCCCAACCTGCAAGATTACCTAATGATGGGTCTGTTGCGCCACCCGATCCACTTGCTGTCAAGTCGGTACCCGGATTAAACGGTAGAGGCTTAAAGGAAAACCCAGAACGAAGATTACTTTGACCTGTGACATTGTTGCTTCCATCCAATGCCGAGTTACCGGTAGAAAACTTGCCGGTTTTCTCATCCAAGATGGTCGTACCATAGGTCGTAGCATAAGTATAGCCTTTGAGCTTCTGTAAATTCAGACCACGACCTTCTCCACGGGTGTAAAACGAACCATTGTTGGCAACGGCAGCTGCACGTACAGGTTCCCAACCCATTCCATCGCCAATCATGATAATAACGTTTACACCATTGCCGGTGACCTGTTGGGCAAAGGCAGGCTGTTGCATCAAGAACGTCGTGAAAAAGAGCAAACAGCTTGCGATCAATGCGATCGCTCGTACACGCTTTTCAAACCAGGAAATCATCGGGGTTCCCTTGAAAATGTATTTAGAATCGTCAAAAATTGAAATCGTAATCTATAGGAAGCAACAAAACCTGGGACTGATTACAAATCTGGTAAATGGTTTGAATCCCTAGTTATCCCAGATGACCAATACGGTGTTCCCTTCGGGTTTTTTGGGGTGTATGCATGTGAAGAATTCTGATGATTGGGGTTGGTTGCCGTTGCTAACTGAATAAACGGCAATCCTAGCGCCAACAAAAGCACACAGACCAAGCCAACTGTAAACCAGATCAATATTCGTAAATGACCTCTTAAGAATTGAATCATAAATACCACCTTTAACGCGGATTAAAAAAGGTTCCGAATCTTCTCTAAGAGTGAGGAAAATTTGAGGCAATGTTAAGATGGCAAGCACCAAAGGTAGGTACTTTTATGCGAGCGCATACACAACACCTAACTTTGGAAACCAGCATACTAGGCGCTTTGCGCTTACCATTTCATGGGGAAGTATTGCTAATCTCCCGATGCTATTTGTCATAACTGCTAGTATCAAAAAGCCGTTAAAGTTCAAAAGTTGCTTGATCTATTACAGTTCACACGAACCCATGTGCCAACAGCTTTATCACTAAAATAGATTCATTAACAAGCAGATGTTTAGCAATAGCCTCTGAAGATAAATATCTCTAACAGCCGATGCCAGTTGTGCTATGTAACGAGCTAGTCGCAGTGCGAAATTTACCACAGTCGATAACCTTTGTTACACTGCAATGCCTAAGCTACATAGATAAATAGATGACAACATTGGTAGATAGATAAATAGAAATTCACTCAAAAAGTACTGTTGTCTAGACAGTGTATGTTTATTGCAAAACAACAGAAAAAATCCTGAAACTTCACTCTCAGTCAACACTTCAAGCTATTTATTTATTGAAACCATAATGCAAACTATGTGAAGTCTTTGGCGATTTGGAACGTGATTTTGCAACAACTTTGTGTATTTATTTACGCCGCTATAGCTTCTAAAAAGAATATCAACTGTTCAATTCATTACACAGTAACGTTTAGTTAATTTAAGGTTAAATATTGAATTTTAAAGTGTAAATATTTATGAATTCAGAGCTATTGATACTAAATGTTACCAAATTTACGCTGTTTTATCACTTACAGAAAAAAATACAGAACTCTTGGAAACTTTTTGCCGAAGTATATTGAAGCAATAACGTGATAATGATATTCAATATTATATTCTTCTCAAAGTCAAATTCCAAATGTAAATAGATACGGAAGTTTAAGCGTACAGCGAAGTCGCGTGAAACGCCGTCTATGGTCACAAGTTGCGGGAGTTCAGCGATTGAACAAGTTGTAACTACCATTAAAAGGGAACAGGCAACGGGCAACAGGACTAGACCAGCCCCCGTCTTGGTGAGTCCACTTGCCGTCTTGGCGGTTCCCGTCACGGAGCGCGTTAGCTCCGGCCCCCTAAGGGGGCGCTGCGTCTGGTGCAGGAGATTGGCAAAGTGGCGTATGCGCAAAGCGCATACACCAGAGCCGGCACGAGGGAGAACGCGCTTGTGCTACAACGGGGCGGCACGTTATGTTCCTCCGCTTCCCCCCAAAAGCTGCGAAGTCGAGCCAGCGCCGTGCGGGGGTTCCCCAAAGTCTGTCGGGGGAAGCTTCCCCCGACGTTAGCGGAAGCGAGCCTTGGCTGCTTTGACCGTTGAGGCGTCTGGCGTTGCCGGATGGAAGATTCCACCCGGCGAGCTTCGCGCCTTGGGAACCCCAACGCCAGATGCCATAGACGGGTTTCCCGTCTATGGCACAAAGTGCCACGCTGCGCGAACAGCACTGGCTCCCTCCGGGTTCACCAGTCGCCTAGGTCGGGAGACCGGGAGGCAGCGCTGGATTCACCGCAACGCACTGGCTCCCCTACCAAGAGCGCGCTTACTCACCGTAAGGCGTGGTATAAGCCATAGGGCAACAGGGAGAATCCCCATACTTGAAAGCAGGGGATTTAAACACGGACGTCTTGTTGATTCGCGCTGCGCGTCTCGAAACAATTTTTTTTATCCTTTCCATTAATAAATTAAGGGGCTTGTATCCCATATTCGGGGCTAATTCTTTCACTGTTAAGAGTTCCCTTTTCCCTGTTGCCGCCCGATAGCGGAGCGTGGCGCTAGCCATAGGGGCTAGGTCAAATCAAAATACTTTGATCACACAGGTGTGAAAAGCCTTTGTTTCCAAGTTTTGTCTTGCCGTAACGAGCTTGTTATACGTTTTGAAATTTGCTTATGTAAAATTTTATTAAACTTCCTTATTTCGACCGATCAGTAGGCAATTAGGATGAACCTCGAATTTAAGACCATAACAGGATATCCATTTAATAAAAAGTAGTGTCAAGATTTTTTTTTCAGAGAAAAATTCGTTGTAACATAAAACCCGCATCTAAAAATTACAAAGGAAAGCTATTATGGCCATTCCAAATCAACAGGGTAAATCTACTATCGATTTTCGAGACAACCGACGCACTACAACTCACATTACTGTTCATATTCCCAAGGAGTTGCACAAACAACCAGTTATTTCAGGCTTGATATCTTATTGCGGCATCACAGTCAATATTGCAGCAGCCCAACTGAATGGTCATATGCCGCAACGAGGCTGCTTTGATTTAGAGCTACGAGGAACAGTTTTCCAGATTGCTAGTGCCTTAACGTATCTTAATGAACTGAATTTAGAAATTTCCCACCCATTTCTTACTGAAGAACAGGGTTGGTAAGTAGAGTTTCTACCAATAAGCAACGAGTGCTGGGCGCTTGTAGCTACTCAGCACTCGTCAAAACTAGTCGTTACCCTTATGGAAGCGCTCTTTGCGCGTCTACAAGTCGCTTAACTATACGCGGCAGTGGTCTGCACAGATTGATACACTAGTTGAACTCAACGGGGAGGGGAAACCCCAACCCAAATGCCAGTTACCACCCTCACGGAAAGCAGTTGCGGGTCTACAACGAACGAAACTTCCGTAGGCGGAATTTTTTTTCTGTGTAAACATTGAGCTTGCCGGTTTTCGTGGATACCCCAAAGCCTGCTGGGGGAAGCAACCCAAACCAGCGACCTTTGACCGTTGAGGCAACTGTGTGCTGACCCCTTCCGGCACGGCTGCGCCCAAGGGAGACGCTACGCGAACCGAGGGTTCCCCTGAGTGTACGAACTGCCGCTTTGTGGCCTCTACAGCACTGTGCTTACGCCATTTGATTTTCAATTGCCCACCGCGCTAGTTCAGTGCGATTGTGGAGATTGGTTTTGCCCAACATATTGGACACATGGCTTTCTACCGTGCGTTGGCTGACATTTAATTCTTCAGCTATTTCGCGGTTAGCTAAGCCCCTAGCCACAAATTGCACTACTTTGAGTTCTGTTGGGGTTAACTGCACATCGAAGGGAACTTGGATGCGTGAACCGTTATCTCCTCCTTTTGCTTGGTGTTCTTTCCAGCGAATGGTCTGCTTCAGAGAAGATTCTACTTGTGCGACCAATTCTTCCGGCTCAAAAGGCTTGACCATGTACACATCAGCACCTTTATTCAGACCTTTTACTCGGTCTGAGCTTTGTCCCTTAGCTGAAAGGAATAAAACGGGAATCCAACTGGTGCGTTCAGTTTGCCGGACTTGTTCTACAAAAGTATAACCGTCCATTTCTGGCATCATCACATCGCAAATGATCATGTCTGGAATATCCTGCTCTAAAATGTCCAGTGCTTCTCGACCATTTTCGGCGGTGCTGACATCATAACCCCGGAATTCCAAGTAATCCTTCACCAGCAAGATGAGGTTAGGATCATCATCAATAAGTAGAAGTCGTTTGTGATCTTTCATGCTGGGTTCTTTCATAGCAGTGGCACTTATGGCGCTTGATCCATCAAGGTCTTGAATCAATATCCTCTTTGGTGGATTAAGGAGGTGTTGTGCTTTTTCCTACTTAACTTGCGTTTGCTTTCTAAAGTCCTAAAAGTGGGTCTCACTCTCAAGAAATTCTCTACAAACAGCAAAAGTCCAGTAAGGATACGTAGAGCAGTAGTATTTATAATGCGTTATTATATATCGCTTTGAAAGCTGCGGGTTAAAAAACACTGATTAAATAATAATTATTCAGGTTAACAAGTAAGTGTTGGACTCAAGATGCTCCCAAATTACAATTAACCCACACTTTCATCTGTTTACTACTGTGCCATATCCTTGTTGGATGTTAAGCTTCTATAAGTTGTTCACGACAACCTAGGGAACTTTTTGGCAAAGGATGGGAAAACACAATGCATATTCTTCTACCACCTTGTTGCCTAAGAAGTGCTCTTGTATAATCCGCTCAATGGCTTCCGGGATTGTTGGGCGATACCGCACAGCATCCGGGTAATCCTTTATTATCAGTCTAGAACAGCAAACTGGCAAGCAATTGATTTTATTTCCAAATATGCAACTAAAATTGCCATCTTGCCTTTTGTGAAGACTTAATTGTTTGAGTCGTTTTTTTAAGCCTTCGCAAAATGGTAAACGAGCTTGTTCGCAGAAGCAGTTAGAAACTATTGGGACAACACTAGTTAAAATGTCCCTCGGAATTTTCGACAGTTCTAAAGCTTCTATAGAAATACTTAGGGCTTTATTCGCTGGTGTAAGCGTGGTTTTTCGTAGCTCTTGGCAGGACTGGATCACTGTAGTGTTACTCAAATGGCGGCTCCCTGATAACTGTTCTATATCAATTTCCCAGCTTTGCAAATAAAGTTGCCCATATATCCATATTCGTCATTTACGGAGTAAAACCTGAAAGCTCAGAAAAGTAGAGTATATGTACTTACGTGGGTTTGGGCAAGCAAAGTTCGGGAACCCGTACAAAAGAAAATGTTGCCATTGCACTTCGCCTTTAGGTACATTAGCACTCAGGAGTTGAGAGTGCTAACGAGGTGAGAATTTGGTATGGCAGCTGTAACTTTAAGCGTTTCTACAGTTAAACCCCTAGGCGATCGCGTATTCGTCAAAGTGAACGCGGCTGAAGAAAAGACCGCAGGTGGTCTGTATTTACCCGACAATGCAAAAGAAAAGCCCCAAGTAGGCGAAGTTGTTGCCGTCGGTGAAGGCAAGATCAAAGATGACGGTGCTCGTCAAGCGTTGGACGTGAAGGTCGGAGATAAAGTTCTCTACTCGAAATACGCTGGTACCGACATTAAACTTGGAACTGACGAATACGTCCTGCTCTCTGAAAAAGACATTCTGGCAGTTGTTTCATAATCTTTTAGTCATTTGTCATCAGTCATTTGTCATGAGTTGTTGGCAAAGGACAAAAAACAAATAGCATTCTTTGTAGTTTTCTGCTAAACATTCTTTGACAATTATGGCAAAGCGCATCATTTACAACGAAAACGCACGTCGTGCCCTAGAAAAAGGCATGGACATCTTGACCGAAGCGGTAGCTGTTACCCTCGGTCCCAAAGGTCGTAACGTAGTCCTAGAGAAGAAGTTTGGCGCACCACAAATCATTAATGACGGTGTGACCATTGCTAAAGAAATTGAATTGGAAGACCACGTCGAAAATACTGGCGTTGCTCTGATCCGTCAAGCGGCTTCCAAGACGAACGATGCTGCTGGTGATGGCACCACAACTGCGACCGTTTTGGCTCATGCAGTAGTCAAAGAAGGCTTACGCAACGTCGCAGCTGGCGCAAATGCTATTTCGCTAAAACGTGGTATTGATAAGGCTACCAACTTCTTGGTAGACAAAATTAAAGAACACGCTCGTCCCGTAGAAGATTCCAAAGCAATTGCCCAGGTTGGTTCAATCTCTGCTGGTAACGACGAAGAAGTCGGTCAGATGATT
>NZ_JABXYX010000103.1 GCF_017982655.1 Brasilonema sp. CT11 | reverse complement strand
CTTTAGATCAAGTTGAGGATGTACTCTGCCAAGGCTTACGAGAACTTTGTTCTGATTGCGCTCGCCTACGTTCTTTAACTTTTTTCCCTCATCTCAGGATACTACCTCTGAACGCAACTTAGTATGAGTTTTGATTTGCAGAAGCAAACAAGCCACTATTAAACTGACCATCAGCGCTTGTACCAATCAGTTGCACATCTTGGGCATCAACGCTCAAATTTCCCGCCTTGCCCGCACCGTAAGTACTAGCATTTACCTCTGCCCCACCCTCAAGCCGCAAGCTGCTAGCACTGATGCTGACATCACCTCCCTGTCCATTTGCTCCTGATAGCACATCATTAGTAATGTCACTATTGTTAAGGTTTATTGCCCCGGTGGCATTAACCGAAATATTTCCTGCCTGAGTACCAACTGTCCCCAAACCTTGCCCTATTCCAGCCCGAAGGAAACTTCCTCCCGTCATCTGTAAATTTCGGGCATTAACCGCAATACTACCGCCACCGCCTGACCTAATATTTACTCCCGCACCATTGGTCAGCGATACATCACTTCTTTGCACTCCCACAGGAAAAATCAAACTACCATGAACCCGAAGGGACTTTGTTTGTATAGCCGCGATTTCTAATCGCTAGGGGTAGGTGCAAGATCTGAGCTACTGAAAACAGCGGGTTGCGATTGCTTCCCAGAGGTGGCAATGACTATGATTACGTTGTTCGTGCGTAAGTCCTGGGAAAGTAGCACATCGCCTCATGAAAATCTTCGCCTACACCTACACTGATCCTCTACTAGAACCCACTCCTGATCCCACAACCTGGGGATGGGAGTTAGATTTTATTTACCAAGACTTAGGGAAACGCTCTCAACTACAACAATTATTCAACGACTGTAAAACAGAACCGCCTGATTGTCTCCTTATCCGTCGCTTAGAAGAATTGGGAGATTCTCTAGAAGAAGTCAGTTCGCGCCTTGCGGAACTTGAAGCAATGGGAATAACACTCATTGCTGTTGAGCAAGACTACAATTCTTCCCAACAAAATCCCAACCTCCACGCCCAGTTACTGAAATTACTCTACGAAATTCAGCGTCAGCAACGTAGTCGCCGCATTCGCCAAGGACACGCCCGCAACCGTCTGGATGCTGCGCCACCACCCGGTAGAGTACCCTACGGTTACCGTCGAGGTAAAGCAAAATACATCATTGACCGTACCACTTCACCAGTTGTCAAAGATTTTTTTGAATATTTCTTATTGTATGGTTCTCTGCGGGGAGCAGTACGTTACCTAGCGAAAAAATACAGCAAGAAAATTTCTGTCACTACTGGACGCCGTTGGTTGACAAATCCAGTTTATCGAGGTGATACAGCTTATCAAAACGGAGAAATTCTCTCCAATACTCATGCTCCTATTATTACTAAAGAAGAAGCCGCCCAGGTTGATCGACTGTTACGCCGCAACAGTCGTTTACCTCCTCGCACAGCTAGTGCACCGCGTTCTCTGGCTGGATTGGTTGTCTGTCAGGAGTGTCAGTCTCATATGACAGTCACTCGTGTGACTATGCGCAACCAAGACAAAGAATATCTTTATTTGCGTCCGATTAACTGTCCCAAAAATCCCAAGTGTCGCACCCTTCCCTATCAAAAAATTTTAGAACAGACAATTCAAGCTGTTTGCCGTGATTTACCTCTTGCTGTGGCGGGGATTAATTTTCCTCAGTTGGATGCAGTTAAAAATAGCTTAACTGAAAACATTACCCGTCATCAAGAAATACTCAATCAGCTACCCTTTTTGTTAGAAACTGGAGTTTTGGATGCAGAAACTACTCAGCTAAGAGCATACAAACTCCGCACAGAAATATCTGCACTTCAAGCAAAACTAGCAACTTTACCACCTGTTAATTTGCGTTCTGTCGCCCAAGCTGTTTCAATTCCACAATTTTGGTTAGACTTATCTGAAACAGAGCGACGATTTTACTTTCGAGAGTTTATTCGACAAATTGAGATTCTTCGCCACGAGCAAGAGTGGGAGTTGCAAGTCATTTTTATCTTTTAATTACACGCAAATACTATGATTCAGGCGGTTGATCCTGAGTATATTTAACAGGTTTTGGTCCTGAATTACGTACATTGATAATTTTATTAAGGATATCAAACCAAAAAGGCGCACCCATAGCAATAGCCAAACCGCTTACGAGCCAACCAAAAAGGATTTTGAAAACTAACCAAATTCTAAGTAAGAAGTTATTTGCACTATTTCCCTGACGATTCCTCAATGGCTGAAATTGTTGACTGATGTTTTGCCATCCAATAGGTACAGAAGCTTCCCCTAAAAGTTCCTGAAATCTAGTTCTGGCATCTGGATTACTAAGAATATCATTTTGTTGTTGAACTGCACTTTGAGTAAGAGCCGAGCGGATAACAGAATCTTGGGACAGTCTTCTCAAGACAAAAAATGTATCGGTATTAGTTAATATTGCAACTGATATCCCAATTAAAATAGCGACTCCTTTGGCATTGCGCTTATAAACACCACTTGAGCGATCCATAGAACGATCAAACCATGTTTCAACCTCTCTTTGAAACTGCATCATATCTTCTTGAATGCCACTAATCTTTCTCCGACTCCGCTGAGCAAGAACACTAAGACTGGTTATGAGATTATTTGGTACGTACTCAGGTAAACTATTAACAAGCGTCTTAAAATTTTCATTTTCAGTTACGTCTCCATAAATGCTTTGAATTTTTTGATGGCTTTCACTATCCTTATCGTTAATAGCTGTTCTCAGTTCTTTGTATGATGATAATACCATGTGCAAATTTGTTTTTGTTTCAGAGGGAGTTTGAACATAATTAATTAACTGAGGTATTTTTAAAGTTTCTAATAGGCTACTAGCAAAAGTTTCAGAAGGAATATAAGAAGGAGCACTTTGTTTTAGCCCAAATGCTTTTCTGTTATTTGTTTTCGTAATTGCCCGGAACCCCCTTTCAACCTTGTCCTTAGCTTCTTGATTCAGGGTATTAATCAAAGGGTCTTGATAAAGTTCCTGTACTAACTGTGTAGCATGAGCAATCTCCTCATCTTGCGTTTCACTACCACCTGCTATGAGCGATTGAATTGACTTTTTCAAATGTTTAGCTCTCCACTGTAGAAGCGTGGTAATTAACTCTTGAATTTCCGAAGTCAGCAAGCTCAAAGTCAAGTAAATAAAAATTAACCCAAGAGCAACATCTAAAACCACAGGTAGATTCATGAATACTCTCCCAAACAAAAGTTTTTAGATTTTGATTAGTAATAGTTGTAGCACTATTATTAAAAAAATATATATAAAAGAAAATGAAAAAGAGAAAAATATTGTAAAAAAAATTATGTTTTTACGAAAAAATCTAAGTTAATTTAAAGAAGAAGGGATTGTTTAAAAACACTTGTGGTAACAAGTGGCAACATTCAAGACTCCAAAGCGTCTGGAGTTGAATCAAACCAGCAAGCACAATAAATATCCACCGAACATGCAAGAAGGAAGCTTTATTTGGGGTCGTCTGGAAAAGCAACATCGCACAGTAGACAAATGGATTGATTGGGTATGGGTCATAGTGCTGCTTTTAGCCGCAGTTTTACTCTATACCATAAATTTGGGAAATTTGCCGCTGCGAGATTGGGATGAAGGTACTGTCGCACAAGTTGCGCGCGAAATATGGCGTGCCCCATCTGGTTCAATGCATTGGCTTTACCCAACGCTTGGGGGTGAACCATATCATAATAAGCCACCGCTCGTACACTTGCTGATTGCTTGGGCTTACTCCTTAGGAGGAGTCAATGAGTGGACATCACGTTTACCTGGAGCACTACTAAGCGCTCTATCAGTACCTTTACTGTATTACATTGGGCGGGAAATATTTCGCCAACGTTGGGCAGCTATCTATAGCGCCTTGACTTACCTCACAATGCTACCAGTGGTACGTCATGGGCGGTTAGCAATGTTGGATGGGGTGGCTGTTTGTTTTTTCATGGTCATGATGTTGTGTTTGCTGCGATCGCGCCGCAACTTACGCTACTGTCTGGGTGTAGGCATAGCTTTTGGGTTAATTTGCTTGACCAAAGGTCTGTTGGGTTTCTTGTTGGGGGCGATTGCACTAGTTTTTCTGCTTTGGGACACACCCCGACTGCTTACCAGTCGATACATGTGGACAGGAATTTTACTTGGCATTTTACCTGTGGCTTATTGGTATGGTGCCCAGTTCGTACACTATGGCAACACTTTTACCGAAACTGGCATGATGGATCAATCCCTGAGCCGTGTTTGGAAATCTGTTGAAGGTCATTCTGGACCGCCGTGGTATTATTTACTAGAGATCTTCAAGTACACATGGCCCTGGCTCATTTTTTTACCTTCAAGTTTGCGCTTTTGTTGGGAAAATCGCAACTTGAACTGGGCGAAACTAGTATTGGTGTGGTGTGCTGTTTATCTGATCGCTATTTCATTGATGGAAACAAAACTTCCTTGGTACGTGTTTCCAATCTACCCAGGCATAGCCTTAGCTTGTGGTGCTAAGCTTGCGGAAATTGGAAATATGCCAATACTATCATCTTATCCTCGGTATTTGCTCTTATCTTTAGTATTTATATCTATATTGGGAAGTGGAGTTTGTATTTACTATAGTTTAGGGGATACAGCACAACCAGACTTACAACAGATTTTTGCAGCAGTCGCGATCACAATGGCAATAGCCGCTATTTTGGTAGGGCGAGGTGATAGGCAATTCCTCAAAATTCTATTTTGGGGTAGTTATGTTTCGCTATTGTTGTTGATGAAATCCAATGACTGGGTTTGGGAACTGAATGAAGCTTATCCTGTCAAACCAGTAGCACAGATGATCCAGCAGGCAAACCCACCAGCAAAGAAAATTTACACATCTTTTCGTGATCATCGTCCATCACTGGATTTTTATAGCGATCGCACTATTCTTCCTGCTTCCTCTATTCAACTAAAGGATTATTGGCAATCTGACAAACAACCTTACTTTCTGCTTGATAAAACTGCACTTAACAACCTCAAACTAGAGTCGATAAAGGTAGTTAAACATGATTCTGGTTGGTCATTAGTTACAAAAAATACTAAATAATCTTAAAAAATATAAGATAATATGGCTCTTGTTATTTGAATCACATACACAACACCATGTAAAGACCTCACTTGTGCAGTGAATAAGGGGGCACTTGGCGTGCGCTTTGCACTTACGCCCGATGCGTGGTCAGGGTTACCCTCACATAAGCTTGGACTGGACTTACTAGTACACAACGGCGGAAAGAAAGCACCCATTCCAAATCAATGAAACGCTTACGCTGTATACCTGTTTGAATTTTGAATTTCTCCTGGTTGCGAATTCCGCCTTGCGGTACTAGCCACCGCTCCAACAACTGTTAGAGCGGTGGTCTAGTAGAAGTATTGACGTAAAATGCAGGATGTGGGTGTTGTGTTAATCGAACTTTTTGGCTCTTGCTAAAAACCAGACGGAAACATTAGGCCACAAAGAAGCATTGTGACCTAAAAACACATAATTTGGTTTTTGTCAATATATATTAGTAGAGAGGCTGTTTAACAGCACTCGTCTCATCCAAATTACGTTTGTCGGGAGAAGGTGTTAAACACGCGAGTGCGTGTTTTGTGAATATAGGGCATACTTTGAATTAAGCGAAGGCTAATGTCAACGTTGCTTTTCTGTTTTTGGCAACGTTGGAGAATTCTGGTCTGAGGCTTGCTGTGTCATACCAATGACACTCAAGAGAATAGCACCTCCTATAACCAGAGCGACTAAAGGACCCTTGAGGATGGTAAAATCCCTGAGAATCCTAGCTAAAGGTCGGCTTTGGCGACGGAGTACCGACGATATCATTATCTGTTTGTAGGCAAACGGGTCGCGGACATAATGACCGCTTTGACAGACTACTAGCCTTTCCTGGCAATACGAACAGGTATACAATCCCATGCACGTTTTTACTAGCTTTGGCTTAGTATTTTTTTGGCAAATTGGGCAAGTCACATAATGATTATCAAAGGTGTGTGTATTCATCTACCTCGTCCGTCTAGTCCACTTACTTGCTCTTTTCAATACCTGAGCGAGAATTTCTGCTCAAAATGCGTGTAAATTACCTAGTGTGATCTGACATTAGTCAGAAATCACACAGAAAATATCCATAATTTAGACAAGCAAAAGCTTGTGCTACAAGCATGGCTGAATGATTGCAACACGAGTATAGCTAGATTTTTGTGAGAATGACCAATAAATAATAAAGGATCAATAACTCCATACTTCACATTATCGTGAGTACCATTCTGTAGGGAGTCATCCTCAAGGTGTATATCCACTTTTGCCTTTAGTTAATGATTTATCGTAGCTATGGCAACCCCTATGGCGGAGCGCACACCCAGAGGGCTATTGGGTGTTTTTATCACCCTGCCTTGCCCACTGCCTTGTAAATCCCAAAGCCACATGCTCTTGCAACGCAAGAGTTCGTGCGTTTTGCACTTACACCAGGGTGAGTGTGTCTCTCAAAGAGACATACAATCGCCAAGACACGGAAAAACGCCACTTACACTGAGTGTCGGTAAACCCGCTTCCTTTGCAGTGGCTGCCCTCGTGCATAGCGCTGTCTCATGGTGATAGGGCGTCTACACTCTTTAACCTTCAATTTACTCCTCACTACTCTAAATGAGCGCTGCAAATAACCATTCACCTTCAATTCTTTCCCATTTAAGCATTGTCCTTACACAAATTGCCAGCAACGGGAATTAATTTACCAAAGCTTTGTAAAACTAACATATGCAATTGACTTGTCTGGTTGCTAAATGATCACTCACAATGAAATGTAAGACGGAAAAATTTAAATTTTTTATTAGATTTACTTCTCCACTCAATGACTCTTCTGCCTTCAACTGAACTAAGGAAGGTGGTAGAACAACCTGCTTTTACCACTCCTTCTGCCCGTTTGACTGATCTGCTTAACCGTTTTCAACCATCCCCAGAAACTGTTGTGCTGCTTTTAGCCGTCCTAATAGGCGGTGGTGCTGGCATGGGTGTGGTGACCTTTCACTATTTGATCGAGCTGATTCACCGCTTGACCTTGGAAAATTTTATGGGTGTCATTGGTGCTTGGGGTTCTTGGACTCTAGCCTGTGTTCCCATCCTTGGTGGACTGATTATCGGATTGATGCGCTGGCGCACCCAAGATTTTGGTCCTGGACTGTCAACTCTGATCGCCGCATCCCAAGGAGGAGAGATCAAAGGACAATTACGACCAGTAACAAAGATGCTGGCAGCATCAGTGTCTTTAGGAAGTGGTGCTTCTCTAGGACCAGAGGGACCAAGTGTAGAAATTGGCGCAAGTTTTGGTATGCTGCTGTCTGTTGTTTTACAAGTATCTCAAGAACGACAGCGGTTGCTTTTGGCTGCTGGTGCTGCGGCTGGTTTAGCTGCAGGATTTAATGCGCCCATCGCCGGAGTTTTCTTTGCCTTAGAGGTGGTGTTAGGCGCAACATCATTTGCCACTTCTGCCGTGAGTGTCGTGCTGCTTGCAGCGGTCGTTGCGGCATTAGTTGCTCAAATTGGTTTGGGTGCACAGCCTGCTTTTGCCCTACCCGCTTACCAAGTCCGCAGCCTTCTGGAATTACCGCTTTATCTCGGCTTAGGTTTGGGAGCCAGTTTAGTTTCTCTGGCTTATACCCAACTCATTGCTTTGGCAAAAGCCTGCTTTCATGGGCAAATACCTTATTTGCGATGGCTAGGTAACATACGCGAACCGATTCATCCGATTATTGGTGGAACCATTGTTGGCATTGTTGCTTTAAAGTTTCCTCAAATTCTGGGCATCGGTTACGGCACTATAGAAGCTATGCTTCAGGATGTGAAGTTTTCTCTAAACTTGTTGCTCGTGCTGCTGGTAGTGAAACTGTTCATGACGGCTGTTAGTGCTGGTAGTGGTTTTGTTGGCGGTCTTTTTGCACCAGCCATGTTTTTAGGTGCTTCTTTTGGATCAGCTTATGCAAAAATTTTAGCAAGCCTAGTACCTGTAGTTACACAGTATATGGCAGCTCCTCCTGCTTACGCAATGGTGGGGATGGCAGCAGTTCTCGCTGCAACTGTCAGAGCTCCATTAACAGCAATTTTGTTGCTCTTTGAATTAACGCGAGACTATCGCATTGTTTTACCCTTAATGGCAACAGTGGGTTTGAGTGTTTGGCTTGTAGAACGAATCAAACCAACTTCTAACTCTAATTCAAACTTACAGCAAATCGGTCTTCCTGAGTTGAAAGACGAGCAAGCAGAAATTTTGCAGCAAATCTTGGTAGAAGATGCTATGTATTCTAGTCCGAAAAAGCTGCTACCGACCATGAATGTGATAGAAGCAGCTTTGGAAATGAGTGGTGATCTCTGCCAGAGTGCTTTAGTTATTAATGAAGCAGGGCAATTAGTCGGTATCGTCTCTTTAGAAGATGTCAACCGAGCTCTTTGCCTTTGGGAAAAATATCCAAGTTCCTCAAGTGAAATCCAAGCTAACACAGGCAATCAAACACTTATGGATATCTGTACCACTGATATTCTTTATGCATTACAAGATGAACCTCTAGCCGAAGCATTAGACCGCATGGCTCTTAAAGGTTTGCATCACTTACCAGTGGTTGATCGAGATAATCAAGAGCGTATTTTAGGTTTACTAGAAAGAGATCAAATTGGATTAACCTGCAACGTCGCTGTAACGCGCAGAGCACTTCGCCACTACTTACCAATGACTCGCAAAACAGGTGTCAGCATTAGTCAATAGCCAACAGTCAAAAGTTAGTCCAGTCCTGTAGGCGGATCTCCCGCCGCAGGGAACTGGGGTTCGCCGTAACGGTCATTAGTCAACAGCTTTACAGTCTAATGACTTTTGACTAACGACTAATAACTATTTACACAGCAACTTCTGCTAGCTCGATCTCTTCTCTCTCGTCTGAGTCTACTTGTCTCAAACGAATATGCTTCTTGCCTAAAGTAATGATAAACTCATCTCCTGGTTTGAGATTCATTTGTTTGGTATAGGCTGAACCTATCAACAAGTTACCGTTTGACTGCACGCTAATTCTATAGCTTGCACTGCGTCCACCTCGACCATTTGCACTGGGAGCACTGTCTAACTGAATGCCCTCAGCATCAATAAGAGCATTTAAGAATTTCATCATGTTGACACGCTCTATACCGTTTTTGGTTACGGTATAGTAGCCACAGTGTTTAGCTTTTTCTTCTTTGCTTAGGTTTTCTAGCTCTTTGACTTTCTTGAGCAGATCTTCACCAACTAGGGGTTCAATTTTTTTCTGTTTAGCCATCAACTTAATTCAAAAACGAATGGTCAAATACAGTGAATCGATTTTATTTTAGCTGATGTTATGCTAGTGCGAGCGCCATTATTTATTTTTTATCTGGTGCTATTGCCAAGTAGATTGCACCCAGATAAAAAATTTTGACGGGATGACCAACATTAACAATACAATATATTTTAAAGAAGATAGGCAATGGTGATAACTATAGTTTGTATGTTTGTCAATGACCAAATTAAGGATAAAGTAAGAGGAAACAAGTCCTCGATTGAACCCTAGAGAAAATATTCCAGTGCAGTATCCTTACTTCAACCTGTTATCAGTTATCAGCAATTACTGCCCACTTTTTTTTGAGAGAGCTAAAGTCTCTGACTTATTTAAGTGGTATCTTTCAGTCGCTGTCTAAATCTGGGTCACCAAATCTAGATAACTGTTCAGTGTTCACTGTTTACTGTTTTCACCCCCCAGATGGATGGTACAGGATAATTCATACTTTACAGTTCTGGCTTGGTGGTGACGACTACGCTGTATTTGTCTAAGTTTCATAAAGCATACCTAAAAAAGTTGTCTACTTACAAAATTTGATCACTGGCACACACAATGATAAGGAAAACTAATTCTTAGTCATTAGTCATTACAAAAGACAAAGGACAAAGCTTAGCAAAATGAAACTAACAACTAGAGGACACTACAGTGTGAAAGCCTTGCTCGATTTGAGTTTACAGCCTGGGTATGGTCCTGTTTCTACTAAGGCGATCGCCTCTCGTCAAGATATTCCAGCTCCTTACTTAGAAAAACTGCTCATAGAAATGCGTCGTGCTGGATTAGTAAAATCAATGCGTGGTAGCATCGGTGGATACCAGTTGGCTCGAGAACCTGCACAAATCTCTCTAGGAGAAGTTTTAGAAGCAGTTGGAGAAACTATTGAACCTTTACCCCACCACCAAGCTTCTCAAACACAAGCAGAAGATTGGGTCACATTTACTCTTTGGCAAAGGCTGCACCAAAAGCTCAAAGAAGCATTGTACAGTATTACCTTGGCAGATCTTTATTACGACGCTCGTAGTTGGCAGGCTTCTCTTGGGGAAGAAGCCAATTTTATTGTTTAGTCATTAGTAATTTGACTGTTGACTCTTAAGTTTTGATCGTTAACTCTTGACTTTTGACCATTGACTAATGACATCAGCTATTGTTTTAATTATTGCTGCTACTTTAGATTACTTTATTGGCGATCCGTGGGGTTGGCCTCATCCAGTACGAGTCATGGGGTGGGCAATTTCTCGCTTTACCAAATTTAGTATCACATATTGTCAAAATTCCCTGACACAGCGCCTTGCCGGAATTGCGCTAGGCATTATTCTAATAATTGGTAGCGGCTTTATAGGGTATCTACTTATTCAAAGTGCTAGATTACTGCATCCGTTTTTGGGAGTCGCGTTAGAAAGTATTCTCTTAGCTAGCTGTTTTGCTTTTCAAAGTTTGAGAATAGCAGCCGAAGCAGTTTTACAACCATTAACAACAGGACATATTGTAGATGCCCGCTCTACTTTAAGTCATTACGTAGGACGAGATACAGAAAATTTAACAGAACTAGAAATTTTACGAGCCGTTCTAGAAACAGTAACAGAAAATGCCACTGATGGAGTTATGGCTCCTCTTTTTTATGCGATTCTTGGTGCATTTATCCCTGTTATCGATCCAACTCCCCTTGCTTTGGCATATAAAGCCAGCAGTACTCTTGATTCAATGGTAGGCTATCGAGAAAAACCTTATACATATTTAGGATGGTTCAGTGCACGGTTAGAAGATTGTTTAACTTGGATTCCTTGTCGGCTGACTGTGATGACTCTGGCACTTCTGTCGAGGAAACCCTTATATGTTTGGCGAATTTGCCGTCGGGATGCTGTTTGTGATCCTAGTCCTAACTCTGGCTGGAGTGAGTGCGCGTATGCTGCTATTTTAGGTGTGCAGGTGGGAGGTACAAATTGGTATCGTGGGGTAGCAAAATATAAACCTCTCCTGGGAGACGCCATCCATCCCATCACCCCAAATTGCATTTATCAAGCTTTGCAACTCACTCGATATTCTTTTTTGCTGTGGTTGGGGGTTGCAGTAGTTTTACTGCTGATTAGGTGAGGGCTATTTTTTTGAATTTTGAACAAACAAACTTTGAATTTGAGCGAAGCGAGCGTCATGATGGAAATAGGGAATTGGGAATGGCTAGTTGTGAATAGTTAGTGGTTCGTAGAAAATTCGACTAACCACCAAAGCTACCAGTCACAATGACCGATTTGTTATAGTCGTTTAACTCATTGTTCAGGGGTATTGGTCTATGACTGCGTCTGTCGAAACCAAAGTGGTTGAGATTCTCTCACCTGAAGAACTCCGTCGTACCGTGAATCGTCTCGCTTCTCAAATCGTAGAAAAAACGCGTGATTTGTCTCAACTCGTATTGCTAGGTATTTATACTAGAGGTGTACCTTTAGCTCAGTTATTGACCCGTCAAATTGAAGCGCTTGAAGGTATACCGATAGCGACGGGAGCCTTGGATATTACATTTTATCGTGATGACCTCGACCAAATTGGGTTGCGGACTCCTGCAAAAACTGATATTCCTTTTGATTTAACAGGGAAAACAGTTGTCCTCGTCGATGATGTCATTTATAAAGGACGGACAATTCGTGCTGCTTTGAATGCGGTAAACGAGTATGGCAGACCAGAGATCATTCGTTTAGCCGTGCTGGTAGATAGAGGTCATCGGGAGTTACCAATTCATCCAGATTTTGTTGGTAAGCAACTACCGACTGCTAAAGAAGAGATTGTCAAAGTTTACTTAGACAATTGGGATAGACGTGATGCAGTAGAGTTGATTGGAGATTAGTTCCTTATCTTCTTTAGCACTCTTTCAGCGCATAATTGGACTGGCATGATGATGCACGAGATACCACTTACCACCTAGAAGCTCAAACATATTCGTAGCAATTGATTGTGCTTCTAGTCTTCTCTGACCGTTAATGATTTGAAGAACATTTTCTACAAGTACAACATAGGCGATATGATCACGCACTTCTGTTGTCATTATCTCCGTATTTATCTCAATGTAAGCAGTATTTTTGAAAATGTTAACCCAGGAGGAGCGAATCTCCTTCCAACCCCGCAGTACATTCCATCCGGGATGAACACAAAAACTGCCAGTTCCTTGAGACCAGACAGTACTCATTGCCTCGATATCTTTTTTTTCAAAAGCTCGATAAAAAGCTGCGTTGACGGCTAGAACTTCAGATGATTGGTTGCTCATTATTCTTCGTGGAGATTGGGAATAGCAAATGTTGTTTATTAATTGTTAGTAGTGACTAACTACTAACAATTAACGATTTCCCTTATTTTAATTCCCACTTTTAACAGCAGTAATAGTCTGTAATAACTGCTTTGCGGTATACGGTTTAGATAAAAAGGCTTTAACACCCATGTTATTGACTGTATTCACCTTTTCACTAGAAGCGAGTCCACTAACGGCAATAATCTTGACTGCAGGATTCATTTTTTTTAAGGTCCGGATTGTGGTTATTCCATCCATAGAAGGCATAACCATATCTGTTAAGACCACAGAGATTTCATCCTGATGTTCTGCATAAAGGGCGATCGCCTCAATGCCATCGCTAGCAGTTATTGCTTTGTAATTATAGCTTTCTAGCGATGTTTTCGTAACATCCCGAATGGAATCTTCATCATCCACAACCAAAATGAGTTCTCCATTACCGTTTGGTAATTCAGGATCTTGTTCTTCTGGAGTTTCTTTTGCCTCTTGCGCTGGTAAAAACACCTTAAATTGAGTGCCTTTCCCTACCTCACTATACACGTTAACAAAACCACCGTGACTTTTTACAATCCCAAGTACAGTAGAAAGACCAAGTCCTGTTCCTTTGCCTAAATCTTTCGTTGTAAAAAATGGTTCAAAAATGCGGTCTATAATTTCCTGTGGAATACCAACTCCAGTATCAGTAACACTAATGACAACATACGAACCAACTTGAGCATCAATATACATCTTGGCGTAATTTGTATCAATAATGAAATTTTCTGCCGAGATTGTCAATTGACCGCCATTAGGCATTGCGTCACGAGCATTAACGCACAAATTTATCAGGACTTGATGCAATTGAGTTGCATCACCTGAAACTGTCCAAAGGGTTTGGTCTTGTGAAGTGGAAACTTCAATAGATTTAGGAAACGTTTCTTTAACAATTTGCTGAATTTCTCTGATTAAGTGCCTTAATTGCAAAAGAGTGCGATCGCCCTCAATTCCGCGAGTAAATGATAGCACTTGCTTAACCAAACTTGCTCCTCGTTTCGCGTTAGATATTAATATTGGCAGGAGTCGTTTACTCCGCGGATCATTCAGTTGCGATTCTAAAAGTTGAGCAGTCATTAAAATGGGTGCAAGAACGTTATTTAGATCGTGGGCAATACCGCTTGCTAAAGTTCCAATACTTTCTAAACGCTGAGCACGAAAAAATTGTGCTTCTAATTCTTTTTTTTGTGTAATATTAGTATTAACAACAAGAATTGATTGTCCCTGTTTATCAAATTCGTGCACAAGTGTCCAGCGACTTTCAACGATAATTTCTTTATCAATTTTTGTGATCTGATGTAGTTCGCCCTCCCAGGAACCATTTTGTAATAAAACATCAAGAGCTTCTTGATATTTTATTATATCTTTCTCATACCAAAGTTCTGATGTATTCTTGCCAATAGCTTCAGTTGCCTTCCAACCATATAGTTGTTCAGCTGCTTTATTCCAAAATAAAATTCTCTTGTTTAAATCGCGTACAAAAATGGCATCGGTTGCAACATCAAGAAGCGCGGCGTGTTCGCGAATCTTTTGTTCTGCTCGCTTGCGCTCAACTGCGTAACGAATAGAACGTTCAAGCATGGGAGCAGTCAACTGACTTTTTTCTAAATAATCTGCCGCGCCTGCTTTCATCGCTTCAATGTCTATTTCCCTATCTCCTTTACCTGTGAGTAAAATGATTGGGGAAGAGCAGCCTTGATGAATTGCTTCACGCAACAAATCTAGCCCGTTACTGGCACCTAAACGATAATCTACAAGACAAACATCGTATTGATTCTTAACAATTGCATCTATTGCTGCTTGATAATTATTTTTCCATTCCAATTCCCCACAAGCAACTTGAAATTCACTGAACCAATCACGAGTTAAAACGTAGTCATCTTCATCATCATCAACAAGAAGAACTTTGAATGGACTTTCTTTCATATCTGCCTCCTTTTGCTTATAGCGGCAGTTCCACGATATTAAACCAGTACTTTCCTAGTGTTTTCATAACTTCCACCAAAGACGCGAAGGTGACAGGTTTGATGATGAATGAGTTGGCACCCAAATCGTAACTGCTATAAACATCTTCTTCTGCCTTGGAGGTCGTCAGAATAACAACGGGAATTTGTCTTAAACGTGGATCAGCTTTAATCTCTTTAAGCGCCTCACGACCATCTTTTTTGGGCATATTTAAATCTAACAAAATTATATGTGGTCGCGGTGCACTGCTTTTGTGGGTATACATACCACGATGATAAAGATAATCCATTAATTCTTCACCATCGTTAACGATGTGTAACTCGTTTGCCAATCGACTTTCTGCCAACGCCTCGCGAGCTAACATACAATCATCCTCATCATCATCAGCCATCAAAATGGTGATGGTTATTTGCCGACCCTTCACTCTGCATTTTCTCCTTTGCGTTGGTTTTAGGATTAATTGATTATTAAATTGCAACAAATGAATGAAGATAGGTTGCCAAATCCTCGACAACCTCTGGGCGTATAATAAACCCTTTTAAGCAAGAGCACATTATGCAGGAGGATGCATTGGAAGGATGATCAAAAATTTCGATCCTTGCCCTAGTGTACTTTGTGCCGAGATGCTCCCGTTGTGACGCTCAATAATTTTCCGGCAGATAGCCAAACCTATACCAGTCCCTTCATATTCGCTGCGACCATGCAGGCGTTGAAAAACGTTGAAGATGCGGTCAAGATACTTTTCATCAAAACCAATGCCATGATCTTCTACAATAATCTGACACACTTGGACAACATTTTGTTGGTTTAATATCTGGTTGTAAATCTTAACAATAGGTGGTTCTTCTTTACGGCAGAATTTCAGAGCATTGCCGATGAGGTTTTGTAGTAGTTGACGCATCTGCAGCGGATCGGCGTGAATAATAGGTAACTCGCCTACCTCCACATACGCCTGGGTTTGTTGGATACGTACTTCCAAATCAGACAAAACTTCTTTCGTAATTTGTGTCAAATCCACTGGGACAAAAGGCTGACCTCTAGTAGTCACTCGCGAAAGTGTTAACAAATCTTCAATTAAAGCCTGCATTCTACGGGTTGCATTCTGCATCCGTTCTAGGTAATCTAGTCCTTGTTCTGTTAAAAGATGACCGCAAGTTGCTTTCAAGCGATCGCCAAATGTTTTGATTTTACGCAATGGCTCTTGCAAATCGTGAGAGGCGACAAAGGCAAATTGTTGCAGTTCGTCATTAGAACGCATGAGTTCTTGCGAGTGGCGAGTTTCTTGTTCCAAGAGTTGAGCTTGCGCAAGAGCAATGCCCATTTGATCCGCCAGATGTCGCAAAAGCTCAGTTTCCCAGCTCGTCCATTGACGAGGACAAGTACACTGATGGGCAATGAGCAGCCCCCAAAGTTGATTTTTTAGGAGAATAGGGACAATAAGGTTAGATCTAACATTAAGTTTTTTCAGAAATTCTATATAGCAAGGCTCGATACCACCTTGCTCAATATCGGTAACAGCACTAATCCGTCCATTACGGTATTTCTGGACATAATCTTCGACAAAGCAGGGATCATGGAGGTTTTGTCCGACAACAGTAGGCACACCAGGAACCACAGCTTCTTGCACCACCACTCCAGAACCATGTGGAAGCAGCCGAAAAATAAGGACACGGTCAGCTTGCAGTAGCTTTTGTACCTCTGTGACGCTGGTTTGGAGAATTTCATTAATTTGTAAGGACTGACGAATTTTTAAACTGATATTGGCAAACAATTGCGATCGCAAGTTCTGGCGCTGTAGCTCTTGTTGAACCCGCTTGCGCTCAGAAAAGTCTATCATTGCCGCAATCATTCGCACTGACTTGCCTGTGTTGTCATGAACAACATAACCGCGCTCAAAAATGTAGGCATAAGAATTGTCTACACGGCGAAAGCGATATTCATTCGACCAGAAATGTTGATTGCTGTTGATCACAGCATGAATGTCAGAAATAATTCTGTTTCTATCATCTGGGTGTATATGCTCATGCCACCAACTCACTTCACTTTTGACTTGCTGTGTTGAATAACCAAACAGAGTTTGTACGTTGTCATTCCACCACAGTTTATTTGTCAGTAAATCCCAATCCCAGACAGCATCATTCGTAGCACGAGCGAGTATTTGAAAACGGTTTTCGCTTTCTTGTAGTTTTTCGTCTGCCAGCTTACGTTCAGTAATATCTGTATGGGAGCCAGCCATGCGCACAACTGTACCTTCATCACCCCAGAGTGCTTGACCTCGATCCAAAATCCATTTGTAGCTACCGTTTTTACACCGGATTCGATACTCACTAATGTAAAAAGGGGTTTTTTTGGTAAAGTGGTCTTGAATGACTCGTGTTACCGAAATCATATCATCTGGATGCACACGGTTCATCCATTCATCAAAATGATTGGGAATCTCATCCTCAGAGTAACCGAGCATTTGCTTCCAGCGAGTCGAGAAGAAGACTTGATTCGTTTTAACATTCCAGTCCCAAATACCATCATTATTGCCCCGCAAAGCTAACTGCCAGCGTTGCTCACTTTCTCTAAGAGCATCTTCGACTTTTTGACGCTCAATGGCTGTAGCCAACATATTGGCTACAGCTTGCAAAAAGTAAATGTCATCTTTACTAAAGGTACGTTGTGTGGTTGTGTGTGCCCCTAAAACGCCAAAAGGACGCTCTTTGCCATGAATGATGACTGACAAACCGCTGACGACTTGATGCTTATGCAGCAGCGGAGGTCCGTTGAATCTCTCTTCTGTGCGGAGATCATCAACAATTACTGGCTCTTGGGAAGACAGGGTATAACCAGCTTGAGAGTCCATTCCAGCACCAACAGTTGCATATCCTACAAGCCCTGGCTCCCAACCCACTCCCGCCCGTAGTAGTAAGGTGTTATTATCGCTAGAGAGTTCCAAAACTTTGCAATACTCAACTTTCAGGCATTGAGCTACCAGGGCAACAGTTTCGTCCATGAGTGTGGTTAAGTCTACACCAGCGAGTGCTACTTGAGTGAGTTCTGCTACAAGTGACTGTCGTTTGGCATAAACTTCTAGCGCCTCCTCCGATTGCTTGCGTTTACTGATATTCATCCCTATTCCAGTCATGCGCACTGCGACTCCAGAAGAATCACGAAAAACGACACCTTTGCTTGCTACCCAACAAACCATACCGTTGTGCCAAACAACACGAAATTCGATGTCGTATTCTGTGCCTTCTTTGAGAGTCTGCATCACTGAACTGTTAACAAAATCTCGGTCTTGGGGATGAATGCGTTCAATAAAAGCTTCATACGTAGCACTTTCTAAGCCAAAGAGTGGTTTGAGGTTATCCGGCCAAGTTAATTTGTTATTGAGAATGTCCCAGTCCCAAGTAATCATGCTGGCTGCTTCTAATGCCATCACCAGTTGCGCCTCTCGACTCTGCGCCTGTTCCGTTTGCTGTTGCAATTTCTGTATAGCCTGATGAGCTTCCAAAAGACGACGCACTCTTTGACGCAAGACTTGCCACTTAATTGGCTGGCTAATGTAATCAATACTACCATTCAATAAATCGGGTTCCACTGATGTTGACTCGTTGGGATCAGTCATCATTAAAATAGGTATTTCCCTAGCACCAGGAAGTGTTTGCAATTGCTCACAGCAACTAATGCCATTGATCATCGGCATCAGGGCATCCAGCAACACTAGATCTGGCTGTAATTTCATATACAAATTTAATGCTTGCTCAGTATTGATTGCCTCTACTACTTGATACCCTTCTTTTTGTAGCAAAGTTCGTAGTTGTAACCGCGTCAAAGCGTCGTCGTCTACAACTAGAATCAAATTAGTCATTAGATATTTGTTATCAGTTATTTATTATCAGCTATTTGTTATTCTCCCTCATCTTTTCCGACTTCAACAAAAAACGGCTGGAGTCAACTATCCGTGAGAGTGGACAAGGTAAACGCCAGCCGTTTTAGTCATTATTAAGAGGGAACAGGCAACAGGCAACAGACAACAGGCAACAGGGGTTGGAGTAATGATTAATGACTCGAAATCTCTCGGCTTTTTGTGACTTGGAGCGCAAGGGTTGTTTTCACTTTCATTGTGGGATGAGTTAATTCTTAACTTTATCTAATGACGAGAAATAACCGAATGCAAAGTTTTTAGTAACTCCTGTGCTGTATGGGGCTTGGGTAAAAATGCTATTAACTCAGAGGCTTTGTCTAATAGCATCTGTTCGCTTGTTGCTAGTCCACTAACAGCAATGATACGCAGCAGTGGATTCATTTTGTGCAAGGTATTGATAGTCGTGATTCCATCCATATCTGGCATCATCATATCGACAATTGCCGCACTAATTTTATCTTTCTGCTGAGCATAGAGTGCCACTGCCTCTATACCATCACTGGCAGTCATTGCTTTGTAATTATTCTTTTCTAAAGAAACTTTTGTAATTTCTCTGATCGCAGGTTCGTCATCTACAACCAAAATCCATTCCCCGTGTCCGGTTGGTATATTTTTTCGGTCTTCCGTTAACTGCGTCGCAGCTGTCTTGATTGCTGGCAGGTAAACTTGAAATTTTGTGCCCTTGCCGACGCTACTAGATACAGTCATGAACCCACCATGACCTTTAATAATACCCATGACAGTTGACAATCCAAGTCCGGTTCCCTTACCAAACTCTTTAGTTGTAAAAAATGGTTCAAAAATTTTATCTAAGAGTTCATTAGGGATACCAATTCCTGTGTCAGAAACTGTGAGGACAATGTAAGAACCGACTTGAGCATCAAGATGCATTTTGGCAAAGTTTTGATCAATGAAAATATTTTTGGCAGAAATTTGCAAAGTTCCGCCATTGATCATCGCATCACGAGCATTGAGACACAAATTTATTAACACTTGATGAATTTGTGTGCTATCACCACAGAAAGGTAATAAACTTGGCTGAATTTCAGTTTTGACGACTATTGATTTGGGAAAAGTTTGTTCGACAATTTGCGTCATTTCTGAAATCAATTCCTTCAATTGAAGTACAGTGCGAGCGCTCGTATACGCCCAGCCAATCGAAGATTGGCTCCCGCAAGGAAGTTCAGCGCAAGCATTTCCTGCTTCGCCGCCCCTATGGGAGTCACGCTTTGGATAATCGCAGCCGACGCGATCGCCGAAGGCGGCTCCCTTCGGAGCATCGCCCGTAGAGGGGCTGCATTTTACCCAATCGCCTTCAGTTCCCCTGGCAAATGACAGCACCTGTTTGACTAAATTTGCGCCGCGTTTGGCATTATTTTCTACAATGGTTAGCACTTGCCTACTACGCTCATCATCGCAACTTGCTTTGAGCATTGGTACTGACATCAAAATTGGGGACAGCACATTATTTAAATCGTGAGCAATACCACTTGCGAGAGTACCTATACTCTCCAGGCGCTGATTGCGTAAAAATTGCTTTTCTAATTGTTTTTTATCTGTGATATCAGTATCAACTACAAGGATTGATTTCGGTTGAAAATGCTCATCGCGTACTAATGTCCAACGACTTTCAACAATAATTTTTTTGCCAGATTTTGTGATTGTTTGCAACTCACCTTGCCATGAGCCAGATTTCAAAACATTTTTATAAATTTCCCAGTATTGCGGCAAGGGTTCGTTAGAGAAAATTTCGTCTGTTTTTTTACCAAGAGTTTCTTCTGCTTTCCAACCGTAGAGGTTCTCGGCACTTTTATTCCACAGTAAAATTCTACTGCTACTTAAATCACGTACAATAATTGCGTCTGTAACAATATCGACTAATACTGCTTGTTCACGAACTTGCTGTTCTGCTAGTGGAGAAACGCCAGTCATTGAGCGCAAAAGTGCTTCTTTCCAAGGCAATTTCTGTTTTGCTTGTTGATATTCTGCTTTGATACTAGCTAGCTGAGTTAAATTTCGGCGTAACTCTAGTTGTCTGATCACTAAACGGCTAATTGCTTTTAGCGACTCCACTTGTTCATGGCTGATTTTCCTCGGTACGCGATCAACAACACATACAGTCCCGATTGCATGTCCTTCTGGTGTTAGTAAAGGAACTCCAGCATAAAATCTCACATAAGGGGCAGACGTTACTACGGTATTAGTGGCAAACCGTTGATCACTCAAAGTATCAGGAATGATTAAAATATCACGTTGTTGGATACAAAGGGGACAAAACCCAATATCCACAGGCACTTCTTCCACATCCAACCCGACTTTGGCTTTGAACCACTGACGGTTAGCGTCTATCAAATTTATTACTGCAATCGGTGTTGCGCAAGTCTGGGCGGCTAAAAATCCCAAATCGTCAAATGCTTGTTCTGGTGCTGTGTCGAGAATGTCATACTGATGGAGAGCCGCAAGCCTTGCTGCTTCATTGTTAGACAATAAAAGATTCATTATATCTTTTCCTATAATATTGAATGATTGCTTGTCTTGATGTGATATAGGGTTCTCCAGATTCTTCAACAAGTGAAGTTTTAAGGTGACGGCATGAGTTGAATGTTTACTGTAAGTCGGTTTGAAACTGCCATGTACATTTGCTTTTTAATTTTCAAAAACTAAACATACCTGAGTTGAAAGTAACGAGGCAGGGAGTGAGTGAGTCAAGGAGAAATCTTTTCATCTGTTTTGGTGAGGCTTTGCTTGGCTAGAGTTTCCCGACAGTCGCGCAACTGACGATCTATGGCGGAGCGCCATAGGGTGTACAAAGTTCATGACGGCTACTTATACTACTTGCAACTGGTAGCTTGAACTAGGAACTTACCTTTAGGTAAAATCGGTACTTGCTGCACTTGATCGTTCGACGAAGTTACTATCGAATTCTCCATTTGAATCACTTTATTATAGTAATATGCCTAAAGGAGGATGACAATCTTTTTGATTTTCAGTGAGATTACGTAAAGTCAAGCAAATTTAGATGAGTGTTGGTATTCTTTTTTTAGAATTCAACTTAGAATAATAAATTCCCCATACATATAGAAATTATTCAAATGAACTTGGATCTGGTTGCTTCTGTTACCTCTGCCATTGGGCCGAAAGCTGAAGATAGCTTTGCCATTAGCTTTGCGCCATTGTCTATTGAAGAGGTTTATGGCAAAGCGGAAACTGGCGCAAATGGCGCTATTGTGGTGATGAGTGGCATGGTTCGTAATCAAACAGATGGTAAAGCTGTGATTGCTCTAGAATATCAAGCTTATGAACCGATGGCAATGCATGTGTTTTCTCAAATTGCTGCTGATATTCGTCAAAAATGGTCTATTGTGAACCGTGTCGTCATTTATCATCGTGTTGGGCGGTTGCGAGTTGGTGAAATCAGCGTTTTAGTTGCTGTGGGTTGTCCCCATCGTTCCGAAGCATTTGAAGCTTGTCGGTATGCGATAGATACTCTCAAACACAACGCCCCGATTTGGAAAAAAGAACATTGGGCAGACGGTTCAAGTAGCTGGGTGAGTATTGGCGCTTGTGAAGTTCAAGGTTGTTAATAAATAACAATTAACAACAAACGATTAACAACAAACTTATAAATTATTTGCAGTTATTTACAAATTTGGAAGTTATCTATTTCAGTTTGTAACTCTTTGTTTATTCCAAAAGATTATTCCTTTAGACTGATCTCCTATAGAAAGAGAAATTTTTTGGGATATAGACGCATGCATTCAATAAATTTACTTTGTCATGATTCCTTTGTGCTTCTGTCTTTTATAGCTTGTATTGCTGGTCTATTGTTACTATGGGAGCGCAAGCCAGAAAATGATGAAGTCGAAGAAACAGAGAAGATTCTGTTTAGGATGAGCTTTTCCTATTGGCTAGTTTACTGTGTTGCTTTCGCTATCCAAAAAATAGTTTTACCTGATTGGGAAACTGTAGTCATGAGTTTAAGGATAACGACTGCACTGTCATATTTCTTAACATTTTCTTGCATTGTCAGTCTACCACTACATAAATTTGCAATGCGTCGTGTTCAGGAATAGTCATTAGTAGAACTAACCATTGGACTTTGGACAAAAGGCTAGAAATTACTTTTTCATCGCAAAGGCGATCGCCTCCTCAAGTTGATTTTGATCCAAAGTCGTCACAATAAACACCTCTTGCACTGTTTTGCCGTGGCGTGCGATCGCCTTAAACCCACCGCGAATTGGTACAGAAACTCGCAATTGTAAATGAGGGCTATGACCTTTGACTCGCCCAATTTGTCCCGGTGTCACGGTTTGAATCCCATCCTGACGTATGAGACGTTCTAGGATTGGGATAAGACCACTAATGTGGGTTGAGTGATTCCAAACAAGTCTGCCCTCAGTGGGTTTTGCCATTTTCTTACAGTATTATGCGGCTTCAAGGGGAGCCATCGTCAAACCAGCCCGAGAAAGCTGCTGATGATAGAATTCAGCAGGTTCTTGGGGACCTGTCCAGACAATTGCTTGACCTTCGTTATGCACTTGGTTTGTCAGTTTCCAAGCGCGATCGCTAGTCATACCCGGAATATACTTTACCAAACAATCGTGAACGTGCTGGAAAGTATTAAAATCATCATCCAATACAATCACTTTATAATTTGGATATGGCTTACGGGTCACTTGACTAGACCGTTCAGGAGCTTTAGTTGGTGCTGTTGCCATCCCGTAAACAGCGGCTGTTAGTCTTGTAACCATAGTACACCTAGCCAACAAGCTTAACAAAACTAAACTACAATTAACTAGTGTAGTCCATAGTCAATAGTCTAATAACCGAAGAAAGAACTCAGAACGGGCTAGCCCCTAAGAGGGGCGCTACGCAAACGCCCCGCTACGCTAATAGAACTCAGTAGTCAGAATAGGAATAAGGAAAGGGATACTAGCACCATTATTAATTTATGGAAAGAAGAAAAAGAGTTGTGACTCTATGGCTGACGCCACACCTTACAGGATGTTTTCTGAGTTCTGCGTTCTGACAACTGAGTTCTTTTCAAAAATGACTAATTACTTCCAATCATCCCAATTTTGGTTAAAAATCGAGGTATCCGGGAAGGCAGTGGGGTTACCATTTTTCTCCAACAGTTGTTTGAGGAGTTGTAATCGCGGTTCTGGTAAGGGCAATTTATCTACGAGTTGGTAGGGTGCGATGCCATTTTTCAGGGCAAAAGCTGCTGTCGTGCCCGCTGCTGCACCTGCAGACCATTCAAAAGAGTGTACCCTGTATGCTGCTGCTGCGATGTGACTAGTTGCAATGCTTTTACCACCGACGAGTAAATTGTCGATTTTTTGAGGAATCATCGCCCTGAGTGCAATTTGGAAAGGATAAGCTTGCCCAGCACCACGTCTTTCACCGGCACGATCTGTATTTCCGGGCGTTTCTGGAGGGCTTTTGGTCATGCAAGGATGGAAGTCTATGGCGTAGTGACCGATACCCACAGCATCAGGGAAAATAGTGGAACGAGTACGCCGCGCTACCTTATCGGGACTGATCTGCCCTGAAAGAACTGATGCTGCTTCTAAACCTCCTAATGCGGCTTTTAGGCGGCGATACATATCTGGTGGTAGTGTTTTGCGGTAGTACTCGTCATCGTAGTTGCGACGAGAAATATCAATTTCCCAAATAGAAAAGCCTTCCGGTTGTCCCCAGCTAGGGCGTCCAATAATACGTCGTCCTTCTCGCATATATGGATGTTTCGACAAGCCATGCGCTGTCCCCATTGGGGAATCTAACCCCGATAAAAAGCGGTTATTTGGTTGTGGCTGCTTGACACCATTGCCCAATTGAGAATCTGTATTCCCGGCGGTCAACCAGTAATAGTATCCTAAAGCATTTTCCTCAGCTTTGCGTAAGGTTTCTATCCGCAGTCCACCCATCCAACCTCCTGGCTTCAGTTGCCCACTCGCTTGTAACTGTTGACGAGTGTAAATGAGGTTATCAGCAGAGGTTCCGGGACGGTAATCATTGCCCCAAGTCCAGTTTTGCATTGAGATATCACCTGGGGCGGGAGCGTTAAACTTGACACCACCAAATTCCATTGGTTGTCCTTTCGTGGGACTCCAAATGCGACGGTAGGTGAAAACCAAGGGAAAACTTGCTAAGCGCTTCAATTCATAACTATAATATGGAGAGTATTCTGGATAAAATGCGGGCATTGTTTGCGGTTGCGGGTCTTTGGTCGCCTCCATTGCAAAGGTGTAGGTAAAGCCCTGAGTACAAAAAGGATCATTTTGAGGACTGGAAGAAGAAGGTTCCAAATAAGAACGAGCATCAATTCCTAGTCTGTAAGGAACGTCAGCAAGAGCGATAATTTCGCCAGTTTCAGAAGTGTCTACAACATACCAGTTAGGGGCGTTACTTCCAGCTTTACTTTTGGTTTCCTTAGGGACGAGGCGAACAATAGTTTTGCTAAAGCGAGATGAGTTTTGGTAGGTATAAGTGTCTTCGATGGTTTGAGATAATGGAGTTGTGTTGAGGGGTGGTGCACCTTGAACTGGTTGATGTTGGATGGCGATCGCACTACTAATGAGCTTCCCGTCGCTACTATATTCCAATTCCTTTATCACCGTGTTAGGGAACCATTGCAACTTTCCTTTGCCTTTTTTTTCAGCATCTTTGAGCATTGAAGTCAAAATTTCATGACCATCGCGCGGCAGAAAACACGAATCACTTACCCAACAGTTACCAGGGTTAATATTACCACGGTATTTACTCTCAATACGCTTTCGCAGTTCTAAGTAACCGCGAGAGTAGAAGAGTTTGCGACGCTGAGTTGGTCGTTCATCAAGTGCAGCAGTTCCTTGCGAAGAGATTTGTCCTCCCAACCAATCAGTAATTTCGGTCAGGCATACCGTTTGCCCTGCCAGTATTGCCTCATAAGCTGTAGCGACACCAGACAGTCCTCCACCTACAACAAGGATGTCACAGTTGACTGTTTTGTCTGGTGTTCTGGGTGGTGCAGCAACGACAGCGTATGGTGCGAGAAAAGAGAAAAAAGTCAGTATAGATAGCAATCGCTTGATTCTTAACAAGATCCGTTCAACTCCTAAATCACCTTTTACAGCATTCTTCCCAAATTTCCTGGCGACTGTTTTTCTGCAACCAGACAAATTAAACAAATATATTTGCCTTAAGTGCATAAAAATCAAAAGTCACCCATATGAAATATCAGAAGCGATTTCAATCACTTTTGCCACACAAACAAAAAAGGGAAACTCAAACAATGAACACCAAGATTTGACTTGAACAATGTAAAACAACTAATTTATCACAGAGTAAGCGCTTCACCACCCTCTGAGCTAGACCATTTGTGTTGTGTTGTTGTGCCCGCTAAAAGCGGGCTTTTTTTCTTGCGATGATCGCGCATTCGGTGTAATATCATGTCCGGATGAACACTTATAAAAAACGAAGAACCTCAACCGCTTGCGGCACCCTGTGGTGTGGGTTCGCAGGGGTTGGGGTGATATAGCAGTTGCCAGGTAGATTAGGACATCAACTAATGAGAAAACACGGAAACCACGGGACTTTCAAGCCTGCTCCCTGCTCCCTGCTATACCAATTCAAAATTCAAAGCTTCGACACAACGACAAGCCCCTTCGGCTACGCTCAGGGCGAGTCAGTGCATCGCTTCGCTCAGCTTTGACGTCGAGCGGTTTACATTGAGCGAAGTCGAAATGAGCCGAGACGTCAAAATCACCGATCGCGAAGCGTGCCCGTTAGGCGCAGCCGTGGCGTTAGCCATAGGGCATAGATTGGATCGGAGGAAACCTCCCTCCGGGTTCGCCAGTCCCCCAATCTCCTGCGGAGACGCTTCGCTTAACGTGACGGAAACCGCCCTATGGCTAACGCCACGCCTTACGGCTATCGGGGAGAACCTCCGGTTCCGCTGCGCTTTAGACCTTTGGGCGTGCGCTTTGCGCATACGCCACTTTGCCAATCTCCTGCGGAGACGCTTCGCTAACGTGACGGGAACCGCCAAGACGGCAAGTGGACTCACCAAAACGGGGGCTGGACTCACCGCTCCAACTTCTCTCAAAATTCAATCCGGAAGAAAGCCGGACACGATATGAGGTTATGATTCATTAGTTCAGCAAGATCCTTCAGTAACCCAAAGTACTGTATAACTTGTTATTGCAAACAAGTTGTTTCCGTTACTGGGGACAAGGTACTTGGACTGAGTATGCTCGCGAACTTTATCGACGAGGTGAAGCGCTATTGTAAGTAATACCATTTCTGTATGAAGCTGCGCTAAATTATTCACAAGGGTGTATTTGGTACAAGTGTGATGGGTCTCAAATTGCAAGTTGAGATTAAACAGAGCCGAGAAGAATTGGAAAAAGCTGTTAAATAT
>NZ_JABXYX010000102.1 GCF_017982655.1 Brasilonema sp. CT11 | reverse complement strand
GATACTTTACTGCAAGGGTCAGCCGATTTGATAGACGAAGCTGAAAAATATAAATAAGACTAATCATTCATTCATTAAGTTCGCGAATAATATCCGCGAACTCACTTTTTTGTCCAAAGTCCAATATAGTTATAACTATCGTATATTTGATCGATATAATCGCTCGGTAGCATCAATCGCAGTATTGGGTGATGAGGGTATTAACTGGCGACCAAATCAGTTTGGTTATGATTTGTTTGGTTGTCGGGTTGATTTTCAGTTTCCAATTGTCAAATTGTTAGACTATAAGCAACGACAAGCTGAGTTGTTAGCAAGTCGTAACCCATTTGCGACGGTGATCATGGCTCATTTAGCTGCTTTAGAAACTCGCAATAATCGGTTAGAGCGTAAGCAGCAAAAGTTGGCTTTGACTAGAAGGTTGTATGAACAGGGTTTTGAAAGGGAAAATATTATTCATTTATTCCAGTTTATCGACTGGATGTTGACGTTGCCATCTGAGTTAGAGAAGGAATTTTGGCAAGAATTTCGCGAATATGAGGAGACTATTCGTATGCGTTATGTTACCAGTGTTGAGCGTATTGGAATTGAAAAAGGTATTGAGCAAGGTATTGAGCAAGGTATTAAACAAGGGTTAATAAAAGGTGTTTCTTTGGGATTAAAACTCAAATTTGGGGAGTCGGGTCAAAGTTTGTTACCGGAAATTGAATCTATTGAGGATGTTGATTTGTTGTCAACTATTTTGGATGCTATAGAAACTGTAACTACAGTTGAACAATTGCGGCAAGTTTATCTATCAGTAAGTGAGTAGTTTGGAGGATGGCGATACGCCCAGGCGCGTCTGCGCTGTGCGCGATCGCTCAAATACGAAGTCATGCTGTGAAGCGATCGCTCCTATTTTCAAAAATTAGATGAAACGTAGAGTTTATAGACAACGCTTTTTCAGATTGATCGCGCTGGTTGTGAGCTTCGCCTTTTTTTTGACTAGCATTATTCCCGTTAGGATTGCTGTTGCACTCCATCAAGCACCTGTACCGCAAGCGATTTTTGTATTGGGGAGTGCTTCCCAGAGAATGGAGTTTGCTGGTGAGTTTTGGCAAAAGCACACTGATTTAGATATTTGGGTTTCTGATTACGCCTGGAATTTGGATGTTGATCGCCCCATTTTCCAAAAGTTTGGTGTTCCGAATCAGCAGTTGCATTTGGATGGTAAAGCAACGGATACTGTGACTAATTTCACGAGTTTGGTGGAAGATTTTGTTGCTCAGAAGTTACAACATATTTATCTGATGACTTCGGATTATCACATGAGGAGGGCAAGGGCGATCGCATCCATAGTTTTGGGCAGTCACGGGATTGCGGTTACACCTGTACAGGTTCCTTCGCGAGGGGACAAGTCAGAAACCCTGGTGCGAGTGCTGCGAGATTGTGGGCGATCAATTTTGTGGGTTGTTACTGGACGCAGTGGTGCCAGTTTTAACCCACGTTTGAAATAATTTTGATTTTCTCTACCAACTATTTACTCTTAAAACTTTATGCCTAAATAGCTGATAAGCATATCCAGAAAAATGAGCGGTCGGCATAGTTAGTAAAGTCACGCCGCAGAAAAACCAGCGACTAAGAAACGAGGGAATTTCCTCTTCATTCCCTCGCCAAATGTCTGAGATAAAGGTTTTACGAAACTTCCAGGTTATCCGTAGGCTTTCTAGGAAGGGCAATAGTAAAATAACTGGAATGAGTTCTATGATGGGTAGTTCTAAATTGGAAAACAGCAAATCAGTTAAGAGCATGAAAATTATGCTAGAAATTACTAAGAATGGCAGCTTACCCCTAAGTTGAGAATTAGAACTATGCTTAGTGGTTGTCAGGTAACGACCTCTGCCGTATTTAAAGTATTGAATAAATAAGGATTTCCATGTTTTTCTAGGATAGTACCAAACATGAATTTTGGAGCTGATATAGATAGCTTTACTATTCTGAAAAAGTAATCTTTGATTTAATTCAGCATCTTGATTGGTAATTTGTGAAGTATCAAAAGCAAGATTAATTAATCGTAAGTTTGTTTCAGTATCTTCATTAATAAGATTGTTTAAGTTATAACCACATATTTTTAATAATGTATTTTTCCAAAAACAGCCTAAGTAAACAGTGTCTGCATAACCATCATAGCTGGGGTTCCGATATTTCGCTCCTCCATTACCCAAAAAACTTTTAGAAGCTAGACCAACTCCTGCTTGGAATGGAGATTTGGCAACAAAGCGTTGCGCTCCTCCAACATTAAGGGCTTTTGATTCTAGTAAAGCTTCTACGCATCTTTCTATATAGTCTGGTGCATATTCTGAGTGTGCGTCGGCTCTAAGAAAGATATCGCCTGTTGATTCTTTGAGGATTAAATTTAGACCTGCTGATTGGATTTTTTGAGGGTTGTGAATTAGTTTGACTCGTGGGTCTTTGGTAGAAAGTAGTTTGATTATTTCTTGAGTACCGTCGGTGCTACCACCATCAGCTACAAATAATTCGATTAAATTTGAATATTTTGTTGATAAAAAGTCTCGAATAACTTTTTCTATCTTTCCTGCTTCATTCAAGGTAGGAATGGCTATTGTAAGAGTATAGTTTGGGACTGAATTAGAGTTCATAATCACCATTACTTGAAATAACTAAATGATATCTTTTTATTGTTTACTTAAGATTAAAAAATCGATCTAATTTTATTGCTTATTACTAATGAAGCAAATTAGTATATTTATTTACATCTTCATTTGAGTTAATTGAATAATGTTTATCTTGTAAAGACAATAAAAACATAAGCCAGCTTGTAGGTAATGATACAACACTATTAAAATATAACAAGAACATAGAGAGTCCTAAGCAAGCCCATGAATATTGAGATAATTTGCGATTTAAGTGTAGTTTCCTGAGAAACGAAGAAATAAATATCATTGATAGCGGTACTAAACCTACAATACCAGTATCAAAGGATAGTAAAGCTGCATATGCATAGGGCTTTAAGTTTCGTAAGCCGTTATAGATAAAAAAATTAATTTCGGATGGATTAATACCAGCTTTTTCCAGAGTGTCTAAAAAATTTGTTCCCCAAGAACCAAGACCAGAACCCAAGCCATATGTTTCAAAAATATTGAAGTATCCAACATATACACTGATTTGACGTTGACTGCCAAGATTATTGGTTAAATCCAGTAAATCAAAAAAATTAAAGTGTTGGTAGTTCAATGAAGAAAATGCTAATAAAAAATCAGCAATTCTAGAATTTGGTAGGAAAGTAAGAATAATAGTGGGTAAACAATAAACTCCTATAAGTGTGCATAGTAAAAGAATCAAACTTATAGTAGCTTTTTTATTTACTTTACGCGATGTACTTGTGATTATTTTTTGGTTAATAGATATTATTCTAAATTTAGAAATATAAAAAATTAGAAAAATAAAAAAGAATAAAACTACACTAGCTGACCGATTTACGTAAGCCATAAAAAGGCAGCTAAACACCATAAAATAACATTCTTTTTTTAGTATTTTTCTACTCCTGTATAGGAAAATACTAAAAGCAAACATTAAAACTATAACATGAGCAGCATAAGAAGGTTCTGGAGCAAATCCAGCTACACCTCTAGAACCACCCAGTGATTCATTTGAAAACCTTGATATGAGTAATGATAAAACAAAGTTGATACCAATTGCTGAAAGAATGCCAGAAAAATAATTTTGCAATATACTAATATATAGCCAAGAATATAAAGCAAATTTGAAAATATTAGCTGATATGAAATGCAAATTATCAAATAATGCTAAAAAAATCAAAAGTGGTGATATAAAAATTAAAGCAGATTCCAAAGCATAGTATATTAAATCTTCATTATATGGATTAAGTATAGTCTGAAAAAAAGCTATGCAAAAGTATAACAAGATTACAAGTAAGTAAAAAAAAACAGGAAATTTTGGAAAAGTTTTTTTCTTGAATTTTACTAAATATATTCCAGCAAATAATGAGGCAACTGGTTGAACCTCAGCGGTGATAAACGGAATTATTTTGAAAAAAGGAAACAAGGAAAGTAGAAATATTGTATTAATCAAAAACTTTTTTGAATTCAAATTTATTAACATCATTATTTAAAGCTATCTTAATTTTTGATTTTTTTATTTAAATAAAAGTAAAAATTTTCTAATACTATTTGATTGAATAATATTCCTAAAATAATTTTTGGCAAAAAGCGTATTAAAACTTTTAATTTATTATCTTCAAATTTCATATGTTCTTTCATTCTAGGGAGTAAATATTTTTTATTTGTCGATATTCCTCCAAATCTACTAATTGAAACAATTTGTTCTTCTAAGTTTATAGCTGTTGTGACAATATTAAATCTAGCCCAAAGTTCAGCATCAGCACAATATCTAAATCTTGTATTAAATATATGCTTTTCAAAATCATGACGTTTCATAAATAGTGCTTGATGAGGTATTGTTTTTTTCTGGGGTTTAACATATATTAAACCAGATATTGAATTGTTAAAAAAAACATTAATACCACATATAGAAGTTCTATTCTTTTGAAATTTAAGTGATTCGAATATCTGAGATGAAAATAAAATATCACCTGTGTTCATGAAATTTATGAAGTCACCAAAGGCACATACAAATCCTTTATTCATGGCATCATATACTCCTAAATCAGGCTCACTTATCCAATAGTCAAGTTGTCCTTCGTATTTTCTAATTATCTCTAGTGTGTTATCTGTAGAGCCACCATCTATAATTATATATTCCAAATTAGGATAAGATTGATTGATAACTGATTGAATAGTTTGTTCCAAATATTTTTCTCCATTAAAAACAACTGTAACTACCGTAATCAGAGGTTGATTATCAGTGGAATGTTTGTATAGCCCTTGAGTGCGTAAACCTCCTTCACCTTTGCGTTTTGAATGGGCAGGTAAACATAATACTGTTTTTAGTTGACTATTTTCTGAATTTTGAACTAATGGTTCGCAATCAACAAAATAAGATTGTTGATGAGTATTAATTTTTTTTATATCTATTAGAGAGTCAAAAGGATTATCAAAAGGTAGTAGTGTATACAGATGTGATATAGTTAGCCAGCAGCAGCCAATCAATAGGTGTTCTGGAACTTTATCTAATTTTCTTTCTTGGTCAAGTTTTATTGAAGGCTCACACAGATAAACTATGATTTTGTGCTTGCACAGCTCATTTATAGCCCTTTTTTGCAGCAAAATAGTCTCACTCCAGCCATAATCTACAAAATTTTGTTGAAATATCTTATCAGACCAGGCATAGCGAATATCAATTTCAAGAAATGCATTATTATCACTTAGGCAAATTAGTGAGATCAAACCTTGCCAACCGAACATATCCCTACTGGAATGCTTGCTTATATTTAAAATTTTTGTTGCCTTTATAGGAAACTCTAGATTATTGAGAAACTCTAAGTAATATTTCAGGTTTAAGTCTTCTTGATTTGGCATTATTTTTAGTATTTTTATAGGTTTTTAGGTTACTTTTATGGAGAATTAATAGTAAAGTGCCAGTTGAATAAACTGCATAATCGAAAATTGCTAAAGTTACGAAAGCCATATCCAAGTCTTTTGATTAACTTGAGTTTATTATTAATTCGCCCTCTGCCTTCTGCCTTGCTATTGTGTATTAAAAATACACAACAGCTTACTACTCCCAACAACATCGGATGGATTCAAATTCATCAAGTATTGTAAAAACTTCCTTGACATAATCTTTTCCTGTCCACTTAGATCCTCGTGCTATGCCACGCTGTACTAATTTTTGACGTAAGTATTGGTCATCATAAAGTGACTTAATTGCTAGAGCAATCTGCTCCTTATCTTTGGGATTAACCAGCAATGCATTATCACCAAGTTGTTCCCGAGCGCCAGGAATATCTGCGGCAATCACAGGACAACCTAAGGCAAATGCTTCAAGAGGAGGAAGATTATCAGGACCGCAGAGTGACATAAAAGTTAAAGCAAAGGCATGACGGTACAGAGAAATTAAATCTTCCCGAGGAACGAATCCTAGGAACGTAACCTGGCTTGAAAGCCCAAGTTCGTTTACTAAATGCTTAATGTATTTCAGATTTCCTTTATCAGATCCAACAAATACAACTGAAACCTTCAATTCGTAATTGTCCCGCAATAACTGAATAGCTAGAAGTAAGTTTGCATGATTTTTATGTGACCAAAACTGAGCTGGATAAAACAGATAGTTATCAGGGAGATTATACTTTTCGAGAGCATGTATATCCTCAGATTTAGATAAAGAAGCGTCAAGGGCAAATTGAGGGGTTGGAAAAGGTACTACTTTAATGCGGTCTGGTGACACATTATAGAATTTTTCAATCTCTGCTTTGCCTACTTGAGTTCCAGTCAAAATAAATGATGCTCGTCTTAATCTCGCTGAGTATGTATTCTCACGAGCATACCATTCTCCTTTTATGCTTAATTCTGGAAAGTACGGTTGGAGGCGATGCTCTAGATCCCAAAGCGTGACAATATATGGTACATCCATCGTCATACACATTGGAGTTGTTGACCACACAAATTGAATTTGATTAACTTCTAGAATATTTTGAGCAAGTGCAGACCAAAGCTCATAAAGAAATCGGCATTGGGGATAACGAAGCTTTCTTAATCCAGCAGTTATAATTCCTCTAATTATGGTTTTTAAGCTATATCGATAGGGACTTAGGATTCGATAAACGAACTCAATATTACTTTTTGATAATATTTCTTGAGGTGGTTTTGAATTAAGACTAAATATCACGAAGCTATGCTGACTATGGTCGGCAAGTTCTAACAAAGACTTAAAAATTTGTTGCTCGAATGTATAAGCTCCACCTGATTCTTGAAGTCTGTCACTTAACAAAATACCAATTTTCATTTTTTTCTAGCAATAAAATACATATTCAAAGTGTCAAATTCGGTAGATCAGCAAGCGTTAGTTCTAAAAACGTTCATCTATTAGAATTGCGTGTAATGTGGTAGTAACCTGCTCTATTTGACCATCCGTCAACGCCATCCCGCTAGGAACATAAAAACCACGACGGGCGATTCTTTCCGCTACAGGACAAGACACGCCATCAAACAACCCCATGTTTCGGAATACAGGTTGCTCGTGCATACACCACAAAAAAGGGCGAGTGCCAATTCTATACTTGCCTAAGCGCTGCATTGCCTCTTCTGCATCAAAAGGCACGTTATCCTTCAATACCAAGCCATACACCCAATAAATATTCTCGGCATAGTCGGTTTTTGTCACAGGTAACTGTAAGCCAGGGATGTCTGATAAAAATTCTGTGTATCGCTGCCCCATGTGGCGTTTGCGAGTTACAAATTCGTCAAGTCGTTCCAACTGTGCAACCCCAAGAGCCGCTTGCAAGTTGGTCATGCGGAAGTTCCAGCCCAACTCTTCGTGGACAAAGCGTTTTTGCGGTTGAAAGCACAGATTGCGTAAAGAACGACAACGTTCTGCCAATTTCTCATCATCTGTAACCAGCATTCCACCCTCACCAGTTGTGATGTGCTTGTTTGGGTAGAAGCTAAAGGTACTTATGTCGCCAAAACTTCCGCAAGGACGACCTTTATAGGTTTGACCGTGCATTTCGGCTGCATCTTCAATGATTTGCAGCCCATGTTTATCAGCTAAGGTTAACACTGGTTCCATATTTACGGGCAGCCCATAAATATGCACAACCATGATCGCTTTTGTCCTGGGTGTGATTTTCGCCTCAATCTGGCTAACATCCATATTCCAGGTATGGGGATCGCAATCTACCACCACTGGCATAGCACCAGCACGCACAATCGCAGCAGCACAGGAAATAATCGTGAATGTAGGGAGAATCACCTCATCCCCTTGACCAATTTCTAAGGCGGCAACTGCCGCATCAAGAGCAACAGAACCATTGCTAACAGCAATACCATATTTACGTCCTACTCGTTGAGCAAATTGTTCTTCAAATTGTTTAATAAACGGTCCTTCCGAAGAAATCCAGCCTGTTTCGATACACTCAAATAAGTATTTCTTCTCGTTGCCATCTAGCAGTGGCTCATTTACTGGAACTGGATTCATCGCTTACTCAACTCAACTATTTTGGCTTGCTCTGCGGTAATGCCAGTAAATCTGGTTTTGTCCTGCTCACCCACATAGGGACCTTGCTTGACCTCAATCATTTCAATTTCTTCAAGCACTTCAAAGCCATGTCCACCGGTGACTAAGAGGACGACATCACCAGGCTCCAGGATGCGGCTTTCCAGGTACTCCTGCTGGTTATTGTAGAAGTCTACCCGTAACTTGCCCTTTCTAATGAATAAGACTTCTTGGGTATATTGCACTTCACGAGGTACAGGATTGTGAACGTGGGGTTGAATGACTTTCCCGACTGGATGGTGCATGTAAGCCAGCTGTTGGGAAAGTTCATTGGGTGTGAAAAAGTGAATCCCTGGTTTATCAAATTTCTGGGAAACAATTAGGGCGAGTAGCTGATTCTGGTGGGTAATTTGTTCAATCATTTGAGTGTCTCTCCATATAATTTTAATTAGCTACAACCCCTGTCAAAACAGTCTTGTGTTTTTACCTAAAAATAATTTGTGCATGAATAATTAGTTGTCACCAAATCTCAACAATTTAAATTTAAATGTTTTTATAGTTTTCAGGCAAGCAATTTGATCAAGGATATATTTAATAATATTTTTAAACAATCGAGATATCTTTTTAAGTAGAAAAATTCCTTGATACATCTTTTTAATTAGAATACTTGAATTAGCAAATGATGAATAATAGCAGCTAAATTTTTTGTACGTTTCTTCATAATATGCTTCAGCAGTCTGATGTAGACAAATATTATTTTCCGTTTCTATCTTTCTAAGTGATTGAGGATTATTGAAGTAGTAATTGCTAACTAGATCGTAGAATGAGCCTCCCTTTTTAGTCATCTGAAAGCCCCATCTAAATTCCATAAAAAGCGCCCAATTATAAGTTAGATCATAAATTGATTTGCAATTTTCTAACAGGTTTTGATCGAAAGCCTGAAGCGCATAAGAAGTACGAATAGAAAAGTTAGCTCCATCAAGATAAAAAAAATCACTATTTGTATAGGGGAAAATTCCTATTTTTAAGCGATCTGCATAGATTACTGAAACTTGAGGATGCGTTTCATATATTTTCTCACATACATTCAGGTCAATAACTAATTCATTTGGGATCACATCTCCTTTGATTTGACCACCAAAATATTTGCCATCAACATTATAAGTCCCCTCTTTCCAAATACTCCAAAAAGATCTCAAATCAAGGTAATGTTCTTGAAATTGCCAAATATATTTAGGTTTCATAACTGATTGATGTAAAAGGCTGAAATAATCAATTCTAGCCCCTTGATCAATTCCCCAATTTTTCCGGCGAATAAAGTGAATTTGTTCTCCCAATGCCCATCCATGTTTTTGAGAAAAATCAGTAACTTCTTTGTATTGCAATTTATCTTTTGCTGAACAATCAATGATAAATATTTTGTCTTGCTCTGGATCAAAGTTTATAATCTTGCCAAAATTGTCTAAAAAAGAGCAGACACGTTCATGATTAAAAACAATAATGTGAAATCTATCTATATTCATATTGTTCATTTATCCGATTTTTTAAGGTTTATCAAATAACATTATATTGTCAATAATCCAAGGAATTGTTGCCTTAATTTCTTGTTTTGATTTCAGAAGATCAATAAACACTTTGGTTTTGGGTTCGTTATATACCCAACCTTCTTTTTCAAAGAGTTTTATCCAGAAACTACGTGGTTGACAATTAATGTGACCATCTCCCCACTGACCAGGGTGGGCGGCAGTGAAGATAATTATCTTCAAGGCACTACGACTTATATTGCGAACAAATGCTCCTGATTTTGTTTTAGGAATATGCTCTGCTACTTCTGTTGAGATAACTAGATCATAACTGCCTAAATCTTGATCGTCTTTTAAATCAAGAATCGAGATATTATCGCGAATAGCAGGGGCAACAAAATTTAAAATAAAAGGAGAACCATCTACCCCTCTGATCTCCTGTATGCCTCTATCAAATAGATACTTAAGTAACAAACCATTACCGCATCCAAAGTCACAAACTGATTTGAAATCTATTTGGTCAAAGATAATTTCTGCGAACTTTTCGTAGCCTGATTTTAGACCCAAATGTTCCTCATAAAAGATATTATCATAATAATAACTAGATAATATTTTCTTCAGACCGTTCTGGCGTATTAGATACCAAATAAGATTAATATTTCTGGTCGAAGGACTTTCGTTAACCCAAGCCTTTAACTGCTTATTCAATTTTTCTGCAAAATTGTACATATCGCGCTTTTTCGTTGAACTAAACCTGTAAAATATAACTGTTACAAACCAACTCGAATTGCCAGAAGCCGCAAAGTCTTTTTCACTTTAAGTTGTTCAGAAGAATGAAGAACATACATAAAAATAAACAAAACGGCTACCATTGCTATTGCTAGTGATAGCAAATATGTTAAAAGATTACTGAGATGCAGCAGAAAAACAATTAATGTCCATAAGAATAAGAAAGCACTTAAACCCATTAGATTTCTTAGTAGTAATAAATCTTCTGATTTAACATTAGCAATTGCTGGATACACCAGTACCAGCACTTCAACGACGCTAGAGATTATGTAACTCATCAATAAGCCTAATGCACCATACCGAGGAATTAGAACTAGTGCAGGTAAAACCCAGAATAGTGCACCGATGGTACTCCCCCACCCTACTCTGGCTGTTTTGCCATCTACTACTAAGTACTGGATTGAGACTGCGGTTATCCCTGTTAGTACACTTCCCCACAGGAATAACCAAGCTAGGATGATTGCTGGTTGATAGTCAGTTCCAAACAACCAAGTCATGAGACTAGGTAAAACTAAACAGATCGTACTTGATGAAAGTAAAAGCAGAATCCATACACTTCTGAGATGTACAGATTTGAGATATCCATGCTGGCCTTCGTTTGTGGAACTAGCAGATAGATGGGAAATGACGGCTGGAGCAATTGCTAATGGAATAAACCCAACCAGTGATCCCATATTTTGCGCTGCTCGTAAATATCCTAAACTCTCTAAGCCACTATAATGGCTCACTAATCCCATCAACGGCAGGCTGATCAAACTGGACAAAAGATTTGTTCCAAGGTAGTAAGGCAAACCAAATTTAAGAATAGAGCGGACTTCTTGCCAAAAGTGGTCAAAGCGCAAGCGAATTGCTTTAGCTTGAAGCACTGGTTTCACAATCAAATAGCTCCAAACAATCTGAAGAACTGCGGATAGAATTAGCCCTCCAATTGCTCCTCTCAAACCAAACTGCCATGCAGATAATAGAGTTACAGTGTTACCGACGATCAATCCTAGAGATGACCGAATGGCATAAGCTCGGAAATCTTGTAATCCTACGAGAAAGAGTAAAGGAATATTACCCAGAGGCTGTAATCCAATTAAGATAGCGGCTACACTCAACCAAGGTGCAACATCGGCTTCTGTCAACCAATGTTCAGCCAGTGGTTGGCGGAAAAGCCAAACTCCTAAACCCATAACAGCATTAACAGAACAAATCAGCGTAAAAGCAACACCAAACAGCCGTCCAATTGCCTCCGATCCAATTGTTTGATGTTTGGCACCATTACGCTGTAGCGCAATTTCTACACCCAGACCAGAGAACCCTTGAACTGTCTGCGCTAATGAAATAACAATATTGTAAATTCCCAGAGATTGAGGACCTAGTAGTCTCGCTAAGATAGGCAAAGCTAAAGCACTTGTCAACTTGGAAATAATATTGGCTAGGCTTAACCAAATACCACTCTTAATTAAGCGAGTAATTGCACTCATTTCGTTACTATCACACTCCTTGCTCTAATCATTATCCAAAGGGTGAAAACCCGCCAATGACACTTTTGCCATATCAGAAGTCAATTAATAAATAAACTTCAGGACACCCGAATTTTTGGCAACTTCATCTCTCTATTCCCGTTTCCATTATTTTGGTAATACTCCTTAGAAGAGTAGTAACTATAACCACTCACAGCCGTAACCGCATTCACCACCATTCCCAAAACGTGCGATCGCGATTGCTCTAGCATCGTCTTCGTGTTCTTGGCAACGGTCGAGTCAAGCACTCCCGGACGTACAACCAGCAATATCCCATCTGCCATCTTGCTTAATATCAACGCATCACCAAACAAACTTAAAGCAGGAGTATCAATAATTACACAGTCATAGTCTCTAGCTGCCTCTTGGATCAACGACGCCATGCGCTGGGAGTTTAGTAATGCTGCTGGGTTAGGTGGAATTGTGCCAACGGTTAGCACATCCAAGTTAACCAATACTTCTTGGGTAGTGCTCTTAAATTCTGCTTGACCGACTAGAACATTACTTAATCCGATTGGGTTAGATAATTTCCAGATTTCCTGTTGATAAGAGTGACGCATATCTGCATCTATTAACAGCACCCTGCGTCCCATATGTGCCTTGGCTACTGCTAGGTTAGCTGCCACAAATGACCTACCTTCACCTGGAGTTGAACTAACCACGGCAATTATTTTCAGTGGTTTATCAGAGATGCTAAAGTCCAAGTTCGTCTGAAGCATCTCAAAGGCTGAACTTGCTAGGGAATGAGGATTATCTCTGACTGGCAGTTCTACTAAAGACTCTTTACCACCCTTCGCTTTTTGACCAAAGTAAGGAATTGTATTTAGTAAAGGATAACCAAATAGCTGTTGGGCTTGTTCAAGAGTTTTCAGGGATTGATCCATAGCTTCCAATATCAAAGCTATCCCTACACCCAGCAAAATTCCCAAAAATCCACCAAGCGCGAGTTTGAATGCAATTTTTGGCGAAATAGCCTTATTGGGAAGTAAAGCCGCAGATACCACTCTTGCGTTGCCGACATTTTGATTTACTACTATCTCCACTTCTTGCGATCGCTTCAACAATTCTTCATAAGTTGTTCTAGCTACTTGCAACTGTCGCTCTAGCTGTTGCTGTCTTTGTTGCAGTAGAGGTAAGACACTCAAGCGTTCTTGCGAAAGTTTGTATGCATTCTTCAAAACCGTGACTCGGTTGGCTAGTGCTGAACGTTCTACATCCGACTGCACCAGCTGAGCAGTTAAGCTTTGTTTGAGTTCTCCCATCTGCAAATTCTGCTCAGACACAGGTTGCTTGCCAACATTTTCGTCAACTCTCACCTCTAACTGCTTTCTTAGGGCTGCTGCTTTTGCCATCAAATTAGCGATCTGAGGATGTTCATTTGTATAACGAGTCTGTGCCACCGCTAACTCGTTTTCTACCTGCTGGTATTCTGTTAGCACCTGCTGCACAGCTTTTGATTGGCTTAAATTGCCCATATCCACAGCTTGCTGCGAATTCAATTTCAATTGACGTTGCAGAAGTTGTGAGCGAGTCTCGGCATCTACCAAATTTGACTGAGCCTGGGTAATCTGGTCTGATAAAGCTGTAAGTCTTTCCACACCTGTGGTAGCTTCTTGATCTAAAGCAACTACTTTGTTTTCTTCTTTAAACCGACGCAAACCTGCCTCTGCTCTTACTACCCTTCCCTCAATCTCAGGCAATTGCTTGCTCAAAAATCTCTTTGCAGCTGTTGCTTGGGTTTGATTGACGCTAATATTGTTCTCCAAGTAATATCTCATCAGCGAATTCACAACATCTGCGGCTTCTTGTGGATCGCGACTGTTGTAAGAAATCGATAAGATGTCCGTACCCTTTACGCTCTTAACCTTGAGTTTTGTGAGAAACTCATCTATTTCTAGGGGTGTTCCTTGCTTATCTGTCAGCTTGAGGCTAGTGATGGTTTTCTCAACTATCGGGTTAGAACGAATTACCTCTGCTTCTGTATCCAATGGGCTGCTTAGTTGAGTCACACCGCTTAACTCTCCAACTGATGCTGAGGGACTTGTCAGCGAAGAAACGCGATCAGTTTTATTAAAAAGCAGCTTGCCTTCTGCTTCATAAATGGGTTTTTGTCTGAAAGCGGCTAAACCTGACAATCCAAAGACTGAGCCAGCCACTGTAGCTATGACTAGCCAACGCCTTTTAAAAATCAGCGAGTATTGTTGCAAATCTAAGGAGTTTTGGTCTTCTTGGTCAGAAGGCATAGCAAATAAGCAAGTTAAGAGTCACAGGTGTAAGTAAGTCAGTGAAAAAAACCTAACTATGTAACAGAAAGTAAAGTTCTCCAAACCGCAAGCGAATTGCACCAGTCCCAAAGGGACTGGCTGCGCGTATGCTTACGGCTAACGCATGATTGCGTGCGCTTTGCGCTTAGGCTCTTAGCGTGGCTTTGCGCTTACGTTCCACTGAGTCCCAAGGGAACACGCTGCGTGTTCGCTCTTAGCGTGCGCTTTGCGCTTACGTTTCACTTGCAATGACAAAGATTTAGGGAATTGACATCATAACAATGTGATTACCCTACTAACTGTTTTCTCTTTTATTCAAATCGTACCCGTAAAATCCACATATTTGTTAGTATTTTTTTTCGCTAAATTCATTTTTTTCATGATTTTTTAAACAAAGGTTAATAAAGATTTAGGGAATTGACATCATAACGATGTGATTACCCTACTAATAACTGTTTTCTCCTTTATTCAAATCTATCCGTAAAATCCACAGACTTATTCGTCAAAGTTTACGCTAAATTCATTTTTTTCATAAATTCTTAAAGAAAAAGTGAATCTTGTATTCTTTTTATCAAAGAATAAGATCTCCTGATAAATTACTCTTATGGTAAACGTACTAAATTTGCCTGAACAAAGTAATGCTTGCAAAGCGAGAGCAATACTCCACCTACAACGTTAAAAATTTTAAAATGAAGCTTTTAGCGAAAGGTGTAAAAACTATAATATACTGTGCATTTTTTTGTCATTTTTTTGTATAGATGCTGACTAAATTTATTTAGTCATAAAAAATAACTGTTAGTTCAGTGTATGCGCTTGTATTGTTGCTGAACCAGGGAAAGCAGTACTTATCTAAATAGCAATTTTGTATACAGCTTTGTCTTTAGGACTTATATCATGTCCGTTCAAAGAACCGTCATTGCGACCGAAGGGAAGCAATCCCAAAATCTCGCGATTGCGTCGTTTCACTTCGTTCCACTCGCAATGACATATTAAGGGTGATTTGCCGGACATCATATTACGCACTTATTACGAAAAATAAGGCTTTGAGATATTGCTTCCTTGTGTTGCAATCATATAGATAAATACGTAATTTGTGTATAAGTCGTTACATTTTGACAGCGTTGTGGTATGGTTACCATAGCAACCATACCTACCCGAATTGTGGACATCGCCTAAGACTGAAAGTTGGCTAATAGAGAGAGATCAACATTATTAGTGTAGGGAAGCAAGATAAGCTAAAACACAGGGATTGCACACAAACCCCGTGAAGATTGTCAATGGGAAGCAGCAGTGAACCTTTGGAGGTTCTCTGGTTTAGTGCAAATGCCGTTCAAAAGCATGCCCTTGTTAGCGCAGCGTGCCGTAGGCAGCGATAGCATTGCGGTCAAAGTCAAGACGTCAAGATTATCTCTTTACTTGCTTAATAAAAGATCAAACAACTTTTATGTGAAACAGCTTACTAGTTCAAGAAAAATAATCAGGGGATATACTACCAAATACTTCTGTTTCCAACTTATTTAGCTATTAGCGTTGCTATGAGATTTGGCAACAAAAGCAAGCGCACCGATGTAAAAAAACAACCCACACACATCAATGCGTATGACTCAAACTTACTTCAAACCTTTAACGAACACCAAGCCATTAAAGATAAACCATTATCTCAATGTTCTGCTTTTAGCAGGAGACATCCTTGGCTTGGTTATCTGTTTGGAATTTACTTGCTGGTTGAGAACAAACTCTTTTTTTCATGGATTGAATCCCTTTTGTTATGGATTAGTCCTATTAGTTCTTTCAGGACTTTACTTGGCAGACACCTACAAACCAGATAGCCAAATTGCAGGTTTGCGAGTTCCAGCTCGGATCATCATATGTAATATCTTCATTGCTGGAGTCATTGCTGCCTTCATTTACCTAACTAATGCTTGGAAGTACAATCCCCTTTTAAGACGAAGCGTTGTGCTACCAACTCTAGGAATATTTACTATCTGGGCTGTGATGTTACGTATATGGGCAGTTAACTTGGTGCGATCGCACGCTCAGCAAGTTTGTTGGCTAATTCTAGGTGTAGGAGAGAGCACTGTCAAATTTGCACGAGACTTTTTACAGGCTAATCCTTTCGGACGCTTAGTTCTTTTGTGTGACAACACCGAAGATACAACTCAGTTAGCAGATCGCGTTAATTATGTAGGAAATCTTTCAGACTTCTCTAACTGGAGTTCCCAGTCCTGGTCAGGAGTCTTGGTAGAAACGGAAGTAAAATTATCTGATACACAAGTGCAGCAATTGATGCAATTGCGACTGCAAGGAACTCCAGTTTATAGACTGCCAGATTGTTATGAAAAGCTGTGGTATAAACTTCCGTCCTCCTTACTGCAAGATAGATGGTTTACTTTTAATGCAGGCTTTTACCTGATGTCTGATAGTATCAATTTAAAGTTGAAGCGTTTAGTAGACATAATTTCAACGGCATTGCTACTGATGCTCCTGTTACCACTCATGTTAATTGCTGCACTAGCAATTAAATTAGATAGTCGAGGTCCAGTTTTCTACAGTCAGTTACGAACAGGACTACACGGCAAAGCATTTAGGGTTTACAAGTTCCGCTCTATGTATCAAGATGCGGAGAAACGAGGAGCACAGTGGGCAAGTCAACGAGATCCTCGTATAACCAGGGTAGGATACTGGTTACGTCTGGTACGAATTGATGAACTGCCTCAACTATGGAATGTACTCTGGGGGGACATGAGTCTGATTGGTCCTCGTCCAGAGCGCCCAGAGTTCGATGACAAGCTCAGAGAAGCAATCCCTTATTACGATATTCGTTACTTAGTCAAACCTGGAATTACAGGTTGGGCACAGGTTATCTATCCCTATGGAGCATCCATTGAGGATGCTTACGAAAAGCTGTCATATGACCTTTACTACATCAAGAATTATTCTCTGTGGTTAGATTTGGCAATTTTCTTTAAGACTATTCGAGTCGTTTTACTGGGTAAAGGCAGATGAACAAGAAAGTGTTAGTCACTGGAGGTGCAGGCTACATTGGCTCCCACGTCGTACGCCAGCTGGGTGAAGCTGGCTATGATGTCGTAGTTTATGACAATTGCTCTACAGGTTCGGCAAAAGCAGTCCTGCATGGTGAGTTGATCATTGGCGATTTAGCCGACATTGATCATCTTTACCAAGTCTTTGCCAAGCATCAATTTAGTGCAGTGCTGCATTTTGCGGCCAGTCTGATTGTCCCAGAGTCAGTAGCTCATCCCCTTGATTATTACGCCAACAACACATGCAATACCTTAAACTTACTCCGTTGCTGTAGTGCGATGAGCGTCAACCAGTTCATCTTTTCCAGTACAGCAGCAGTCTATGGAGAACCAAAGGAAATTCCAGTTACTGAATCTACTCCTACACAACCGATTAATCCCTATGGACGCTCAAAATTAATGAGCGAGTGGATTCTCCAAGACTATGGAGCAGTCAGCCCTCTGCGGTACGTCATTCTCCGTTACTTTAATGTTGCAGGCGCAGATCCTCAAGGACGACAAGGCTCAATGTCGCCAAAAGCTACTCACTTAATAAAAGTCACCTGTGATGCAGTACTCCAACGCAAGCCGGAAGTGCGAATTTTTGGTACTGATTTTCCCACACCAGATGGAACAGGGATTCGCGACTACATTCACGTCGAGGACTTAGCAACGGCACATCTTGATGCTTTGCGTTATCTTGAACAGGGTAATGATAGCCAAATATTTAACTGTGGCTATGGACAGGGTTACAGCGTCCGACAGGTGATCGAAAGGGTGAAGGCAATTTCTGGAGTAGATTTCTCCGTCATTGAATTAGAACGTCGTCTTGGTGATCCGGCTTGCGTTACAGCTTGTGCAGATAAAATTCACAAAGTTCTAGGTTGGAAGCCCAAATATAACGACTTAGATCAAATAGTTTTCACTACCCTCGCTTGGGAAATGCAACGAGAAAATTTGAGGGAGCATCCCAATTTTGCAAAAATAAAACAAGAGAAATTATTCTCGAATCCTGAGATTGTAGGAGCTACATTAACAGAATGACATTCACCTGAAGGTTGCTGTTGTAGGTTGTGAGTGAAAATGGAATTTACTGTAAAATTATTGTTGTAACTAGCTACTGACAGAATAATTAGTGAAAAACACAACGTCAGAGATTGTATTTCTGATTGAAGAAGACTCTGAAGGTGGTTATGTGGCAACCGCGCTGGGTGAACCAATTTTCACCCAGGCTTCGGACATGACGACTTTAAAAGAAATGGTTCGTGATGCTGTTCGATGTCATTTTCCTGATGAGGATACCCGTCCAAAAGTAATTCGGTTACATTTTGTTCGGGATGAGGTTATTGCATCGTGAAGCTACCGCGAGATTTGTCGGGTGAGGATTTGGTTAAGGCATTAGCCATTTTTGGTTATGCGGTAGATCGACAAACTGGTAGTCATATTCGCTTAACTACTCAACTTTAAGGCGAACACCATATCACCATTCCTGCCCACGATCCGCTAAAGATCGCTACGCTAAATGCTATATTACGAGAAGTTGCGGAGCGTTTCGGTCTAACTCGTGATCAGCTATTGGAGCAACTATTCTGAGTTCTGTAGAGTGCAAGGGTGCAGCTCGTTCTGAATACTTTTTTGGCAAAAATTCATAAATCTTCTATCCTCATGTCATAACCCCCAAATGTCTCCATATATTCAAGAATAGAAGTGCCAAATTCGTCGTAAGAGACTTTCCCTTTTACAAGAAGATCTACCACTTGATCAGGACCTCTCAGGTGTGCCCCGGCTATTATGCCAGAAAGGGTAACTGTGATTGTTTTTGACTTTCCTTTATAATTAAACGTTTTTTTCTGACCAAGGTAATTATTTACAGACTTACCTTGCTGAGTGAGGATATCGTTGATATCCTTCCAATACACCCTAAAAGCCTCACGAATGGCTTCTTCTTGAACATTAGGGGAATTGAGAAACTTTAATTTGCTATCAATACCATTCTTTTTTGTCCATGTACCTCGCCAGTCATTCTTGTCAGCACCATGTCCATAATAAACGTCGGCTTTGTAGTAACCAAGACGTATCAGCAGGATTTCTCCGAATTGATACTTACCAAGAAATGAGAGTGTGTTTTCAAATTGGTACTGATTAGGATTTCCTGATAATAGCCCTGTTTCACGAACCGCAAGTGCTTCCAGCATATCTTGGAAACTTCCCTTGCTGATATCAGACTGCTTCTTTGGAAAAAAAACAAGTTCCATCTCAGATTTCAACCAATTAGAGTCATTTCCCATTAATAAGTCATTACTGTAAGAACTCAGACTTGGTAAATTGCCATTTGTATAAAGTAATTGACAAACTATAAGTAATAAGATGATATCGCGAGCTATCTTTGACACAAATTTTCCTAATTCGCTTGCACTTCGGCGTTCAAGATTTTATTAATGCGATCGCGTGTTTCTAGCAAATGTGCTTTGGTGTACTCGTCATTTGAACTCAGTCCATCCAGCTTTTCATTTAGCTGTTTGAGTTTATACCAAGCTAGTGAACGAGCATCTTCTGGGACACGTTCTTTGCGTAAAACCATCGCAGTCAATTTGTCAACATATTGCCGCTGCAAGCCTCTACGCAAACTAGATATAACGATGGGCTTGCCATTTGGTTTCACTACCTCAGTCCAAATATCGTTTTGTAATGTATCAAATAGTTCTGGTAGAGTTAGGGCTTGATCGCGAGCAGTTTTGAGTTCGATATCCTTGAGACGGGAAAGGCGATCGCTTGACAGCAAATCCCACAATACCGAACTCTGCATATACAATACCCAATCATGAATTGGAAAGTCCAAACGACCAGTTCGCGGAGAACTCCCCCAATGTCGCCAACGCGAAGGTGCTAATTTATTCAGCAATTCTGGGGGAAAACTCAGAGCATCTTCAGCGAATACATACTTTTGTACAAGATTTAACGCCTGCCGTTGTTCTTCCACAGGCACAGGTTTAAATGGTAATTTTCCTTGAGGGTCACCAGGTTGAACTCTGTAGAAAGATTGACCACCTATGTATTTTGTAATATAGTAAATATTTTTAAAATACTGGTCGAAGACTGTACCAAACTGTTCCTTCACATCGCTGAAACTCTCGCCAGACAAAAGCTCAACCTTGTTGAGACGTTGCCACATAACCAATGCATTATCCAACTGCCAATGAGAATAGACCAGCACATTACTGGTGTCATCCCATGCGTTAACAGTTGGATCAAGGTCAAACATATCTTCATCTGTGGAATAACTTAACTCAGGTTTGTCAGATTGCTGAGCAATTTTATCCAAAAATGGTTTTTCTGCTGCAGGAGTTGCGGCTGGAATTGGTGCGTATCCGTATTGAATTGCCCACTCATCATAAGGTCCGATCATCTGAGGGAAATAATCTCCCTGCTTGGTACCTCGGGGTGCAAGATTTGGTGGAATATAGTCCATCACTGACGAAATCATACCCTTGCGGCGAGTGATATCCGGATTGTTGATCTCTTGGGGAGTAAGCATTGTACTACCACGGAAGTTATGCCTCAACCCCAAGGTGTGTCCCACTTCATGTGCAATAATTAAGCGTAAATATTGATGAATATAATCTTTCATTTGCTCACGACTTGGCGGGCTGTTTTGCAAAAGCTTCATTGCCATTGAACCGTAAGCAAATTGGTTAGCAGCTTCCATACCATAGCAAAGGTCATACTGACCTGCCAGTTTTGATAAACGATTCGCTAACCCCTCCATTTCCACACTCTCAACGGAAGTATCGCTACTTTCTGCCTGTGTTTTATTGGTGCAAAGCAGGTTATTTTGCATCAACGCAGATAGCGAGGTCTGATTTTGTGTTTGGTTGAACTGTCCAACTCTAGAATAATCATTCTTGAGTGCCCGGATAAAACTGCCATCTACCAGAATGTCTGCAGCTAAAATTTCTCCAGTCAATGGGTTAACACGGGATGGTCCCATAGCGAAATATCCATCTACTGTGTTAATCCAGCGAATTGTGTTGTAGCGTATATCTGCTGGGTCCCATGTTGCATTATCCGGCATTTGCTGTACTTGAATCGCATCTTTGAATCCTGCTTTTTCAAAGGCTTTATTCCACAGCAGCACACCTTCTTTGATTGCATCGCGGTATTCTAGGGGTACTGCGTTATCAATCCAGAAGATAATTGGTTTTTTCGGTGGAGAAAGGGCTGCGCTAGGATTTTGCTTTTCTAAATTCCAACGGTTGATGTAGCGGACAAATGGATCTCTGTGCTCATCGTTAGATATATCTTGGTAGGCGGTGATAAAATAGCCAACACGCTCATCGGCTAAACGTGGTCGATAATTGTTTTCTGGAAGTTGGGACAGACTGTAATGAACCCGCAAGCTAAAGCCTCGAAGGTCTGCTAATGTACCACCAAAACGCAGTTTATCACTATTGGCACGAGTGTTAGTGAAGTTCAACACTGACTCAATTTCCATATTTAGGGGAAAAGCTTTAGCAGTCCCAAAATAGGATTTATCTGTCGCTGGCGTAACTCCTAAACTAAGAGATAATCCAGCTAAATCTGTTAGTAGTAGATCTCCCAAGTCGATGAGAATTGTTTTGCGTACTGGATGAATACTTTTAATGGATACTGAGTAGAGAACTGAGTCACTAAAAGATCGGGCGAGCGATCGCTCTTGTGGATCTCCTTCACGTGTCCTAAAATTCACATTGCGAACCACAAATTGCAATTTATTATTCACCCGCTGAAAGTAAAACAAAAAATCGTGCAATGGCATTCCACTGTAGATTCCAGCTTCACCAATCCCAGATTCTAACGTTCCTGTGGCTAAATAATTTTTCTTGAGTTGTTCTGGTTTTATTTCTAGATAAATTTTATTCTTTTCCTTGTCTCGATACAAATTAAACAGCCCTGGTAGGATTTCAGCATCTTTGACAACTTTATCAAACGCCTCTAATTCCTCCTTTTTTGATGGTTTGGCAATAGCCTCAGTTTTTTCCTCTGGCTTAATCGGGTTCTCTGCAATCTTCTCTACTTGTAAAAAAGGTTGTTCAACTTTTTTATTATCTTCAACAACCCAAGTAAAAGACTCGTGCTGTGCTTCTTGCCTTCCATCAATCACCCAGACTTGCTCTTTTGATAACCCCTGTTTCTCCAAAAAAGCAACATTCTCTGATTTTGATTGAGGTGACTGCGATGACCACAAGACGAATGAGGGAACAAGAGAAGTTTCCCCGACTCTGTTACTCTTTTCCTCTTTTGCTGCTCTTTCTTCTTGTCCCTCACTTGGGTTGTCAGCAAAGCGTCCACCTTCAGACACCTTTAAAGCTTTTGACTGAGCACTAGAAGGTGGTATACCTAAAAATAAACAATAAAACAGAATAACAAAATAAATAATTTTTTTCATCCAATACATACCCAGTATTGATTCCTATTTTATTTCCAATATTTGTGTAAAAAAGCTAATTCATACTCTCTTTAACTCAGTATTAAGAACTGAACAAATTGTTAACCACTTGCCAGCAGTTACCTTATTCAGTGAACTCAGTCAATTATCGATAGGATTATTTAGCTTGGTTGCAATATCTGACGTTAATAGTTTTCCCAATAAATGCGTTTGTCGCACAGAGTACGTATTATAAAAATTTCATACATTTGCAGATATTAATAGCAAAATATGGTATAATAACATCGGAAAATAACGTTAAAATGTTTGAGGTTTGACTTCAAACAACAATTCAAGTAGTGTCGATTCATTCGGTTATTAACTGTCGAGGCATAGAAAATGTGTGGAAGTACATGCTACTACTGTGCCTAATAACTAACATCCTGCGCTCTAAAAGCGTTTCGTGGTTACTTGGATCTAAGCCGTAAATCAAACGGCTGTTTATATTTGTCTATGACTGATGGAACTATAACAGGCTAGATAAAAACACGAGGTTACTGACAAACGAAAAACTTTTGTCTGCCGCGAAGGCGAGTGCGTGCCCTCGCAATTGACTTCCAACTTCCGACTTCCAACTTCCGACTTGTACTACAAACCCAACTTGACATTATCTTTACAAAAAAATTCCCATCCAAGAATCATTCTGGATGGGAATCTTAATTATCAGGTGGGTAGTCCCCACCCGAAGAATATCTACTTAGATTCAGTGAAATCAGCGTCAATCACATCATCACCAGTGCTAGTGCCAGAAGAGGAGGAAGGACCACCACCAGAGGTGTTAGCGCCAGCGCTTGCAGAAGCTTCAGCACCACCCGCTTGTTGATAGAGATTACTACCAACAGCAAACAGCGCTTGTTGCAGTTCTGGCATAACCTTCTTGATTTGCTCGTCGTCTTCCTTAGAAACGGCGTCGCGCAGGTCTTTTACTAAACCTTCTACCTTGGTCTTATCAGCAGCGGGAACTTTGTCACCTAAATCTTGCAACTGCTTCTCGGCTTGATATGCCAAAGAGTCGGCTTGGTTTTTGCGGTCGATTTTCTCACGACGGTCTTTGTCAGTTGAAGCATTTTGTTCAGCTTCTCTAACCATCCGATCAACGTCAGATTTATCCAAGGTAGAAGCACCAGTAATACTGATGGATTGCTCCTTACCAGTACCTTTGTCCTTAGCGGTAACGTTGAGAATACCGTTGGCGTCAATATCGAAGACCACCTCAATTTGAGGTACACCACGTGGTGCTGGGGGAATTCCATCTAGACGGAAAGTACCCAAGCTCTTATTGTCGTTTGACATCTCGCGTTCGCCTTGGAGGACGTGGATTTCCACGTTGGTTTGACCATCCACAGCGGTGGAGAAGACTTCTGACTTCTTGGTAGGAATTGTGGTGTTGCGAGGAATAATCTTAGTCATAACACCGCCTAAGGTTTCTACACCCAAGGACAGTGGTGTTACGTCTAACAGCAAGATACCAGTAACATCACCACCAAGGACACCCGCTTGAATTGCTGCACCAACTGCCACAACTTCATCAGGGTTAACGCTTTGGTTTGGATCTTTATCCAACACCCGCTTCACCACTTGTTGGACTGCAGGAATACGGGTAGAACCACCAACTAAGACAACTTCATCTATATCGTTCTTGCTTAGTTTGGCATCGCGTAGCGCGTTCTCAACAGGAATTCGGCAACGATCAATTAAGTCGGCGCAAAGTTCTTCAAACTTGGCGCGAGTCAGCGTTGTATCCAAGTGCTTGGGACCATCTTGGGTCGCAGTCACAAATGGCAGGTTGATTTCCGCTTGGGTGACGCTAGAAAGTTCAATTTTCGCTTTTTCTCCAGCTTCAGTCAGACGTTGTAAAGCTTGTTTGTCTCTGCGGAGGTCAATACCTTCGTCTTTTTTGAACTGTTCAGCTAAGAAGTCAACGATTTTCTTGTCGAAGTCGTCACCACCAAGGTGAGTATCACCAGAAGTTGCTAACACTTCAAATACACCGTCGCCAACTTCTAGGATCGATACGTCGAATGTACCACCACCAAGGTCAAAGACGAGAATCGTTTCGTTGCTCTTCTTGTCGAAACCGTATGCCAGAGAAGCAGCAGTAGGTTCGTTGATAATCCGCAGAACTTCAATACCAGCAATCTTACCAGCGTCTTTAGTCGCTTGCCGTTGAGAGTCGTTGAAGTATGCGGGAACGGTGATCACAGCTTGGGTGACAGTTTCACCAATGTACTTGCTTGCATCTTCTACAAGCTTACGGAGAACTTGTGCCGAAATTTCTTCTGGAGCAAAAGGTTTGCCGACTTGCGGGGACTCCAGTTTAACATTACCGTTGGTGTCGCGCTGAACTTTGTAAGAAACTTCAGTCGCTTCGTGCGTAATTTCGTCGTATTTACGACCAATAAAACGTTTTACAGAATAAAAGGTGTTTTCGGGGTTCATCACCGCTTGGCGTTTGGCGATTTGACCAACCAGCCGATCACCATTTTTTGCAAACGCAACAACTGAAGGTGTTGTCCGAAAACCTTCCGCGTTAGCAATAACTGTGGGTTTCCCACCTTCCATAACTGCTACGCAAGAGTTTGTCGTACCTAAGTCAATTCCAACTACTTTTGCCATTGTAGGTGCTGGCTCCGTATAACTACAAAAGAACTACAAAAAAAATGAATGAGAGTATAAAGGACAAAATTTTTGAACCAACTGGATTTAGAAAGCAGCCAGTTCAGCATGAATACCTTTGGTTTAATTTACTGCTGATATATATACTGAGCCTGTGTAGCCAGTCAATGAAGGGTGGTTTTCCGAACCTTGGTTAGGGCGGTTAAGCCTCAAAAGTTTTTCTTGTTTGTTCATAGACTGAATTTGCTTTCACTTTGTCTAATGTATGAGAATTAATACTAGGAGTAATTCGGGTGAACCGTATCGTTAATGTGGTGTTTGCCGTCAAAGCAGTACTTTTGCTATCAATCTTGAGTTATCACAAGCGATTTACTTAGGGCTGTTTTAGCCCACAGCTTAGTAGAATAGAAAAGCTTGTACGCCTCGACATCATATATGGTTACGCTATCTCCTGACCTAAAAGCCAAACTTTCGACTCCTCTAAAAATTGGTTCTTTTGAGGTGAAAAGCCGAGTTCTCCAGTCACCCTTGTCTGGCGTGACGGATATGGTCTTTCGTCGGTTGGTGCGTCGCTATGCACCTGAGTCGATGATGTACACGGAGATGGTGAACGCAACGGGATTGCACTATGTCAAACAGTTGCCGAAAATCATGGAGGTAGACCGTAACGAGCGACCAATTAGTATTCAGTTGTTTGACTGTCGTCCAGATTTTCTTGCCGAAGCAGCGGTAAAGGCGGTTGAGGAAGGAGCTGATACAGTTGATATCAATATGGGTTGCCCGGTAAATAAAATTACCAAAAATGGTGGTGGTTCTTCGCTGTTACGTCAGCCGGAAGTCGCTGAGGCAATCGTTAGGGAAGTTGTGAAGGCAGTTGATGTGCCTGTAACAGTGAAAACCCGTATAGGTTGGAGTGACAAGGAAATCACAATTCTCGACTTTGCCAAGCGGATGCAAGATGCAGGGGCGCAAATGATTACGGTACACGGACGTACCCGCGCCCAAGGTTACAATGGCAATGCGCGTTGGGAATGGATTGCTCGCGTTAAGGAAGTTCTTGATATTCCAGTGATTGGTAATGGGGATATTTTCTCGGTTGAAGCGGCGGTGAAGTGTTTGGAACAAACAGGTGCTGACGGGGTGATGTGTTCCCGTGGAACTTTGGGCTATCCGTTTTTGGCAGGAGAAATTGATTACTTCCTGAAAACTGGGGAAGAATTACCATCACCTACACCAATTCAGCGTTTGGAATGTGCTAGAGAACATTTACAAGCTTTGTACGAATACAAAGGTGACAGGGGAGTGCGTCAAGCACGCAAGCATATGACTTGGTATGCAAAAGGCTTCGCTGGTGCGGCTGATTTGCGCGGACAGTTGAGCCTGATAGAAGATGTGCACAAAGGTGTAGAGTTGATTGATCAGGCAATAGAGCAGTTGGCGAATGGGTATGAGCTGATTGAAGAAAATCAGCTGGCGATAAGCGGAGCTTAAGCATAAAGGCTTATCGCGCAATAACTTATTGAATTGGGTGAGATCAAAATCTAAAAAGTATGAAAACTCGCAGCTTTACAGTTATCCTTTATAGAACCCATTTGACATCTTTTACGATATTGAAGTAAAGTGACGGCAAAAGCCATATCCAGCAGCCATGCCGTACTCTAGCAGCCTAACAGATGAAGAATGGGAAATTCTAGAACCCCTACTGCCTC
>NZ_JABXYX010000101.1 GCF_017982655.1 Brasilonema sp. CT11 | reverse complement strand
AAAATTCTGGTTAAGAACTTTGAACGAACCCTGGCTGGTGCTACGGCCAAACTCAACCTCTGCTTCATCAGGTTAATGATTAAGAGGCTTGCAGCCTCTTGTTAGATGTCAAATGGGTTCTATAAAGCACTCAAATTCATAAAGTAAAACCGCTGTACCCGTCTTTTGTACAGCGGTTATGGTTTGTTGGAAGTAGATGCTCCTGTTGGCTTGTATCTTTTTGGGCTAAGTCAGAGGAGAAAAATCGTTTACTTTGTGGAATTGTTAGCTGGTTGCTACTCGTCTATTGATCTCGGCTATAAAAATCTTGATATTTATTCTTAACTAGCATAATAAATATACAAGGAAAGTTAGTGATAAGCAACTACTGGTTTATAAAGAAATATTATTAACTATTCTGAGGATATAGCTTTTGAGTATCAACAGAATAAATTGCTCAAAAGCAAACATCTTAGGCTTTGCCAACTACTCACTAGTCTCATAAAATTGTGATAAGACCAGCTAAGGACTCTTAATTACATATAAAAATTATCAATAACTTATTCCAAACTCCTGCGCAGACGCTACTTTGAACGTGACGGAAAGCGCCCCTACGGGGTTCACCAAGACGGGGGCTGGACTCACCGCTCAAACAACTCTTGGCAACGCACTGGCTTTCCTCCTGGAGTACTGGTCTCACCACCCACAGCGCGGCCTCCTCCTGACTCAAAAATTCTGATTTTAGCTGTACTAATTATTACAATTTTATTGAGCCACACAAGTTAGACTACTGGCTGTGAACAATCTTTGAGGAAAACCCACCCTGGTACTTAGTAGTTAGTAGCATGTATACCAATCTGTTCAAAAGCTGTGAGAATAGAAAAACAAAGTCTCCGACTTTTCACAACAAGTTGGAGACTTTATTTATCACGAATGATTTTAGATTGCTGTAGTATACTACGTCTGTACAAAACTTCTGACTAGTACCCGATGAAGTGCAGAACATCACGCAGAACGCTGTAGCCAGCCAAATCCCAAAGCAAATAAGCCAGAAAACCAATTGCTGCCAAGCGACCATTCCATAGTTCAGCTTGGGGGTTTAAACCAAACACAAAAGCATTACGATCTACACCGTTGTAAGCTTTAGGAACAGCTGGTACGTCGGTAGAGGGGCGGGTTTCAGGAGTTGCCATTGTTTTTTCCTCAAAAGTTCAGTTGATATTTGATAAACAGACGTAAAATTCTACGTTTCTACAAAATTTCTGACTAGTAGCCGATGAAGTGCAGAACATCACGCAGGACACTGTAGCCAGCCAAATCCCAAAGCAAGTAAGCCAGAAAACCAATCATTGCTAAACGACCATTCCACAGTTCCGCTTGGGGATTTAAACCAAATACAAAAGCGTTACGGTCTACACCGTTGTAAGCTTTAGCAACAGCTGGTACATCGGTAGAAGGGCGAGTTTCAGGAGTTTTCATTGTTTTTTCCTCTAAAATTCAGTTGATATTTGATTAATAGACGTAAAATTCTACGTCTACCCAAAATTTATAACTAGTAACTAATCAAGTGCAGAACATCACGCAGGACGCTGTAACCAGCTAAATCCCAAAGTAGATAGGCAAGAAAACCAATCATTGCCAAACGACCATTCCACAGTTCCGCTTGGGGGTTTAAACCAAACAGAAAAGCATTGCGGTCTTTGCCGTTATATTCTGTCGCGATTGGTGGTAAATCAGTGCTAGGACGAGATTCCATTTTTTCTTGTTTAAGTTCAATTCAAGTTGAATTTGTTTCTCAACTTAAATATAGCTATCCATACCTCTAGTGCTTTCTGTCATTGGGTACAAACTATCAGCACCTCTTGCGGACGATTATCACAACAGTATTTTCTGGGAAAAATCCACCTCAAGAGGATGCCAAAAAAAATATTTGTAAATAAATGTAACAATACAAACAAAAAACTGAACTTTACTTCATCAATTTGTGGTAGCCCACGAAAAACAAAACCGCTTCTAAGTAAATTAAAAAAATCAGAAAAAAAGATAAAAACTTTGAGAAGAAAGTGTGAAATGTCTGATTTTTCATTGTGGGTAAAAAAACTTACCTTACTTCATTGAGTTATTGAGTCATTAAGTAGAAAAACTTCTGTCCCACGCTGTAGCAAACTTTCAAACTTTGGAGAGATGCCAAAAGTACTAGAATTGCAGCATTGTAAGCTCAGGAGTTGGGTATTATAACAGATACAATATTTACTACCACTTAACTTTTCATCCCCACTGATTTGAGCTACATAGGAAGGATTTTAGATGTTTCAGAGTACGCACATCATGCTGGCATTGTACAAGTCACTGTTTTGGGTGGCACAAGCGCCAGTTGATAACCAGCCAACAAATATTAACCAGACATATGCCTTTTCTGGATTAGGACCACACTTTTTTTTCGCTTTAATCTCTGGTGTGATCCTGGCTTTTGCCCTGCAATTAGTTCTGACCAACCTCTCCGTTGCTGCAGGTATTTCCTACTTAGGTCGTTCATCTGATTCAGATGGAGGTAATGGAGAAGTTGGGAGTTTAGGCGGAACTATTCGCAAAATAGGCACAGCAGTTGGACTGTGGACAGTAATCACTGTGACTATTGCGCTTGCCATTGCTTGTTTTTTAGCGGTAAGACTGAGTTTTTTGACAGCTTGGTCTCCAGTCCAGGGAGCAATTCTAGGGTTGGTGATTTGGGGAGCGTACTTCTTACTGCTAGTGTGGGTGAGTTCAACCACAGTGGGTTCTTTAGTTGGGTCGTTGGTCAACTCAGCAACCTCAGGCTTACAGGCGATTATGGGGACAGCGACCGCGGCGTTAGGGGCTAAAGCTGTCAATAACCAAGTAGTAGCAACAGCTGAAGCCGCCGCCGCCGCTGTACGCAGGGAAATTGGCACTGCTGTAGACCCTGGAACGCTGCGAGACAAAGTAGAAGATTACTTAGAAATGGTCCGTCCACCAGAACTGGATCTATCCAATATTCGGGGTGAATTTGAAAAGTTACTGAATGATCCGCAACTTAAGGCGATCGCCGGTAGTGGAGATTTAAGCAACATAGACCGCCAGAAGTTTCTTGATTTAATCAGCAGTCGCACGGATCTTTCAAAACGAGAAGTCAACCGTATTGCCGACACACTATATGGCGTTTGGCAACAGGTAGTTGGTCAACAACAACCAAAGCAAGACCGCTTGGCAGAGTTGATGAATTATCTCAAATCATTGCCACCCGGACAAACTAAGAACGATGAACTCAATGCCAAGCTGGATCAACTGATGGCAGAAATGCGTTCTGGAAAACAAGGTGACCAAAAAGGAGCAACTAATGGTCCAGTTCAGGGGACAATTCAGCAAGCAGTATCCGCATTGAGTGGTATTGTCTTGGGGCGAACTGATTTGTCAGACTTGGATGTCGAAAAAATTCTTGGTGCCGTCACAAATGCCAAAGATAAAGTCACTGAACAAGCCGATAAGTTGGGTCTTCCCGTGCCAAAACCGGCTTACAGCCCCATTCGGACGGATGTAGAAAACTACTTACTCAACACATATGCTTGGCAACTGAGTTCTGAAAAAGCCGCCCAAGAATTTCGCGACGTGATTTACGATCCAGCCGCTGATCCAGGAACAGTACGGCAAGAGTTAGAGAGACTTTCTCGGAGTGATTTTGTCAGTATTCTCAAAACTAGAGGGCTGCTAACTCAAGCAGAAATTGAGCGCATTGCAAATCAGTTGGAACTGACCCGCAAAGACGTGCTAATTGCAGTGATCGCAGAGGAAGAAAAAGAGATACTACAAGACTTGCAACGCCGAGTCGAAAGCTATCTACTGGTTACACCTAAGTCAGACTTAACAGCAGAAGGTATTCAGCGGGATTTCAAACCCCTGTTGGAAGATTCAGACGCAGATTACGAAACTCTTTCTCGGCGACTTGCCCAGTTTGATCGTCAAGAAATGCGGGAAATTCTGCTAGAGCGCAATGATATTTATCCTGAAGAAGCAGATACAATCCTTGATGAGTTGGAAGAACAGCGTAATCAAGTTTTAGTCGAATCCCAAGGACTTGCAGAACAAGCGCAGTATCAAGCTGAGTCACTGTGGATAAATTTACAATCTTATCTGCGCAACACAGGTAAAGACGAACTTAATCCCGACGCCATCCGAGCTGATCTGAAAACACTTTTAGATGATCCACAAGCAGGAGTGGGTGCAATTAAGGCACGCTTGTCTCGTTTTGATCGTGACACTTTAGTACAATTACTGAGTCAGCGGAAAGACTTGAGCGAAGACCAAGCTAATCAAATCCTCAACACTGTTGAGGAAAACTGGAGTAATATTCGCCAGGCACCAAAAATCGTAGCAGATAAAGCTAAGGAGCAGTACGATTCTGTAACGACAACAATAGCAGACTACCTGCGAAATACAGGCAAACAAGAACTCAATCCTGAAGGAATTCAGCGGGATTTGAATACACTGTTTCAAAATCCAAGAGAAGGTGCTGTCGCACTGCGCCGTCGCTTGTCACAGGTTGATAGAGATACCTTAGTCCAGTTGCTCAGTCAACGTCAGGACTTGAGTGAAGAGCAAGTTAATCAAGTCATCGATTCGATGCAAACTTCGATTCGTGACATTGTGCGTACACCCCGTCGCCTCGCCACCAGAACTCAGCAAACAGTACAAAATTTCCAAACATATTTGGAAGAGTATTTACGCAGGAGTGGCAAAGACGAACTTAACCCAGAAGGTATCAAACGCGACCTTTCTCTGTTGCTGCGTGATCCACAAGTGGGAATTGAAAGTCTGGGCGATCGCCTATCTCAATTTGACCGTTCCACCATTATCACTTTGCTGAAATTGCGGGAAGACTTGAGTGATGAGGAAGCCGCACGAATTGCAGATTCCATGATATCAGTGCGTGAGCAGTTCGTGGAACAAGTGCGGAATATCCAGCGGGGCATTCAAGATGTGGTTGATGGAGTTTTTGGCCGCATTCGCAACTACCTCAACTCTTTAGAGCGCCCGGAACTCAATTACGATGGCATTAAGCGGGAAGTTCGCACATTGTTTGATGACCCACAAGCAGGGTTTGACGCGTTGCGCGATCGCCTCTCTTCTTTCAACCGCGAGACTTTAGTAGCAGTTATGAGTTCTCGTGAGGATATCTCAGAGGAAGACGCCAACCGCATTATCGACCAAGTTGAACGGGCACGAAATAACGTACTGCAACGGGCAGAACGCATCCAGCAGGAAGCACAACGACGCTTAGAAGAAGTTAAAATTCAAGCACAGCGTCAAGCCGAAGAAACACGCAAAGCAGCAGCATCAGCCGCTTGGTGGCTATTTACTACGGCACTTGTTTCAGGAATCTTCTCTGCTATTGGAGGAGCAATTGCTGTACTTTTCCTAGTGTAGTTTCATACTTTTTATTGACTGCTCTGTTTTAGCCTCTCGTATGAGAGGCTTTTTTGTGTCGTAGCACTAGATAATGTTACGTATACAAATAATTAACAAGCGTAAAGTTAGAGAATAAGGAGCCTCAAGAGTGCCAGACTTGCAAGCAAAACCCCAGACTAAAACTGCCTCCCAAAGATGGTTGGTAATGCTCGGTGTCGGTCTTGGGGTGTTCATGTCCACTCTCGACGTAGGCATTATTAACGTGGCTTTGCCTACCTTAGTTCAGTATTTTCAAAGCAGTTTTCCTGAGGCGCAGTGGGCTGTGTTAGGCTACCAACTCATCAGTTCCAGCTTAGTCTTGGGAGCGACTCGCCTAGGGGATATATGGGGTAAAAAATATCTCTACTTGGGGGGACTTATTGTGTTTACCTTGAGTTCTCTGTTGTGTGGAGTAGCATCTAGTATTCACTGGTTGATTGCTTTTCGAGCACTTCAGGGACTAGGTGGTGTGTTTATCTCTGGACTTGGTTTAGCAATTATTATAGAAGTTTTTCCTTCTTCACAGCGGGGACGAGCTGTTGGGATTATCGGTAGTGTCGTTTCCCTTGGTATAGCCCTTGGTCCTTCAGTAGGCGGACTGCTTCTGGGGTGGTTTGACTGGCGTATTCTATTCTTAATTAATGTTCCACTGGGCGTAATAGCTAGTTTGCTTGTCACGTGGGTGGTACCTACAACTGAGCGCAAACAAGAAAAACAACGCTTCGACTTGCTCGGTGCTTTGTTAGCGCTGGTGACACTCAGCAGTTTTGCCCTGGGTATGACTTTTGGGCAAAGCGAGGGCTTTACAAGTGGTCGTGCATTGTGGTTACTATTGGTTGGGGCGATCGCACTAGTCAGTTTTCTAGCAGTTGAAGCTCGTTTGGAGGAACCACTGATAAAGTTGGATATGTTTGGCAATCCTCGCCTGAGTGTGGGTTTGCTAAACGGCACTTTAATATTCATTGTCCTGACTGGTGGACTGCTGATAACCCCATTCTTTCTAGAGCAAGTCAAGCACTATCCAACCTCAAAAGTGGGGTTATTGCTGGCTGTGTCGCCTGTTGTCAGTGGGTTGATTGCCCCACTAGCAGGTACACTCTCAGATAAATTTGGTTCTCGCTCAATTGGCTTAATTGGGTTAGGACTGATGATTGGTGGCTGTCTGGCTATTAGTACCTTGGATGCTCAAACTACTGAACAAGACTATATACTGCGCTACTTTATCTTTGGCACTGGGTTAGGTTTGTTCCGATCGCCTAATGATAGTACTGTCATGGGATCAGTACCTCGGGAGCGTTTGGGAATTGCGTCTGGGTTACTGTCTTTATCGCGTACTTTGGGGGTTAACCTAGGAGTCTGTGTCATAGGCACTGTTTTTGGAGCATTGATTGCAAATTTGGCTCCAGGTACAGATGTCGCTGCAGCTCCAGCTGAGGCAGTTGTTGCGGGGTTCGCTGGAAGCTATCGTTTAGCGGCGCTAATTCTTTGTGGATCAGCAGTTATGACGGCTATAGTCAAAAGTTAAAAAGTCTAGGTGCACTTTGTAACATTACAAATGACTTAGAGCAAAGTAAAGTTGCAACTATGTAGTATAAATCAACTATATTGCATAAATAAAGTTTATCACCATGAGTTCTCACGTAGAAGTTGCTATTGTGGGTGCAGGTATTTCTGGTCTGAGTGCAGCCTGGGAATTGCACAACTTAGGTATCGAATCGCTGCTTGTACTGGAAGCCAATTCACGAGTAGGAGGACGAACTCTCAATCATCCGCTGGTGTCAGGGGGTTACGTTGAACAAGGTGGGACTTGGGCTGGTCCTACCCAAACAGCGTTGCTGAATCTGGCAAAAGAAATGGGGGTTTCTATCAAGAAAGGAAAGCTTGAAGGTCACACATTCTATGGTTTTCGTCAAAAATGGACGATGCTAGAGGCATCTCCAACGTCTGAATCAGACATAGCTCAAAAAGATTTCGCTCAGGCGATGACAAGATTTGAGGCTTTGTGCCGTACTGTTCCACTAGAAACCCCTTGGCAAGCTCCTAATGCAAACATATTAGACTCTATGACAATGGGGGCTTGGATTGAGCAGAACACAACGACTGATCAAGCACGGGCTTGGTTCGAGGGGTGTGTGCGGCAAATCCTCAGTGGCGATCCAAACAAAGTTTCGCTATTGTGGATGCTTCATTTTGTCCATACAGCAGGATTCAATGATTTGTTAGAGACTGCTGAGGATTTTTCCTTTGTTGGCGGAACACAACAGATTTGCTTAAATATCGTAGAACGCTTGGGGGAACGGGTCTTACTCAATGCTTGTGTGAGTGAAATATCGGGTTATGATGACTCCCTTGTTCAACTTATTTGTGAACGTGGGGTTGTGTATGCTCAACAAGTGATTGTGGCGATGATGCCTAAGACTATTGCTCGTATCCAATTTCACCCCCCTCTTCCCCCAATTCACCGTCAATTGATTACACAGTGGGAGACGATGAGTTGGATTAAATTTCATGCTATCTATGAAAAACCTTGGTGGCAAGGTCAAATAATCAGTGGTCACTTTCTCAGTATCGATAGCAAAATTGAGGTGATTGATATCTCGCCGGAAGATGGAAGTAGAGGTGTGATTGTTGGATTGTTAGCTCCCGATTACACAACGTTACCTGAGTCAAAACGCCAAGAGTTATGCCTTGCATTTCTGGGAGAAACTTTTGGAGAAGCAGCACAACAACCATTAGAGTGGGTGGAATTTGATTGGAATAATCAACCTTGGACAGGTGGATGTATTTCGGCATTACCACCTGGTTTACTCACTAGCGCTGGTTCTGCTCTCAATAGTCCACTAGGTCGGATTCATTGGGCTGGTACGGAACGCTCTAGTATTTGGGCTAACTACATTGAAGGTGCTATTCGCGCTGGACAAAACGCTGCTCGCGATGTAGCAGCTAAGCTAAGGTCGGTCTCTACAACCTAGTGTTCAATTGCTTAAGCGCCCCCACATTAAAATACGTTTATACGCAAAGAAGAACGGACGCTCCTCACCCAAGTACTTGATTAACTTCTGCGTGTACCGTTTCACAAATCGCTCGTAAGTCTCAGCATCTAGCCGCTGCTGGTATGTTGTGAGCAACGTCCCGCGATACCATTCTATGACTGCTTCTGGTGACGGTAAGATATGTCCGTAAATTTGAAGCCTGACTTCCTGTTCTACAAACCCCAACTTATAAAGTAGCTTTGCATAATTCTCTGGTCTGAGTACCTCTAAATGTCGCACATATCCCCCCAGTTCTTCGCTAAATTCCTCCCCTGTCTCTACTGCTAAGATGTGGACTGGTTCTGAATTCATTGCTGGGACTTGTACGGCAAGCTGTCCACCAGGTTCCAGCTTGAAGCGCAACTTTTCAAACAACGCCTCGTGTCCGGTTAGCCACTGCAAAGCCGCATTGGAAAACACCAAATCAAACTTTCCTGGAACGGGATCATCCTCAATTCGTCCAAACTTAAACTGCAGTCCATTTCCCTCAAACTGACGCGCTAAGCGCAGCATATTCTCTGAAGCATCTAACCCCACAGTTTCCTGTGCTGCAAGCTTCCGATGCAGATAATGTGTTAATTTTCCCGTCCCGCAACCTAAATCCAGAACTCGCATACCCTCTCGTCTACGTACCATGTTCGCCAAGTCGTAGAATGGACGACTTCTTTCTGTTTGAAATTTTTCATATAAGTTTGGATTCCAGGTATCTTGCATAAAAATTTATACTTATTTGCTTGGATACGTATTGCTAAAATCACTACAGGAATTGTTGTCACGCGGATTTCTGTCTCAACCGTGAACAGCGATTAAACTTGTGGGATGACTTTCTACCAGGTTCAACTCTAGGACTTCATCTTTGTCATGACAACAACCCGAGTGTCTACATTCAGCACTTGCACTCCTTTAGGCATAGTTGTCATTGGCACTCTCCAGTGCGAATGACCACAAATAACTAATAAATCACTTCCTGTTGTTAGTTCAGTACGAATTGACTGGTTCCCTATCAATTTGGCTTCTGCATCGTTGGGACCTTCGTGCAGAATTAAAATGTCTGGTGACTCGTCAAGAAGTTCGTGTATAAGTTCTCTAAAATCTTCTTCAGGACGACGCAAAGGCCTAGTTTTCTTACCAATAATCCCTGAAATTCCAGCAATGCGAATTCCATCTAGACAAGTGAGGTCCCCATCTAAATAATGTATACCTTGCCCATTTTGAAATGCTTGGATTTCTTGTGGTGTTTTGCCAATATTGTCGTGGTTTCCTCCTACCCCAGCAACCCAACGAAAACGACGACTAAAAGCTTGCCAAACTTCACGAACATCTCCTACACCACCACGCTTATCTATTTTTGCGTAAAGGTCTCCGGCTAAAATAACGCCCGTTGTTTGTGGAGATGGAATTTTTCCTAACTCTGCCAACTTTTCTAGTTCTTCACTGACAAGATGACCCAGAAGGCGGTAATTGGCTGGATCAACTCCCTGTAGATCGCTTGTGGCAATGATCGCTTCTAAGCCATCTGGTAGTGAGTCAACTTTTGCTAACAAAACAGGCAGAACTCTGTGAACTATACCAATACCATTGGGTGAATGGGTAATAAATGGTATTTGGTGAATGGGTCGCTCAGAAATAGAAGTTATGACAGTTCTTGTTCGGATATGGTACAAAGAATCATGAGACATGGTATGATTTACGAAATGCCTATCCGGGCTTGGCTAATTGGGTAGAAAAGTCATTCATAAATCTCTATTATGATCGAAATAGAGACAGTTTATCCCAATAGTTACAATTACAATATTGCAAGCACATAAATTTAACTATTCGCCTAAGATACTCAGGATTATTTGATATTTTGTTATCTAGTATACTTTTTGATAGTCATCGCTTATTTCTGCTAAAAACAGGAAACTCAAGTTCAGTGAAAGCAGAAAAGGCAGTTCTGTCATCTCAGTATAGTACCGATAAGTTGCTATTTACCAGTTTACCAGTCTATCTCTTGCCTTTGCCAATGCTCACTGCCGCAATGCAGAGCGCGTAAGCGTGTCCCTTTGGGACTTACGCGCAGCGTCTCGTAAAGAAGCTATCGCCTCTTATTGCACTCGCTTATTGCTCAGATTTTTTATTATTGCATTCTAGTATAATAAAGCACAATAAGCTATAAGATATTGAGAAATGGTTCTTGGTAAACGTGGGGATAGAACGATAAAAGATTTGTAAAAATTCAGCAACGTGTGGAATGAACCAGCATAAACTTCCCCCCTGTTTCCACCGACAGCAAGACATGAATCAAAAAATCTTGTAGGCTGAATTGAAGAACAAAACTTTACAAACAGAGGTGACTGTGGCACGCAAACGCTTAATTATTGAAATGGGGATGGGAGTGGATCAGCATGGACAGGAACCCACAGTTGCAGCAGCGAGGGCTGTGAGAAATGCGATCGCACATAATGCTTTACCCGGTGTTTGGGAAGTTGCTGGTTTGAGTGATCCAAATGAGATGATAGTTGAGGTCAAGGTAGCTGTCCCTTACCCAGAACAAGTACGAGAAGACGAGGTTTTGGCTGTATTGCCTTTCGGTCGCAAAACTCTCACAGTTGAGTCTGGTGGAATGGTCGTTCAGGGTAAAGCAATTCCAGCGCTGAATGATAAAAATGACGAAATGTTGATAGCTGTAGCTGCAGTTACAGTTCTGATTGAAAATGATAACTGACCAAATCAATTATCATTTCATCTGATGCTTTGCGCTAAACTAGAGACATCGAGGTGAACATCTCTGGCAGTAAGTCCAATCAACAACTTACTTTTCACCAACATTAGTGACGATGTCTCAAAAAGATAACGAATCACTCCAAATTCAAGAGATAAATAACCTCAAGCCAGTACACTTTGCTGACTTAATTAGGGCTGCCCAGTTAATTTCCGATCCTGCTAAGGGAGTATCTGGAATACACACAGAAATTGACTGGAAAGATTTCGGTATTCCTGATGATGTTGCGCCAAATTTGAAAGCGCTAGGTCAAGAGTATCAGTATTCATCTCCCCACGTACCCATCGAAGAAATTTGGAGCAAATTAACTCCAAAGACCCGTACTTGGTTCATTCAAAATAAAAATGAGTTGTGGCGGTTTGAGGAAGCTTTCCCCGCTCTTGACGAAGACTAATAAATCTAGAAAGGGGTAATTGACAAACTTTGTGTTATCCAGTGTTGATGTCTTCGACTTGGTTGATACTTGGTTTGTCAACTGACCCAGACAATTTTCCACTTGTTTTGTTTACCACAGAGGTTTTGGTTAGGAATTCACTGTACCAACTTGCTGTTGCTACAACGTCATCTACAAAAAAAGATGGCTTCAATACCCTTAAATATCCACAGACTTCTATGTGGTAAGTCAAAATAATAGTATGCAATTACGGGAGACACTACCATGTCTGGTTTAAAACAAGTTTTTCAAAATTTTTTTATTCGCATTGGAGGCTTTTTCTCTGTTGTTTTTGGAAGTATCTCTAATTTTATCGGAAATATCTTTGGTATCTTCGGTAAGCTTTTTGGAGTTTCCGATGCTGGATATTTTCTAGAAGCTGACCAAATACAGGGTATAAAACGAGAAACAACACAACAATCAATTAAAACTGAGCCTTCAAAAGCCACTGAAACTCCAGCGACTTCTAATCGCCGTCCCAATCCTCAAATGGACTACTACCGAAAAATGGCTCAGGAGATGAAAAAGAAGTAAGGTAAAGCTGTTGACTAGGTTTAGCTAGAATTGTGGGGGCGATGCTCCAGCAGGGAGCCAGCAAAGCTGATCGCTTGTCGTCCCCACAATTTTTGTATCAAAGATAATCCTATTTATGTCTTCGTGCAGCCTGCCGTAGGCATAAACGAGCTAAGCGCAATGTTTTGATGAGCCTAGGATCGTCAATGGAGTGCGGAAGTGATTAAAAGATTACCCAATATTCCGACACAGGTTGAGTTAGGCGACCGATTCGCTTGCCTCACGCGCAAAGCGCTCAGCATGAGCGTGAGGCAAATCGCTTTCAACCAAAACGAGATTTAATTTTAGTACAAAACCCAGATGATTTAAGCGAATGCTATCCCAAAATTCACGCTTTCATCCGCAATTTGCAGCAAGAAGCAAGCCATGAGATTATGGCTGACTACACTGGCGGGACTAAAACTTTATCGGCGGCGTTGGTGATGGCAGCGGTTGATTGTGGGATTTCCCTTTACCTCACGATTGCTGCGAGGGATAACTTGGTGAAGGTAGAACTGGGAGAAGTTACCCAAAGAGTAGACACGAGTTTTCGCCACTAAATCTTTGAATCACTGGGAGTGACAAAACACAGATAGATTCTTTCTTGCCAGAAGTCTAGATTTGCTTGTTCTAAAGAAATTGTTGTAAACAGTATCCTTACTTGCGACTGCTTTTGAGTATATAAAGCATAAGTGTTAGTGCTGGTTTCATTTGCGCAGTTAAAAGTATAAAATAGCACTATGTAAATGACAACCGTATAACAATAGCTAATACTCTTACCAATGAGGGTAAACGCGACGTCAATCGTCTCGACAGAACGCGCTTGTTGCATGCACACTCAAGGGTTTTGCTGTTTCCTAGCAAGTGTCTTTAAATGAGATACTTGCTAGTTAATTTGTGCAAACTAGCTTGAAAAGGGCAGAGGGTAGCTATCCAGAAGGAAAAAATAAATTATTATCTTTTATTCTTTCCTTCTGGTGACGAATTCGTCATGTTGGCTACTTAATCGAAAGAAAATTTATGTTTCCATGAAAAAGCAAAAAAATCTATTCAGCCACCTTACAGCTATAGAAAGAATTCATCTATCAGTACCTGCACAGTTTTTGTTAGATAAGAATCTACTTCAAGATAAAGTCAAAGTTCTAGATTTTGGCTGCGGCTTGGGCAATGATGTTAAATTATTGCAAAAAAAAGGATTTGATGTTAGCGGTTATGATCCTTATTATTTTCCAGAATATCCTAATGAGAAATTTGACACAATAATTTGCTTTTATGTTTTAAACGTTTTATTTCCTGAAGAACAAGGGGATGTTCTCATGAGAATATCGAACCTATTGAAGCCTGGAGGAAAAGCATATTATGCAGTTAGAAGGGATTTAAGAAAAGAAGGATTTCGAGAACATTATATCCATAAAAAACCTACATATCAGTGCATTGTCAAACTTCCTTTTAAATCCATCTACTTAGATGACTCTTGCGAAATTTATGAGTATATGCATTATAACTTACAAGCAAACACATCTAAGAATTGTAATTGTATATTTTGTAATCCTTATAAAAATTTAACTATTTTAACTGAATCAGCAACTGCTTATGCTATGTTTGATGGCTATCCCGTGAGTAAAGGTCATGTTTTGGTTGTTCCAAAACGTCACGTGAGTAATTATTTTGAGCTACCGTTTAAAGAGCAATCTGCTTGTTGGTTTATGGTTAACAGAGTGCAAGAAATTCTCGGCAAAGAATTTGAACCGGATGGTTTCAATGTGGGAATGAACATCAATCGAGATGCAGGTCAAAATATGATGCACGCTAGTATTCATATTATCCCTCGTTACAAGGGTGATACTGTTGGTGCTAAAGGTGGGATAAGATATGTGATTCCTAAAAGAAAATAGTTCGTAATTTGTCGCTTGGGCAGAACCGCAAGAATGTTATCAATAGATAACTTGAAAAAAGAAGTAGTCACGAGGAAACAGCGCTGGCGAACTCCGGCGCTGCTTTCGTGTTACCCAAAGGTAGACAACTGTGTCTCCCGCTGGGGTGGGAGATTTTTCAGTTCTTTAATGACGCGGGATTTCAAGCAGTGCAATCTTTAATCGAGCATGAGGTTAAGAATTTAATTGCACTAAATATACAAGCTATTGACACAGTGGGGTCATACCTGTGTCATATCCACTTGGTACTTTAAAAGTAGTCAACACTAAGGTTTCTGCCAAGAATACTGACTTATTGCTTTAAAATGTCTCGGGTAAACCTTAGTTAATAACACTGAGTTTTGGTGATTATTATGTTCTCTTTTTTCTTTGCAGCCTTTTTAGTAAGTTTACTGACTTTATTTGGTGGAGCTGCTATAGCTTACCTATTTCCACAGAATAACTCTCAAGATTAAAGGATACTCCATAAATAATTCAAAATCGCGTAGCGTGTCCGTTAGGCGCAGCCGTGGCGTTAGCCATAGGACTCAGCGACGCAATCTCAAAATTCAAAAATTGAAAAATTTAGAACTGGAAACTACTCTACTTCCTTTTAATAAAGCAAATAAGCATATAAGAACCAGTTCCTTGATGGTAGTCCTGTATAGGAATGATATTGGCGACGCATAACCTGCTCAATTACAGCCTCAGAATCACTATAATCCATCACCACCTGTTTGGGTTTAGCTTAAGCACTATTGACCTATAGTCCAAGTCTTTGTGTAGCATAAATTTCTCTTTCCCTGTGTTGTATTAATAACGCAGGGTTTCTTTTTTATTGGGGTATGTAGTATTAGTCTCAAGAATTATTCAATTTTTTAAGAATTCAATATTGGTATAAAAAGACATAATCAACGTCTAGTATTGCCAAACTACTCTCTGAAATTATACTTTTTTCTTATTATATCTCTGTAAATGTATTGATGTAAGTGTATTGATATTGAAAACTGTTACTTTACTTATGAATTAGTATAAATTTTCTTCGTATAAGCTTCGTTAAACTTATCTTTTGATATATGAGTTATATTTTTTGAAATTTTCACATTTCTACTATACAAAGGATAAAATAATTATGATAAATCAGTAAATTTTCTAATTTCTGGAGACACAAAAGTAAGACGGTTAAAACATCTCCGTAAGATTTCTATTTTCTTCAATTTTTTATTAAGTAAGTGTATGTACTGATTGGGAAAATTTTACGGTTAGATTAACATTTAGCTAAATTCTAGAAGAGTTTTATGCATCTGCTTCACCAATAGACAGCCGTTTGAAAATTCTCTTGGTTGTACTGATGAAGTTCTGTCATAAATGAATCTAAATTATGTTTTCTAAACCTTTGATAACTGAAGGAGTCGCTACCATGAATAAGGTGCAATTGGCTTTTATTATTAACTACCTACTGATGACTGGCTATTTCTTGATTAATTGGTTAAGATTCTTTCTCCGTCATCCTAGTTATTCGCCAGAAGAAAAATTTTTGTCTAGTGTGATACTTTTCCTTACTACAGTTTTATGGCCCATCATTGTTCCTATGTCTTTTGTAAAAATATTGACGACACGGAAAGTAGAGTTTAGTACTATGATGCCTGTCATAGTAGCAGTCTTTGCCTTCAGTGTTGCACTTTACATGGGTTAGCTAGTTTTATAGGACTGGACTGTGTTTTGGCGTGTCATAATTGTTATCAATAAAATCAACTGAGATTTTGCATCTACCATTACATCTCAACCAAAAATACAGTCTGCGAACTATAATGCTTGCTATTCACGTTAAGAAAAATAAGAACTCTTGAGGTATTTTCTAGTAACCTGTGGTTTGATTACTAGCTAAAACTGATAACAACTATACTGACATTTATCAGATATCTAGTAAGTCACACCCATCAAGTCAAAGTGGCAAAAATTGACCATTGATGTTATTGAACGTCTGTTAATGTCTATAAACTGAGTTAAGTTTTCAAATACCAATTTTGGAGTCAACTTGCACTTACTCCCGAACCGCTCTAAGATTAGCTATAGTAATTTACTCCTCTCTCTATTTTCTCTGCGCCCACCGCGAACGAGTGCGAGAGGAACATCTACACCGCAAATTCGCGCCTTGTGCAGTTAAAAAATAGATATTCTTCTGGCGGGAAAGGAGTAATACTTATACCAATTCAAAAAATGTTTGCGACAGATACTCAGAATTCCACACAATGCCTCTCTACGGCTGTTCCCGGTGTCACTGGTAACGAAACGCTGGTGTTGACTGGTCAATAATTTGACGTTCAGTCACATATCCGCCGTTCTAACTGAGTAGTGATAAAAAATAGGGATGAGCATCTTGCTCATCCCGTACATAAGTTATTTTTAAGCAAAAAGCTTATTGCGCTTGAATTGGAAAAGCACCCGGACGCACAGCTAAATTGAGATTTTGCCCATTGCGATGCAATTCCATGCTTACATTTCCTCCAACTTGGCTATTTTCGACTGCATTTTGAACAGAGGTTGCGTCTGTCACTGCTTTACCGTCAAGTTTTTGGATAACATCACCAGCACGTATCCCTGCTCTGGCTGCTGGTGAGTTGGGCATAACTTTGACAACTAATACGCCATGATCTTCATTAACACTCAAACCGCTGTTGGGGTCAGAGTTGATGTTTTGTTTCAACTCAGGCGTTAATCCTACCATCTGAATTCCTAAATAAGGATGTTGTACTTTGCCCGTCGCTATCAGTTGATTGGAAATTCGTTGCGCTGTATTGATAGGAATCGCAAAGCCCAGCCCTTGTGCTCCTTGGATGATGGCTGTGTTCATCCCTATAACTTGCCCTTGGGCATTAATTAGAGGTCCGCCAGAGTTACCAGGGTTAATTGCTGCGTCTGTTTGAAGATATTCTACTCGTCTGTCGGGAGCACCAATCTGATTGCTAGTGCGACCTGTTGCACTAATGATTCCAGTAGTGACGGTGTTACCCAAACCAAGGGGGTTACCAATGGCGATCGCCCAGTCTCCAGGTTGTAGCTGGTTTGAGTTACCCAATGCCACCGTTGGCAGTTTATCTGCTTGAATTTTAACAACAGCCACATCTGTCAGTTCATCTTTGCCCAGCACTTTACCTTTATAAGTGCGTCCATCCTTGAGCGTTACTGTTACTGTGTCTGCACCATCAACTACGTGAGCATTCGTAAGAATCCGACCGTCAGCACCAATTATAAAACCTGAACCAGTCCCCCGTTCTACCTGCTTTCCTTGTTGCTGTGGTAGTGCAGATCCAAAGAATTGACGGAAAAACGGATCGTTAAATTGCTCTGGTAACTGGGTTTTGACTGTTCGCGAAGAATCAATCCGCACAACAGCTGGTCCTACCCTTTGTACAACCTTTGTAACAAAGCTAGTACCGTCTGAATTCGGTGGTATTGGCAGAGCAGCATTTGCTGGACTCACAGCAAGGTTGGATGCATTTTCACTTACCTGTTGTGAGTGAGATGCTAAGTACCCACCGGCAAACGTCATCCCAGAGCCGAGTAATACTAACGATAAATGAAAAGCTGTTTTTCTCCAACCAGCAGTATTATGGTTTAAAGAATTGTGACTGTCATCACTGGGTTTTTTATACATTTTGTTTCTGTAAGAATTTCTAGATACCATTCCAATTTAAAAAAACTTTGTGACGATACTGTTACACAGATATGACACAATTGTGAAAAGTCTTACTGCATAAGTCCTATGTCTATTTAAGTTGGGTTTGTGTTCCTCGCCGAGAGCCTTTGTGGAAAAAACCCTTGAATAAAAAGTAGAAGCAATAGTAAGACATTCAAAGGAAAAGTCAGCCAACAGGAACAATCGAATTGATGGCAACAGTCGAGACAATACTGAAATTATATCTGTTGAAGTTGGGTTTGTGTTAATCGGCAAGAGCCTTTGTCGAAAAACTCCTAAGGCACTCAAACGAAAACCTACTTAACAGCCACAATAGAATTGGTGGTAACAGTCGAGACAACGCATAAATTTGTGGGGACGTAGGTAGGCAAAGATGGGGAAGCTAGCATTGCTGATAGGGGTGAGCGAGTATCAACCCGGACTAACTCCGTTACCGTGTGCGGTGAAAGATGTTGAAGCAATGCGACGAGTACTGACACACCCAGAAATAGGGAATTTTGCTGAGGTGGATATCACAGTCCTCAAAAATCCCCAACGTCAGGAAATGGAAGATGCTATTGAGAATCTGTTTGCCGATCGCCAGAAAGAAGACTTATTATTATTTTACTTTTCTGGTCACGGGATTAAAGATGAGTACGGCAAGCTTTACCTGTCAACTACTTCCACCACTCGTAAACAGAACAACAGGTTGTTCAAGCCTTCAGCAGTAGCAGCCAATGTTCTGCAAGAAAGTATGAATAAGAGCCGTTCCCAAAGACAGGTGATTATCTTAGACTGTTGCTTTAGCGGGGCGATCGCCCAAGGACTAACAGTCAAAGATGATGGTAGTGTAAATTTACAGGAACAGCTAGGCGGTAAAGGGCGGGCAATCCTCACTTCTTCCACATCTACCCAGTACTCATTTGAACAAGAAGGTTCAGATCTCTCCATATACACGCGCTACTTGGTCGAAGGTATGGAAAAAGGTGCAGCGGATCGCGATGGGGATGGTTGGATTTCGATTGATGAACTGCACGAGTATGCTAGCAGCAAGGTAAAAGAAGCAGCACCAGCCATGACTCCCAAGTTTTACCCAATTGAGGAAGGTCATAAAATTTTGCTGGCGAAATCACCAAAGGATGATCCTAAGGTGAAATATCGTAAGGAAGTAGAAAGTCGTGCGAAGGAAGGTCACGAGTTTTCTGTTTTTGCTCGTAGAATGTTAGACGGAAAGTGGGATGATTGGGGATTAACTCCGCAAGAAGCAGCTGTAATTGAAGAAGAAGTTTTGCAACCTTATCGGGAGTATGAACGTAAGCGCGATGAATATGAGCAAGCATTGATTAAGGCAATTGATCAAGAATATCCCTTTAGCCAGACAGATCAAAAAGATTTAAAAGAATATCAGCAGTATCTGGGACTGCGCGATGAAGATATCGCCTCAATTGAACAACGGATCATTATTCCGAAACAAGCAGAATATCAGCGCAACCGACAACAACCACAGAAGTTACAGCAAGAGCAAGAAAGAACTCAGCAACAAAAGCAGCAAGCACAATTAAAACAACTACCTGAAACTCAATCATCACCACTTTCTCAGCCAAAATCTCCCTCTGTGATTCAAACTAATATTCAAACTCAGCAGTTTGAGTTCGAGTATGCCACAATCATCGTCAAATCAAAATCTTTAGGTAGAAAAAAAACCTGGGATATCAACCGTCATCGGGGTCAAGCAGAATTTTTCACAGAAAACCTAGGCAATGATGTGTTGCTGGAAATGGTGGCGATTCCTGGCGGTCAGTTTTTGATGGGTTCTCCAGAGAATGAGGCACAACGTAATAGTAATGAAAGTCCACAGCACACTGTCACCATTCAACCTTTTTATATGGGTAAGTTTCCAGTGACGCAAGCTCAATGGAAAACCGTTGCCACTCTTCCTAAGGTCAAAATAGATTTAAATCCAGATCCATCCTACTTTAAAGGAGCTAATCGACCTGTTGAGAGCGTGTCATGGAACGATGCAATTGAATTTTGTGCTCGCTTGGCTAACAAAACTGGAAAGCCCTATCGTTTGCCCAGTGAGGCAGAATGGGAATATGCTTGTCGCGCGGGAACAACTACCCCCTTCCACTTTGGCGAAACTATTACCACAGATTTAGCAAACTACCACGGTAACTACACTTATGGTTCTGGACCAAAGGGTGAATATCGTGGGCAAACAACAGAGGTAGGAAAATTTCCATCAAATGCTTTTGCTTTGTATGATATGCATGGTAATATATGGGAGTGGTGCCAAGATGCATGGCATTATAGCTACGAAGGAGCTCCTGCTGATGGTACCGCTTGGATGAGTGAAAATAATAATGATTATCGTATGCTGCGTAGCGGTTCGTGGTGCTTAATTCCCTTTTTCTGCCGCTCTTCGTCCCGCAACCCTTTTGCGCGTGACATCCAGGAGATATATGCGGGTTTTCGGGTTGTGGTTGCGCGGCTCAGGACTTCTTAGCCCTTTACACTTTTTCCCTTGTGCACTTTGCGCTTTATTTTTTTCTATTCACTTTTGGGTGCGAAGCGCGAGCAATTTTTTTAATATTTTTTTGGATAATTCAGAATCAGTAAGCTTCATACCATATGATGTCTGGATAAAAAGTTATAAAAGACGAAGAACCTTACTCGCCTCCAGTACCCTCTGTGCTGCTTTTACTATTTACTAATAGGACGCAACATTTCCCGAACTGCAATCACGCACTCAGGAAACGCTAGCGGTGAAATTGTCACATCTTCTGTAAGGATTGCTTCACTTTGATAACCATTTTGACTCGGTAAGCGATATACGTGCAGCTTGCGTGCATTTACATCTAAAACCCAATAATCTACGATACCAGATCGGGCATAAGCTGGAGCTTTGACCTCTCGGTCATATTTGAGACTGCTATCGGCTATCTCAATCATCAGAAAGACTTCAGACGCAGTTGGATGATGGTCATCATAATCTAGCGGATTGGGCATAACCACCGCAATATCTGGTTCTGGTTCTGAGTAATCATCAAGTTGAACAGGTGACTGAAGCCTTAGCAAAACTTGTTCACCCAAACGTTGGCGAAATAATCTCTCTGTTCTAGTAATTGCTGATTCATGAGCAGTTCCTTTCGCTGACATTCGGATGATTTGTCCTGCAATCAACTCAACTCGTTCCTCTGGATGAAAAATTCCAATTTCCGCCATGCGATGATATTCTTGAACGCTTAAAAGGCGAATACCAGGAACCATACCACTATTCCTCGCTCAATTCAAAATTCAGCCGAGCATAAATATCACTATTCGGCGAACATCTCCTGTAAAACCGACAGTACTTCACTGCCAGTATCACTTTGGAGGCTTCCCAATTTTTTCACAAGGCGCACTTTATCAACTGTTCGGATTTGATCGAGCGCTACTTGCCCTTCTGTTTCTTGAAAAATACAAGGCACTCGCGTTGGATACGAACGTCCCTTTGTAGTCATCGGTGCAACGATAACAGTCCGTAAATGTCGGTTCATCTCATCAGGAGAGACGATCACACAGGGGCGAGTTTTCTGAATTTCACTTCCAAGCGTAGGATCTAAAGCAACAAGAAAAACCTCAAAGCGCTCTACTTCCATTCCCATTCCTCTTTATCCCATTGGGTTAAAGGTTCATCGCCAAGAAGAAGCATATCGTCACCAAGCGCTGACATTTCTTGAAATTGCGCCTCCCACCCCCTACGTACCTCAGAAGCTCGTCGAATCATGATTGAGCCTTCGCTCGCAACAATTTCTACGGCTCCCTCAATACCGCTTATTGCAAGAAGTGCCTTCGGAAGTCGTACTCCCTTGGAATTTCCGATTCTTACCAGGTGTGTCTTAATAGGCTCGCTGTTCATGTAACTATTATGTAATCACATAAACTAGGATAGCAACTCTTCTGTTTTTCTTACATACACATGAGCGAATAATACAAACATTTTTTGATATTTCCCCTTCCACAGGATTACTCAACAAACTTCGGTCTTGCCTTTTGAGTAGACTGTATCTGTTGTTCTAAAGCTACCCAATCTTCCTGCTCAACAAAATGAATCAATTCATCTAAATTGTGACGATATTGCTGGAGTGAATTGAGCAAAGCGTGCCGATTGTACCGCGCCATCATCACTCCTAACTCTGGATTGCCGCCACCAACACGACTTGTATCTCTAAAGCCAGAACTAGCAAACTTTTGCGCTAAATCTAGCACAGAATGGTCAGTTTCACTCATACAAGCAGCAATCAACGAGGAACTAACCATCACGGGCAAATGGGAAATCCAGCTAACTGCTTGGTCGTGCTCTTCTGGAGAACAATGGTAGAGAGTCGCCCCAAGTTCATGTACAATTTTTTCTACGATTGTGATTGCATGTGGTGGTGTTGTTTCTGTTGGTGTCAGGACATAAGGTTTTTTTTCAAATAAATTGGGGATAGCTGCTTCTATACCACTATCGGTTCTTCCCGCCATTGGGTGTCCACCGATAAAATTGTCCCAGAGGGGAGCTATTGCTTGAACTATCGGTGTTTTAACTGAACCGACATCAGTGACAATTGTATGAGAAGCCAGATGAGGCATGAGCTGCTCTAATGTGGGAACAATAAGCCCTATGGGTGTACAGATAAATACCACTTCGGCTTTTGCTAGCAGGCTGATGTCAACTGAGGCTTCATCTGTGCTACCAAGGGCTATTGCTCGCTTACAGGTTGATTCTCGTCGGCTAACGCCTAAAACATGATGTCCTTGCGATCGTAAATCTAAACCTAAGCAGCCACCTATCAATCCAAGTCCTAAAATACCAATATTCATCTATTTGTCATTTTGAGATTTTATATCATGTATATTTTGCACCTTGGTGATCAAAAACTATAAACCTGGAGCTAGAAAGCGAATTTTCCCATATACGTGCTTTTTACGAGCAAGGATTACATTATATAAGTCATGAGTGAGCGGTTAGTCATTAACAGCTAACAACATTCAAAAGGAGGAAGAAACATGCGTAGTACCTTTAATAAAATGATCGGCAAGACGCGCTATGTGGTCTGTCGTATCATGTTACATTTAAGTGGATCTGAGGTAGCACCTATTTTGGGAGTTTTAAACCGTGCTGCCAGGGAAGCCATAGATACCGATGGTGACATAGAAGTTTTGGGAGAAGGATTGGTAGAAATCTGCCAAACTCTACTGCAATACGATGAATATTGGCTTTCTGCTGCTAATGAAGGCGACGTATTTTGGAGTGAAGGAGAGGCGGGAGACTATGTGAATGAATTATTTACAGACTCCGCTCAACGTTACCTCAGTGAACCAGATTTTGGTTCTGACTCGGGATACGATGAACCTTTATCTCTTCCTGTAACGCGTAATGTCGTGATTATGATAACAATCGCTAGCGAAGGAGAAGTCCCAGATTTAGAGACTGACTTGGCTAATATTACGGCACTTAAGGAAGGCTTTAAGGCTCTAATCAACTTACACTACAAACATAAATTACGGGCAATTCAGGTGCATTTTTCACCAGCTCGATTGGGTGATGAACTCACCAACGACCAGCTATTGCAATATTACCCGGAATTAATTCCCTTGTAATTGGTTGGGTTGTCCGTACCAACCACCCTCGTAAGAAATTGTTAAGCTCGGAGATAGGATGATAGTCAAATGTTCATGACAATCGTGCGTAAATTCACAGCGGTTTTTTTGGCCTTGAGTTTGTGTGTAACAACTGTCGCCTGCGGTGGCGGGAGATCAGATCAAAGTACACCTCAAGCTAGTAATACCACTCAAACGACGACAGCAACCACCAAGCTAAATGATGGTCAGTATCCGGTGCAACAAGCTACCTACAACGATGCTGACGGGGAGTACACGTTGTTTTTACTCAACGCTACGCCCCCAAGTTTTAGAAGCCAAAATTTACAAATGGCGCGGCTGACTGATGATGAAGTCAAACAAGGGAAGAAAAGTTATCTAAAGGTAGAGAATGGACAGCCAGCTTTATATTTAACAGAAGACTTCAAAATTGCGTACGTTCACAACGTTACTGAGACGAAAACCAATCCCCAAACCGGACAACAGGAAACAGTAGTCGTCCGTCAACAAAATAGCTTCTGGGCACCTTTTGCTGCGTCTGTTGCTGGTTCTATAGCCGGACAGGCAATTGGTAATATGTTGTTTAGACCCCAACATTATGTCCCGCCTGTATACCAGCCTGGTGGAACGCTGATTGGCTACGGTGGCTATGGTAATAGCTATAGCGATGCGGTTAGTAGTTATCGCAGCCGCTATAATGCACCCCCAGCAGTAGAGAGAAACCGCACTAGTTTTCGTAGTACAGGAACAATTAGAAGATCATATCCTGGTAATTCTTCAACCGTACGACAGACTACTCCAAATACGGGCAGTCGCTCGACTGGTTCCGGCTTTGGTGGAAGTACCCTAAGACCTTCTGGTAATTCTAACGTCAGACGTAGTCCTAGCGGTAGTGGTTTTGGTAGTGGTGGTCGTTCGCGAGTCCCCCGATCAAGTGGTTTTGGTAGAAGGCGGTAGATATAGCAGGGAACGCTTAACGCTTAACGCTTAACAGACTTGAAAGTCCCTTGGTGACCGTGTTTTCTCATTAGTTCGTTTCCTAATCTACCCGGCGACTGCTATAAGTCCGCTGTTGCCAACAATAATTGAAAGAACCCCTTCCCGTTACTGAGAAGGGGTTTTTTAGATAATGAAAATTGACTGTTTACACTATTTATGCTAAAGCAACCACTGGCTGCTGCCAACGCCCAACTGCCTTACCAATCACGGCAAGTTCTTGCATCAAACTGTCGAAACGTTCCGGTGTGACAGATTGTGGTCCATCAGATAAGGCTTTTGCTGGGTTGGGATGAACCTCAATCATCAAAGAGTCACATCCACAGGCGATCGCCCCTAAACACATTGAAGGGACATACGTCGCCCAGCCCGTACCATGACTAGGATCAACCATAATTGGTAGGTGAGTTAGTTTGCGTAGCACTGGCACAGCTGACAAATCCAAGGTATTTCTGGTGTACTGGCGGTCAAAAGTGCGGATACCACGCTCACACAAAATCACATTTGGATTTCCTGCGGCTAGAATATATTCCGCTGCCATCAACCAATCTTCAATGGTTGCAGCCATTCCTCGCTTGAGAAGAACTGGTTTTGGCTGTGCGCCGACTTTTTTCAACAGCGAGAAGTTCTGCATGTTTCTTGCCCCTACCTGGACAACATCTGCAACTTCTGCGACTTTATCCAACTCTGCACTATCCATCACTTCTGTAATAATGCCCAGCCCTGTTTCTTCTCGCGCTTTTACCAACAATTCCAAAGCACTCTCGCCGTGTCCTTGGAAGGCGTAAGGCGAGGTTCGGGGTTTATATGCGCCACCACGCAAAAAGTGTGCCCCGGCAGCTTTGATTCGCCGCGCGGTTTCTACGATCATTTCTTCATTTTCTACTGAGCAGGGACCCGCGACAATAACCACAGGGTGATGTTCGCCAAAAGGAACTGGTCCATTAGGAGTGTTAACGACGACTTCAGAAGATTCTCCATGTCGATACTGACGGCTAGCCCGTTTGAAAGGCTGTTCTACTCGCAGCACTTGCTCAATCCAAGGGCTAACTTCTTGAATTTGTAGGGGATCTAAGTCAGCGGTGTCACCAACAAGACCAATTACTACCTTATGCTTACCAACAATTTTTTCTGCTGTCAGTCCCCAAGTGCCAAGTTCCTCGCCTAGACGGTCTATTTCCGCCTCAGGGGAACCAATTTTCATGACTACAATCATGCTAAAATTCCTGCCTAGTTGAGTCCTAGCTGAAAATATTTTCCTAGACGAATCAGTTGTTTAAAATTAGAAAGCTTAAGCAAAATCGAGTTTTCAATATAACGCTTAACAGTCGCGTTATTGAAGATATTGTGTCTCAAAAGATTCAGAAATTTTGAATTTGTAATGTTGAAGTTACAAAATATAAACTTCAACATTATTTTTTTCACTTTTACCCAACGTCACAGTGATTTACTCACTGAGTACTGCTCATCAAACGTTTTTTTTGCCAGTTTCACGCCAAGCTGCTACCATTCGTTCCGAATTAGTCCTGAAGTCATTCCAGCCCAGCCAACCTCCAACTCTGTGTTCATCCCAAGAGGCAGAGAGAACACCATAAGTTATCCCCAACACCCCCAAACCAAAAAAACCCATGTTCACCAGTAAGACGGCGACGGGAGTTAGTTTAATTCCAGCATAAGTCAACAGGAAGTAACTCACAATCAGGGTGCTGATTCCCAAAGCTGTTGGCACACCACAAAAAACAGCCACTCGGCGAATCATCCGTTGGCTAACAACTTTGGGTATCGCCATCTCTTCTTTGGTAAAAGATGGCTTCTTGTCGTCCTTTTTCCCAGATTCCTGTTTGGTTTCTGGTTGTTTGCCTTTTGCTTTAGCGGGTTTTTGGCGCTTTTTGTTTGGTTCAAAAGGCAACTGACTGCGTTCAGATTCAGCAGACATAAGCACTAGTCTCTATCCACGAATGCCGAGACGACCAATCAAAGCTTGATAACGTTCTCGGTTTTCTTCCAGAATATAAGATAATAGACGCTTACGTTGACCAATAAGCTTCAACAATCCTCGACGCGAAGAATGATCTTTCTTGTTTGACTGGAGATGTTCGCTAAGACGGATAATACGCGCTGTTAGCATAGCGACTTGAACATCAGCAGAGCCAGTGTCGGTTTCGTGAACTTGGTACTGTGTGAGTATTTCTTGTTTGCGCTCTTGCGTTAAAGCCATGACCTAATCAATTTCTAAATGTATGCAGCAGTTTCCCATAATATCATAGCCATCCGAGAGCATCCCAATTTTGCTAAAAGACTGGGTGATGAGAAATCGCAAAGGCGAAATCCAGCGACATGGAGTCATTTGAGAGTCTCCAGTTTAGTAAGACGAGGATTTGTAGATTTTTTCTACTGCTGAACAAGAATTTTGGCTTGGAATGAGTCTATATCAACTCTGATGCCGTCTTTCCCAGCTTCGACATTATAATTACCAGTCCACTCATGCCATGTCCCTGCACAGGGGAAGTCAGGAATATGATATCCACTCTTGTTTTGAGCGGAAAAATTTGCTATCACGACAACGCGAGAATCTTCTTGACTACGAACATATGCCAGTACTTTTTCGTCTACAGGACTTACGCAACTGGCACAATGCGAGCGCTATTTATAGTAGATAAGTATTAATAAGTGGAATGCACGAAGAGGCTTCTGCCGCCTCGTGCAACAGTGATTGATAGTAGTGAAGCACGGTGCA
>NZ_JABXYX010000100.1 GCF_017982655.1 Brasilonema sp. CT11 | reverse complement strand
GGTTCGGTCTTGCTCACGAGTCAAGAATATCCTTAAACGAGCGCCCATATATAAGTCACTTCGGTAAATGCATTCTCCGCATTTATATATCTTTACATAGTTTGGTTTTTTCGTGCCTACCTACTTATATAAAAGATAAGATAAGGGAAACGTTTAATAGCATAACGTCGCACCCCTTCAATTTTATATGGTGTTCCGAGATTTGGATTTTGCTGAATATTTCCAAGGACTTTCTCCACTTCAGATAAGAAATCAAGTCCTAAACCAAATTTTTACTTTTCATAGTAAGCAATTGCAGCATCAAGTTCCTTTCTGGCTTCGGTATGAATAACGATAAATTTCACGAATATTTTTCTCGCAACTCAGAAAATACTTGATTTAAAGGTTCGCCAATAGCTGTCCCACGATGAATATCTTCTAGGCGCTTAGTTAATTCCGTATCCCAAGCAGCTTCTACATCATTATCAACATCTCCATCTAAAGATTGAATCAAAAAATGAGCAATTTCGGCACGTTCTTGTGCCGAAAGTTGAGAAAGTTCAAGCTTGAGTTTTTCCGCAGTTTCAGTCATTTTATCGTTTCTCTTGAGCGATTGAGATACGAGGCTTAACTCTTCAATTTTAACTGCGTTCACGCTTGGTTCACCCTCCGGGTATCTCCTGCGGAGACGCTACGCGAACGCAGTCGCTACAACGGGGGGAACCCCAACGCCAGGTCCCTACGGAGGGAAACCCTCCTGCAGGACTGGCTCCGCAACGCGCTGCTCACAGTGCTGCGTAGAACGCAGATCGCTACCTTACAAAAAAAAGCGGGATAAGCAAGTTGCCTACCCCACCCAAGTCATACTAAAAGAGCGATAGCTAGCCCCTAAGGGGGCGCTGCGCAAACGCTGCTGCGCTCCGCGCAGATCGCTCTTTTAAACGCTCTAAAATTCTAAGCTGGGCTTAGGTTCCAGAAGTCCAAGAGTTTGTGTACTCAATTTGATCTGGCGTCAGGGTATCAATCTTAATTCCCATCGCCTGCAATTTCAGCCGTGCAATGTCTTGATCGACTTCTGTTGGAATTGAGTGGATACCTGGTTCCAGGTTACCTTTATTTTTCACGAGGTATTCGCAACCCAAAGCTTGGTTGGCGAAGCTCATATCCATCACCGCGCTAGGATGTCCTTCTGCTGCGGCTAGGTTAATCAAGCGTCCTTCACCCAGAACTACAACAGATTTGCCACTTTGCAAGCGATACTCTTGGGTAAAGGGACGTACTGTCTTGACTTCCTTGGCTTTACTTCCCAAGGCGACGAGATCCAATTCAATGTCAAAGTGACCGGAGTTACAGACGATCGCGCCGTCTTTCATCACGTCGAAATGCTCACCACGAATGACGTGCTTGTTACCAGTCACAGTGATAAACAAATCACCTTGGGGTGCAGCTTGTTCCATTGGCAGGACGCGGAAGCCATCCATCACCGCTTCAATTGCTCTGATCGGGTCAATTTCGGTGACAATCACGTTAGCACCGAGTCCTCGCGCCCGTAATGCTGTTCCTTTACCGCACCAGCCGTAACCAACAACGACAACGTTTTTACCAGCAAGCAGAACGTTGGTGGCGCGGATAATGCCGTCTAGGGTTGATTGTCCAGTACCGTAGCGGTTGTCAAAAAAGTGTTTGGTGTCAGCGTCGTTGACGTTGACTGCGGGGAAGGTGAGAACGCCATCTCTAAACATGGCGCGGAGTCGCACAATACCTGTTGTGGTTTCTTCTGTGGTTCCAATGATGTCAGCAAGTTGGTGCTGGCGTTTTTGTACCAGGCTGGCGACGACATCACAACCGTCATCAATAATAATGTTGGGGCGATGGTCTAAAGCAATTTGTACGTGGCGGTTGTATGTTTCGTTATCTTCACCTTTGATGGCAAAGACTGGAATTTCATGATCAGCGACGAGACTTGCAGCTACGTCGTCTTGAGTTGATAGGGGATTGCTCGCAATTAGCACAGCGTCTGCGCCACCAGCTTTGAGTGCAATTGCTAGATGTGCAGTTTCTGTTGTGACATGGCAGCAAGCCACAAGGCGAATGCCCGCAAAGGGCTTTTCTTGGGCGAAGCGATCGCGAATCTGCCGTAAAACTGGCATCTCACGTCCAGCCCATTCAATGCGCTGTCTTCCCAAGGCAGCTAAGCCGAGGTCTTTAACCTCGTGCTTTAATCGGGGAGAAGTTGCGGTCATCAAATAGTTCCTCAATTACAAAGAAATTGGCGTAAATTCTTACGCACTCTACTAGAGTATTCCAAGACTGGCAATCTGAAACAAGATTTGATCACAAAAAAGCCAGTTAATGGTTCTTTGCACTAGCTTGACGTTTAAGAACGCGAATGTCAATAAATTAGGGGTGTAAGGGAAATGTACTAACCAGGGGATAGGGCAATACAGTTCAGATAAGCCTTACAGCCCATAATTATTTTTTTACAAAAAATATAATCATATAAATTTTTATTAACATAAAATTGATAAATATCTAACCACAGACAGTATAATTACTGGGGCTGATTAGGCGGGCTAAATTTTAGCTAAGCTAGCAGGGTTGAAATAGTAAAGGAGGTGCCCATTGCGCTTTCAATTTGTGGCGATCGCTTTTTCTTCAATAGTGATCACTGTTGGGACGATGCCAAAAGCTACAGCGCAGCAGATTCCCTTATTACCTAACCTACAAACCCCTAACTTCTTGATTAATGAATTAGAAAAAGCACCAGAAACAGGTTGGGTTTATTTGGATGGTAGGCGTTTGTTTCAGATAGCGGCACCAAAAGGGAACTTGACACAGCGTTTACAAGAGATCCAACAAAGGTTGGATCAACAAAGTCAGGAGTACTTTCAAAAATCTGATGCAGAACTTAATGTAGAGAGTCGTAAGCCAGAAAAGACACCAACGACTAAGAACGGAAAAACGACTGTAACTGAAACTGTAGTAATTCTTCTTAATGGTCAATACCTGATGACCGTCAATGACTACGATGCCAGTTTGCAACAACAGGATACTGTCGATACAGTTGCAAAGCAAATCGTTGAAAAGTTGCAACAAGGTTTGAAACGCGCAAAGCAGGAGCGAGAAACTAACTCTTTAATTAAACAAGGTCAAATTGCTGTAGCTGCTGGAGTGGCGATGATTGTTCTTAGTTGGGGGGTTTATTCTTACCAACACCGTCGCAAAAAATATAAGGCAGAGCCTGTTACCACAGCTTCAGCAGCAACTAGACCGATTACGATACAGCTAAATCAACAAGAACAAAAACATATTACAGAGGTCAAGAGGCGGCTGTATCAGCTAGCCCAAGCAACGATTTGGGGGGGTGGAAGTCTTTATATACTGGGTTTATTTCCCTACACACGAGCGCTTCAGCAATCGATTATCTTTGGGGCGCAAATTCCTTTGAAAGTGGGTGTTGTCGCTCTGGGAACTTATGTGGTAATACGTCTGAGCTATGCCTTGATTGACCGCTTCAGTTCTGCTTTAGTCAATAGTGCTGTCTTATTGACTCCGGAAGCTCCCGAACGTATACAATTGCGAGTTTCTACTATTTCTGGCGTTAGCAAAAGTATCGCCACCATTACCTGTATAGTAGTTGGTACTCTGCTAGCTTTGGGGTTTTTGGGTGTAGAACTAGTTCCTTTACTAGCAGGTGCAAGTCTAGTTGGTGTTGCAGTGTCCCTGGCATCCCAAAGTCTGATAAAAGATGCGATAAACGGCTTTTTGATTATTCTAGAAGACCAGTACGCCTTAGGTGATTATATTACAGTTGGAACTTTCAGTGGGTTGGTCGAAAACTTAAATCTGCGGATGACCCAAGTACGCGATGGAGAAGGGCGCTTAATTACGATTCCTAACAGTGAAATCAAAGTAGTTGCCAATCTTTCCAGTCGCTGGTCAAGAGCCGATTTAACTATCCCAGTTGCATACCAAACTGATGTTGACCAGGCGATAAAATTAATTCAAAAAGTTGGTGTGGAAATGGATGAAGATCCGCTATGGGATCATCAAATTCTGGAAACACCTCAAGTTTTGGGAATAGATAATTTTGCTGTTGCTGAGAAAGGTTTCTTGATTCGTGTATGGATTAAAACACAACCCCTCAAGCAATGGAGTGTGGCACGAGAGTATCGTCGTCGCCTTAAAATTGCCTTTGACCAAGCTGGAATTTCCATTTTTCTTCCGTGACAAGCTATAGGATGTGTTGTTAGTGGTTAGTAGTGCAATCACTATTGACACTCCCCTGGCTGTTAAGATTTCGCTTCGCTCATCTTAACGGAAAGCCAGGGGATTCTTGGTTCAACGAGACCACTTAGATTAGATTCCTTGCGTCATCTAACCCAGAGGTGGGACTCTCCCCAAGCGTTAACTTTCCGAGTGCCCCTCGGTAGTTGCATTGCTGCAAGTCCTGTTTTATTGAAACGATTTGTTTCAAAATTCTGATTTGTCTAGTCCCTATGAATCTTTTACCTACTGCTAGGAAGAAACTAGAACAATGCAGTAGAACCGCATAGATTCAATTGTCAAGGTTCAGATTGCTGTTAAGCAGTTAGGTTTTTATACAGGTTGATTACCTTGCCTGTTATAATTGATTGTACTGACAATTGGCGGGATATGTCAAGAATAAAAAAGCTAGATATTAGAGTATCTGAGTACGAATTCCTTCAATTACAACAAGAAGCGGAAAGACAAGGTTGTTCAATGTCTGACCTAGTTCGGAAATACATCTCAAAACTTCCAAAACCAAACATCACCGCAGGGTAAACCCTGCGTTGTGGCTTTCATGAGCCAGTGCTGTAGGAGGGTATCCCTCCGTAGGCATCTGGCGTCCCCTTGGCTGAAGCCGAAGGGTTTTCAGCCTACCTTCTTATAACCAAGCCCATCTCACTCGCTTTTTTAGTACAAATATACTATAATGAAGATAGCGTTCACAAAGCCCAGTAAAGTACAAAACGGGTGCGTGACAGCCTTCTGAGATGGGTTCAACGGTTTGTCCTATGATCAAGCACTATATTCTCAGCCTTAATCCGACTGCTAAGCATGAATGGGATCGGTGTATTTTACGTGACCCATTGACTGCTAAACGCCCAGATATTGCCAAGTTAGTCGCTGAAGCAGTTGGTGCTGATACAGGCAGTTATTTAGTCAGTGTAAATATTGAAGTTCAAGTATTAGAGCAAGCTGCGGTACCTCACGCTGAACAGCTTTCCTTAAATATTGGGGAGGTGACTATCCAAGCGCCTCAACTGAGGGAAGCAGCGTAAAGGGAGATCGGGGGAGAAAATACTCCCTCACCTTTCCCGTTTACCGTAGCCACTTTTTACCATGTCTTTGTTATTTTGTATGTAAGATTGCGTAAACACAATTCATCTATGTTAACAAACCAACTGAATCATTATCCAGCGGCGTTGGGCACAGCCCTTGTCGAAGACATCGCTCAAGCTGCCCAAAGAGTAAATAAAGTAGACTCTCAATTAATGGCAGTTCAGCTGCAAATTAATCGGTTTGAAGGTAATGCCGATCGCGCCGCCGCCTTTGATATGGATTTGAAAAATGATGCTCAACGCAAATCTCGTCGTTTTGAAGTCTTACTTGTGAATCAAGAATACCAAAAGGCGATGGACACCCTAATACAATTAACTACCGAAAAGGCAAATGCTGTTGCCCATTTAGAATATCTGCGCAACCTGTTTAGCGTAGCGAAATTGCAAGCAAGGCTAACAATAGCTCAACAACTCACAGATTTTGAATCACATGAATTAGTGGGTTTATAGTTGCGTGCTTTGAAGCTGCTGTGTCAGGTTTATCTGGATCATAACTTATCCAGCAGCACGGCAATTTGCTGATTAATGGCTGTGACATCAAAACGCTGGCTGGCTGTAGTTTGTGCATGATGAGCGATCGTCGCAATCTTCTGTGGTTGTTTTAGACAGGTGGTTATCACTTGTGCTAATTCATCAGGCTTTCCTGGTGTGACTGAGAAACCATTGACACCGTGCTCTACTAATTCTACTGCACCGCCAGCTTTTGCAGCCACAACAGGTTTTCCACAGAGCATAGCCTCTACAATCACTCTACCAAACGGCTCTGGGGCGGTTGAGGTATGTGCAACTAAGTCACAAGCAGCCATCAGCAGGGGAACATCTGAACGAAATCCTAAAAATTTGACTCGGTTTTCTAGTCCCAGCGCTGTCACCTGTTGGTGTAAGTGCTGGACATATTCTTGTTCTCCAAACAGTGCGTCACCGACTAAGATTGCAGTGACATCAACAGGACATTGTGCGAGTGCTTCTATTAATATATGCTGTCCTTTCCAAGGTGCGAGACGGCTAAAGTGTCCGACAACAAATTGTCCATCTAACCCCAGTTGTTGTCTAATTTGACTGACATCGGACTCGTGGGTTTGATAATTTTTTGGGTCAAAGCCATTGTAAACCACTTCAGTGATATCTGAACGTCCTCCTGCTGCTACGAAGCCTGCTTGACTTGCTTGAGAATTGGCAATGACGAGTGATGCAAAACGATTGGCGCAAGTTACAGCAATGCGACGGTTGGTTTGGCTAAAGTGCTCTGGGGAAAGAATATCATGCAAATGATAGACTAAAGGACGACGGCTGAAAAAACTCGCTAGTGCGCCAACAACTAAGGCTTTTTGCGTATTCGCGTAAATTAAATCAAATTCTCTAGCTTTTTGCACAACTTTAGAAATCAGCGGCAGAATTTGAGTCAGACTGCCTAATCCTTGTACGAAACTGCTTTCTTTACGAACTTGTATAACTTGATTTGTGAGAACTTGAACCGGAATGTGATTTTGTTCTAGTAAATTTCTAAAAGAACCATCAGCAAATAATCCCACTAAAGAGCTATCTTTATAAGATTTGGCGATATCTATTAAACAAAGTTCAGCCCCACCTGGTTTACCACTTTGATCTAGGAAGAGAATTTTCATATCATCTTTAATCATTTCAGTGATCAGCAGCCATTAACAGTAAACTTCTTGTTCTTGCAGAAGTATGATTAATGGATCTTTAGAACCACAGATTAACACAGATAAATTATCTGTGTGTATCTGCTGCCAAAGCTTACCAAACGCGCTTTGCTCATGGCTACACCTCACAAAGGGCAAGGTTTATCTGTGGTTTAATTTTCTTCAAATTGATTTTTGCACGAGGTTTTGTATATGGTACGACTGCAAAGGAAAAAGTTACCAAAGCAGCCTCAAGAGATTTTAGTTTTTTCTCGTTATTGTGTTACTGCTAAGCCAATAGAACTTGCCGTACATCTTGAGCTATCTTATCCCAGTTGAAGTTTGTGACAGCGTACTGACGACAAGCTTGTCGTGAAGGTGTTGGCACTTTTCCCAATAGCACCTGTTCTAATCTTTCTGCAATGGCTGCAACTTCTGTGGAAGACGTAATGAAATCTGGTGAAAATGGTTCTAAAATTTCTGGCATTCCTCCAACCGGAGTACACACAACAGGAGTACCGCAGGCTAAAGATTCTACTACTGCCAATCCAAATCCTTCAAAAGACTGACTGGGCATGATGCTCAAGTCAGCTGCTTGGTAAGCAACAGGTAAGAGTTCGTCAGGCATGAACCCTAAAAATTTAACATGATGATCAAGTCCTAATTCAGTAGCCTGCTCTTGTAGTGTTGCTTGTAGTGGTCCACGTCCTGCGATCGCCAGCATAACATCTGAAATCCTCGGCTTAATAATAGCCAAGGCGTCCAGCAATTTATCAAGTCCGACTCGATTCACCAAGCGGCGGGCGGTGAATAAAATTGGGCGATCTTGCGGCCAGTTTAGTTTTGAGCGAGCCTCTTGAGGTGATAAATTAGGTTGAAACTGAGTAATATCAACTCCCCCAGGGATGACATGAATTTTGTTCCAAGGAACGTGATACTCTTTGTGTAATATATTCCCGAATGCTTTGCTAAGAACAATAAAGCGATCGCAGTGGTTATATGTTCTTTGTTCTATCAGCTTTGCTTTGATAAGAATACTTAGTTTCCTCTGTTCCACTTCTTCTTGACTCTCAAAAGCCCAAGGACCATGAAAGTTAAAGGTGACAGGTACACCTTTTGGCAAAAGATCCAAAATCGGGAAACTATATAGTGCAAAATGTAAGTTAATGACATCTGGTTTTTCAGTTCTTGTTTTCTGAAAATTATTGCGAATACACCACAATCGTTTCCAAATAGGACTACTTGGTGAGGCCAAATTAGTCAATTTTATCGGCAAGTTTGGTTCAGCTTCTGGTAGACCAACTCCACATAATTCAACTTTGTCTTGATTTGCTGCTAGTTTGTGAGTCAGTTCATAGATATATCGTTCCAATCCCCCTGGGGTTTTAGGAAACCAGCCTAGTCCTATGCACAGAATAGACTTAGATTCTAAAGCATTTTTTGTATTATCTTCCACTTATGTTTCTCCAAGTACGGGTTGTGCGTGTGTCTACTTTTTACTTAACATTTCTCAGTTGTCAACTACCGACAGTATTAATTTTATCGCTTGGGTAAGCGTCGATCTACGTCTGAGCACTGTTTGTCGTCAGATGAAGGCAAGCATAGACGTTCTTGACCGAGCAAATCCCGCAGTATCTCATATCTTGCACCTATCCGTAGAAAACCGTAAAAGCTAAAAAAATGTGCAAGAAAGCTACATGATTTTTCTTGATTTTTCTTGCTCAATAAAGAGTTTTTGCTTTGATACTGAGTGACAAAATTCCATCAATTTTTCTTGGTGCAAGATGTGAGGTATACGTCGCTAAACTGCTGTTTACCTCTAGTACTGTTTTCGTGACTAATGCATTTTTTTGGGTTCACTCAGTATCCTGACTCATGCTGACAATAAATATATTCTCTTGCTGGATATAGAATCCGAATTTTACAGAATTAATAGAAAATCTTTTCATGTATCTTATCTGTTTATAGAACAAAACAGTTCATACGATTGTTGAGTTATAACGTAGAATTTAAGTTAGTACAGTGAATCCTAACAAATAAAAATAAACTTAAGCTGAAAACAACAGGGGATGCTCATGCGCAAAGCCTTAGCATTGGCGATACGCACAAGAAGTCAGCAAGCGGGCTTATCGCACTGAAGATGAAACTCAACAGAAGGCAGTGTGCATTAATGAGTAGGGTTAGTCTTGGCTGATGAAGGTAGATTTGAGCGTCGGGGACGAAGTTCGTTCTTGATTCCAAGTTTTCATTACTAAGTATCCATCTTGCAATAAAAGGTTATAAGTTCTAGGATTAACGATAATAAACGTTTTTTTGAAATAGCATCAGGAAAATCCCTGCTATTTAAGTTGCCTTGAAAAACTTCTTGACACCATTGACTTTTAAGTGTGACAGATGGTTGAAGTTTGCCTCAACTATGAATCAGTAAGTAGAAAGGCGCAAATAAACACCAAGTATGTAACTAAAAGTCAAATTGGCTAAAAATCCCTTCGCTTTAGCATAGCTACCTTTTTCCCTCTGCCTTGTCTTAAGGAAAAATTTTCCTGCCCACCTGACTTGAAAAAGGGGTGTAAGGGTATAAGGGTATAGGGGTGTAGCGGAAATATATTTTCATGTAAGGTTCGTGAGATTTTCCCGTGATTAGCTAGCTTGAAAATAGATTTTCATGCTAGCTTGTGGGCGCGATCGCCCATGATTGACTGAGTTGAAAAAGCAAGAAAGCAGGGAGAGAGGAGAAAATTTTTCATGCTCAGGAGTGTACGTAGTTGATGATGGCTACTTAATCATCCATACTTGTTTAGGGAGATAAACAGTTGAATCTTATACGTCTTGTTTTTTATTTAAAATTTTTTATAGATATTGCAAGTCTAATTTAAAACATGTATTATCCCAAAATAAGTTAAATCTTAAAAAAATAGTGTGATTCTGATAAAGTTTTTGTAAAACCAGACGTAGAACACTCTTGAATGTAGATAATGACAGAAAACCGCTGTAAAGGTAATTATGATGCAATGATTTTCTTTTCTACGCAGCTTCATTGTAAAACGATACTAAATGATATTTGAGAAGTCATTAAGCATTTTGTTACTTTATGAAAAATAAATTCATTTCACATCTGGGTGGACTATATCGCAGGCAACGAAATAGTAGTTATTTGCAATTGAAACAATTTTTCAAGTTTTTTCTATGTCTAATAACTGCAATGAGTATTACATTGTACTTTACAGCAACAGTCATACCTGCCACAAAACCCTACACAACATCTTGGATAGGTAATACTTATGGTGGTGGTAAGAAATGGGTGCAAAATTATGTAGAGGGAATGTATGTCGGTTCTGATGGCACGGTTTACACCAATAGCACTTGGGACGAAGCTGCAAGAGAAGCAGGAATATATAAGGATGGTGATGTTATAGGTCCTGACTTTCAGCTTCATGGTCAAAGTCGTGTAGGCGGCAAAGCCATAACAGTCAGTGATAAATATATTTACCTTGCTATGGTGCAGGGATCAGTGGGCAAGACATCAGAAGATTACCCAGCAGAAAAAACAGCTTGGTACTGTGTCAGACGCTATACTTTGTCTGGAAAGCCTGCGGATTTTGCTGGAGGGCGTGGCTATGACAAGAGTATGGTGATTGTCAGTACAAAAAGCCCAGTCACAGGATTAGCAGTTGTCGGCAAAGAGTTATATGTGGGTATTGCTGAAGCAAACCGCATTAGTGTTTACAACACTGACACAATGACGGAAGTCCGCAATTTTTCTGTTGCCAGTCCAAAACAGATGACAGTTGATAAGCAGGGAAATCTGTGGATTATACAAAGCAAGAATGGCAGTACTCCTGCTCAGATTTTACATTATTCAAGCAAAGGAAAGCGAATGCCTGAGGTGATTGCTGATGTTGTTGATCCAAGTGCGATCGCACTCGACAATCAAGGCAGACTTTTGGTGGCAGAAAATGGACCTCGTCAGCAAATATTGATTTATAAAATTACAGGTAAGCCAGCAAAAGTAGGAACTTTCGGAGTCGAGAAGGGCGTTTATGCTGGTGTTCCTGGTGAGATTGGAAATTTAAAATTTTACGGGATTAGTGGGGTGGGTACAGATGCAGCAGGTAATCTTTATGTAAATAGTAATGGTTTCAATAATTCAGGAACTGACTTAAGAAAATTTTCGCCGTCAGGAAAGTTACAATGGCGGTTACTGGGTTTGCACTTTGTGGATAATGCAGATACAGACCCTCAAAGTGATGGCGTAGAGGTATATACTAAGCATGAATATTTCCAGATGGACTACAAAAAACCATCCGGTAAGCAATGGAGTTACAACGCTTACACCTTAAATCCTTTTAAGTACCCCCAAGATCCACGGCTCCATACATCGCCGACTTCAGTTTTCTTCCGCCGCATCCAGGGGAAACCCTTTATGTATCTCATAGATATGTATGACAGCTTTATGCAAATTTATCGTTTCAATCCAACCACAGACGGTAAAATTGCGATCCCATCTGCAATGTTTTTTGGTACAGCCGTAAAAGATGGTAAACCAGTTAACAGTTGGCCACCCAATCAACCGCAGCAAGAAAAAGATTGGATTTGGCGGGATAGCAACGGCAATGGTGCTTTTGATCAGGGTGAATATGATATTAGAGATAAAGATTATCCCTATGGTGGGGGATCGTGGGTAGATAGCAAAGGTGACTTATGGAGAACTTTGCGAACTCAAGAAGGTATCCGGCATTATCCTTTACAAGGGCTAGATAAAAAGGGTAACCCAATCTACTCCTACAGTTCCATGAAAAAGGACAAAACTCCCAGTCCAATTACAGATTTGCGACGGATTGAGTATTTCCCCAATACAGACACGATGTATTTATCAGGCTTTACCAAAGAACATCCTCCGATTGGAGATGATTCTGGAGTCGTTGGTTCTGAAATTATACGTTATGACAATTGGAGTAAAGGAAGCCGTACTCCCCGGTGGCGAACCGTGATCCCTTATGACACAACTGGAAAGCGTGAAGTGATGACAGAAGCGATGAGTGTTGCAGGAGATTATGTATTTGCTGTAACAGGCAGAACATCAGAGGTATATGTCTACAAAGCAGCGACAGGAAAGCAAGTACAAAAGTTAAAACCTGGTGCAGAAGTGGCTGGTGAGAGTGGCTGGATTGACATACCTTACGGTATCCGTGCTTTTCGCCGATCCAATGGAGAGTATCTGGTGTTTGTTGAGGAAGATTGGAAAGGAAAGGTAATTATGTATCAGTTACCGCGATAAGTTTATGATATAGGATTCCTCCGCAGATTTTTGAACAGAACTCCGTACAGTTTATGTTAAGCGTTCGGGTGTTCCCTAGCTCAACTAGTAACTTCATAAACCTAACCGGATTCCTATAGTTTTTTACACTTATTCCCAAACTTCGTTTGGCAATGAATAACGAAGCAATTATCACAGGCTTTGCCTGTTTTTTCTTTAGTTGTATTTGATAACGTTAAGTCATGACACCATGACACTATAGTTGCATGGTCATAATCTTTCTGCTTAAAAATGAGTATATTTATTAGCCGTACCAAATGTATGATTGAGCACAAAAATCTTGAAAAATTTATACTGCTTTTATAAAAAATGAAAACATCTTGAATAAGAAAATGTCAAACATAAGAGATAATAGCAACGAAGCATTGTAGACCAATCGAGAAAACAATCAAGCAATTCTATATTTTGTTATGAAGATAAAACAGATTCTTAAACTTGTACAAAAATTAATTCCAAATAACTTGCTTTATTTACTGCAAGATATTCACTCTAAAATACTGTTTAGGTGGATTTTACTAAAAGGAAGTGAGCCAACAGCGTTTAATAACAAATCCGCGATGGTGTTTTCTCCTCATCAAGATGATGAAACCTTCGGTTGTGGAGGTATGATTGCCCTGAAACGAGAACATGGAGTACCAGTAACGGTGGCTTTTCTAACTGATGGACAGGGTTCTCATGGTCCCGATTCTCAAATCAAAGAAAAAATTATCCAAATTCGCAAACAAGAGGCGGTAAAAGCTTTAGAAATTTTGGGAGTAGAAACCTCAAAAATTCACTTTTTGGAAAAGCCAGACGGAACTTTGCAAGATTTACAAAAAGAGCAACGGGAACAAACAATTCAGCAGTTGGCTGAACTCATAAAATTTTATCAACCAGAAGAAATTTACGTTCCTCATAGAAAAGATTGCCATAAAGATCATGAGGCGACATATGAACTTGTTAAAGAAGCAATTGCTCAAGTCGGAATAAAAGTAGAACTCCTACAATATCCTATCTGGTTATTCTGGAGGGCACCCCTATTTATTATGCTTAAGCTGCATGATATAGCAGCTGCTTACCGACTCTCAATAGAATCAGTCCAAGATAAAAAAAGCAAGGCGATCGCCTCTTACTGTTCTCAACTTGAAGGCTTACCTCGTGGCTTTGTTAAGCGATTTTTAGGATCTTATGAAATCTTTTTTAAAGTTGAGTAAAAGTAGTAAACATTGCTTATTAATACGTATTTACAACTAGAAACTTTTATACGATTCTTAAGAAGAAGCAATTATGTATCACAAGCAACCACTGTGGAGAGGACAGAAATGCGGATACTACATATTACAAATCACGTCCAAGAAATAGGTAACGGTATTGTTAATGTTGCGATCGACTTAGCCTGCTTGCAAGCCAAGCTTGGTTACGATGTCGCTGTAGCATCTGCTGGAGGAGAATATGAAAGATTACTGGAACGTTGTGGTGTTAGACACTTTCAACTAAATCAGTCGAGGACGCCACTCAATCTTGCGAAAGCAGCATGGCTTTATTGGGGTATTTTACAAGAATTTCAACCAGATATTGTCCATGCCCATATGATGACAGGAGTTGTGCTCGGTGCACTTTTCAAAATATCCTCGTATGGTTTAGTGTCCACAGTACATAATGAGTTTCAGCGAAGCGCAATACTGATGGGATTAGCTGATCGCGTTATTGCTGTCAGTAGTGCAGTAGCCGATTCAATGGTAAAGCGTGGTATACCGAAGCACAAATTAAGAGTAGTGTCCAACGGCACATTGGGCAGTCCTCGTCATCCTAACATTGCAGAATATCAGCCCCTACCTTTACACCGTCCTGCTATTACCACTGTAGCAGGGATGTATAAACGCAAAGGAATTGGTGAGTTAATAGATGCATTTGTAGAAATTGCTACTGAGTTTCCTGATGCTCACCTGTATGTGGTGGGAGATGGTCCAGATCGCGCAATATTTGAAGCAAAGGCGCAAAGTACAGCTGTTGGCGATCGCATTCATTTTGAAGGTTTCCAGCCAGAGCCGCAACGGTATATGCTGGCAAGCGACATTTTCGTGCTTGCTTCATATTGCGAATCTTTCGGTTTAGTTTTAACAGAAGCACGAGAAGCAGGGTGCGCCATTGTTGCCAGTGATGTAGACGGTATTCCTGAGACATTAGATAATGGACAGGCTGGTCTTCTTGTGCCACCTAAAAATAGTCATGCCTTGGCAAAGGCTTTGACGAAATTACTCAGTAATCCTTGTCAATTACATCAGTGGAAATGCCAAGCAAAATTAAATTTAGAACGGTTTAGTGCTGCGCGGGTTAATGAGGAAACACTGGCTACATATCGTGAATTATTAACCAACTATAGTGCAATTAGTCTAGTTTAATATCAAGTTGTTGCATTGATAATGGTTCAGTCTAACATCAATTCTCCGTAAACTTGAGCTTAATAGTTGATAATAATTATAATTGTGCTCAATAAGCTTTCCAGCCAAGAACATTGCAAAATATTAAGCCCATGTTTATGGAGAATTACATTAAGTCCATTTAATTAGTTATTATTTGGAACATCTGTGCGAAAATCGTAAAATCCTCTCTTCCTGTTCGGGTAGTCCCTGCTTTCATACAGCAGAACGGAGGGTATTAATAAAGTTTTGAGCGTAATGCTGCGTGGAGAAATCAAGGGCGCGTTCACGTGCTGCTTGTGCAGCAGTGCGAGCAAATTCTTGGTCGTTAAGGTAGCGAAGAATTGCATCTGCCAGTGCGTTTGGATCTCCATAGGGTGTGAGCAACCCGTTTACGCCATTTGTGATGATTTCTGTTGGTCCCCCAGCATTGCCAGCAATAACCGGTTTGCCTAATGCCATCGCCTCAATAATTACAATACCAAACGGCTCGTTATCTGAAGCATGGACAAAAACATCCATAGCCTGCACCCACTCTGGAATGTTACGCTGTAGTCCAGCCAGGAGTACCTTCTCCTGAAGAGCCAAAGCTGCTATTTTCTCGTGCAAAAAGTCCTCATAATCCGCCTCCAAATCATGCTTACCCCCAACGACGACACAATGGGCGTTGGGATACTTCTGCAAAACTTTGGGCATTGCCTCGACAAGAACGTGTATTCCCTTCCAACGCTGCATTCGTCCAACAATGCCAATTAAAGGACCATGTAATGGTAAACCCAACTTGGAACGTGCTTCACTAGGAGAAGGCAAATCAGAAGGATTAAAGCGGTCTAGTGCTACGCCAGGGGTGACTAAGTAAACAGGTCGCTTTGGTATAATTTGGGATTGGGTTTGTTGAATTTCTTTGCTGAGTGTGAGGACACCACGAGCTGGGACGAGATTAACTAAACGTTTAAGGAAGTCTTTATTATTTGCAAGTTCCAGCTGATACCACAGTGCAGGTATGCCCGCCAAAAACGCTGCTAGTCCTCCAGTAAGGTGGGATAACCACATCCAACTGATGATGACATTTGCACGTTCGCGTCGAGCAATGGAAGCTATAGTGATCGCACTTGTCAGCAAACGATGTACTTCGCGCACGCGTCCACCCCGCACAACTCGTGCATCAATACCCAATTTCTGAAACTGCTCAACCATCGGACCATCTTCAAGGAATATGACCAGCCATTCGACTCCTGCGTTGCGTCCTTGCTGCATCAAATCCCAAAGCATCATTTCACCACCGCCACGCTGTTCTGCTAGCGGCATAATTATAATTACTTTCATATCGTAGACCTTTGTTGAGATACAATTATTTCTGGATGCTGCTGATATCTGGGTGCACTTATTTCTTGATGCTGATAGTATTTATGTGCTGCCATGGTAATACCAAAAAATCCCCAAAGAATCATGCCTGCCACACTTAGCATTCCGCTACCAATAACAAGCTGAGCACAGGCACTTACACCAATGGCACGAGAAGCACTGACAAAACTATCGAAACGAGATTCAGTATATTTGAATACAGTACTGATAACCATTACAAGTCCACTGATATAAGGAATGGCTCCCAACCAGCCCAGCGTGAAGAACATATCTAAAACGCCACTATCAATAACAAATACTTCTAGTTGACCTGTTTTTTCATTAAGTTTCCAGGTATTTCCAAATCCATTGCCGAAGACATTAGACAAGGCAACACTCAGGTTTCTGTCATAGCTCCCGGATCTATCTTTCAAGCTACCATCGTTTTCAAGATTAGAAAAACTATTAAAACGACTGCCAACAACACTAGAAAATGGCTCTATGGTTGCTAATGGGACGACACACAATCCCATTGCCAAAATGATAGCAATCAACCGCATTTGAGTTTGCGCTTTGACAGAACCAAAAATCATAACCAGCCCCATTAACCAGCCCCCCCAGTTAGTACGTGCCTGAGTTAGTAGGAATGATAAGTAGCCGAATGCAGAAGCGGGAAAGTTTAAAGGTCCTGAGGAGCTACCACTAAATAATAACAACAACCCTGCTTGCATCACAGCTGCATAGGGACCGACTGAGTGCATTGTGCTCCACACGCGCATCTGGAAGGGTGCTGGGTTTCCAGAACTGGTATTCATTTTTGATTGTATGAGCCAGTATTTGTCCCACTCAGGTGCTACCGCGAATTGATACACACCGTATATTCCTGTCAGGAACACGCACCAAAAGAATGTGCGTTGAAGGTTCTGACGATAGCTGGGATAATCGCGCCAGCACATGAATAAATGAAATCCAAAAATGACTGGAGATAGCCAATCTAGAAGACTTCGTGCTATGGCGATCGGTGAGTTGTAAACGAGTCCTACAAGAAAGCCATAAAACACACCTACAAGAGCAAAAACAAAAGGTAAACCTCCTTGACGAGAAGCACTAGGAAGGTATTTGAAGGTCGTAGCTAATGTTACAAATGTCACTAAATAGGGCGCTATGAGGATCTGACGTGTTGGGTCCCAACCAGCACGAAAATCAATCAAACGAGCAATCAATGCTGATAGAAACCACATCCACCAGGTAAAGCCCAAGTAGAGAATGGGATGCCGTAAGTATAAGAATATAGCTACAACAAAAGATGATATCGGGAAGATGAGGCGCAGCTTGGCTGCACCTGCGAAATAAAAGGCGACATTCAGCAACACGAAGCCGGAAATGACTATCCAGCTCACGAATGAACGCTCGTCAGGGAAATAATGCTGTTTAAATAAAGGATGAAAATGTGGCTGTTTAGAATTCACTTGGTTTCTCCAAGTTAAAGATTTCGTAGAGTAAGCTATGCCTTATTTCTAAGGTCATGATTAGGCAGTGCTGTTCACGAGAATAAGGTTTTTTAGCTATCTACTACAACAGTTAGTTATTTATTAAAAAACTGTGGTGCTTTTGCCAGGTTTGCCATCCCTGCCAACGTCCACGGATGGAAGCTAGCCATTTTTGCGCTGCCAGTTTGCCGCCCTTCGGCAAAAGCCTAAGCCATTGGACAAAACCCAAACTATCTCGTGTTCCCACTAATATAGCCCAAAGTAAAAACACTGCACGGCGTGTAGGTGGCAGATGCTCAAGTAACACAAGCGTTTCATTATGAACTAGATTTATCCAAGCTATTTCATTAAAACTATTGCGCTGGTCTTCATCAAAACGTTGTGCTGGATAGTGGTCAACGGCTACAGCGGGATCGTAAATCATCTTCCAACCCGCCCGCTTTAAAGCTAGGGTAAATGCCATTTCAAAGTGTACTTGTGCTCCCGTACCTCGCATCCGCTGATCAAAGCGCGATCGCCGGATTGCGCTGGTACGAAAACTCATGTTAACACCCTTGAGGACATCGACTTCGCGGGGTTCTCCCATTCCCAAGTGATGATTACCAATAACTCGCCCAAACCACTGTAGTTGACCTACGACTTCGCACGAGTCATCTAACAGCTTTTCACCTTCGTGTATCCAATCGCGTCCGCCGACTCCACCGATGCGACTGTCTGAGGTGAAATGAGCACTGATGCGTTCTAACCAATCAGGGCGAGGTGCTGCATCATCATCAGTAATTGAAACCGTATCTCCTTTAACCGCTTCCAGCCCGGTATTAAGAGCTGCGACCACTCCCCCAACTGTAACTTTTACAATATCCAGTGGCAGTGTAGTTTGTTTGAATCCTTCTAAAAACTGCCAAGTATCAGTATCTATATCCCGTACAACCACTATCACCTGAAAAGGTGGTTTAGTTTGCTCAACTAACGCCTGAAGGCAGCGTAATAGGTCTTGAGGACGGCGATAAGTCGGTATGAGAACGGTGTTCCTCATTCTTGCTTAATTCCTCAAACAAATCCACATAAGTTTTTGCCATAGTAGCCCAACTGTGCTGTTCTGCGACAGTGCGTGCAGCTTGACCCATCTGCTGCATTCTGTTGCGATTGCGCTCCGCGCAGACGCCAGAAGGCGTATCGCCCACCAAAGACAACAATACCTCTGCCAAAGCCTCAACGTCGTCGGAGTCAGACAAGACAACCCCGCATTCTGGTGTTACCAATTCTGCACCTCCTGTTGCCGTTGCGGTAATAACGGGAAGTCCACAAGCGAGGGCTTCTAATAAGACTAGGGTACATGCTTCGTAACGGGAAGGAAACACGAATAAATCTACAGCACGCATAATCTGGGGTATATCACGCCGATATCCCAAAAAATGCACTCGTTCATTCAACCCTAAGGATTCTGCCATTTCTGGGAAGGGGCTACCTTCAGTATTTCCCACCACGCCTAGATGTAAATTTGGTACTTTCACCAAGGCACGCAGTACAGTATCTAAGTTTTTTCTGGGTGTGCGAATGTCCCCTGCAAACAGCGCCAAAGTCACATTTTCCGGCAAACCGAGTGTTTGACGAGATACCGTACCAGGAGAAAACTCTTCTAAATCAACTCCATTGACAATCACCCGAATTCGAGAACGAGGTACACCAATACTTTCCAATTCTTGGGCAACTTTTTCGGATACCGACACCACAATCTTTGCTTTTTGGAAAGCCTGTTTTTCCCAACGCGCATTGAATGCTGTATACAGCTTTTGGTACAAACCATACAAATCTTTGCGGAGACGGGAAATATGTACGGGCGATCGCAGCCAAGAACTGTGGACAAAGTGTACAGCATTCACATCAGATGCTGCTGATGTAATTGCTCCGTTCACTTTAACCAAATCGACTTGGGGACGGTGTTTGCGCAACCAATCTGCACTTTTTTGAGAGAATATGAAATTACGAATAAATTCAGTTGGCAACCCGTTGACTGAAATAGGAATCCAGTTGACTTGGCTACTTTGTTGTAATTCTGGTGCTATTTCACTTGCCAATAAGGTCAGGTGATGACCCCGGCGAATGGCTTCTTTTGCAACCTCATAATTTACTCGTCCCTGTCCATCACCCTTTTTTAGTTTGTGAGTCACAATACATAGTTTCACACACCACCTTCCTTCTCAGTTCATTTTTGACTTAACATTTCTGACTTAAAAATTCTATTTTTAGTTGCGTTGAGGCTTTTATTTGGCTGCAACTCCCAGCAATTGATTTGCTATTGGTCGTGGAATAAAACTCAAAGTCAATGCTGCTATAGTTCTTAAATTAAACTTTTGTTCATAAAGCGCCCGCCAAAGATAAGGACGTGCTTCGGTTGTCTCTTCAGAACGCAGCAAACCTATAGCTAAAGTTGTATGAGATTCTAACCATTTTTGCTTAAAATACAGCTTGTATTTCTTGAGTTTTTCATCTTTCATAAATTGCTCGTAGCAAAATATTTCTGCTCTTCCTTTGCGAATTTTTGCCTTTTTATGAGCATCTAGACTACCACTGAGATTTGCCTGAGCATCTAGACTACCACCGAGATTTGCCTGAGCATCTAGACTACCACTGAGATTTGTCTGAGCATCTAGACTACCACTGAGATTTGCCTGAGCATCTAGACTACCACTGAGATTTGTATCTGTTTGTTCATGAGCACGATATTGTGTTAATTTTTCTGGATAATAGTATGCTCCATGACCCGAACGAGAACATAAGTAGGCTAAATATAAATCCCACATACCGTCTACTTCCTGTGGAATTTTCTCCCACTCAATAAATTCTTTGCGAATCACACAAGCTGCGGCTATTGGTACAGACTTATCTATGACTGCAATTTCAATAAAAGGTTGATGAACTCCTTTTTTTAAAATAGTTCGTTTGTATGCTGTTGAATTTTCCTCAGTACCAATATGATCAATTTTGCCATGTTTATCTATAATATATTGGTCGCAGAAAGCGAGAATGATATCTGGGTTTTCTTCCAAGGCTGGAACCAGTTTTTCCAGAAAGTCCTCATTCCACATATCATCATCATGGAGACTGGCAACGTATTTACCCTGTGCCTTCTTGAAGGTATCCATTTGATTAACAAACATACCAACATTCGTTGGCTGTGTGACAAACCGAATGCGTGAGTCACCAAATGATTTAACTAATAATTCGGGACTTTCTGGACTGCAATTATCAGAAACAATAATTTCAAGGTTTTGATACGTTTGTTTAACAGCACTGTTTATTGCTTGCTTGAGATACTTTGGTCTATTATAAGTTGGAATAATAACGCTGACTAAAGGCTCTTGGGAGCTATTCACCTGTAACATTTTCTAAAATCCTTGTATTTTACTATAAATTTACTACTCTCTATCTTGGTTTGGCATTAAGGAAGCCTATTTAGCTTTCATATATTATCTAACTAAATTTTTTTACTGGCAAATTCTGATATTGTGTTTTCATAAATTTTTTGTAAATGTTTGACGTGGACATCCATTGTGAATTCTTGCATGAGCAAAGCATGACCTTGTTCGCCCATCTGCCGGCATTTCTGATAATCACAAGACAAATGAGTTATCGCTTGTGCCAGCATCTTAATATTATTAGCCGGTAGAAGAACACCTGTTTCTCCATCTTGTAAATATTCTGGAATACCTCCGACTGCGCTGGCAATGACAGGTCGGTAATGAGCATAAGCTTCCAGAGTAACAAGACCTGCGGGTTCAGGCCAAACACTGGGGAAGATAACAGCAAAACACTGTTCGTAAAGTTGATTTAATTTGTTACTATCACACCAGCCATGCCAAGTGATACGATTATTTAACCCTAGTTTTTGAGCTAACTTTTCCAACCGTGGTCGTTCCCAACCTTCACCTGCAATATCAAGATGAATTCGCGAATCTGTGTGTACTAAGGTTTTGAGCAGCCATTCTAGTCCTTTATCAGGAACTATTCGCCCTACAAATAAAATCCGCTGATTTTTGTATGTTTCTAAACTTAGAGGCGCAGTCGCTATTTGCGGTACGGAGATCCCACAGCGTAGTGTTACGGTTTGTTGAGGTGGTAAGCCATTTTTAATCAACTGTTCCCGAACATAGTCACTGTTAGCCAGAAAAGTAACTTTCAGATTTCTGATAAAATGGTTGAGATGATGAGTACTTTTTAATTCTTGAATCACTCTTGCGGGTTTGCGGCTTCCACAGCCATCTATTATCTTGCCCCAGAAGCATCCTAAATAAGAGAAATTGCGCTCGCAAATGACATCTTGTGCTGCTAAATATTTTGTACCACTAGCACAGTACAATGAGTGATTGTGAACGGTAAAGACAGTGGGACATTCTCCTTTTACTTGCTCTAGTAAATCTGGACTGTGAATGTGCAGCAATTTGAACCGACTCTGGTCAAGTTCTTTGAGAGATTTAATAACAAAGTCACTCACACCAGATTGGGGAGATTGAATTAGAGAAGTTAAATAAGTTTCCGCTCCTCCATTTCCATGAACTCTGAAACTAGAGCAGTGATAAATTAATTTCTCATCATACTCGGGTTGGTTCAATTTTTCTGCTCTCTGTTGTGCATCTGTGATTAGGTTGGGCATTGCTCCTCCATGTTAGTTTCAAGTTCCCAAAAATTTGTTTGTTGCAAGCAACAAGAATTTTAATTTTTTTTGCTACTTCTTGACTTATCCATCCATATTTGTTCTAATAATTCTTTCTGGAGTTGCTGACTATTCGTTCTTGCAGTCTTTATAGCTGCTTTACCCATTTCTTGGTGCTGTGTATGGGTGAGGTTACTGGGGTATGCTTTACTCATGTTCCTCTCTTATCTATACGAGCGCGTATACTGAGAGAGCTTTTTTACAAACTGACCGACTTTTCAAACACCCTCTAACATCAAATGTTCCTAGCTGAGCAAAAATCAAATATGAGTTTTATAGTTTCGTTTACGTTTGAGCTTTTCTAGATCTTGCTATTGATCCTTAATTTAGTTGATGCTGCATTTGGTGATATTTCCAAAGCTTACCTTTTATATCAAGTAACTCTTGATATCCGCCCTGTTCTACAATCTGTCCCTGTTCAAGTACGACAACTTTATCTGCCCGAACTATTGTTGATAAGCGGTGAGCAATCACAATCACTGTTCGTCCTACAGAAAGTTTTTCTATAGACTCTTGAATTAACTTCTCCGACACAGTATCAAGAGCACTTGTTGCTTCATCCAAAATCAGAATTTCTGGATTTCGCAGCAAAGCGCGAGCAATTGCAATTCGCTGACGCTGACCCCCAGAAAGCCTCACACCTCTATCTCCAAGTTGAGTGTTGAAACCTTCAGGCATTTCTTGGATAAATTCCAAAGCATTTGCTAATTGAGCCGCTTTGTAAATTTCCTCATCTGTTGCTCCTTCTGACCCATAGGCAATATTGTTAAGGACAGAAGTGTTGAAAATAAAGGTGTCTTGGCTGACCACAGCAATTTTTCGGCGCAGCGACTTGATTTCAAGATCCCGCAAATCAACGCCATCAATAAAAACATGACCTCGCGTTGGATCGTAAAATCGCGGAATCAAATCTGCCAATGTTGTTTTACCAGCGCCGGAAGCACCCACTAGTGCTGTCATCCTGCCTCGTTCAATCATCAGCCTAATGTTACTAAGCACCAAACTTTCGGAGTCGTAGCCAAAATCAACAGACACAAACTCGATTGAACGTCTTAAGCCAGGAAATTCGATATGTCCATTGTGGAAATACTGTCGCTCATCAATTTCTAAAAGTTTTTTCACGACTTCCGACGAGCCGTACATTGTACTGATATGCGTCGCAACACCATTAATATCTTGAATGATTGGTACGAGGCGAAAGAGAACGAAGAAAAACGTCAATAGAAAAGCTGTTTGTAGTAAACCTTTAGTGACAAAAACTGTAAATGCCAGAACAATCATTGCCACAAGTATTGTGGTCGCCAACGCCTCTGCAAGTGGCTTGACTATCATCCATACCGAGGCAATTTTCTTTGAATGATTGACCAAATTCAAGCTGGCATTATAATAACGTTTTCGTTCAAAATCTTCCGTAGAAAATGCGTGAACTGTACGAATTCCATTGATAAATTCTATAGCTATAGAAGTAAATTTATTGTTGGCTTTAGTTACATCAAAACTTGCCTCACGCACGCGACTATTTAATGTAGACAACCCAACTGCTAGCAAACTGAAAAGCATCAATGAAATAATAGATAACTGCCAAGAGATCCAGAACATTGATATTAAGTAAACTACTGCATTTAATGTTCTGGAAAACAAGAAAGCTGCATCACCAAAAGCTTGTTTTAGTTTTTCGAGTTCCGTTGTTATCGTATTTATAAGTTCACCAGATTTAGTAGTATTAAAATAATCTATTTTGACAGACTGTAGTTTTTCAAATATTTGTTTACGGAGCCTATCCACTAAAGTCAGCTGAGTTATTTCTGTGTAAAGCTGTGCTAAGTAATTTAATCCTGAACGTATCCAAGCGCTCAAAAAAAGCAATAACGAGACGCGATACAGACGATTTAGAGGTGATGGATCGTCTGCCCCTAACAAAGTATTCAACAACTCAAATTTTGTCTGAAAGGGGACGTTGGGAGTCGTTAAATTTTGTAGAAACGCAGCTAAAAGAGTAACATTAAAGCCCTCAACAATTGCCGCTATAAATGAGAATAACAGCGCAATAACGGTAATTTTGGGAAAGTGTTTAAATTCTCGCAGTATAAGGTAGTTGTCCTGCCAGAACTTAGTAGTCTTGACGAAATTCTTAAGGATATTTTGGACTGGTTTGGATAGTTTGACATGCATGAGTAAGATTCAACTGTAGTTTTGCAGGGAAAATAGAGCGCTCAAAATACTATAATCTTACAAAAAGCCGCAACGCGTTGACTGACGTGCGGCAATTTTACTTACTACTGTAAGTTCCAGTAGTTGTTTTGTGATCACAAACAGAGCGAAAGTCACTTTCCAAGGGTGGAACCAATATTTCTAGTTGGTGAAAGACCTCAAGGGTGTTCAAGCCGTGAGGTAACGAACAACAAATCACAGAGTTGAACTATCCAAATGTAACAGATTCGACTCTGCTTCAACCTCCCATGATCTCATCATTCCTGGTAATCTGTTGAGTTGTCGTTGTGCTTCTGGGCTGAGTCGTACTGCATCTTCCAAAGTCCAGCAACGAGGTCCAATCAAACTCATTTCACCGCGTAGTACATTTAATAATTGCGGCAGATGATCCAGTCCATACTTACACATCCATCGTCCCAGTTTAGTCGAATTTTGACTATCTTCAGAATCGCACAAATTATCTTGATATGCGATCGCCATATCCCCAATTGCTCTTTTGCTGGCTGTAGTTGTGCGAAACTTGAAAACCTTGAAGAGTTTTCCTCGTTCTCCAACATGCCATTGGCAAGAAAAAAGTAGTCTTGGTTCTGGAGAGGAAATGCGCATGAACAAAACCAATCCCAACATGATTGGACTTACAGCAAGCAGAAAAATCAACGCAGTGAGCCAGTCAGTAAAACGCTTCAACCACCACAATGTTGAGTCTAGTGGTTTTGGCTGTTTCTCGACCGAGAGTATGCGCAGGAATATGGGTTTGTTGGCTTGAGCGCACGCATCTGCCCAAAATTTTAACCTTGTTTCACCAAGTATTGGATCTATGCGTACCAAATTTGCAGGAGAACGCTTCAGACACTCGACTAACGACTCTTTTTTATGCAGTGAAGGCATATAGGGTTGTGTTATCCCTCCAGGAGGGATGATCAGCAACTGACCCCGTCGCCACATAAGTCTACAGTATTGAGAGGGATTATCTTGTTGCTGCTGCTTCACTGTATAGTTACTCTGTAATGTTGGTATTATTGAGGTTGTCATATGTATTCTCACTCATAGTATGGTAGATTGCTGACCTAATATTAAAGGCTACTAAACCCAAACAGTCCAAGCTGGATTTTACTCTTTACTATCAAACTGGACGTAATCGAGTCGAAAAAAAGATAACACAATTATCCCTATTAACAATTGCACATCTTGGTTAATTTTTTTGACCAAAAATGTATTTCATACAACAATAGTAGTTTTCAGATAGCTCTGGGGAAAGTCCACTCTTGTCTTTTTGAGGGGGGATTTAATATCTAGGATATAAGACGCTGTAAGAATAACGGTTACATATAGAGATTCTTTATTTAGTCTTTAAACATCAAGGACGTTTTTGCGATAATTATTAAGATCCTATGAATAACAGAACTTGTATAATTACGAAACAAGAATCTTTCTTGTCACCTTATGTGATTTGAAATCGTTATTAAAAATAAGTATAGCTATCACAACTAATCAAAACAGACCAGATCAGTAATTTTAGTTATCTACACTAACTTTCTACGCTGATAAAAATTTTAGTGGTTCAAATACTTTCAACAAACAAGCCAGCAGGAACTGAGGGCACCGGGAGCTGATAGGAAGTGGCGTCCAAGACTGCGACCCTCGAACTGCTACGCGTCTAAGGCACTTACAAGAAAAAAAAAGCCCAACCTTGTCAAGCGCCCGAAGGGCGCTTGACGACCTCAACGCGCAAAGCAACCTTCGGTTCGCTAGCCCCGGAGGGGGCGCTGCGCAAAGTCTGCCGGGCAGAATCCTCTGTCCGGCAGACTTTGCGCCAACTCGTACACCAACTCATTATTGTTCGCGTAGCGTTGCCGTTCGGCGCTAGCCGTGGCGTCAGCCATAGGCAATAGGTTGGGCATTTTTTTATTTGGATATCCCTAAGGCGTCTATGTCCCGCAGATACGCTATGCCTACGGCACGGCTACGCCTATCGCCCTTGGCAGTTAGTTTAATAAATATTAAGTGGATCTATGGCTATGCCACACAAGCTATCATCAAGAATTAGTATAAAAAAATGTTTCTTGAAGCCTGATTTTTTACTTTGTGAGGCGAATTATATTCGTTTATATACAGCAAAAAGCCGTACAGCCGGCTTTTCAAGCCATCATTTTCCCTGTTTTTTACATCTTTAGTAACGAATTATATGTGCCCAAATATTTTAGTTCTCTTATAATAAACTTAATTAGGAGTAAAATGAATATCTATAATTGATTAAGTTTTTTATATCAATATAAAAAAACGTATGAATACAAGCTAATTTATCTTGTTCGTAAGTAATTTCATGTACGATACATTTTGATTGTGCTTTTTGGGAAGAGATAGTTATATACTCTGCCTTCAAATATCATAAGACACAATAAACAATTAAGATTTTGTCTTTTAATTAATACCAAATCTGCTTAATGACTTACCTTAAAGAAGGAAGGGGAATCTGAAGGCACCAGGCTGTTGGTAACTCGTGCTGCCACAATGCACCGCCAAGTGTGCTGTTGTTGTGGGAAGAGAAAATAAAACCTCGTCATACCATCGGTATCGCGAGCAGTAGGAGCGTGAAACTTCTGCCCCTACTAATACAGGACTTACGCAACTGTCACAAGCAATGGCGCAGCGTAGCTGCGCCGCACGCCAAACAACTAGGTGATAAACATGGGAACATCAGGACGTTTTAGTTGCTGAACTAAATAATTTGATAACAATCCA
>NZ_JABXYX010000330.1 GCF_017982655.1 Brasilonema sp. CT11 | reverse complement strand
AAAATTCTGGTTAAGAACTTTGAACGAACCCTGGCTGGTGCTACGGCCAAACTCAACCTCTGCTTCATCAGGTTAATGATTAAGAGGCTTGCAGCCTCTTGTTAGATGTCAAATGGGTTCTATAAGGGTAAAGTCTTGGCTATCTAATGCTTGGCTTATTTACGCCGAAGTGTACTAGCCAAACGCTTTAAGGTTAGCTTATCGTTTGTTCAACGCTTAATTCGTCTGTATGAGAATACAGGACAAGTGAGTCCAAAACATCACGGGGGTGGAGCGATCGCAAAAATTCAAGTCGAAGATTTACCACTAGTGCAGCAGTTAGTGAGCGAACAACCAGATGCCTTATTGGTAGAATTATGTGAGCGTTTGGCACTGCGACGCGGGTTACAAGTCAGTGTGCCAACAATGCACCGTACAGTTCAAAAACTGGGTTTGACCACAAAAAAAAAACGCTTTACGCCAGCGAACAAGATAGTCCACGAATCGAACGGATGCGTTTTGAATATCGGGATTGGGTACTAGGCGTTGACCCCCACAATTTGGTGTTTGTAGATGAGTCCGGTATAAATTTGGGAATGACCCGACTCAATGGTCGTGCAATATGTGGCGAGCGGTTGTACGATTCTTGCCCCAAAAATCGAGTCCAAAACATATCATTAATTGGCGGACTGAGTTTAGACGGACTCATAGCCACTATGAGCATTTCAGGTAGTGTCAACACCGATGTATTTCTGAGCTATGTTCAGGATATTTTAGCACCTCAATTGTGGGTGGGAGCAGTTGTAGTCATGGATAATTTGTCAGTGCATCATGCACAGGTTATTCAAGACGTAATTGAATCTGTGGGTGCAAAAGTTGTATTTTTGCCTCCTTATTCACCTGATTTGTCCCCCATCGAATTATGCTGGTCAAAACTGAAGCAGTGTTTACGTACCGCAAAAGCTCGAACCCACCAAGCTCTTAACCAAATTTATCCCTTGATTGTTACTAAGCAAATCTCATCTGATGATGCTTGGGGCTGGTTTGCTCATTGTGGTCTATTCATATGAAAACCGCTGTAAGCAATAAAATTTCCTTGAGTCAATAAATTCGGAGGGGCATATGTTAAATCCCACCTTCCGCACCCCCAAGTGTCACAAACGGAAATTACTGAGAAAAAAAAGCAAGCAAGAATAAAAACAGACATATTTTGACAAAAAAGACATTTGAGCCACCATGAATCACCAAAAATGCCATAAAAATCGATTGTCAATAAGGAGCAATAAGAACTGATGGTAGATAGATTCGGCTCAGATAAATAAATGAAGATGTTAAAGACTGAAATCATAGATTAGAATAATGAATTGAAGTGACCAAACTAGATTTTTGACATAGAAAATTAGAGCTATTAATCAAAAAGATTAGCTCCGCAGTTATGTCTATATTAAGTTAATAAAGATCAGATTTACGTGAACAATTGATAGTAGCGAAGACAATCATCTGGTAAAAGATTCAAGAGAAAATCCCTATCTTGAGTCGTAAGGATTCAGGTAGGGGTAGTTGACATAGGGTACACCTGTGGGAGAACATCACAAACATGACCAACTGCGTACCTCACTCCCAAAACGATGACGATCTATACCAATTGTCAAAAGAACAGTTGGTTGAAATCATCAAGACGCTTCAAAATGAGATTACGCGGCTCAAAGAAAGCCTCAACCTTGATAGCAAAACATTATCAAAACCACCATAAGCGCGATCTACTCAAAAAATCTGAGAAGAAAAAACCACAACCTGACACTGGGGAACAAACAAAAGCAAAACGAAAGCCAGGAGGGCAATTAGGACACGAAGGTAAAACTCGTAAAGGTTTTAGGCGAGTAGATCGAATTGAAATTTTGCGCCCGGAAGTATGCCTCTATTGCGGGAAGGCGCACTTTGAAACCGACGCAGTGAACGTCGAAATCCAGCAAGTAGCACAGTTTGTCACCAAGCCAATCGAGATCGTAGAATATCATCGCCATCACCATCATTGTTCGCATTGTGGGAAGAAAAGTGCTGCTGATTGGTCGGATGAAGTGATACCTGGGCAGGATATGTCCGTGCGGTTACAAGCGTTGATTAGTTGGTTAAGCAATTACGCACACGTTCCATATGCAAAAATCCGTGAACTACTATTTGAGTTGGGAGAAATCGATATCGCAGAGGGTACGCTTGTTGCGACAAACTCCAGAGTTGCACAGGCAATTGAAAAACCAGTCGAACAATTAAGCAATTGGATCAAAACCGAGCAACCAAACGTTCATGTTGATGAAACACCTTGGTCAGTCAAAGGGGTAAAAGAATGGTTGTGGGTGGTTGCCAATAAGGGGTTTTGTCTATTTCATGCTGCTGATACAAGGTCGAGGGCAGAACTCGAATCGTTGCTTGGAAGTGAATATCGTGCGGTTCTTAGCAGCGATGATTTTAGTGTTTACAACGGATATCCTGTGACTGCACAACAGAAGTGCTTGGCACATATGCGACGGCACTTTTTACGTTTGATTAAATGTCCTGGTAAAGACAATGCCTCAATTGGCTCTGTTTTGGTCGATTTAATTGATGAGGTATTCGATAACTATCGTTTGTTCCAAGCTTCACATAATACTACAGCTTATGTCAATTGGGCTTGTGATACCAATTCTTTATGAAGCTGCGCTAAATAAAGCTTCAAGAATAAATTCGTAAGAGGTGAGGGAAGCAATGATATCTGGGGTGATAGTTTCCAAAACTTCAGCTAACTTTTGACGCAGTTGGGT
>NZ_JABXYX010000099.1 GCF_017982655.1 Brasilonema sp. CT11 | reverse complement strand
CGCCCGAACCTATCAAGAATTAGATGATGCCATTACAAATGCTTTAAACGCAGTGACGAAAAAAGACATTATTGGATGGTTTACCCACTGCTGCTACTATATTGCACCCAACTGAGAACCGCTATATGTGATAGACATTTGAGATATTGGTGAGCAGTCCGTTGCGGGGGTTCCCCCCCGTTAAAGGAACTGCGTTAGCGAAGCGTGACCGAAGGTCATCCCCGGAGGGTGAGCAATGCCTACCTTAAAAAAAACCGCTGTAATATATTTTTTTGAAATTCATGGGCAATTTAACAAATGCATACACTAACAGAATAATTTGATAAGAACATGACAGTTCTTGTAATTTTTAGCTCCTCTTTTCAAGACAGGCATTCATGAGAAAATCCCACAAACCTTGCGATGAAAATACCTGTTCCGTTCGGCTGATCTCACGGCAAAGCCTGTTAAGCGTTCCCTATTTTCAAGCTAGGTTGGTTTGGTTCACTTCAAACCAACCCAACTTTATAGTTCAGATGATTCGGTTTTTGAAGCTGACTTACCAGTCCACTCTTGCCACCGCATAATTCCGCGACTGATCAATTCTGGATTCTCACCTCCAATAAAACAGGTACGGGCCATCCTTTCACAAGCAATCAGAATTTCACCGTGTCCCATAAATGGGGCAATGACAAAATTATTTGGATTTGTATACATATTTAGTAAGTAAGCAACTATTCCCTCCACTCCTTCTATATGAATTGGTATCTGTGGCTTGGATATTGATTGGCGCGAAAAAATACCTACATACAAATTGTTAAGGACTAATTCGTATTGAAATGGCATAGATGTGCGACTGCAAAAGTTATAAATGTTACCCTCGGAGCGTAGCACAGCGACAATTCTAGCTTCATCTATTAAGTAATCATGATTCCAACTCGGGGAAAGAGTCGCAATAGCTAGAGCCGCATTACCAGGAAGCAGGTTTGTGAATTGTTTACTAGCAGTATCTCCACAATAAACGAGATGCTGTTGATTGAGTATCCATTCGTCACCAACATTAACCCAAGGCTTACCTTGCCCAACTGTTGCTTTTCCTGCTTGATGCTCCTCAACCAGAGATTTAGCTTTCTTTGCAGCCAACTTAGCTTCTCTCTTTGCCATAGCAATTTTAAAGGCTTGCAACTGTAACTCTTGTTGCCTAAGTCGCCATTGTGCCGCTGTTTTAGCTTGCTGTTGAGCAAGTTGTTTGTCTGTTTTAGCCTGAGCTAACTCCAAACTTTGTTCTGCCTGTTCTGCTAAAGTACGTTCTTTAGTCCCCGCTCTAGCTATCCTGAGCAGTTCCGTTTTTATATCAGCGATGGGCGTACCTTTGATTTTTTCTTTGACTTCTTGGTGAATATCTTTGGCTATCTGCTTATCGTGCTGCAAGCTACGCTCGCTGTATCCAATTTCTTTGGCAAACTCTAAATTCGTTTTGGCAGGTGGTGAAATCATTTCACGACCTTTGAGGGTATGTTGGTTATCCCCTGCTTTGGCGATGAGTCCGAGTCTGTCCAAAATTTTCTGGCGTTCCAATAGCATTTCTGCTCGCTCTAGAGGTTTTAACTCATTGCGGATAAAGTTCTCGTCTATCTCCGCCAAACGCGCTTGATCAGCATCTTCGTAATCAACAATATTACACTCGATTTTTTCTAAACCAAGGAGCCGACAAGCTGTCAGACGGTGTAGCCCAGCAATCAAGTTCAGTTTTCGGTCTACTGTGATCGGGTTCAATAGACCATTAGCCTGAATTGATTCTTTCAACTCCTCAACTTTGTCGCCGTTGATTGGACGGCGGTTATGACCTATTTTAATTTGGTCTATGGGTACTGACTTTATAGGCATAATTACTGCTCTTTAGTGTTGTCAGCGAAAACACTAACAATAAGATATCGCTAGTTTATTTAATCGGTACTATCAAAAACAGAAATTTCATAATAACTTTGATTAAAATGTTTTATGTCTCTTTACTGTGCTGATAGTCATATAAAGAATAAAGTATAAATTGGATGGTGAATCGTAAATTTCACGGATTGCTCAAAAACACGAAAGAAAGCTGTTGAACCAATTAATCTTTTGGATTTATTTTGGAGTTTTGAGAATGACATCTGTATATTTCTTCTCACTTCATTTTTAAACCTTTGTCCTTTATCATGATTGATTGCTCTTAGTAGGCTAGGCTTAAAATTACGGAAGTTAATCGCCATCAGAAAGTTCCCTGTTTTAGCATTTGAGTTTTCTGCTTGTGCGCGAAAGGCAGAAGCTACAGCAATTTTCAGGTATATAGACTACGTTTTAAACACAGAGGAAGTGAGAGAGTGAGAAAGGGACAGATATAGTAAAATCAATTGAAAAACGTTGTCATGTTTTTATTACCTTTGTATTTGTTACAACAATATTCTGTTTTCTCAAACTTTAACCTAGTAAAAAAATACGATGAAACATATGAAGTTCAGGTTGACAATATATATTTTTTTTGCGAGTATGGAAGACAGGTTTTTGTAAATTAGATATAACGTCGCTTCGTGTTACTTGAGACTGAGGTCTCTCAAATAGGATATCTAGGTCTTTAAAGTCATTTCTCCAATATAAATATTGGTACAAATAGTGAATTTCGATGTAACAACACAATACATTTTACTAGCGACATAGTTATTTTGGGTAGTTTTGTTCTAAGCAATTACGTAGAAGAGTTTCTAAAAGTTATTAAGACTTTTCCAGTCAAAAATATCAGAGCTATGCAGGAAAAGTTCTCTTTAAAAATTTTCATATCTATTTACGGCAATCAATAGATGTAGGTATTTAGACTAACCTTCAACATGACACAATTGAGATGAAAGATGGCAACAGAAAAAGGAAGTCAGTTATACACCAAACCCACCTATCGGTGGCCAATTTTATTGGCAGCTCTTGTTGCTTCAGCAACCGGACTTGTATTATTTAATAATTTAGCAAGAAGATCCAACCTTCACACTCAGGCAGTAAAAGTGCCAAAGACAGCCCCAACGAGGATTGTCAGAGTTGCTGTGACTGCGTTGGGACGTTTGCAGCCTCAAGGTGAAGTTACTAGATTGTTTGCTCCTAGCTCACTCTCTGGTGTCCGAGTTGAAAAAATGTTGGTCAAAGAAGGAGATGAGGTTCGTAGTGGACAGGTTGTGGCTTTATTAGAAAACTATGCTCGGAGTAAAGCAGCTCTACAACAAGCTTCAGACAAAGTTAAAATTGCTCAAGCTCAACTGGCGCAAGTCAAAGCTGGAGCTAAAACAGGAGAGGTAGACGCTCAAAAAGCGGCGATCGCTCGCTTGGAATCACAATTAAAAGGAGATACGGCGACTAAGCGAGCGACAATTGCTCGTTTGCAGGCTGAATTAGAAAATGCTCAAACCGAAAACAATCGATATCAGCAACTCTACAACCAAGGTGCCATTTCTGCTTCCACAGCAGACAGCAAGCGTTTGCAACAACGGACAGTGCAACAGCAACTGACAGAAGCTCAAGCAGATCTTAATAGCACTGTCAACACAATCAACGACCAGCTCAGGGAGGCAAAAGCCAAACTGGGGAGTATCAAAGAAGTACGTGTTGTCGATGTTAAATTGGCAGATGTTCAAGTCCAAAGCGCTATCACTGCCGTCCAACAAGCAAAAGCAGACTACGATTTAACGTATCTCAAATCTCCCATAGATGGAAGAATTTTGAAAGTTCACGCCAAAACAGGAGAAGTGAACAGTAATGAAGGGATTATTGAGATAGGCAAAACATCTCAAATGTATGTGGTGGCAGAAGTTTATCAAACTGATATTAGCAAAGTCCGTATCGGTCAAAAAGCGACCATCACCAGCACTGCGTTCTCCAAAAAAATAAAAGGAACCGTAAGTGAAATTGGTTTGCAAGTTGACAGACAAAATATCCTCAGTGTCAATCCAGCAGCAGATACAGACCGCAGAATCATTCAGGTGAAAATCCGTATTGATGATCCAGCAGATAGTCAAAGAGTTGCAGGTTTAACAAACTTACAAGTGGATGTCTCTATTAACATTCAGTCAACAGTGAACAGTGAAGCAGTCAGGAAGAGGTAGTGCTCGCCTAGAGTTTCCCGACAGTCCAGCAACTGCCGTTCAGAAGTCAGGAGGAGGCAGCGCGTTGGACGGGTTTCCCGGCTTGAAGCGCCTGCCGTTCAGAAGTCGGAAAACTAAATTCTTTATTTCTTCCTTCTGAATCAAGAATTGCAGAATTGCTGAATTCTTCTTCAAACTGATAACTGATAACTGACAACTGATAACTGTATTAAAGGCTGGAATAATGGCTGTTAAAATTCCTTTGGCATGGCTGCAACTTGTGCGAAACAAATTTCGTTCTCTTGTGGCTGTCGCCGGTATTGGTTTTATTGTAATTTTGATGTTTATCCAACTTGGTTTCCAAGATGCTCTTTATACCAGCGCTACCCAAGTGCATCGACATCTCCAGGGTGATTTATTTTTAATCAGTTCTCAATACAAAGCATTAACAGCAAATCAAAGCTTTTTTCGGACTCGCTTGTATCAAGCTTTGGGGTTTAATGGAGTCGAGTCTGTCAGTCCTATGTATATAGGATTTGCCAAATTGAAAAATCCTGTTAACGGTCAAAAATACTCAATATATGTTATTGGCTTTGAACCAGGAAAGCCTGTTATGGATCTTCCAGAAATTGAGGCAAATTTAGATAAAATTCAAATTCCTGATGTTGTGCTTTTTGACCGTAATTCTCGACCAGAATTTGGAAATATTGCTGAAAGATTTGAAAAAGAAAAGACAGAACAATTTATTGAGATTTTTCCTTTTAACTCATTATCTGGTTATAGAGTGAGAGTGGGTGGCTTGTTCAGCTTAGGTTCCTCGTTTGGGGTAGATGGAAATTTAATTGTCAGTGACTCTACCTTCTTGAGAATATTTCAAAATAGCCGTCCATCAGAAATGATAGATATAGGTGCAATAACCCTTAAGCCTGGTGCTAATCTACACAATGTTCAGCGAGAGTTACAAGCTAACTTACCTAATGATATCTTGGTTTTTACTCGTCAAGAATTTATTGACTTTGAAAAAGAATATTGGGCTAACAGAACACCAATTGGTTTTATCCTGAATCTCATGTTATCAATGGCTTCTGTCGTTGGCATCGTCATTGTTTATCAAATTCTTTACAGTAATATTTCTAATCAATTAGTTGCTTATGCTACTTTAAAAGCCATAGGTTACGCGAACAATTATCTATTTCATGTTGTCTTTCAGCAGGCTATCATCCTGGCGGTTTTGGGTTACATACCTGGATTTCTATTTTCTTTAGGTTTATATAATTTTGCTATGCAAGCCACTAAATTACCAATAATGATGTCTGTGAACAATGCAATCATTGTCTTCATGTCAACAATATTAATGTGTATGATTTCTGGAGCACTAGCTATTAACCAGCTTCGCTCTACAGATCCAGCAGAGATTTTCTAGCATTAGTCATTAGTTATTTTTCGTTTGTCAATATAAATGAATGCCACTTGCACTCCACGAGGGGAAATCCTCCAACAGAACGTAACGCGGTGGCTACTAATGACGAAAGATAAGTGCTTAAAAAAGACTCCAGTTTTTCATTACAATCCTCTATCCTTTATCCTTTATGAACCTGAACAACAAAACTCTCCTCATCACTGGAACTGGCGGATTTATTGGCTTGCGTGCTACAGAACTAGCTATGGCGCAAGGGATGAAGGTTTGTGGATTACAAGATTCTTCAGATAAGAATAAAAAAGCACAAAACTTGGGTGCTAAGGTGATTTATGGCAGTGTCACTGATCCAACTGCTGCTCAAAAGGCATGTCTTGGAGTAGACATAGTTTTACACACAGATGAACTGGCTAAAGAAGGTGGTTCACTCGACCAATTTCGCGAGAAAAATGTTAATGGAACAGTTAACATGGCTCAAGCTGCTAAAAATGCTGGTGTGAAAACTTTTGTTTATCTCTCAAGTGTTCTAGTTTACGGTTTTAACTATCCTGATCGCATCACAGAAGATGGACCATTACGTGGTGAAAATAATCCCTACTGTCAAACAAAAATAGAAGCGGAAAAAGCACTTTTAGAACTGAACGATCCTGGCAATTTTGGCATCATGATTATTAGACCAGGAGATGTTTACGGGCCTGGGAGTATTCCCTGGACAATTCGACCACTTATGATGATGAAGCAAAAATTATTTGCATATGCTAATGATGGGCGAGGAGTCATTAATCATGTGTACGTTGATAACCTAATTGATGCTATCTTTCTTGCTATCGAAAAAGAAGCATATGGGGAAATCTTCAACGTCACTGATGGGCAAGAAACAACTTGGAAAGAATATTTTACACACTTAGCAGAGGTAGCAGGTTTAGCCGCACCCTTTTCTTTACCAAAAGATGAACTGAAATTATTTCTCAAATTACGCTATCAAGGACAAAAACTTTTCCGCAAAGAAGCCGATCTTCTACCAGAAGTTGTAGATTTTATGACTCGCCCTTACGCGTATTCAATTGCGAAAGCACAAAACACGTTAAATTATCAACCAACAATTGATTTGAAAGAGGGTATGCGGCTGACACAGGAATGGCTTAAAAAAACAGACCTTCAAAAATTTGTTCAATAAAGTTGTCGCGCGATACTTTACTTTTTACTCCAGACTCCAAACAACAAGAAGTTTCTCCATAAACTTCTTGTTAAGCAACAACTCTCATCTCTGACGGAATCTCTGCATCCTTTTTTTATGACCAATAACCAGCCAAGATTGAGCATTGGACTGCCTGTATACAATGGCGAGAAATTTTTAAAACAAGCCATAGATTCACTTTTGGCTCAAACATTTGAAGATTTTGAGCTAATTATCTCAGATAATGCATCTACAGATAAGACTGAGGAAATTTGTAGAGCATACGCTGTTAAAGATAAACGCATTCGTTACTACCGTAACGAAAAGAATATCGGCGGTGCCTGTAACTTCAACCGTGTGTTTGAATTATCTTCAGGTGAGTACTTCAAATGGGCTGCCCATGATGATCTGCACGCTCCAGATTTTTTGATGAAGTGCATTGAGGTACTTGACCAAGATCCTACCCTTATCTTGTGTCATTCCAAAACTTATTTCATTGACGAACACGGTAAATTTCTACAAAACTACGATATTCAACTCCAGACAGATTCACCAAAGCCACACAAGCGTTTTCATGAGCTTCTTAGTAATTACCTCTCTTACCAAACTTACGGGGTGATACGCGCAAGCGCCCTCAGAAAGGCACCACCTATAGGTAGTCACGGTGCTGCAGACGCCATTTTCTTGTTAAGACTTGGTCTGCTTGGACGGTTTTATGAAATTCCTGAATACCTATTCTTTGCTAGAAGTCATTCACAACAATCATTGAGTCTGTATTTTCCAGATTACTTGTCGTTTACTAACAATAATCCGCAATACTCATTGAGTATGCTGCCTGATTTCTATGCCTATACAGTGTGGTTTGATTCTTCCAAAAAAGGGAAAATTCTGTTTCCACATTGGAGAATATTTTGGGAGTATTTGCTCTCCATATGGTATGTTCCACTGAATTACCATGAGCGAATATGTTGCCATGTAAGTTTGCTAAAAAAGCTAAAAGGAACAGAATATCTTTTGATAAAAGACCTGCTTATAGCTGCTCAAATGTTCTCTAAACGTTTGCAAATAAAATCAATACAAGAACAGGCAAGCTTTTTTGGAAATTAACTCAATTCCATTCTAATATCAAGTCTGTAACTGGCGATCGCCTACAGGCTTGATATTACAGACTCAGGACTTACGCCAAAATAACGTAGTTGCGTGATTGCGACGTCAGGAAGCAAGCTCACAGTCTTCTTCTTTCGTAACTCGTGCGTAAGTCCTAAGACTGAAGCTATTTACTGTGCCACTCAAGTAGAAAAAGTGTTCTTGAGCTTTTTCTACTTCTTAAAACAAAGGTAAAAGAACTTGTTGAGAACTGCATAGATCATGCTTAAAATATCTCAAATCAACACTTTATTTCTCGCTATCGTAGCAAGCATCAGTTTAATTAGAACAGTGAATGCAGAATCAACTGCAACACTCACTGTCGTAGTAAATGGGCTACATCACAAAAACGGTCAAGTTTGCCTAAGAGTATACTCCGGTGAAAAAGGATTTCCTGATAGTAATACCAGTGAAGTACAAAGTGGCTGCACTCAGATAACAGGAAGTTCTGTAAAAAAGCAGTTCTCCGGCTTGAAGCCAGGAACTTATGCTGTCGCCGTAGTTGATGACCAAAATGGAGACCACAAACTAAACAAAGACTTTTTCGGTATTCCAAAAGAAGGATTTGGTATTTCCCAAAATCCTACTGTATCAATAGCAACGGGTACACCAAAGTTTCGCGATGCGAGTTTTCTGCTGAAACAAAATACAACCATCAATATAGTCATGAAATATTCGCTAGATCCATAAAATACCAAATTCCACTGAACAGTTATCAGTGATTTGAAGCTAACGCTGTTAACTGTTTACTGATAACTGTTCACTGAATAAAAAACTACACCTAATTATGAAAGAGCTAGCGATATTCCTGTCTAAGTCTTTACTGGGCTGGTTGGCTATTCAGGTATGTTTTACGGTTGTTTTTTTGTTGTACCTGCGCTTATCCCAGAAAAACTCATTACCAGACGAGCAGTTGCCCAAAACTGCGGTTATTCTCTGTTTACGCGGAGCTGATCCGTTTCTGACTCATTGCTTGCGATCGCTACTGAACCAGAACTACCCACAATATGATTTAAAGCTGATCGTTGATAGTCAGCAAGATCCGGCTTGGAAAATTGCTACTGATACCATTTGTGAGCAAAAAGCGACCAACGTCCAAATCAGTCCTTTGAGGATAGCGCGCCAAAGTTGCAGTCTCAAATGCAGTTCCCTAATACAAGCTGTCTCAGAGTTGGACGATTCCTACAAAGTCGTTGCCCTAGTAGATGCTGATACAGTCGTCCATCCCAATTGGTTGCGTGAATTAGTCAGCCCTCTATCTCATCCTAAAATTGGAGCGACAACGGGTAACCGTTGGTACCTGCCGATAGGTAGATATTGGGGGTCTTTGGTGCGGTACGTAGGCAATGTATCTACAGTGGTGCAAATGTACTTGTTCCGAATTCCTTGGGGTGGGACTTTGGCTGTGAAAACAGAACTACTTCACCAAACGGAACTGCTAGATAAGTGGGGGCAAGCCTTCAACGAAGATACCATGATCCGCAAGGTCTTGGAAAAACATGGGATGCAAGTCAAGTTTGTGCCTTCTCTAATAATGCTCAATCGGGAAGAGTGCGAATTACCGAGCTTAAGATACTCGCTAATGCGCCAACTACTGTCTGCTCGGCTTTATCACCCTTTGTGGTTGGCTGTAGTTAGTGATGTTGTTTCCAGCATACTGATGCCTACTCTCGTCATAGTGTTGTTTCTGGTGGCGTTGTTGAGCGGAGAATGGAATATTGCAGGTTTGTCCTTTGGCTGCTTTAGCATTTATACGGTGGGATTACTCCTAATGATGTTGACATTGGAGCAAGGGGTACAGCAAGTGATTCGCAAACATGGTGAGCCGATGACAAAATTGTCAGCTCTAACAATAGTGAAAATGCTAATAGCAATTCCTTTGACACAGTGGGTTTATGGGTTAGCAATGGTATCATCCCTAGGGATGCGAAAAGTCAACTGGCGTGGCGTGACTTATCGAATCAAAAGTCCTTGGAACATCCGCCTAGTTGAATATCGCCCTTATCAGGTTTCAAATCGAGCTGATAATAGTAAGGTGTCTATATGACATCAGCTCATATTTCTTACAACTTGTTTCTATACCATCTCTAACAATCCCTCTTGTCGTGAAATCACTGGTGTATAACCCAGTTCCCGTCGTGCTTTGCTATCATCTACTGTGACTTGGGACCCGATCATAGACAACCCTGTTCGGGTGATTGAAGGTGAACCTTTAAGGTTTAACAGCTCCCAAATCCTCTCTAAACTCCATGCTAATGTCCAGGCTAACCAACGTGGTATGCTGAGTCTACCTGGTTCAACTCCTTGAGTACGTGCTAACTCTGTAATAAAGCTTCGGAATTCCACAGGCGAACCATCAGTAATGAAGTAAATTTCACCTCCCTTTCCTCGTTCTGCCACACAAATCAGTCCTTCACACAAGTTTTTTACGTGACAGGTAGAAGTCAGATAGCGACCTTCAGAAATCCAGGCAAACTTTCCATTGCGGATAGCTTTAACAAAGCGTGGCAACAATGTGGTGTCTCCTTTTCCCCACACAAAACGCGGACGAACCACCACTGTTGTGAGTTCAGCTGAGTTTGCTTCAATGACTTTTGTTTCTGCGATCGCTTTAGTCAGTGGATAAGGACCTAATGGTTTTACAGGACGAAGTCGAGTTTCATCAGCATTAATGATTGCTTTTCCTCCTATCAATACAGCGTCGCTACTCACATAGACAAGGCGTGATACACCTGTTTCCCTTGCTGCAGCAATGACTTGTTGTGTTCCATCTATATTAACTTTCTGGAACTCTTCTAAAACTCCCCAGTCATCTACCTTTGCAGCTGCATGAAAGACAACTGTACATCCTTCCATCCCAGACTTCAGTACCTCGAAATCATTAATATCTCCAAAGATTGGAACAGCACCACAGGACTTGAGTATGTCAATTTCAGTCTCCCATTTTACCAACGCCTGTACTTCAACTCCCTGTTGCACAAGAGTGGTTATTAGGTTGCGACCAACAAACCCCGATCCACCAGTCACAAACACACGCATCCGTTTGTCTCCTTAGTTTTACTACGTTTACTGTTCAAGCCTTTTTCAAAAAAACCATACAACTTGAACACAAGGAAAAAAAGCGTACTTTATAAGATGTACAAAATACGCAGAACATGTCTAACTTTCCCAGATTGTTCACTTAGCTTTCGATGAGTTTGTAATGGTATCTAAAGTGCTAGATCACTTTTTAAAATTGAGTAGGTAAGTGAAGCACCATAGTAGCTTACTCCATCTTCTTCTAGAAGCTTTTAGGTGCTTATAAATTTCTTCACCAGCCTACATTGACGCCCGTTGCAGTGAGTATGTGGAGTCGTCACCTTTTGCTTTATCTATCCTCTTAACACTTAGAGTAAGAAAAATTTTCAAACATTCCAAAACATATACACTTGCTAAAAATAAGGAGCAATAAACAGTCGTCTTTAGTTGATATGAGCCAGATTCACTCTAACATAGAATTTATTAAATTTTAGGAGATTTTATATATGATTTTAGTATGACTATCACTTAAAAAATACTACATTGACAACAAGCAAATTATTTCTGTAACAGAGGAACATTACCGATGTTTTTATACAAACTAGATTTTGATAATTTTGTTGCAGATTCTTCAGTTCTCATTTGCAATAAAATATAAAATAGCAGTCAATCAGCAAAAATTGAATTTACTCACAATCAGTAAAATAGATAACCAATGAAAATTGGTATTCCTGAAAAGGGCTGGAAAGAAGATATCCAGAGTCACTGATGAGACTTTAACTTTCAAACAATATAAATAGCAGCCATCATGAACTGCAAACCACCGGACACATGAAAATTTATCTTCTTTTTTTCTGTGTTCTGAGTTGATCTAGAGTGCAAGGGCGCAGTCCGTTCTATTTTCAAGTCAGGATTAGTAAAAACAGAAAATCTTTTCTGCTTACTAAGAATCTCTCGCAATGCGTAAATCCTAAATTGATCTGGGCTATTGCTGACAAGTGTACTTCTGTTGGACACCAGTTTTAGCTTTAGAAAAATACAAAAATACATAGAAATTATGAACAAGCAACCTCTTCGCATTGCGGTTTTTACAAGCTTGTATGCTCCTTTTTTAACAGGAGTTTCTGTAGCAGTACACCAGCGAGTTCGTTGGTTGTTACAGCAAGGACATGAAGTCTTTCTTATTCACCCTCAAATCAACGACCAGTATCCCAAATCTGTGAGCAATCGTCCCATGCCAGGGATAGAAGAGTTAAAAGCTTTCCCTAATTTTTCTGATTACGCATTTCCCACACAGCCGCTAATATTTTACAAGTCTCTTCCACAACCATTAAACTATCGGCATTGGAGTGATACTAAGTTATTAGAAAAGTTCCAGCCTGATATTATAGTCGTTGAAGAAGCGGCACAAATCAGAGGATTTTACTCACTTTATTTACAAGGTTACGGTCGTCCAATTGGGAGTGAATACGCAAAGCGAACAGGTACCACGATAATATCTCTGTTTCATACAGATATTGTTGCCTATATCGAATATTACTTAGGAAATCAGTTTTTCAGCTTGATTCGTCCGATCATTCCCTTTTTGATTAAGCAGTTCAGCGAAGTTTATGATGTCAATTTCTTTTCCTCGCGAGAACAGCTTGCTAAGTACCAAGAAATGAAATCTCAACGTAGTGAATATCTCCCTTACCAAGGAGTTGATTGTCAAAAATTTAATCCGGCAAACATCTGTTATAACCCTATTCCTAACGATGCTCGACCAACTCTTCTTTTTGTTGGACGCATTACCGCAGAAAAGAATGTTACCCAACTTATAGACGCATATCCACTTATCGCTGCCAAAATTCCTGATGTGCATTTGGTCATTATTGGAAGTGGCCCTTATGATGCAGAAATCCGCAAGCGTGCTGAAGAGTTTAAATCAGGTGTGACTGTATGGGGTGAGTCCCACGGAACAGAACTTTTAGGCTGGTATGCTCGTGCAGATATTTTTGTCAATCCCTCACTGACTGAAAACTTCTGCACATCAAATAACGAAGCGTTGGCTTCTGGTACTCCTGTTGTCGCTGCTATTGCACCCTCAACCTCAGAGCAAATCAAACCCGGTTTTAACGGCTTGTTAGCCCAACCAAATAACTCAACTGATTTTGCTGACAAGGTGATTTCAATTCTTGAAAATCCTGAACTGAAAGAAGAAATGTCTCAACAAGCTCGTTTCTCCATACTTGAATTTGATTGGTCTGCCTGTATGGAGAAGTTTGAGAAAAAACTTTATGAGCTTGTTGGAGTACATAAACACTCAGAGGCAAAAGTTGTGTAAGCAATAAGAGCAAACAGAGATCGAGGAGACGGGGTGAGGGAAAAAGGAGTGGGGGAGTGTGGGACAAAAGTTATTGAGCATTAACTTTTCTCTCCCTCTTTCTCTCTCTTCCTCTTTCCCTCCCTCTCTACCGCGAAGTTTGCCCAGATATTTTTTGAATTTGCTGGGTGAAGTATGTTTGGTCTGAGTTTAATTGTTGTGCAATTTGTAGACCTTTTTGAAAAGCCGTTAATGCTTGTGGATAGTCTTTGCGTTGCAAATGAATTTGCCCAATTTGATCATAAGCACTCATTAAACCGTAAAAGTTGACAGCTTGCTCCTGTGCCTGTACAAGAATTTGGCTGGCTTGCAAAGCCTCTTCTACTTGTCCTTGAGAACGATACAGTGGAATTAACTTTTGCAAAACTTCACTAGCACGAATATATTGCTGTGATTGCCAAGCTATGGTATATGCTTCTTTGTAATTCTTAAAAGCTTCTTGTAGGAAGCTGGGATTTTCTCGTGCCAAAGATTCGTAGTCTGAGCCAATAGATTGCTTTAATGTTACTAACTGCACAAGATTATTTTGGCGTTGGTAGATTTCTGCTAGCTTATTACGTATCTTTATTGATTGCTCTGGTTGTTTTAATTGCTTGTAAATGTAAGCAAGTTGTTGTAAATATGATATTTCGTTGGCAGAATCGTTTTTAGAGTCACCAAAAGTGAGCAATTTTTCATAAGTCGCTGCTGCTGATACGTAATCAAACCAACTTAAATGTAATTCTCCAATCGTCTTTAGGGTGTCTACTTCTGCTGCAGTATCTCCTTGCTGTCGCACGGCTGTCAAAACTTGGTCATAAACTTGCAGCGCCTCTTTAGGCGATCGCACTTGTTGGTAAGCTTGACCTATGGCTCGCAACAGTTGTAGATCTGTCGTGTTTTCTATTGTGTTTTGGGCGATCGTGTTTTGGGATTTTGTTTTTTGGGATTGCCCCTGTTTTTGAATAGCTTGCAATCGCTGTGTGATGTACTGCACTTCTTGGCGATTGTTTTCTCTCCAAGCAATTTCACCCACTCGCGACAGTGCTTGCACCTCAGCTAATGAACCCAAAAAGCGACGCAAGCGCAACTCTCGATTCCAGATATCGAATGCTGTTATCTTGTCTGCTGCTTGTAGTGCCGCTGTAGCTTGCTGATTGAGCTTATCTAGCGCCGCCTCCAAATTTTGACTTTCTTGCAAAGTCAGCGGCTGCTTATCTTTTGGTGAACGTGGTAGTAGTGGATCAGGTGTGGTAATCTCTAGCGGATTCGGGGGAAATTTATCTGGCTGTTGAGGCTTTGTGCTCGCTGCTAATGTTAGCGAATTGCAAAACAGACAGAATGTAGCAGTTGCAGTAATGGTAACACTTAAGCGTCGTAGCATGGACATTTTACCTTTTCGTTGGATCACAAAGGGACAAGGGAGTTAACAATTCAAAATTCAAAATCACCGAAGATTTGATCGCCGGAAGCCGGCGCTCAAACTTCTCTCAAAATTCAAAATTCAAAACTCAAAACCACCTAAGTTCTGATCGCCGGAAGCCGGCGCTCAGACTTCTCTCAAAATTTGCAATCTTCCTCTATTTGACGAGAGTCAACAAAAAAATTCTCCTGAGAAAACAGTCAACTACAAGCTATACAATACTTTCTAATACAATTTATATTTATCCAGCTACACATTGGTAGCTTAAAATACCAAGTAGCTTGGTTGATCCAATTCAAAATCTGGAATTCAAGATTGGTATAATGACTCATTCTACTGATATTGCCACGTTAGCCCGTTGGATGGCAGCAGATTTTAGCAATCAAGAACAAGCTATAGAAAACCCGCCTTTTTATGCCCACATCCGTGTTTGTATGCGTCCTGTGTTTTTGGGGTTATCATCAGGCGTGAGTTTGTTTCTTGAACAAGCTTATGACTACATCATCAATGACCCCTATCGTTTGCGGGTGTTGAACTTCAGAAACGCAGAAAACCATATTATTTTGGAAAATTATACTGTCAAAGAAGAACAACGGTTCTACGGTGCATCCCGTAACCTTGAGCGCTTGAAAACTCTCAGCGCCGACGATGTGGAAATAATGCCAGGCTGCAACATGATTGTAGAGTGGACGGGTCACAGCTTCAAAGGCAAGGTAGAGCCGGGAAAAGGTTGTATCGTGTTTCGCAATAATAAAAAGACTTATCTTGACAATGAATTTGAAGTCAATGAAGAAAAATTGATTAGCCTTGACCGAGGACGCGATATAGAAACCGATGAGCATGCTTGGGGGTCGATCGCTGGACCATTTTACTTTTTCCGTCGGGCTAATTTTGCAGATGAGGTGAAACTCACTCCTGAGTCGGAGAGTGCTAACTCCTGAGTGAGTGCAAAAGCACCTTTAAATAAAGGTTAGTGTTGAGTTTTGAGTTTGGAACAACATCCAATAACTTGGAACTTAGCACTTGGACATTTTTGTGATATCCTCCATAAAAACTACTTAGACTTTTTAGGTATTAAACCCTTCTCAAGTAGTCTTTGCTTAGTCTTACGCACCTCTCTTAAAGTCACCGACTCATGACCTAATACTTGTACTATACTCAGTATCATTTCATCGGAGCATTTAGAACCATTAAATGTAAGTCCCAGAACAACCTGCTCGACGGGGCTCAAAGCATTCATTAGCTCAACTATATTTGCTTCTCTCATAAAGTATTACGTATTATAATGGATACACTACAACTACTCATAATAACAAGCCATTAAGCAGATAGGACTTTGAGTTAGCTTTAGTAGAGTTTATTAAACCGCGTAACAAGAACTTATGAGTGAACAACTACTGGAACTAGCCCAAGTTGGTTATGAAGCCTACTGTAATGCAGCCAACGGCAAGGACTTTGATGGGCTCCCCATGCCTAGTTGGGATGAGCTACCAGACTGTGCCAAGCACTACTGGTTAATAACAGCTAATGCTATCTTAAGTCATGCAATGGAAGCTAATGATGGGAAACAAAACTAGAGAAAATAAGTTCGGAGATATACTTAGTAGACTAGAGTAAACCGTATCCAGGAATACATTACAGTAGTACAAACAGACTATACCAAGGGTAGACGTATGGTGCATTACCCCTTCTTAGTATTAAGTCAAGTTAAACAACTTTTCATGGTAATAGAACCCTCGCCAGGGTTGCTTCTCCTTTACTACCTTTGTGTTACTAAACCTAGCGTGTACTATCTACCACTTACTGGGTTCTACGCAAAACATTCACACCATCTAGCACATGCGTAGCAACTCCATTAGAGTAGCAAAAAGCTCTAGTGGGGTTTTTCTATTATAATAACGGGCTAACCAGAGTAAACCTATCCTTGTTCTTTAGTATCCAGAAATACATTAAAGTAGTACAAACGAACTAAACCAAAGATAGACGTATGGGGCAATGCACCATCTTAGTATTAAGTCAGTCATAGTTCACTTTTCACTTTTAAGGTAGCATCGCCTTTGTTACCTTTTTATTACTTAACCTAACGTGTACTATCTACCACTAGTTTCTATGTAAAGCTTAATGCATTTCCAGCATATGCCTAACCATCCCTCTTAGAATAACAAAAGGTTCTAAGAGGTTTTTTTTATCATAATATAAGGGGCTAACCAGTTTAGTCAACCATTATTTGCTGGCTAACATCATAACGTACTCTTCAATATAGTCCTACCCATACAGTTACTTGTTGCATCTGAAATAACTCAATATACTACGTCTACCTGTTTAACCTGTGACACCTTGCAACGATGTGTCACAGGTTAAAATGTCAGGTCACTTTAGCTATTTCCATTTGCAACGGTCGCCGGCTTATTCTGCCTTATTCGGTCAATATTAGTCAAATATCTGGGTTTAAGCGTATTTCCATCTGAAGCGATCGCCGGCTATTTGGTTATTCCTTGCCGTCCAAAGTAACCGCGTTTAACATGGTTGGAATATCCCGTGCTTGTGTCCAACCAGCCAAGCACTCTTGTCAACTGAAATAGTAAACCAACTGACATCGCAAGGGGCAAGATAGCGTCATGCGATGGAAGACCTACATCAGCATACAACAAGTCTGTGGTTGGCTACTTTTTGAGGGGTGGCTACCAGAACATCTTATGCTATATTAGGACAGTAGCTAAAGAGTTGGATACCGAAATGGCTACTCGGCGTAGCCGATGAATAGGTCAAGTGCAAGTAACTGCACAAGCGGCGACATAGCCAAGTGGTAAGGCAGAGGTCTGCAAAACCTTTATCCCCCGGTTCAAATCCGGGTGTCGCCTTTAATAAAAGTTTAAACTTCAGGGCTTTCAAGCCCTTTTTTAGTCGAAGTTTTTGGGTAAGTCTCAGTAGTTTTTGAAACTTATTGATGGTGTTGAGTTGATGGTATTGAGGATAAATATTTATGACTGATACATTTACTCACGGTTATGCTTTGTTAATTGGTGTTGGTGAGTCTGCTTATAGTCCGTTATCTTTGCCAGTAACCGTCAAAGATACTCAGACGATTTATGCTGCTTTAATTGATCCTGAACTGTGTGCGTATCCCGATGATAAAGAGCATATCCGAGTGCTGAATAATCAGCAAACAACACAGCAAAGCATCTTGGATGGTTTGAATTGGCTAAAGGAAAAAGCAAACACAGATCCAAGTGCGACTGTATTTATTTATTACTCCGGACATGGCTGGTTGGAAGAGGCTAATAAGAGCTACTATCTCCTGCAACATGACATTGATCCCTTTGACTTAGCGGGATCGGCACTAGCAGCTGAAACTTTTACTAATGCATTGCGACAAATTCAAGCTGAGCGTTTGCTGGTTATCATTGATAGCTGTCATGCAGCAGGTATGGCAACCTCTAAAGAAGGTAAAATCACCCCTACTCTAAACCTTCCAAAAGGTTTTGTAGAAATTGCTCCTTCCAAAGGCTTAATTGATGAATTTAAACAAGGTAAAGGCAGAGTTGTTTTTACATCATCAGAGGGAGAGCAATACTCTTGGATCAAAGATGACTCAAACAGTATTTATACATATCATTTTCTTGAAGCTTTGCAGGGTGCAGCAAATAAACCTGGTGACACAGAAGTTAAAGTTTCTAACTTAATGAATCACCTCAGCAAAGCTGTGCCTGAAAGTGTGTCGCAGTTATATGGTGCAGAACAAACTCCTCACTTCGACATGGATGCAGGAGATTTTGTGATTGCTAAACTTAGAGGTGGTAAAGGTTTACCTGCTAAAGGATGGGAGGAAGTTCAGCCTCAAGCTACTCAAAAAATTAACCAAATAGCTCAAAATATTCAGCAGTATGGAAGATACATCACCAACATCAATGAAGTTCGTGATGTCCAAAACTTCCATATTGGTGATGTTGTTCATAACAATTAATTGCTGAAATCTATAGCAGAATTATAAATGGCGATTGAGGATGAAATAAGCTCTATTTTGGATCGTATTACAAATAGTCCGCACAATGAAGCGGATATTGTATCTTTGTGTCAGTTACTTAATGCTGGTAACAACGATCGAGTGCAGTTAAGTAAGAATATTGCCAATATTGGGCAGGTACACGGAGGGGAATTTCAGATTGGCGATCGCATTTATCAGGGTACCGATGCAGAAGCCATAAAAGAAGTATTGCGTGAAGCATCGCGTTTGGTTTTGCAAGAAAACCAAAAAGCTCAACGTCCTGGCAATGAGAAACAATTGCTGCAAAAAGTGAAAACGGAAGTTGTTGTCCGACTTAAACAATCCTTGGATAATGGAGTTTTGATAAATTTGGGGAAGGAAGCGCAACCTGAACAAGTAAAGTGTCCTTATAGTCCAGATATAAAAACATGGCATAACAAGCGCGAACCGATTCCCAATAACCGAAGTATTTTAGAAGTTTTTGAGCAGGAAGAAATAGCGGGTAAATTGCTAATATTGGGTAATCCTGGTGCTGGCAAAACTACTACAATGCTAGATTTAGCGAAAGCTTTGATAGCACGAGCCGAACAAGATGCTGATGATCCAATTCCAGTGCTGTTTAATCTCTCGACTTGGAAGGATGATAAGCAGTCGATCCGTGACTGGCTAGTTGCAGAGCTTAAATCGAAATACGGGGTGCGGAAAGACATTGCTGCAAAGTGGGTAGATGATACCAAGTTATTACCGATGCTGGATGGGCTGGATGAATTGGAATCAGTGCGTCAAGAACTTTGTGTGCAGAAGATTAACGAATTTTTGCAAAGCGAATGGCAACCGGACTATTTGGTGGTGTGTAGTCGTCTAGAAGAGTATGAGAGAGTTGTGCGAGGACAATGCCAACAAGATGTTCCGCAGGAGTCAGAAGAAATATCACCGAAACAGGAGATACGCTTACATCTGAATGAAGCCATTAGGCTACAACCGCTTACAGATGAAGAAATTCAAGCATATTTAGCAGTGCTAAACCAGATAGAACTCTGGAAAACGCTTCTACTAGATTCAGAATTATTAAAGTTGATAAGAACACCTCTATTTTTATCAGTTTTAGGATTTATTTCGTTTCAAAAAACACTGTATCTTCAAGATTGGAAAAAACTCACTTCGACCGAAGCACGTCTAGAATACCTCCTTGATGCTTACTGGGAAGCTGCTATAACAAGAGAGCTTGTGACTCCACAAATGGAGTTGCAGGGATTTAGGAGTCGCACTTATCGAAAGAAAAATCCTCCTAGTACAAAACAAACTCGAAAATGGTTGGTGTTTTTGGCACAACAGTTGCAAAGTGAATCACAAACAGAGTTTCTCATAGAGGAAATGCAACCTCAGATCATTGGCAAAAAACTTTATCAATGGCAATACTGGTTTCTACTTTTCACTATTGCTATATTTTGCACAGGAATAATTGTTCTAACTAGTTTACTACCCTATTATCAGCCACCTAGTAGTTTAGGAATTTTCAGGCTTATTCTAGTCTTAGGTTTAATTCCTGGTTTCATCCTTGCAACAGAATCTAAAGCTGACGGAGCGCGACTAATTCTTTACCCTTGGGTTAGCATATTTTGTTGGCTATTTAAACTTGATTTACCAATATATTTTAGGCAGCATGTACCGATAATGCACAAAATTTCTCTTTCTCACAGATTACGTGTAAGGATTCCGTCATTTCAGGAAATAGAAAGAGATGTTTTATTCCCATTAAGGTTTATCTCATCATTATTTTCCTTAATTTACTTGATGCCAATAATATTATTAATGCACCCACTACATATATTGCTAGGGGACGTAATTTATAGTTTGGGCTTTAAAAGAGTCGCTATTTTACTAAGAAGAAGCGCCAAGAAAGTAATCCGTAATACCAATTTAGCGATGAAAGAAGATGGTGAATCCAAGTCGCCCTATCCTCATTATGATTTCATATTTTTATTGACAATTGAGTATGTTAAATTCCTTGGAATAAAAAGAACTTTTTTACTAAAGATATTTTCTTTTTTAGACTTAATTGTATTGATACCACCCTCCATATTTATCACTCCATTTTTATTGATTAGTGTATGTTTATTTGCTCAAATAGAAAACTCAAACAAACCCAATCAAGGTTTTCATGAAGAATTCAAAACCGCATTATTTATTGGTATTATTCATATTTCCTATACTTGTTTTTTGATGTATTTTAAGATTAAACCAACAATATTGTCTCAAACGATTTCTCTTATTCTTGGTTTCTCACTAAGCTTTGCTTGCTTATCTCTAATCAAGCATCTTTCTCTTCGTACTATTCTCTGGTGTCATAGATACATCCCCTGGAACTATGCCCGCTTCCTCGACTACTGCACCGAACGCCTTCTACTCCAGCGCGTTGGTGGACGCTATCGCTTTATCCACAGACTATTTCAAGAGCACTTTGCCGCCATGCCCTTGGAAAAATAGCCTATATATACTTTCTAAAAAATAAGACTCACTTAACTCTCTCTTTTTTTTGGCGAAGGTATTGTTTGATCTACCTGGTTCTCAAAACTCCTCATCGGCGAAGAATTCGTTTTCATCTTCTGATCTCAAATTCCTTCGCTGAGAACCAGCAACACCCCACAAGGGTTGCAGCAATGCTACACCAACTATCCCTACAACAGCACAAAAAGCTAGCACTAAACCTACTGGAATTTGAATGGACTCGAAGGTGAGAAATTTCAAAGAGACTGGTTGAGCGTTTTGTACTGAGAGGATGGCTACTCCCATCACCCATGAAGCTATAACTATCGATATCAGCAGACTGGTAAAATTTTTCATAGCGCTACAATATTATTCTTTATACGGTCGGGATAATTACTGATAAATTATTATTACCTCGTTTTTCTGTAGTTTTGCTGGCAATCAGCCGTCTGATCCAAAAATGACTAAAGTCGAGTACAACTTACAGAGTTATTTAGGAGAAAGAAAATATGTTTAAAGGCCATGTACCTCGGCTTTCGACTATTAGGACGCATCAGAGGGTATCTGAGGTGGGTTGGTTTGCCGATTTATGCGGGGGTGACACTGATCGTTTAGGAAAGCTTGACCCCTCTCGGCGCAGCAACTACGAACATTGCCGTGATATTGTGCTCACAGCAGATTCGTTGGGCTACAAGAATATTCTACTGCCCACAAGCTATATGTTGGGTCAGGAAGTGTTACCTTTTGCGGCGGCGATCGCATCCCAAATCCAGCAAATCAGTTTACTCACCGCAATACGCACAGGCGAGATTCACCCTCCCATGCTCGCACGTCATCTTTCGACGTTAGACCATCTGTTGCAGGGACGGCTGACTGTAAATATCATTAATTCCGAACTCCCCGGACTTGTTGAAGATCCTGAGTATCGCTATCAACGGTGTAAAGAAGTGATCCAAATTCTGCAACAGGCGTGGACGCAAGAAAAAATAGACCATCAAGGGGAGATTTATCGCTTTAGCTTACCAACTTACCCAGTCAAACCGTATCAGCAACATGGCGGACCACTGCTTTACTTCGGCGGAATATCACCAGGTTCTCGCGATGTCTGTGCTCAATACTGTGATGTTTTTCTGATGTGGCCCGATACTGAAGAAGGACTGTTTGAAAGTATGCAAGACCTTTCCAACAGGGCTGCTGCTTATGGACGAAGTATCGATTTCGGACTCCGTATTCATGTAATTGTACGCGAAACCGAGGAAGAAGCTCGTTTCTGGGCAAAAACTTTGATATCGGAACTCGATGCAGCTCGCGGTGCACAGTTGAAATCTCGTACACAAGATTCTCGCTCCGTAGGCGTCTTGAAACAAGATGCCCTGCGAACGGTTGCTGACGAAGATGACTATATTGAGGGGAACTTATGGATGGGAATAGGACGAGCGCGTTCTGGGTGTGGTGCAGCACTCGTAGGAAATCCCTCCCAAATACTTGAACGACTGCATCGTTATATGGACATGGGAATTCGAGCATTCATTTTTTCTGGCTATCCCCTGATTGAGGAGTCTCACTATTTTGCCAAGCTTGTGTTACCTCATCTGCCGAATGTTAGGCTTGCAGAACTTCAAGAACGGTTACCCACGGTGCAGCCGGTGACACCTCTGACAACAGGAGAACTGAGATAGGGAGTGAGGGAGGGAAGGAGTGAGGAAGCAGTGCGCCCTTGGCGGTTCCCTCGCCACTGTGCCCTTGCGGCTGTACCGACAGTACTATTTGCAAAAAATGCGTATGAACCAAAGGTGACAATTCCCAACAACCAATCCCAAAGAGTACTCGCCATCGCTAGCTATTGTAAGTACAGAAGCTTAAATTTTGTATTATATATCATACATTTTTAGAAACTAATCTTAAACCCTTGTGCGGTCTAGGTTAATCTTTAATTTCTGGAGATGTCTATTACAGCCTATTAATAGTTTGCATCCTCAACTCTTGACTGCAATCGCTGCCATCATGCCGTTATCTTCATGTTCAAGGATATGGCAGTGGTAGACAAAAGTACCTGCGATACTCGTATTTTTATCCTTGCTCACGCCTCGGAAATCCATTTTCAGTTTAACATGAGTCTTAACAGGGACGTTGATCGTGTCGCGCATCATCCCTATCTCACTCGGATCAGGGCTTTCCAGCACGAGGAAGTGGATCTGGTGGATATGAAAGGCATGAACTTCCTGCGCACGGTTTTCCACAATCCAATCCTCTGTCGTTCCCTCACTTACCGTGATATCTGGAGTCTTGAAGTTTGGATCGTAGACTTTAGGCTGATTCGGCTCCACAGTGATGTAGAACTCTGTTCTTGTTGCTTTTGGATCGCTTGGAGTTGGAGCGGGAAAATCTTTTTGAGAGAAGTAGAGCTTGCGCTCTTTTATAGACTTCTCCTGACTTAATCCACTGAAGCGATCGCCCGATACCTGGGTTAAGTCAACCGAAAGCTCGGAAACTAAGGCTGGAGTAGATGATTCGGCATTGCGAGTAAGTTGTGTTTGCGTATCAATCCTAGCGATCGTTCGTTGTGGGTCATTGTCGCCTTCTGGTCCTGTGTCATATTTCAGCGTTAAAAACTTGGCATCTTTGACATCGCCTCCAGGACCAGTGATCATAAACTCTACTCTTCCAGCTGGCGGTAGCATAATGTGCTTGACTGATTTAGTCTGGTCTTGCGGTTGAACATTAGCATTGATTGGAACGCCATCCATAGCTACCAACTTAAGCGGTTGAGCAGTGCCATCATATTGAACTTGCAAGTCAAGGTAGGTATCTGCTGCGGTATTAGCCACACGCCAAAACTGTTCTTCGTTTTGTTTCATTTGAATGACAGCAGGCGGATCGTAGTTACCCCCTCCTTTATACCTAATTGGGACTGAGTTGATGGAAATATCCTTCGCTGGTTGCTGAGTGTCGTTGGGGGAGGGATTTAATAAATCCATATCACGTAGAACAAACACCCGTTCGGGTAGTTGAGCTGCTCGCTTGTTAAACTTCCCAATGCCTTCAACAATGATCGCACCTGTTAATCCGCTCAGCACCTGATTTTCGCTCTGCATGTGGACATGCGGGTGATACCAGTATAGTCCCGGTGGCTCGTCCTTTGGAATTTCAATATCATACTTGAAAGTCTCCGTCGGCTCAATCACCGTCCTTACAACTTCGTCCCGATGACATTTTGGAGACACATTCAGACCGTGGAAGTGGAGGTTGGTTGAATTTTGGGGTGCCATTCCTCCTGAATATTCGCCGCGCTCACAGTTATTGTCTTGCTTTTCTTTTGCTTTTCCTGGCAGTCTGTTAATCAATCTCAGTACAAGGTCTTTTTTACCAGGACTCACCCTAAGAGTTGGTGCTTCGACGTTACCATTAGCAAGATAGCAGTTTTGTTCAGGGGCATTTTTCTCAGAGGGAGGAATGTTAAGAAGCGTGAAGTTGGCAGGATTAGATGCATCGGGATTCCGGATTTCCGGTGGGTTATTAACAATGCTTCCCGCAGTTGGACGGGCGGGACAAACAGAAGTTGAGGATAGGGTTTGCGCTTGGGCTGGCAACGCAAATATTACAGCACTTCCTGCAATAAGAACACAGCAAGCCATCAAATAGAGTAGTCTGAGTTTTCTACTAAATGCAATGGCGATGTCTTTTGACTCGCCGCTGGGCGTCTGCGCACCGAGCTTGAATACAAGTCGTCTAATAATGCTTTTCATGCTAGTTTTTTCCTGACTTGACATACAGTGTAGGACTTACGCATTGACGTAAAGCTCGCCGGGGGAAGCTTCCCCCGGCAGACTTTACAAAAATCTATTTTGTGCATCAGACTTATTTGCTGCTATTCCTTCTTTAATTAGGTGCAAGCAAAATCAACTTATGCACCACTAGATAGAGGAAAATTCTGTTGACCAAGCCGGAAAGTCCCCTGGTAAAGGTCGCCACGTACATCCTTGACACAACACATAGAGAATGGCATTGATGACGGCAAATAAGGCTACGGTGCGTGGACGACCACCCGGTTTAGCTTCGCCAAACAGGTCTGCAATTAATTCCCACTGTTCCCACGTTAGGTTGCTAGGATATGCTGCGCGTCATTTGCTCACCAGATGCTGCTATCTACAAATTTCAGCTTAAGTCTTGTGAGCTTTCTTACAACATCCCCTCACTTTTAAAACATCCTCTAAATTATTCTTTAACAACAAGATTCCCTACTTCTTAAAGAAGTAGGGAATCTGAACATGCGCGATGTTAAAAAAAAAAAATACGATTGCGCTCCTCAATAATCTTATCAAAAGATTAACACCAAAGTTCCTATAGCTATTAAGAAAGTTCCTAAAAGAATTTTCCAACTTAACGGTTCATGAAGAAAAAGTACGGAAAACAATAAAACTAATACCAAACTAGATTTATCAATTGGTGCAACAAGTGAGGCTTTTCCTTGTTGTAAAGCTTTGAAATAAAAAATCCATGAGAAGCCAGTAGCAGCCCCAGAACATAATAGAAAAAACATAGTTTTTGGGGGAATTTCTGAAAGATTAACCATACTGCCTTGAGCAAATACAATTCCCCAAGCAACTACTAAAATGACAACAGTTCGGATTGCTGTAGCCAGGTTTGAGTTGACATTTTCAACCCCAATTTTGGCAAAGATAGTTGTTAATGCTGCAAAACAAGCTGACAATAATGCATAGATCCACCATGTGTTTGTGTTGTTCATCGTTTTACCCTGCAGAAACTTTATGGCATGTAGTCGTGAAAGTCTTCCAAGTGGATTTCGTCTTCGGACAGGATGGTTAGGGTTCCGATCACACTACCGGGCTGGCGAGGCTTGCGGGGTGGTTGGAGTTCAGCTATCGCCGGAAAAAATCTGGACTTCTTCACCGGGTTGCAGACTTGCAATCAATTCGGGTAAACGAAGTGATAGTTCTGTTAATGAAATCCGTGTCATTGTTTTGTGCTTCTGTTGCGATATGCGGAGCGTCAAGCAAGCTGGCTTATCGCTCTTGCTTAATTTTACAGGTATCTAGAATCAACGCGATCGCTCAGGAACTTGACAAAGCGAAACTACTCAATTTAATTAAGTTGACCGACTTACAAAACTGTAATCTAAACCGTAAAACTGAAATGCCTTAAGAGGATGTCTGAGAAGTAAGAAAGCCCACATAACGGTATCCTGTTAGTAGAAAAAATATTTAAGTATGACAGCGTTATGAGAGCTATGAATCCATCGTACCCAAGTAATCTGACTTTAGAACAGTGGGAACTGCTATCAGGACTAATTCCTAAGCCAAAAAATGGTGGTCGAAAACGTAGTGTCGATATGCAGGCGCTCGTTAACGCAATCCTATACATATTATGTGCGGGTTGCGCGTGGTGAACCAGTACTGCAGGAGGTGAGACCAGTGCTGCGGGAGGGTTTCCCTCCGCAGGCATCTGGCGTTAGCGCAGCGGAACCGGAGGTTCTCCCCGAAGGGGTTTCCCGACAGAGGATAAGAGCGTTAGCGCAGCGAGACCGGAGGTCTTCCCTGAAGGGCGAATGCTCCCGAACGATTTTCCCAATTGGAAAACTGTGTACCATTATTTCCGACAGTGGCGTAAGGACGGGACGTGGCAACAAATTCATGAGCAACTACGCTTATGGCTGCGTGTAAGCCAAAATCGAGAACCATCTCCATCTGAGGCAATTATGGCACGAGTCTTTCGGTTGAGACTGCCAACTTTGGTTTTCAAGGAAGTCGGCTATGACTCAGGTAAAAAAATTAAAGGACGTAAGCGGCATATACTTATTGATACCTTAGGCTTACTTATCGTTGTCGTAATTACCGCCGCAAACGTAAGCGAGCAAGCAGGAGCAAAAAAGGTTCTATCAAAACGTAAATCTTGTACGCGATCTGCGCGGAGCGCAGCAGCGAAGCTATCGCATGCGTAGATTGATTCGGATTTGGGTTGATGGTGGCTATCGCGGTAAGGATTTTACGCACTGGGTAATCGATTGGACTTTGGACAAAAAAATGTGTTCGCGAATAAGGTACGCGAATAATAAAAGAATATAAACTTTTCTACCTCAGCCTTGCTCGTATGCTGAGTCAAACAACTGTATAACCAGAAAAATTACGCA
>NZ_JABXYX010000098.1 GCF_017982655.1 Brasilonema sp. CT11 | reverse complement strand
TTACCCAACTGCGTCAAAAGTTAGCTGAAGTTTTGGAAACTATCACCCCAGATATCATTGCTTCCCTCACCTCTTACGAATTTATTCTTGAAGCTTTATTTAGCGCAGCTTCATAAAGAATTGGTATTACCGATAACCTCATTAATCTTGCCGACTATACTATTGCATTAAACAATCTAGAGAATCAACGCCGTACAATTAAAGTCAATTTTGAAAATTATGATTTTCGTTTAGATGCAATGCTGAAAAAATATCCAGGTAGCAATTTAGATTGTCTAAAAATATTCAGTGAAAGTGATATTTATGCTAAAAAATATCAGCGGCAAATTGAGGCAGACTACGAAACTCTCAATCCCGGATTAACCCTATTAGAAAACCTAAATAGCACCATTCAAGGCATCATTGACCTAGAGCAAACTAAAAGCGATCGCGCCCTAGATAATACAATTGCCATTGCAGGTGTTGGACTAGCCATTAGCGGACTCACCGCCACTGTTGCTACAGCTCATAACCCTCCACTCAAATCCTACACCGATTTATCTTTCTTACTATCGCCAGCCTTTGTTTTGAGCATTGCCTTCAGTGCACCTTTTTTAATTGCCTTGCTCGTCCGCCTCTTCCGCCGTTAAAGATGACTCAAATTTCATCACAGAAAAATATAATGTCATAATTGCCAGGACTATGCGAGGGCAAACGCACCTTAAAGTGTCACAATAAGCATTGACTGTAGAATCAATTTATGAATTAAGGGCGACCCAGACGCAGAGCGCCCACAGCTTTGTACACTCGATGATTTGGCAAGGTTGGAGCTAGGGCAGTACGACTACCTATTGCTCTAACCAAAGTATTTCTAACAAGTTGTTTGCAGCTTTCTTTAACTCTATATCGCCATATCGCATCTGATTGGACTGGCTGATAAAGCAAAGCTGCTTCCGCGTGATTTGTCAGGAGGACAAAAACAAAGAGTGGCCATCGCCCGTGCCTTAACTGGTTCTCCACAGATCATTATGGCGGATGAACCAACGGCTGCTTTAGACTCCCACAGCGGACATTTGGTTATGGAGTTACTGCGTGGACTAGCAAAAGAACAAGGTTGCACAGTACTTATTGTGACTCATGATCCCCGGATTTTAGATTTGGCTGACCGAGTAGCGCATATGGAAGATGGAGTACTGAAATAATAAATAAAAAAATCCCTCTTATGCGATCAAGATATATTAGGACATATGTTCTAATAAAATGGTGCCGTTGAATACTATAGTTAGGTTGCTGATATACATCTTTCAGGGTGATTTATGCAGAACCTATTCCAAGCCTTAAAGAAATTTACAAATAAGCAAGAAGTTCCAGTTATCAGCCGAGAAGCTGTTCTTTGGAGTTATCGTCTTTTTCTCGATAGAGACCCAGAAGATGAAAAGGTCATCTTGGAAAAAATGGCTAGGTTGAAAAACAGGAAAGATCTCACACAAGACTTTATGCAATCTGATGAGTTCAGGATGAAGAATCCATCCTATTTATCAACAGCATTATCAGGCAATGAACCAGAAATGAAGATTGAAGAAATCTCATCTGAAGCTGAGCTACAAAATCTCTTCAAACACATCCAAGACTCTTGGCAACACCTTGGTAAAACAGAACCTTATTGGTCTGTGCTAACATCAAATAAATTTTTACAGGCGAATATTCAAAACACAAACACCATAGCGGATTTCTATAAAAGTGGAGAAAATGACGTAAGTCGAATTCTTGAGACACTCAAAAGAAATCAGATAGATTCTACGCTTCTCAAGTCTTGCTTAGAATATGGGTGCGGTGTTGGTCGTATCACTCAATGGTTAGCTAAAGTCTTTGATATTGTATATGGGTATGACATCTCGCAAGAACACCTGCAAATAGCCAAACAACATGTTGATAGCAAAAACATTCAAAACATATTCTTGGATCAGATAGAGAAATTAAAGGATGTAGAATGCCTCCCGAAAGTAGATTTTGTATACTCTGTCATCGTCTTGCAACATAATCCTCCTCCTATTATTCAATTTATCATTCGACAATTGATTAAGGCACTCAACCGAAACGGAGTTGCACTGTTTCAAGTGCCGACATACAAACTGGGTTACGAATTCTCCCTGCAAGAATATCTCTCAGGTAAAGCCAAAATAGGTGAGGTTGAAATGCATGTACTCCCACAAAATCAGGTGTTCAAAGCAATTAGACAAGAAGGTGGTAAACTCCTTGAAGTTATAGAAGACGGGTGTACTGGATTAGGATATAAAGAAATGTCAAATACCTTTTTAGTTCAAAAGGAATAGCAAGCTGATACGTCTATATATTGCACTTGTTTGGGTTAAGGCTCTCAAGAGTTAAAACTCAAGAGTCCTTCTGGACTTTGACAGCGGTTTTCATATGAATAGACCACAAATTGTAGGGTGGGGATTGTTGATAAAAGCTAACTAGGTGGACATTTGAGATATTAGTGGCAATATCCACCCGAAAGAAAACCGTTGTAAGTGTTGTGTGTTTACTGCTCTTATAAATAAATGTGCAATACCATCGGTAAACGCTTGGTCTGTCAAGAAACAAAAGCAAGAATATATTATGTCGTGGGGCAATAAAAGTAAAGTTCTCTAATCTGCGTGAATTCAAACTATATATAGGAATCCGGTTTGATTTGGTGAGACCAGTGCTTGATGAGGGTTTCCCGACCTAGGCATCTGGCGTATGCGCTTTGCGGACGCCCAGAGGTCTAAAGCGCAGCGGAACCGGAGGTTCTCCCCGATAGCCGTAAGGCGTGGCGGAGCGCCATAGGGTGGACTCGTCGAGGTAGGGAACGCTTAACGCTTAACAGAAAGTGTACCTAGCTTCGTCAAAAATCCAATATGAGTCCTATAGCTGCAATTGTGTCAATGCATAAATTTTACAATTGTGAGAAAATCCCACTTTATTCACGCCTGTTTACCTCTGCGAGATAGAATAGACCATAGTCTTCGTTCCACCTCTTATTTATAAAAATACAAAAACTTAATTTCAAAACAAACAACATGGTATTAATATATACATTATAAAAAAGTAAAAACTTGTATTAAAGAAAGGTTAACAGCATCTAGCCATATGACTTCCCAGATTCGCTTTTTAATCTGTCCTCCTCACTACTACGATGTAGACTATGTGATTAACCCTTGGATGGAAGGGAACATTCACAAGTCATCGCAAGAGCGTGCCGTAGAACAGTGGGACAAACTGCATCACATCCTCAAAGAACACGCAATTGTTGACATAGTACCACCGCAAAAAGGCTGGCCTGATATGGTATTTACGGCAAATGCTGGTTTGGTACTAGGAAAAACAGTGGTACTGAGTCGCTTTTTACATAAAGAGCGTCAGGGTGAAGAGCCTTATTTTAACCAGTGGTTTGAAGATAACGGTTACACTGTCCACGAATTGCCAAAAGACTTACCTTTTGAAGGTGCAGGAGACGCACTACTGGATCGGGAAGGACGCTGGCTTTGGGCAGGATACGGTTTCCGTACAGAATTAGATTCTCACCCTTACCTTGCAAAATGGCTGGATATTGAGGTGTTGTCGTTGCGACTGATTGATGAGCGTTTCTACCACCTAGATACTTGCTTCTGTCCGCTGGCTAATGGTTATCTGCTATACTACCCACCTGCGTTTGATTCCTACTCCAACCGCTTAATTGAAATGCGGGTATCACAAGAAAAGCGGATAGCTATTACAGAAGCTGATGCGGTAAACTTTGCCTGCAATGCGGTGAATATTGAGAGCATTGTTGTAATGAATAAGGCGAGCGAACCACTGAAAGCACGCCTTGCAGAAGTTGGTTTTCGAGTTATTGAAACACCACTGACGGAATTTCTCAAAGCTGGTGGTGCTGCTAAATGCTTGACGCTACGGGTAACCGAACCGGTACGGGAAGAACTTCACGCCAATGTGTCGGTGGAGAGTCGCGTCTTTAACCTCGAAGGACACTTGCTAGACTCTGGCTTGATTAACCGCGCTTTGGATTTGATTGTCGATAACGGTGGTAGCTTCCAAGTGCTAAATTTCTCACTGGGAGAACAGCGGCAAAGTACATCAGCAGCTAAGGTAAAAGTATCAGCACCTTCCCATGAGGTGATGGAAAGCATCATATCGCATCTGATTGATTTGGGTGCGGTAGACTTGCCTCAAGATGAGCGCGATGCCAAGTCAGAGCCGGTTATCCAAGCAGGTGTAGCTCCTGATGATTTTTACGTAAGCACGATTTATCCCACCGAAGTGCGGATTAACGGTGAATGGGTGAAGGTACACAATCAGCGAATGGATGGGGCGATCGCCATCACTAGGACACCCAAAGGTATAGTAGCACAGTGTAAACTACTACGCGACGTTGAAGTCGGTGAGGAAGTCGTTGTCGATGTGCTAGGTATTCGCACCATCCGCAAAACAGAATCACGGGAAAAACGTAATGCTGAAGAATTCAGCTTTATGTCGGCGGGAGTTTCCAGCGAGCGACGTGTGGAACTCGTCGTTGAACAAGTGGCATGGGAGTTACGTAAAATCAGGGATGGTGGTGGTAAAGTAGTTGTCACGACTGGGCCTGTGGTGATTCACACTGGAGGCGGTGAACATCTGGCACAACTGATTAGAGAAGGATACGTGCAGGCGCTACTGGGTGGAAATGCGATCGCCATCCACGACATTGAGCAAGCGATGATGGGAACTTCTCTCGGTGTGGATATGAAACGGGGTGTGGCTGTACGCGGTGGACACCGCCATCACTTAAAAGTCATTAATACCATTCGCCGTTACGGTAGCATTGCCAAAGCTGTTGAAGCTGGGATCATTCAGAGTGGTGTCATGTATGAATGCGTTAGTAATGGAGTTCCATTCTGTCTGGCTGGCTCGATTCGCGATGATGGTCCTTTGCCCGATACCGAGATGAATTTGATCAAAGCACAAACCGAATACGCCCGACTGCTCAAAGGTGCAGATATGATTTTGATGCTGTCGAGTATGCTGCACTCAATAGGTGTGGGGAATATGACTCCGGCTGGCGTGAAGATGGTTTGTGTGGATATTAATCCAGCTGTGGTGACAAAGTTGAGTGACAGAGGTTCTATAGAATCAGTTGGTGTGGTGACAGATGTTGGATTGTTCCTGAGTTTGTTGCTACAGCAATTGCAGAAGTTAACCAGTCCGTATACTGCTAAAGTGAGTTAAGAAAGTAGAAAGTAGGGTGGGTAGCAATGCTCCCCACCTTATAAAAACGAAAGAGAAAGAAATGTTGCCAGGATTAGTTTTTAAAAGAAGTTCTTCTACTCAGCACTTTCAAATTCGTTGGGTGAGTGTGATTGCTGATTTTTTATTAGCAGGGATGGTAGTAGGACCACTTGTAGCTCCATTTCTTGCTGCGTCTGGGTTGCCGATATTACCCGTAATTGCAAATATTATTTATTTCATGGGCGTTCATGTATGTCCGCAGCCGGATATGGGCGTAGCATTGTCACTACCGTATATTATGGCTGTGTGTATGCGTTGCTACGGTACTGTGACAGGATTGTTGATAACGCGTCTGTTATATGCAGTCACAGGTGGCAAAGGTTTTTACTGGTTAAGTCAGTATGGTTGGAGTGGTGCAGCACTTGCTAGTGTGTTAATGATGGCTTATCCACTGGAATTGGCAGCAGAGGTTTTGGGTTGGTGGAGTTTTCATAATTACGTTGTTACACCTTTTGGGTTAATCACTGGTTTGGCGTGGGGTTTATTTACTATGCCAATATTGCACGAGTGGCGGCGAGTACCAATTCATGCGAAGTTTGAGGCGTGATAGCAAGGGAATTTGTTAAAAATTTAAACACTGAACACTGAACAGTTATCAGTTAACAGTAAAAACTGATAACTGGTAACTGATAACTGATAAGGTGAATTCTAGTAATAAATTTACCATAGCAGTTGGTTTCGACTTCGCTCAACCAACTGAGGGTCGAGAGTTGAGCGAAGCGATGCACTGAGCCTATCGAAGTGTCGAAACTCGTCAACAGAGGTATTTTTTTATCAGATATCACCTAATAACTCGTAGGCGTGGTAAACGCTTACCACATTTACCACGCCTGCAAACGAATTGAATCACACAGTCAATTTACTCTTATCCAACCGTTCCAGCTGGGAAGGAAGTTGGGAAGCTGATTTCCCAGGCAGTACTACCAGTTTTGGGGAGTGCGCTCGCCTGTTCTGAGGTTCCATTGAGTGCCCAAATAGCAGTCTCATCAGTACCAGAGTTGCGCCAGAGAATGTCAACCTTACCATCATTTGTAAAGTCTGCCAGCCCTGCGACTTGCCAACCAATATCTAGTTTGTTGAGCGCAATCGCCTGTTTCTGAGTAGTACCATCCATCTGCCAAACAGCATTCTCACCTGTCTTGTAGTTACGCCACAAGATATCTGTTTTGCCATCACCTGTAAAGTCTGCCTCACCTGCAATATCCCAACCAGTATCTGGAAGTGTAGGTAGTGCAATCTTCTGTTGTACAGTAGTACCATTCAACTGCCAGATTTGATTTTCACCAGTACTCTTGTTGCGCCAGAGAATTTCGTCTTTGCCATCACCTGTAAAATCTGCTAGACCTTTGATTTCCCAATTAGTATCGGGAAGAGCTTCCAAGGCGACCTTCGCTCCTACAACAGTCTTACCGTTAGCATCAGCGTTCAACCCCCAAATTGCATTTTCACCTGTGGTTTTGTTGCGCCACAGAATGTCTGTTTTGCCATCACCTGTGAAATCTGATAGACCTTTGACTTCCCAACTCAGCTGAGCCTCTGGGTCAAGAAAAGTTAGGTTTGGTGTAGTAGTGCCATTCAACCCCCAGATACCGTTCTCACCAGTAGCATAGTTGCGCCACAGAATGTCTGTTTTACCATCGCCTGTAAAATCTGCCTGACCTTGAATTCTCCAAGCAGTATTTTGGGTTGGGGGAAATCCAATCGCTTGTTTGAATGTGGTACCATCAAGTTGCCAAATAGCGGTCTCATCAGTTTTATAGTTCCGCCACAGAATGTCTGGTTTGCCGTCCCCAGTGAAATCAAGTTTAGCGGGATTTTTTGAATTAACTGAAGCATTTCCAGTCACATTAACAGTGACGCTACCAGTCAGTTGTACAGTTGGATCACCTTGTGAGCCACCATACTCTACGATATAACCCTGAGGTATGTACTCTCCACTATCCACTTTGTCGGAAAGGTCATTCCATTTACCTATTAGAGTTTGACCAATGGCGGAATTACCAATAAGGTGGGCGTATTTTTCGTTGCCAAAAAGGTTGTTTGGTTCACCAGGTGCCCAGTCGGTGTATTGACCATTAACTGCACTACCATCTGCACCTCCACTCCAAAACTGGGTTCCAGCCTCTGGTCCTGTCACCCAACGCCAGTCTCCCTCAGTGGCAGCATCACTGCCTCCTATCCAGCCGTTTCCTTGAAGTTTGCCCTGGATGAAATTTTCTTCTTTGTCAGAGGTGATAGTTGCTAGATAACCTTTGAGTCCAAGGTAGCTAAGACCAGCAGCTTTAGACTCAGCTTCTGTCCAGGTAATATTGGGAGCTGAGACAAACTGGTAGAAGTGGTTGTTATCTGCACTTCCTAAGGTTGTTCCCAGAGTAAATTCAATACCACGCGCTGCTGTAGTGGGAGTGTTACTGGTATTACTGTAAGTAACTTGGCGCAGTGCATCCTGGTAAGCACTGCTGGAAGCTGCGCCAGTTATGCTTAAAATCCCTGTTGATGCATCGTACTTCCAGCTCAGACCATTGACAGTGCCATTGGTACCGTTCTGTCCGTTAATCCCAAGCTGGTCTTGATCTTTGTTGAAGTTAGAGTTGATAATGACCGATACACCATCTAAATTGCCATTATCGGCGTCAGAAATAGTCAAATTGGCGGCAACAATTTGGGGAGTAGCGGCAGCCGTATAATTGGTTGTTCCAGAAACGTTTAAAGTCTGTACCATGCCTGATCCTTTGTTAAGAAAAAGTATTTTGAGAAAGATTTGAGTTGACTACATAGTGATGTAAAATACCTATGTTGTAGATGCTACTGATATATAATTTGATTTCTTGAAATATTGTATAAAGTAATACGAAAAATAGTCAACTTACTTTATTATAAAATTAAATTACGTATGATCAATTACATCAAAAAAGAAGAAGACAATACCAAGTATAGTGTCAAAAATGATTATTTTACCTACATTGTGGCTTCTTTCTTCCAAAAAATGATTTAGATAATAACTGAAATTTTGGTATAAGAAAACTTTAAGAATAAGATCATGCACGTCTACTTTGCAAATTTTATGACACAACGTGTGATTTGTATAAATTATAAGTCACATAATAGCGACACAACATTGCTGTGTGTTCTATCTAATTGAATACTACTCTCAGACTCTCATCAGTATTAAATCATGAATAACCAATAACAACCCTGTTGTTGAACGCTGTACATACAGCCATTTGCAAGTAAATAAAGTACACCCCTCCGTAACCCTCCCCTTAAGAAGCAGGGCTGTTTCATTCCCTCAAAGGCTAATAATGCCAAGGGTTTATGTTGGCGATTGCCCGTCCCTTGCGCGTGTCCGTAAGGACTCAGGGCAGACCCCTAACGACGTATCGCTCCTTACTTCCGGGAGAAAAATTGAATTTTCTGGGTCAAAATATAGGTTTTCTATAACTTATATCCCAAAAATAATCGCGCTTTGATATTGACCCTTCAGCTAGCCCCGATAGGCGTAGCCGTGCCGTTAGGCATAGGGGGCGCTACGCAAACGCTCAGGGTCAAAGCTGAGCGGAGCCGAAGCTTTGACAAATCCTCCTTCCTTAACGAATGAAACAGCCCTACCCCTTAAGAAGGGGAGGATGCGCGATAGGACGGGTGGGGTATTTTTGTACCTCACAAAGTTGAAATCTGCTGTCTTTAGCCGAAGCATCAGCGGACACTACGGAACCACTCTGTAATTCCATCACTTATGACTTTTGCCAACTTCTTTTGTTCCTGAGGATTCGTCACCCACTCAAATTCATTAGGGTTGCTCATAAAACCTAATTCCAGCAAAACTGAAGGTGCACTTGCTGGACGTGTCAGTGCTAAATTATCCCAAAAGACCCCATTGGATGGTCGTCCTAGTTTGCTAACAATATACTTTTGCATAAAGACTGCAAAGCTGTGAGCTTGGGGATGATACCAATAGGCTCCCATTCCCTTAATTTTTTCAGCATCACCTTCATCGGGTAGGGAGTTGTAATGTATGGAAATAGCGATCGCTGGTTCTTCTTTATCGATAATTGCCACACGTTCAGGTAGCGATACTTCCTTATCATCTTGCCGTGTCATCACCACTTTTGCCCCTCGCTTTACCAACTCATCGCGCACCAACTTAGAAACCACAAGATTGACATCTTTTTCCAGATAACCTGTTGGTCCGGATGCACCAGATTCTTTTCCTCCATGTCCTGGATCGAGTAGAATCTTGATTCCAGATAACGGCTTTTGTATAGCGAATATCCCGCTTCTTTCCCTAGTTTTAGCAGAGGAGATGAAAGGAGAGTGACGTAAAGATACCACCAGACTTGTGTTGTCGTACCTCAGCTTATACCCCCACTGTTGAGCTTTTTTGAGGTTAAATGTGTACTGTACTCCTGGCTGTCCCCCTGGGACAGTAGGTGGTAATTGTTGCCAATCTAAGCGAGAGATCAAGGGATCATCATCTAAGCGAATAATATCTGTCTGAGCAGTGGTGTTATGAAGAGTGAGAGTAAAAGTCTGGTCATCTTGCTGCACACTCACAGGAACAGGAACTTGCAGTGGGAAAACCATTTCTGTCACACTAGGAAGTCTACGATAGCCAACACTGCGGATGATACTGTGTGGAGGAATTGCTCCTTGTAAAGGACGAGTTTCCTTACTATTGATCCAAGCACCGTAGTCTAAACGCAACCACCCACCTTCGCGTCCTGTAACTGCTGCTCGTGTACCTTTGGGTAGAGGTGTTAGTCTAGAATAATCTGTACTCGGACCAGTGCGCGCAACTCCAGAGTCTGCTATTATCTCTACGACTTCCAACTGTGCAGGTGAGAGGATGCTGATTTTTCCAGTTCCTAGTTGAGTTATTGTTTTACCATTCAGGGTGAGTTGGAATTCTGGTTTACCCAAATCTATATTTTTGGTCTGATTGTCGGCAATAGCAGCAGAGACAGTGTTGTTGGTATACAGTGAAGGATTGAACTGAGGAACTGTCGTACAACCCTGATACTTGCCCGCGTTAGACTGGGTTGATGGTTGGTTTTGCCCTGTTAAGGCGGCAGAATTTGCTGGTAGTTGTGCTTGTTGAGGTTGCGGTAAAAGGGAAATAGTTTGATTTGCCAATTTTACAGAAACAGTCGTCGCATTCGGTGCGGCGAGACTCCCAGAGGGAGTCGCCCAAGGGGCTAACGCACTAAAACAGATTTGTTCTCCTGGAAGTTTGGCAATATCCACCGCTGGTGTGAGAGAATCTTTTGCAAAGGCTAACCCCTGTGGGACTTCCGGTTGAGTGGAAACTCTTGTCACCCGAATTTGGATTTGTTGATTTTGATAGCGGACAGTAAAAAGATTTTCTCCCAACTGTAAGGGGAAACTTGGGGCAAAATGACCAGACTTACTACGAGTTACTGGCTGATCATTGATCAGAACCTCTCCACTTGATGGTGCTGTCCCAAGAAAGAAAATTTTCTGTGCAGAAGTCTGGTAGTTTGTTTTCGGAAAAACAACCTTCAGTGATTGTTCTTGAGCCAAAGCGATAGAGGGGGTGACTATAGAACTTAATAAGATTAATCCTAAAAGTGATCTCACGTCAAAATAAAAGAATAATTGATAACAAGAGCGGAGTTAAGCACCTTCCCCTAAAAGTATGGGGGTTGAATTCAAAAATAAATTTAATATTATAAATTGATAATTTTAAATTTATAATTTTGAATTTTGAATTCCCGAAGGGGGTGACTGTGGCACAATGGCGAGGTGTGTTTCTAGAAGTTGCGCGAAATTAAAAATACTATGACTAAGTTTGTATTTGTAACTGGCGGTGTTGTTTCTAGTATTGGTAAGGGAATTGTAGCAGCAAGTCTGGGGCGATTGCTCAAGTCAAGAAATTATTCGGTCTCAATTCTCAAACTCGACCCTTATATTAATGTTGATCCAGGAACCATGAGTCCTTTTCAGCATGGGGAAGTATTTGTGACTCAAGATGGTGCTGAGACAGATTTAGATTTGGGACATTACGAACGTTTTACTGATACCTCTATGTCCCGGTTAAACAGTGTGACGACTGGTTCAATTTATCAAGCCGTCATTAATAAGGAGCGTCGTGGTGATTATAATGGCGGCACAGTCCAAGTCATTCCCCACATTACCAACGAAATCAAAGAACGGATTATTAGAGTAGCTAAAGATACTACACCTGATGTAGTGATTACAGAAATTGGAGGAACGGTAGGAGATATAGAATCACTGCCTTTTTTGGAAGCCATTCGTCAATTTCGCAAGGATGTAGGACGACAAAATGTCGTGTATATGCACCTGACTTTGATACCGTGGATTGCCTCAGCGGGTGAGATGAAAACTAAGCCAACACAGCACTCGGTGAAAGAACTCAGATCAATTGGTATTCAACCAGATATTTTAGTTTGTCGGTGCGATCGCCCACTGCCAACATCGTTAAAAAACAAATTATCTGAATTTTGCGATGTACCAGTAGAATGCGTGATCCCATCTCAAGATGCTAAGAGTATCTATGAAGTTCCCCTGAATTTAGAACGAGAAGGACTAGCACAGCAAACACTAGAATTGCTGAACATGGAACAACACCAACCTCATTTGGTGCAGTGGCAAACATTAGTAGAAAAATTATACAGTCCCAGCCATCGAGTGGAAATTGCGATTGTCGGTAAGTACGTGCAGCTAAGTGATGCCTATCTCTCAGTTGTGGAAGCGCTGCGTCACGGAGCAATTGCAATGAGTAGCGAACTGCACCTGCGTTGGGTGAATTCAGAACAATTGGAAACTGAAGCAGCTGAAACCTATCTCGAAGGTGTGGATGGAATAGTAGTCCCAGGAGGTTTTGGCGTCCGGGGGGTAGATGGTAAAATTGCTGCAATTAGATACGCTCGAAGAAGCGAAATCCCATTCTTAGGTTTGTGCTTAGGAATGCAATGTTCAGTCATAGAGTGGGGACGAGACGTAGCCGGATTACAAGATGCTAACAGCGCCGAATTTGATCCACATACAAAAAACCCAGTTATTAATTTATTGCCAGAACAACAGGATGTCATGGATTTGGGTGGAACAATGCGCTTAGGTTTATATCCTTGTCGCTTACTTCCTAACTCTTTGGCTTTCAAACTTTACCAAGAAGAAGTGATTTATGAACGCCATCGACATCGCTACGAGTTCAATAACTCTTACCGCAACATCTTTATAGACTCTGGTTATCTTATTAGTGGGACTTCTCCCGACGGACGCCTAGTAGAAATTATCGAAATTCCTAATCACCCGTTTTTTATAGCTTGCCAATTCCATCCAGAATTTCAATCATCTCCCAGTGCACCTCATCCTTTATTTAAAGGTTTTCTCGAAGCGACAATTGCTCGTTATTACCCCTCTTCTGAGGTACATACACCACTGGAAGTTTTTTAAAGAGTGATTATAGCCGTTCTATTTGATTTGTGTGAAAGTGCTTGCGCTTTGTGCATAAGTCGCACGTGCTCAGATTCCCGATTTCTAAAAAAAGTCGGGAATCTTCTTGTTCATAATTGATTTAGGACTGCTATAGCTCGATTGCTAATACCAATTCTCTATAAAGATCCACTTTATATCTAATGAACCGCCAAGGGCGTATGTCCTGCGCGAACGCGAGTGCGACGAGCGCATTTTGTTCGCAGGACATACACGCTCCCGTGCCAAAAGTGAAAGAGTAAGTATTAAGTGCAACTTGACTTCAGAATTGGATAAGACAGATTTCATACTCTAGTAATTCGCTTCCCAGCCTTACTTCGTTTGATTGGTCTCTAATTCTTTCCCTCTGCTCGCTGCTGTCTATTTATATCAACCTTAAAGTGAAACGGTATTATTGGTGCGGTGTCCACTGATTTATAAACAAGAATAAGGCACAAGAAAACCCAGCTGTGTAAACTACAACTATCATGAATATAGCGTGGACAGTAGTTCTAAACTCGTGGTCTCGAATCGCCTGTGTAATAAGTAATTCAACTTCGGTTTGTGTTATGGCTTTGTCGTTGTTAGGCAGCACTAAGTCTGTGACGCTAGCCGTACTCTGAGGCATGTCAACTGACTGGGGACTGCCTTTTTTAGAAGTGGATACTGTTGTAGCTGGTACTGAGAACGGTGACACAAGCATAAGCGGCGAAATCTTGCGATGAAGCATGGAAATTTGACTCTTTAGTAATTGAGTGCTTAATTGACACTCCCACGACTTCTAGTCGTGGGATTCTTGGGCTGAACTTGCCTTTGTCCGGTTGCCCTCCTTAAAGGAGAGGTTCCAAGTTAGTCTTGTCTTTTCAAGTTTTCCGGAACTGCGATTATTGAGAAAGGGGAAGCAGGGGAGGAAGGGGTAGGTTAGGCAGGACTGGTGGTGCTGTTGGATTGGAAGGAGCTTGTGTATCAATTACTATCTGTTTAGGTGTAGAACAGCCACTTTGATAGGCGTATTGGTTGGGGGCAAACAAAAATTTGCCAGACCAACAAATTTTGGCGTCGTTGGAACCGACTATGATTGGACCAACTGTTGCTGCAGGGCCATCAGAACCGCCAGTAAGCTGTGAGCCGCCAGGGACACCGCAGGTGAGTTGTGAGAAGATTGCTCCAGGCGCAACACTAACGCAAGTATACTCGCTGTTTACGGGGCGACTATTGCTGCTTACTGTCTCGATGAAAACGGTGATCGGTACTTGAGGAGTAAGCGGATTGTTATAGGAGGTAGCGATGCGGGCGCTGTTTGATGGAACCGGAAGAGATGGAAGCGGAGGAATCTGAGCATCAGCGGTCTGAACTAATACGGAGATCCCTGACAGAAGCAAACACATCGAGATAATCTGGCGATGAAACATGAAATACCCCTTTTTGTATGATTTATTACTTTTTTAACTTTTTATATTCTTACGCACAAGCTAAGCGTGATTCGCATCTTCTCCGTAGGAAGCATGCTCAAATTTACTCAAATTCAAACTTAGAATTTTGAATGTTGAATTACCCCGTTAGCGCACAGTGTGAGGGAAGAATATAGGATTTCGGGAGTTGATTGTGCTGAAATTCCGCTATGTCTATACACTAGAAAATTGTCAGTTTACTTACAACTTTAGTGACACCATTGCGTCATTATTTCACGCTTTAATTCAGTATTCCCTAGTTTCACAAAACTGTGTTTTTTGTTACTTCCTTAGCTAATCCAATATTAATTTATTAATAGCTTTGTCTAAAATGTATCAGTCATAACACTTAATTATTAAGTGTCTTTTTATTTTTATAATACAATGTCATAAAAAATACTAAAAAAGACAGCTTATTCAGTACTAATTTATTGCAGATATGAGAGAAATTTGGCGCATTAAAGCTCAGCAAAAGTAAATTTTCTTTATTAACTGAACCTGAAATCGACTCCAAAAGATAGTGTACGTCAACGAAAAACGCTTGGGCTCAGTTTTGATTCACCTTTTGGAGAATACCATCAAATCTTATGAACAAATAAGTTTTAAATAAATTTTTTATACAAGTATAATAACGGGATTGTCAAGATTTCATGACTTTTATTTACCCCAGAAGCTCCCTTTTGCTTGTTGAGAAAAGCTAGTACTACGATCACTATCTCCAAAAATATCTACCAAATAACAGATGCGGATGTAAATGAATGACTAAAATAACAATAAATACATCAATCAAATATCATGTGAATTGACAGCTAACAGGTAACACAGATAATTGCGATCGCCCCCGTAATAGTGTAAAAAGGGTTATACAACTACGTAATAATTTCGCGTACGATATTTTAGATATACTGATGAACGTTCTAACAGTGAACACTCAACACTAAGAAGTTGCAATTCTCAGGCAGCACAAGTCAATTGTGTAAGCAAGCGTGTCCCAGGTATACAAAGTAGCGGACAAGGGAACGACTGAGGAATCTCAACCACATTCAGTACTCAATTAGAAAGCAACTTAGTATTACTGATGATTTATCCATGTATATACACTATTATGCAACTCATGCTAAATCTGAGAACTCGTTGTGAATCCTAAGCGTGAGTTCACCATCACGAGCAATGATTTCAATCATCTCACTGCGAGTCAATTCATGTTTCCCAGCGACTTGGGCGAGCTTTTCCCAAGCTGTATCTGTGAGTCTGATAGATCTTAAACGTTTCGGCTCAGAATCATAATCTCGCTCAAACTTACCGGAATTCTTACGGTTACGCCTGGAAGATTTCTGCCTTGTGCCTGAATATTGATCTGCGCTTAAATGCTTCTGAGTCTGATTTGCAGTCAATAAATTAATCAGGTTGTTAATTAGGCGCTCCCACTCCATTGGTAAAATATCATTGCCATGAAGTATTTCCTCAATCAAGATAAAATGTACTAACGCCCCGACAAAGACTCGCGCAGCAACTTCTGGATCAGGTAGATTGAGTTCAGTACGAGATCTGAGGAATTGAGACAAATCCTCTAAGAATGGTTTTTCAAGGTTAAGAACAAAGGCTCGCGCTAACTCTGGAAAGCGTCCAGACTCACCAATTACTAAGCGCATTAATCCTAACACCTGTTGGTCACCCATAATGTTGTTTAGCATACTCAATGCCAAGTGACGCAGGATAACAGATGCCTCACCTTCCATCAATTGAGCTTTTTGTGGGTTAAATGATGCATAATATTTTTCCAGTATCAGTTGCTGTATGAGAACAGTAAACAGTCTTTCCTTGTCTTGAAAGTGGCTGTAGATAGTTGTTTTAGATACACCTGCTGCTGCTGTCACTCGATCCATTGTTGTCGCTGCATAGCCATGTGCCAAAAACTCTTGCATTGCACCTGCCAGAATAGCATCCACTTTTTCGTCTGACAGCTTACGATCTAAATTATTAGCTTCTGTCTTTCTCATTTTTTCATCTCTTGCTTTTAGCGGGTTATAAATATTTGCAACCCTGCAATCAAGGTTTCCTCTGGGGATATAACAATCCTCCCTTATACGGAGTGTATGCAACTGAGGGGCGAAAATTTTATTGAAAGTTTGTACTATACAGTTTAGTTTGGAAAAAGAAATTAAACTATTTAGTTTATTTTGTCCCACAGGAAGTACCTTATGGTGCGTCATGCAACAGCTAGCGGTTCCTCATCCTTTAAGCATAGCCGTCGCCCACTGACAATAGTGGCAGCTGTCATAACATTTGTTGTTGTAGGTGTGACAACATACAGGTTCTGGCAGTTACAGTCACACAAGTCTAATGAGATCCAAAAGTCTCGCCCCAGCATTCCTAAAATTATAAAAGTCGTTGCTTTGGGAAGGCTAGAACCACAGGGAGAGGTGATTAAAGTTTCCGCACCAACATCTAGTCAACAGAATCGAGTTGAGCAATTGTTAGTCAAGGAGGGGCAGGAAGTTAAAGCAAGTCAGGTGATTGCTATTCTTGACAGCAAAGATCGTCTTCAAGCTGCTGTTATCAAAGCACAGCAACAAGTGAAAGTGAAACAGGCAAACCTTGCTATGGTGCAAGCAGGTGCAAAACGCGGTGAAATTGAAGCACAAAGAGCTACGATTGAGCAATTAAAAGCGCAGTGGCAAGGTGATAAGACAGCACAACAGGAGGCGATCGCCCGACTCAAAGCACAGTCCAAAGGCGATAAGATAGCGCAACAAGCAACTGTTGAGAAATTGCAAGCCCAATTCAACAACGCTCAAGCTGAATATAGCCGTAATCAGCAACTCTACTCGAATGGTGCAATTTCTAAATCTTCATTTGATAGTAAACGCCTGAGTGTAGACACTGCAACACAGCAACTCAAAGAAGCTAAAGCAATACTCACCCGTATTGATGGCACAAGTAGCAGCCAAATCAGTGAGGCTCAAGCTGTTCTCACCCGTATTAACACAACGCTTAGTAAACAAATCACCCAAGCTCAAGCCACACTCCAGAAAATAGCCGAAGTGCGTCCAGTGGATGTGGAAGCTGCAAAAGCAGAAGTTGATGATGCGATCGCACAAGTCAATCAAGCTCAGAAAGATTTGCAACAGGCTTACGTGCGAACACCCCAAGATGGTCAAGTGTTGGATATACACACACGTGCAGGGGAAGTGGTGTCGAGTAATGGTATTGTTGAGATTGGACAAACCAGCCAAATGTATGCTGTTGCGGAAGTTTATCAAAGTGATATCAGCAAAATCCGTATAGGGCAGAATGTGCGGATCATCAGCGATTCTCTACCTGGTGAATTACAAGGAAAAGTGGAGCGGATAGGCTTACAAGTGCGTCGGCAGAGTGTCGTCAATACCGATCCTAGTACCAATATTGACGCCCGAATTGTGGAAGTGCATATCCGACTCGATCACACATCAAGCCAGAAAGCTGCTCAGTTTACCAATTTACAAGTTAAGGTGGTGATTTCACTTTGATTGGATTCATACAACAGTTAAACCAGCGAATACCTCTGGGATGGTTGCAACTGAGTCATGAAAAAAGCCGTCTGCTTGTTGCATTATCAGGTATTGCTTTTGCTGATGTGCTCATGTTCATGCAGCTTGGCTTTCAGACTGCACTTTATGACAGTAATACTCGCCTCAACCGAGTTTTGCAAACAGACATTGTTTTACTCAGTCCCAAAGCTCGTAATATGCAAAATCTGTCTACATTTTCCCGGCGGCGACTGTACCAAGCTTCCTCAATATCAGGAGTAAAGTCGGCAGAAGCATTATATGTGAGTTTCATCACCTGGAAAAATCCCCAAACCCGTCGTGAAGCTTCCATTCAACTGCTTGGGTTTAATCCTGAACAACCAGCTTTTGGACTACCAGAAATAAACCAACAGTCGGATAAGATTAAGTTAGCAGATAATTTCTTATTTGACAAAGGTTCTAGAGGGGAATATCAACAAGTAATTGCTCAAATTGAACAAGGTAAAACTGTTACTACCGAAGCAGAAAATCATACCATTACTATTAATGGCTTATTTAAATTGGGGACTTCCTTTGGGGCTGAGGGTAACCTGATTACCAGTGATCAGAATTTTTTACGCCTGTTTCCCGGACGACAAGCAGCTAGTATTAATCTGGGTTTAGTTTATCTTGAACCGGGCTACGATCCACAGCAAGTTGCAACAGCATTAAGAGCTTACTTACCCAATGATGTCAGAGTTTTGACTCATCAAGAATTTATCCAGTTTGAAGAAAACTACTGGCAGACAGAAAGCCCAATTGGCTTTATCTTTGGTCTAGGTGTATCAATGGGGTTTATAGTCGGCATTATTATTGTTTATCAAGTTCTTTCTACTGATGTCAATGCACACCTGAAGGAATACGCAACCTTAAAAGCAATTGGGTATCATAATTTATACTTTTTAGGAATCATTTTTGAAGAAGCTCTTATCCTCGCATTTCTCGGCTTTATTCCAGGAACAATAGTTCCTTTGGCACTTTATTATTTAACAAGAACGGCGACAAATTTGCCCATATATATGACTTTAACACGAGCTTTGGTGGTGCTGATGTTGACAATCATTATGTGTGTTATTTCTGGAGCGATCGCCACCCGCAAACTCCAAGCTGCTGATCCTGCGGATATGTTTTAATATGTAAAGAAAAAGGGGTGTAAGGGGGTAAGGGTGTGTTAGCGGAGCGAGCCGTAGGCTGGGTGTAGGGGGAAATAAATACAGCGATCGCTCACTCGGAAGCGATCGCCAAAAACTTCTACTTACAAAAACCTCGTGACGGCTAAACTAATATCCACTATCCACTATATTTACGGACATTCCAAAGACTCACGCGTAGAAACACCTGTTTTTGAATTCACCCCACTTGCTTTAGCACAAAGTTTTTTCACTTCCAGACGATCTAGAACTGCATTGCTAAAATCAGCACCAGTAATGTCTACATCATCAAAAGTAGAACGCAGCATCATTGCGTCTGTAAAGATCGCATCGCTCAAATCACTATCCTGAAAAGCTGCCAAGTAGGCTATACCTTCAGTAAAATCTACACCATGCAGATTGACTCCCTCTAACATCGAACTATTGAAAACGCCACCGCGCAAATTAGCATTGCTAAAATTAACGTTGTTAAGCTTGACATTAATATATTCAGATCCAATCAAGCTTTGACCAGAAAAATCCTTACCGTTGAATGCGTCGTCCGTGGAACGCCTGATACTCGAAGAACCGACTCCCTCTGCTGACAAGGGAAACAAGAAAAGAACTATAGCTAGAACCAAACCAACGACTACTTGCTGATACTTCATAATGCCAACTTAATAAATCTCAACACTGCCACAATTTATTAAAACAGTGAACAGTGAACAGTGAACAGTAAAAAGTTATCAAAATTTCTGATAACTTTTTACTGTTCACTGTTCACTGTTCACTGGTTAAAAGGCAGGACAAGCAGGAGGTGTTGGCTGGGAGCGTTGTATACCAGTTTGGGTAGGATCGTAAGCTACCAGAACCACCTGACCTTTCTCATTGAAGATCCATCCTCGGGCAGGTATTATCTCTTTAACTTTAGGTTTAGCTGTTGCACTGGTGGAAGACTGATTCTGAGTTTCACTACTGGAATTCTTGTGATTGACAACAGGCTGGATCAAATCAACGCGCACATTGTCACTACTAAGGATTTTATTCGGATCAGTTGGCAACCCGCCACGCCCAGTAATGGTGAAAGTACTACCAAAACCTTTTATACAGGGATTTTGGGCAATCTGCTGTGCTGGATCGATGACATTCTCAGACAACTCAAATAATCCACGACTGGGATCAATCTCTAGCGTATTAATAATTACAGTTCCTTGAGAGCCAAATGGAGAGCTAGCATCAATGTCATTGGTTGTATTTATGGGAGTTGACTTGCGTTGTTCCAACAAGCAGATATAGCGACTTGGTTGCAAGATCAATAAAATCAGGTTTAAGTACACTGTAGATACCAAAAGTGAAATACTACAGACAAACGTATCTAAACAAATAGACCTGTGGCTAATCAAGAAGAAATTATCCTATCCTTAGCGCGATCGCCTTTATTTGAACTTGCACAAGAACTCAAAGCACGACTCACCAATTTTGGCGGTTGGGAAATGCCTGTGCAATTTGTTGGCATAACCAAGGAACACGAGGCAGTGAGAAATGCAGCAGGAATGTTCGATATTTCTCACATGGGTAAATTTACTCTACAAGGAAAGAACCTCGTTTCTCAACTCCAGCTTTTAGTTCCTTCAGATTTAAGCCGCTTGCAAGCTGGTCAAGCACAATACACTGTCTTATTAAATCATCAAGGTGGGATCATTGACGACATCATCTTTTACTACCAAGGCCAAGACGCAACTGGTGAACAACAGGGAGTGATAATAGTCAACGCAGCTACCACACACAAAGATAAAGCATGGCTCTTGCAACATCTTGACCAAAATCAAGTGAAATTCCAAGACCTTTCACTTGAAAAAGTCTTAATTGCCGTGCAAGGACCAAAAGCTGTAAGCATTCTTCAGACCTTGGTGCAAGAAGATTTAACATCTATTAAAGCATTTGGGCACTTGCAGGGAACAGTACTAGGTAAACCAGCATTTCTTGCCCGCACGGGTTACACCGGGGAAGATGGCTTTGAGGTGATGTTAGATTTAAATGTGGGGGTAAAATTGTGGAGAAGTCTAATCAATGCTGGTGTCATTCCCTGCGGACTGGGTGCGAGAGACACCCTCAGACTAGAAGCAGCAATGGCACTTTACGGCCAAGATATTGACGACACGACGACTCCATTAGAAGCTGGTTTAGGCTGGTTAGTTCATCTTGATACCAAAGGAGACTTCATCGGTCGCTCAGTTTTGGAACAGCAAAAAGCTGCTGGAGTTCAACGCCGACTAGTAGGTTTGCAAATGCAAGGGCGTAACATCGCCCGTCATGGCTATCAAGTGTTATCAACTGGTGTCGTCGTTGGAGAGGTGACTAGTGGTACACTATCACCAGTTCTTGGTTATCCCATAGCCTTAGCCTATGTTCCCAGTCAACTAGCGACTGTGAATCAGCAGCTAGAAGTAGAAATTCGTGGCAAAGCTTACCCAGCGGTTGTGGTAAAACGTCCGTTTTATCGAGCAAAAAACCGTGTGAAGAATTTTCAATGAAGCGAATGGGTATAGTGTAATTTAGACCGACACTTGAGGTGACTGGCGTCAAACCCCAGCAACTGCTCTTAGTCGGATTTTAACACAGCAGGTAAGTGGTGAGTGAGCGTACAAATAAAGGTGAGTAAGCGCGCTATGTAGGAAGGCTTCGGCCGTGAGATCAGCCGAACGCTTTCCTGCACCTTCGCGACTAGCTCTCCCGTTGGGTGTTCGTAGTCGCTCACCACAATCCCTTCGCTTAATTGGCTCCTTCACTGCAAACCGAATTTCAAAAAAAGATTTTTTTGAATTTTTAATTCGTGAATGCGTCAATTTTTGAGCCACTGTGGTAGCTCAACCCTTAGCCAAGGGATGAAATTGATAACTGATAACAGTTAAATAGATATAGCGGAAATCGCTATCCGTGTAGTAATTTTTTTTATGTGGATGAGGAAGTGGTATGCCCTTTGAATATCCTGAAGATTTGAGATACTTAGATACTCATGAATACGTGCGTCTTGAAGGCGAAATTGCCACCATTGGCATTACCGACTTTGCGGTAGACCAATTAGGTGACATTGTGTTTTTAGAGCTCCCAGATATTGGTGACGCTGTCTCCAAGGAAGAAACCTTTGGCACAATTGAATCCGTGAAAGCTGTGGAAGACCTTAATTCCCCAGTCACTGGTACAGTTATAGAACGCAATGAAGTTTTGATAGAATCACCAGAACAATTGGCAGAAGATCCTTATGGGGAAGGATGGTTGCTCAAAGTACGCGTTAACAAATCTGGTGAAATTGATGATGCCTTGAGTGCGAGAGAATACAGCATTCAGGTAGAAGGATAGAAAGCAGTGAGGGAGTGAGGAGGCAGTGCGTTGCGGTGAATAAGAGCGCTACAGGCGGGCTTCGGCCGTGATCTCAGCCGAAACCTACTGTAGCGCTGGCTCTCGTTGTAGCACCTGCCGTGGAGTGAGGAAAAAGAGTTATTGAGCATTAACTCTTGCCTCCCTCCGTCCCTCCTTCTGTCTGTGGTGTCTATTACTCCTGTTTCCCTTTGTCTGCTTCACGTTTTCTGGAAAAGTTTCATTACTTTTTCTAAAAAAACTTCATTAATTTTGAGAAATTGACAAATTATACCCAACGCGTTAAACAGAATTGTTGCAAAATATGAATTAGTCGCGTCGGAGAGCAGTTTGTGGTAACTAATGTTCCTCGTCCTAAATCAAACCATCGGCAGATGTCAGGGGAAACTCACCAAAAATTAAGTTCTTTTCAAGAACGGCACATTGGACTATCGTCCAGTGATATCCAGCAAATGCTTGAGGTGCTGGGTGATACTACTCTTGATGAACTTATTGACCAAGCAGTGCCGCAGGCAATTCGCTTATCTGATTCATTAGAGTTACCAGAAGCAGAAAATGAGTACGCAGCACTTGCTAAGCTCAAGGAAATCGCTTCCAAAAATCAAATTTTCCGCTCGTTTATTGGTATGGGGTACTACGACTGTATCACCCCACCTGTGATTGGACGCAATATTCTAGAGAACCCTGGTTGGTATACCGCCTACACTCCCTATCAGCCAGAAATTGCCCAAGGACGACTCGAAGCGCTGCTCAATTTCCAAACCATGATTATTGACTTAACAGGTTTAGAAATTGCCAATGCTTCATTGCTAGATGAAGCCACAGCAGCAGCAGAAGCGATGACTATGAGCTATGGTGTTTGCAAAAATAAAGCAAATGCCTATTTTGTCTCTGGTGAGTGTCATCCCCAAACTATAGATGTGTTGCAAACACGCGCTCAACCTCTGGGGATTGATATTATTGTCGGGGATCATCAAACCTTTGATTTTTCTGAACCTATTTTTGGGGCAATTCTCCAGTACCCCGCCAGCGATGGCACAATCTATGACTACCGCGCTTTTATAGAAAAAGCCCATGCTATGGGAGCATTGGTCACGGTAGCAGCAGACCCCTTAAGTCTGACTTTGCTAACACCCCCAGGTGAATTTGGTGCTGATATTGCTGTCGGAAGCACTCAGCGTTTTGGTATTCCCTTGGGCTACGGTGGACCTCATGCAGCTTACTTTGCCACTAAACAAGAGTATAAGCGCCAAGTTCCAGGACGAATTGTTGGTGTATCAAAAGATTCTCAGGGTAAACCTGCGCTGCGTCTTGCCTTACAAACCCGTGAACAACATATTCGCCGCGAAAAAGCGACTAGTAATATCTGTACAGCACAGGTGTTGCTGGCAGTAATGGCGAGTATGTATGGTGTATACCACGGTCCTGCTGGAATTAAAAAAATTGCTGAGAATATCCACCAGATGACTGTGATGCTGGCAAAAGGATTAAAGCGTTTGGGTTACAGCATCCATTCTGAATATTTCTTTGATACCCTGCGAGTCGATTTAGGAGAACGCAGTTTAGATGATATTTTACAAGCTTGTGAAGAGCGTAAAATAAACATCCGCACTTTAAACACGACTACTGTAAGTATATCCCTAGACGAAACCACCACAGAAAAAGACTTAATTGACCTGTTGGAAATTTTCGCTTTTGGCGACGATCTATTGTTCCCCCCTGCTTGTGGTGCTTCCAGTGCTCTTTTCCTTCCCCGTACCACTAGTTACCTCACCCACCCGGTCTTCAACCGCTATCACTCAGAAACTGAGTTGTTGCGCTACCTGCACAAGCTGGAAGCTAAGGATTTGTCGCTAACGACATCGATGATTCCCTTGGGATCATGTACGATGAAGCTTAATGCCACATCTGAGATGATACCAGTCACGTGGGCTGAATTTAGCAAAATACATCCTTTTGCACCACTGTCACAAACACGGGGTTATCAAATTCTGTTTCAGCAGCTAGAGGAATGGTTAGGACAAATCACAGGATTTGCGGGAGTTTCGCTGCAACCAAATGCTGGTTCTCAAGGTGAATATACAGGCTTGCTCGTCATTAGGAAATATCATGAAAGCCGAGGGGAAGGACACCGGAATGTTTGTTTGATTCCCCAGTCAGCACATGGGACAAACCCTGCAAGTGCTGTGATGTGCGGGATGAAGGTAGTTACTGTTGCTTGTGACGCTCAAGGTAATGTTGATTTAGATGACCTTAAGGCTAAGGTTCAAAAGCATAGCAAAGAACTTGCGGCATTAATGGTAACATATCCCTCAACTCATGGTGTGTTTGAGGAGCAAATTCAGGAAATCTGTGCCGTTGTTCACACTCATGGTGGACAAGTTTACATGGATGGGGCGAATATGAATGCTCAAGTGGGACTTTGTCATCCGAGAGATATCGGCGCGGATGTTTGTCACTTGAACTTGCACAAAACCTTCTGTATTCCTCACGGTGGCGGTGGTCCTGGTATGGGACCGATTGGTGTCGCCTCCCATCTCGTACCTTTTCTTCCTGGACACGCTGTTGTTGAAATGGACGGTGAACAAAAAATGGGTGCAGTTTCCGCTGCACCTTGGGGAAGCGCCAGTATTCTGGTGATTTCTTGGATGTATATTGCCATGATGGGTGCAGATGGTTTGACGCAAGCAACCAAAGTAGCAATTGTGAATGCAAACTATATCGCCAAGAGACTTGAATCTTACTATCCCGTTTTGTATAAAGGGAAAAATGGTTTAGTTGCTCATGAGTGTATTTTGGATTTGCGATCGCTCAAAAAATCTGCAAATATCGAAATCGATGATGTTGCCAAGCGCCTAATGGATTATGGCTTCCATGCACCAACTGTTTCCTGGCCTGTGGCAGGTACAATCATGGTGGAACCCACAGAAAGTGAATCAAAAGAAGAGTTAGACCGTTTCTGCGATGCCATGATTGCTATTCGCCAAGAAATTGCGCAAATTGAATCAGGTAAGATGGATGCTCAAGATAATGTCTTGAAAAATGCACCGCACACCGCAGAAAGTCTGATTGTCGGAGAATGGAATCATCCCTATTCACGGGAACAAGCTGCTTACCCTGCGCCTTGGACTCGCGAACACAAATTCTGGCCCAGTGTCGGTCGCATTGACGCCGCCTTTGGGGATAGAAATTTTGTTTGTTCTTGTCTGCCAATGGATGCGTATTAAATAGAATCAGGAGTGAGGAGTTTTTATTCCTCGCTCAATACTTTTGAGATGAAGAGTTACTTACTAATCCCTAATAACCCAAGTTGCTAGTTATGCCAGAGTGCGATGACACAGAGAATCTGGCGTAGGCGATACGCCAAGGGCGTATCGCACGCGACCACTTACAGCGGTTTTCAATTGAGTAGACTACAATTTTGATAAGCTATAAGAACAGTAAAAATACTTATGCTTATGCCTGCCCCCTATTCAACCGATCTACGCCAACGTGTGATCAATGCTTATGAAGCGAATGAAGGGTCACAACGACAACTAGTACAGCATGGCGGAAATAAACCAAGCATTATTGTGAGAAACTAAGAAAGTAGAGTCAAAGCAGTATAGGCTGAAAACAAGGGGACTTGGTGTGGCACGATTAGCTCCAAAAGTATTAAATTTGAACCAGAGCGATCGCTCAGAACTCCAACAGTTGATCAACCGACACAATACGGCGCAACAAATAGTACTACGTGCAAAAATAATTCTTCTAGCGTCAGAGGGGAAAAATCATGGCGAAATTGCTCGATTATTAGATATAAGTCTTGATATGGCTCGTTTATGGCGAAACCGATGGTTGGAAAATAGCGATAAAGATTTGTCTATTTTGCAGAGATTACAAGACTCAGAGCGTATTGGCGCACCAGTAAAATTTAGTATGGAGCAAGTAATCGAACTATTCGCCCTTGCATGTTCACCACCCGAAGACTATGGACGACCAATAAGTCATTGGACATCAAGAGAACTAGCGGACGAAATCATGAAACAAGGTATCATTGAAAGCATATCTGTCCGCCATGTTGGAAGATTATTAGAAGAGGCAGAACTTAAACCCCACCAGAGCCGCTACTGGTTAACCCCCCCCTGTTGATGAAGAATTTGACGCAAAAGTTGAAGATATTACTGGTTTATACATCAGCGCGATTGAACGTTATCAAAACGGAGAGCGGACAATATCGATTGATGAAATGACTGGGATTCAGGCTACAGAGCGTTTAGAAAAAGATTTACCAATGCGACCGGGTAAGGTTGAAAGACAGGAGTTTGAGTATATTCGTCACGGTACACAAAGCTTAATTGCTAGTTTCGATATTGCCACTGGCCAAATTGTTGAACCAAATTGTGGAGACACAAGAACCGAAGAAGATTTTGTCCAACATGTTCGTCGAATTATTGAAAGCGACCCTCAGGCAATCAAATGGCATTTGATTATGGACTGTCTTAATACTCACCAGTCGGAATCATTAGTTCGCTTTGTGGCACAAAAAGAAGGTTTAAACATTGACCTTGGAATTAAAGGCAAAAGTGGCATTCTGAAATCGATGAAATCCCGTGCAGCTTTTTTGAGTGACCAAACACACCGAATTGTTTTCCATTACACACCCAAACATTCTTCTTGGTGAGCCAGTGCGTTGGGCGGGTTCCCCGACTTGAAGCAACTGGCGAACCCGAAGGGCTCAACCAAATTGAAATTTGGTTCAGTATTTTGGTTCGCAAGTTACTCAAGCGTGCTAGCTTCAAAAGTCAGGATGACCTCAAAACCCGAATTCTCGAATTTATCGATTACTTTAATCAAACAATGGCTAAACCTTTTTAGTGGACATATAGAACCCATTTGACATCTTTTACAGTGTTGAAGTAAAGTTACGGCAAAAGCCTTATCCAGCAACCATGCCATACTCCAGCAGCCTAACAGACGAAGAGTGGGAAATTCTTGAACCTCTACTGT
>NZ_JABXYX010000097.1 GCF_017982655.1 Brasilonema sp. CT11 | reverse complement strand
GGATTGTTATCAAATTATTTAGTTCAGCAACTAAAACGTCCTGATGTTCCCATGTTTATCACCTAGTTGTTTGGCGTGCGGCGCAGCTACGCTGCGCCATTGCTTGTGACAGTTGCGTAAGTCCTGAGATTAAAGACAGTATGTACCTGCAACTGACAGGTCAAGAAGTCGGTTTGGTCGGGTACTGGCGGTTGGGTGCTATTGTTGAAGGCGACGATCGCCAGGTTCTAGATTTTTCCGTTAACGAAAATCATGGCACTGTGCATGGCGAAGCTTATGTGAGTGATGTCACCCTGCAACGCAACTTGCAATCCGGAACCCCGGCAATTAAATACGAAAATGAAGAACTGTTTGCCGTTTCTGAGCGAGCTACTTATGAGGAGGAATTTGAGTTTAAAACCAACTTGAATGTAAATTCTAATAATGTTGATGGCGGCAAGATTTTTGCTATTACCTATAAAGGGAAGAGGAGTCGAGGTTCTGAAGACTGGATACAGATTCCCGACAATGTGACGACTGAATTTTCCTCATTAGGAAATAACTGGTATAAAGCGATATCGCGCTTTACCGTGCCGGATGGAGTATCTGTGTTGCGTTCTTTTGGCATTACCGACGTCAAAGGTAACTGGAGTTCGCTGAACATTCGCAAGCATCGCATCCGACTGGTTTCTGACAGCATTACTGAAGCTGAGTACAGTGATAGTGTGACTCTCACACCTTTGGTTGATAAACACGCGCAGTTAGAAGACAAGTTGAAACAACTGCAAGAAAAAGAGTCACAAGAAGGAATTCTCAGCAAGCGAAAACGGGAGCTAGAAGACCTGTTGGCACAGGCGAACAACAGTAACCAGCTTCAGAGCCAGATCGCCGACAAACGAAGACGCATTTCTGGACTAGAAACTCAAGAACGAAATGCAAAAACAGAATACGATCGCGAATTGGCTAACCCTGTCAATTACTGGCTCAGGATTGAGAATGCAAACAGAGGTATGGTGTTAGGGCTTGATGGCAGCAAGTGGGCTAATATTGAGTCAGGCAATGAGTCTTTTACACAGCAATGGCAACTGGAACCCACGGAGACTCAGAATGTTTTCAAGCTAAAAAACCGACACTACAACGATTACTTAGACGTTTATTCGTGTCCTAGCTACTATTATGCGGGTGTCGGACAAGGCAAAACCTACGGTAAAAACAATTTCGAGAAATGGAAACTGAGTAGTTTAAATTCTGATAGTTACGTGGAAAACACCCACGTCAACAACGCCTACAGGTTCCTAGCGACTAACAATGGCTATACCACTGTATGGCTAGACCAAGGAGCGCAGCGCACGTGGAAACTGCAAAAAAAGGAACAACTCAATAATAATGTAATACCAGGCAAAAAAACGACTTGGGACAATAAGAAACAAGAACTCACAACTGCCAGAGGAGAGTTACAAGACTTAGAGTCGCTCTTGAACAATTTGAGTAGCCAAAAAAACCAACTCCAACAGGAATTGCATCAAATCAACTCGCAACTCGCCCTAGTTCAATTAGATTTGAAGTCTTTAAACACCGAGTTCATCAATGGAGTCAAAACCACCCAGCAGACACCACAAACTCTGCCAAAACTGACGGATAGTAAAGGATTGGTAACTCAAGGTGCCTTACTCGGATTTGTCCGTCCTGCGAGTCGTCTAAGTGCGATTGAAACTTGTGAAGGCAACGTGCAACTGAGCTATTTTGACAAGCAAGGTCGGATGCGGCAAACTAATTTTGATGCTACCTCTGACAGCCGCAACGCAACTGTTGAGCAGTGGATTCCGGATGCTCAACGCGTCTGCTTGAATTTTGCACAAAACAACCATGTTGTCAACTTGGCAAACCCAATTTACTTAACTAATGAATGGACGATAGAAGCCTGGTTCTCCTATCCGCTTCCGGAACAGAATTGGAATACTTTAACCAGCAACCAAGATGGCAGCGATCGCCAAATTGTTGTTGAAGACGGGCAACAGTTAGGCACGTATTATGGCGGTAAGTTTTACGATAGCGGCTATAATATAAAGCTGTTGTCAAACGGCTGGCACCATCTGACTGCTGTAGCCAAGGGAGACACGACCTTATTTTATATAGACGGCAACAAAGTCGGCGATGTCAAACAAAAAGCTATAGAAGCTCAAACAACAGACGCTGGCAAAAAGGCACTGGAAAACCAAATTTTCAAAAGTACCAGTCCTATCTCCACCATCGGGAATGCTAAAGCTAATTCGCAGCAATTCGGCAAACTAGCAGAAGTCCGCATCTGGGGACTCGCTTTGAGTGAGGAAGAAATTGCCGTCAACAGCAAAACCCTGCTCAGTGGTAACGAACCTGGTCTGCTAGCTTACTTTCCCATGAATGAAGCCACAGGAACCACAGTGCGCGACTCGACTGGCAATGAACAGAATCAGGGCACGATTGTGGGCGCAAGCTGGTGGGGCTGTGCAGCACCTATTGGCAATCCGGGACATCAAGTGATGCAGTTCGACGGGGTGGATGATTATGTGAATGTAGGCAATCCTGACGCGCTGAAATTTTCTGACAAACGTTACACTATTGAAGCTTGGATTAAACCTTCCCCATCCTCATCAACAAGTGATAGGACAATTGTTTCAAAATGGAATAGTGGTACAAGTGGATTGTATAGGTTTTACCTGAAATCTAACAACACTCTCAGCATCTACCATGATGTTCCGCCTCGGGAACTTAACTCTTCTACAACAACCATTCCAGCAGAAACTTACAGCCATGTTGCTGCTACGTATGATGGCTCAACAGTTAGACTTTATGTCAATGGAAAGGAAGCAGGAAGCAGTAATATAGGCATAAGCCAAGATATTAACACGGCGGTGCTGATTGGTGCGTCCCACAACCAGGGAAAGGTATCTGAAAACTTTTTCAAAGGTCAAATTGCCGAAGTCCGCATCTGGAAAGTAGCCCGCACTGCAGCGGATATTCAGGCAAATATGCACAAGCGCCTAACTGGCAAAGAGGAAAATCTGGTCGGTTACTGGCCCTTAAATGAAATCAAACCAGAAGGCACTGCGAACAAAGTCTCAGATTTCGCAGGCAATCATCACGGTACCGTTACGGGAGCGATCATCACATATGACAATACCCTGCCCATTGTCAGCGATGCAGTCGTCAGCACAGAATACAGTACCGTTACTCTAGACGCCGTTACCAAGCAAAAATCTGCGATCATGCGGCGGTTCTTTGCTTCCCCTGCGCTCAACGGCGTTAACCTACTGCCGGACAAACGCATCGAAACCCTAGAACTGAACTGGATCGGCAATGCCCAGTTCGCCCCCACTCTCTTAGGTTATATCGAAGGCGCACCACCAATTCCCAGCGAAAACCTGACAGAGAAAAATGATTACAACAAAGCGACTTCAGTGGAAATAACTATGTCTGAAGACGTGGAGTTTAGCTGGAGGCGATCGCAAAATGCTGGTTTAGGAGCGACTACAGACACTTTTATGGGAGCTGATGCTTCAGCAAGCGCGGGTTTTGGATTTGAGACAACGATCGCCAAAATCCGCACTGGTTTCAAAGGCAACCTTGACACCAGCTACCAATTCCAGAATCAGAGCAGTATCGCATCTGGTTCATCCGTGAGCATGACCGATAAACTGGAACTACGTGGTACACTAGAACAAGATGCCCATTTCCCCCATTTAGGAAAACGATTCATTCCTAAAAATGTGGGCTACGCGCTAGTAGTTTCTGCTCTAGCAGATGTATTTGTTACCCGGTTAGCCCGCAGCAAGAAGATGATCGGCTACCAAGTGCAACCCGTGGAGAATATTCCGCCGGACGTGAATACGATCACTTTTTTGATCAATCCTGCTTATGTGATGAAAGGTAGCTTGGATGGAATGACAGGTAGCAGGGCGACGAGCGATCACTTCTTCAAGCACGTTCCCGAAATGCGAAGTCAGTACGGTTCCCTCTATCCCGCCAGTTACTATCGCCTGCAAGAGGCTTATGACCTCAAACAACAAATCGAACAGCAGGACAAGCAGCGAGAAGCTTATTTTGCCCAGTATAATGCTCTTTTGGTTGATGAAAGCTCATTAGATCGAGAGGTGAATAGCGGTGCTGCTCCTACGGGCATCTCACTCGACCGACCAGAAGACAAGCCAGAGATGACTGACGCGGAAAGGGAAGCTGCTGCCAAAGAACAACAAGCAAATCTGGAGCGAGAAACTGATGCAGCGATCGCTAACCAGTCAGAAGCCGAGAAGCAGAAGCGAGCAGAAATACAAGCCAAGATCAAAGACCAAGAGAAAAGGACGCAAGCCACAGCGAGTTTTGCTGGCTGGCAGAAGAAAATGGAAGATATCCAAATTCGTGCTGGTAAGCGGAACATTGTCAACACTTATGTATGGGATGCCGATGGCGGACTGCGAACAGAATCTCAAAGCTTTGCCAACACCGCCGAGCATACTATTGGTGGTTCCTTGATCATGAATGCCGGTTTGGGTTTTGAAGGGAAATTTGCAGGAGCTGGAGCCAGTGTAGAGCTAACCGCCCAAGCGACGGTCAACATGACCCAAACCATGAATAAAACTGAAACCCGTAGCAAAGGCTTACAGTTGAATGTAGATCTAAGCGGGGTAGAAAGCAAGGGCGTCACCGACCACAATGATTACCCGATCCTGCCAGGGGAAAAAGTTGACCGCTACCGCTTTATGAGTTTCTACTTAGAAGGCAGCACCAACAACTTTTCTGACTTCTTCGACTACGTGGTAGATCCGGAATGGCTTGCCAGCAATGACGAAGAAGCTCGCGCCTTGCGACAAGTCGAACAAGGCAAACCCAACAAAGCTTGGCGGGTGCTGCACCGAGTCACCTATGTAGAACGTCCTGCACTGATGGGCTTTGGGCGCAGTATTAACCAAGTTGAAAAACTCGATCAAGAAGATCTGGTCAAAATGTTGAAAACATTAAAAACTGAACAGCAAGAACTTAAGGAAAAGCTCGACAAAATCTTGAAAGCCCTAGAATCTCTTAACCAAAACCCGTAAAATTCCCTTGAGATAGTAGGTGAGTGGAAGCGAACCCAAGTAACGACAATTCGTGTTGGGGTTCGCTTCCCCACGTTTGTTAACTTTATTTGCTCGCTCATTGCGGTAGCAAGTAAGTGGTTACGCAAAATTATTTATATCATTGCGAGCGGAATGAAATGTAGCGTTCGCGCAGCGTGTCCCCTTGGGACTCAGCAATCCCAAACCCTTGCGATTGCTTCATTCCGCTCCGCTCCATTCACAATGACACAGTAAAGTAAGTAGGTCAACATTAAAAAACGTAAAATAGATTTCTGCGATTACTTCGCTACACTGCGTTCCGCTCGTAATGACATTGTAAGTTTAATTAGGTTGAGCTACTTATCAAGCACTTCTGGCATAAGAAAGCGCAAGACGTGGCTTGATAATCGCTGGGACAATCTTCTCACTCGTCATTCTCGCACCAGATAGATTCCGCGCTGTTGGTCCTACTTGCAAAGCAGCTAACCCACCCATCAGAAATAATTCGCAACCTTGCCAACGCAGATGAGTATCCAAAATTGGCAAACCGTTAACTATGGGAATTGGGTAAGTTTGTAAGATTTCAGTTAGTAGTGGTTCTGCAGTTGTATCAAAGCGGGTTCCTGTTGATAACCAAATTCTACTGCACTCATATTCGCTACCATCACCATACTTCACCCTCCAAGTCTTACCCAACCACTCAGCTTTCACCACTTGGCAATTTTCATTAACTCTCAAGTTCCCACTACGCATTTCTCGGCGTAGTTGAAACACCATCGCAGGCGTCATAGAACCACCGTTACGCGCTTGCTGAATCATAGAAAAGCGCTTTTCAAAATCCAATTCTTCAAAAAACCCTTTGAGATACTTTGGTCCTAACCAACCCGGTTCAGCGTCAAAAAATTTTTCTTGCAACTGTCGGCGTATCATCAGATGGACTTTCGCACCACGAGAAATCGCACCGACTGCCAAATGTCCACTTGTCAACCCACCACCTACAATCAATATTCTTTCATTCACCAATTGTATTTTACGTAAATCCACGGTCTGTGAATGGCATAGTTTATCTAGAGGATACCCTGACGGAATCTCTTTTACCCAATCTGGTATTTGAAGTTTCCCATTACCAGTTGCCAGCACTACCCGCCGCGCAGTCACCGTTTGTCCATCTTCCAACCACAGGCGAAATTGGGGATGAATCAGATGAGGCAAAGGTTCTATACGAGTCACTGCACTGGTAGAAACTTGATTTTCTAATTGGAAGCGGCGAATAACATCAAAGCAAAAATCCTCAAATAACTGAGTTCCTGGCAAATCGTAGGGAGCAAACAACTCATGAGAACGCGATTCAGCAAATTTCCGCAAAGCAAACGGATTTGGATCAGGATGATGGACAGCAGGGGAACGCAAGTGGGGAATTTCAAAAGCTGCAAATTGGTGTTGCCATCTGCTCATCCACCTGCCACTGGAATCAAACACCATAAATCTACCCCGCATAATCTGGCGTTTTTGCAGCAGATGGGTGATTAAAGTAAGAGCGTGAGGTCCAGCACCAATAATTGCTAGGTCAATTTTACTGGGAAGGGATGGTGGAGGAGTTTCCATGCAAGTCTAGCTATTATGATAATCATTTTCATAATAGCGTTGAGACTTCAGACTAGCAATAAATTGTAGGGGCACAGCTGGCTGGTGCCCCTGGGGATGTATAGATACAACCGAGAAACGCTAGAAGTTGGGATATAGGGGTATTTTTCTTTCACATAACCCCTATTTGATCAAATTTAGGACTTATGGACCAGAGAAATTAGACGAGAAGCAACTGCAACTGCTACAAAGCTACGTGCCGATACCAGCAATTTCATAGCTGGTGTTCTTTCTTTAATGAAAATCAGCAGGGGAACACTGTACAAATACTTGCGCAAACTGAAGCCTAGGGAGAAGTTGAGTGAAGCCTAATAGTGATACCATTTCACGAAATCCCTGATAAAAATGATTGGTTTCTAATTCTTTCCCCCTACTGCCTGCCCCCCATTTGTATCAACCTTAAAATGAAACGGTATGAGATAAGTAATAGTCCTTAGCGTGTCAAACTGCCCAAAAGTGGTTGGGGAGACTTTAGACAGCAAGTTACGACATCTCATAAAGTTTTGTAACAAAAAATGAGATTCTGCATAAAACACCACACTTGAAGCTGATAAGTAAACAGAAGTTCACCTATCACTTTTGTTAGAGAGGAAGCGTCATAATTATGTTTATGGTTCTGACGATACAAACAAGTAGGTATCCTTAGATCCTGCACCTCTGCGTAGAAGCCTGGGCTAAGTCAAAAGCAGAGCAACAAAGTTATAGGATTTTTATTGGCTTTTCTCTGTAAAATACGGGCTTTAGTTTTCATGCTGAGTGACTAAATACCATCAATTTTTATTGGTGCAAGATGTGTGTTTCTTTATTTTCATATTTAGAGGGAAAAATGAGTAAGATTCATTTCTGGAAAAGTTATTTTGCCTTGACTTCTAATTTTTTGGTCTCGATAGCTCCTGCTACACACCTGATTACTTTACTCGGCCTGCTGCTGGGAGTAAATCAAACGGCATCTGCGGCGACGCTTACGTTTGAGCAAGCACCTGTAGGGACGCTATCAACCTATACTGAATCTGGTTTTACAACTTCGGCAGTTTCTGATCCCTGGGTTGTAAGTAACTCATACGGTAAGCCGGCTCCCTTCATACTATTTACGAAGGAGGCTGGTCTGAACCCGCTGACTGCTACAATTAAAATTACAAATGACGACTCTAAGTTTACATTCAGTTCGGTCGATCTTTACTCCAGTATAACTCCAATTCCTTATGTAATAACGGGATCGTTGAATTCAACAGCAGTATTTTCTTTAGAAGGTACGGTTCCAAACACTTTTGGTAATTTTAAAACTGTAGTCAACTCGAACTCGAATTACTTAATCGACAGCCTGACGATCTCTCTAACTAACCCGGCAGGAACATGTTGCTCTAATCCTATGGGGCTTGATAATATCACTGTGACACCTGTTTCCACCACTTCAGTTCCTGAGCCAAATAGTTCTGTATTTTTTTTACTGGGACTCCCTGTTGTCACTTGGCTTAGCCGACGGAATCTGACTCCTGACTCAACAATCCGTAGAGACAAAAAAATGTCTTGAATGTCGAAAAAGATGTAAGCGCGGTTGAGTCACACCCTGAGCATCTAAACTTCAACTGCTAGAGCTATCGCCCCTATATTGCCAACCCTGTTCTTCCAGAACAGGGTTCCTCAAAGCTCTGCTTTGAGCTAACTGCACTCCGTGCAGTTGGGCAATAGGGCGCGCCGCAGGGATGCTCATGCACGGAGCCTTCATGTAGCGTTTGCGCAGCGCCCCCTTAGGGGCTAGCTATCGCCAGCACCAAGGTAACTGATGCTACCAGGTAAGCAACTTAGAATAAAAAGGGTATTCCTCCTCATCTAACCTTTAATAGTGGTAATAGACGCGGATACAAGTGCGATCGCTTGCCTTGATACTCGAAATCCACAAACAGTAAAAACTCCATAAGAGGATTATAAATTTGTAGCAACCGCTTTAAATGCTCTGTGTTAGGTTCACTGTTAAAAGTGTCGCAATCTTCGGCTGAGTGATACTTACCAAAATCGCATCCATGTACGCCTGTCACCCAACGAACAAAACCACGTCCACGTTTAGCATAGCCTTCAATTGCAAGTTTTTGAAATTCAACAGGCATGGGTAGTTGATCAATCATTTGTATTCCCCGTCGTCACTTGAAAAGTTTTGGCACACAGCTTGCTAACATACAGTCAGAGGCAATTTCTGGTTTTTTGTTCTCAAGCTAAAACCTATTACTCAATAGCAATTGCAACTGCATATTGGTAATGTCTGCAATTAATAAATTTTTTTTTAGACAGAGTGATAAATACTCGTCGTCGTTCTGAAATAGTTCATTGAGTCAAAGACTCAATAAACTATAAACACGCAAGAAACATGTTCGTTTTGGATTGATGTTAAACTTATCACAAATAAAGTTAGTCAAATAGTAGCAACTGTTACTAAATACCTACTATTTTGGTAAAAATATTTTTTCGTCAATTACGAATAACAAATAAAACATAGTGTTATTCGTTATTCGTTGTAAGTGCAGTTGATCCAGAAGATTGCTGTGGATAACGGCGTAAAGAATCGTACAACCTGATTTGATTAGAACAGGAGGTTTGTTGCTGCGGTTGCCGCTTTTGGCGTAGAGCTTGCCGCAGTCTGTTCCCAATCTCTTGTGAAGCTGATTCTCGTTGTCGGCGACGGGGATTAACCTTCGTAATGACCGCCAGTCACTTTTCCCCGGAAAACAATGTACTGGTAAAGGTTATAGAACAGCATGATGGGGATTAGGAAGCCAATGAAGATAATCATAATAACAAGCGAACTGGGGTCAGCAGATGCTTCATAGATGGTAATCTTCACTGGAATGATATACGGGAAAACAATCAACCCCAGTCCGAGAAATGTGAGAACGAAAAGAAGAATTGTCCAGATAAAAGGCGCTCTTTCTTCTTTACGGTTTAAGCTTTGGAGAAGTTGCCAAATGAGCAGAACTCCTAATATTGGAATAACGGCAAAGATGTAAACGAGTGGCTGCTGAAACAAGCGCATCCTTACACTTTCATAAAATATTGGTGTTGAAATTGTGATGAAAATGGCACCAATTAATGTTGTCCAAGCTGCAATTTTAGCAGTTCTGTAGTGATTTGTTTGCAACTCCTCTGTCGTTTTCCAAACCAGATAAGTTGAGCCAATAAGGACATATGCTTGAATTAAAGTTAGAGCTACCAGTACAGACTGCCAACTCAGCCAATCCCAAGATGTCCCGATGAAGTGACCAGCCTCATCAACAGCAATTCCTTTTAGCACAGCACCAAGGGCGAAACCTTGACCAAGGGCTGCAACAAAACTCCCTGCACCAAAGGCAAAATCCCAAAAGAGTTTTCGGTTTGATAGCTCCCGAAACTCAAACGCTACAGCCCGAAAGATGAACCCAAACACCATAATAAAAATTGGGATGTACAGCGCATTGAGAATTGTGCCGTAAGCAAGCGGGAATGCTCCAAAAAGACCTCCTCCCATAAGAACCAGCCAAGTTTCATTAGCATCCCAAATGTTGCTCAAACTTGTCATTAAAATGCCACGACGTTCTTGATCTTTTGAAGTTAGAGATAAGATACCTACCCCTAAGTCAAATCCATCTAGCGTGACATACAGCAACAAGAATAGGGCTAAAACCACAAACCATACTTGTGGCAAAAAATATGTTAGCGTTTCCATACAATCTCTAGGGGATGTTATGTATTGTTGAGAGCATCTTAAATGTGTTAATTCTCAAATTCAAAAATTCAAAGAATTTATGATTTGAATTTTGAACTTTGAATTTTGAATTTTGAATTTTGTTTATTGTTCTGCTTCAACAGGACGTTCGTCTGGCATAAACTCTGCTGGAGTGGTATCCACAGCGGGTTCATCGGGTTCTAAACCTGGGAGAGGGAGTTCTAAATTTGGACCTCTGCGAATAATGCGGCTGCCAAAATACAAAACCGCAACAAACAAAATGCTGTAGACAACAGCAAAGCTAGTGAGTGAGGCTAAGACATTGCTAGCAGGTAAATTAGATGCCCCATCAACCGTGCGAATCTGCCCGTAAACTATCCACGGCTGTCGTCCAACACAACGCACAATCCAGCCGGAGTCTACGGCGATGTATCCTAAAGGAGCCGCAAAAACCCAAGCACGCATTAGCCAACGCTGTTGAGCAATATTCTCAGCAGAGAGTTTACCACGTAACCACTGCAAGACACTCAATAGCATTAATCCGGCGAAGAAAAACCCAATCCCAATCATGATGCGGAAAGCGTAGTAAATTAGACCAATCATGTGAGGACGGTCTTCTGGTTTCCACTCACTCAATCCGCGTACTGGGTATGTGAGTTTTTGCTTAAATTCCAGAATATATCCAAGAGCATTGGGAACGGTAATTTCCCAGTCATTTTTCTGTGCTTTGTCGTTGGGTATAGCGAGCAAACTCCAATCTGCAGATTGTCCTGCAGGTGTCGTTTCCCACTGCGCTTCCATTGCAGCAAGTTTTGAAGGTTGGTAGTGATAGACTTGTTCACCACTCAAATGCCCGATGTAAATCTGCAATGGTGCAACGGCGATCGCCGCAGCCAAAGCAATTTTCAAAGACTTAGAAAAGAAAGCTTCGTGACGACGATTGAGAATATACCAAGCGCTAATTCCACCAATGACAAACAAAGAAGTCTCCAATGTCGCAAAGAACATATGGAGGACACTGTTTTTCATGAACGGATTGGCGATCGCTTGAAAATAATCATGAACAATAAACTTGCCATTAACAAGTTCCCCACCTGCAGGAGTTTGCATCCAAGAATTTGCTGTTAAAATCCACAGGGTTGATAAGTTTGCGCCAACTGCAACCAGGATGGTGGAAACATAGTGAATTATAGGATTGACGCGTTCCCAACCAAACAGCATAATACCTAAGAAAGCGGCTTCCAGCATAAATGCCCAGGAAGCTTCAAACCCAATGACACTGCCAAAAAAGTTACCAGCTGCTTCCGAAAAGCGTGACCAATTGGTGCCAAATTGAAACTCCATAGGGATGCCCGTTGCGACACCAATCCCAAAGTTCAGGACGTAAAACTTAGCCCAAAAGCGGGCATGGTAGTAGTAATCTGGATTACGAGTCTTCAGCCACACCCCCTCAACAATAACCAGATAAATTCCCATACCTGTGGTTAGGACGGGCCAGAGCATATGGAATAATGCAGTTAAGGCAAACTGCATACGTGATAGCACAACTGAATCCGACAAAAATTCCACAAGCTACCCCCTATAATCAGCCAAAATCTATAGATAGATTCCAATGTAATGGTATTGCAACAATCCTTTACAGTGCGTTTTTTGAGAAAATTTTAATGTTTGACAAGGTGTCATTGACTTGTGCATCAGCGCTAGCTCGCCTCTGGAAGTCGGCGTATCGCTAATTAGAAGGATAGTGAAGTTGATTCAGTAGTTGCAGTTAAATAAAGTAAGATTTGAATTAACGGTTGTGTTTGGTGAACAGTCCGAGCAGTCAAAACGGTTGTGTTGCACTCATTCACGCTTATTAGTTAAAAAATGCTGTTTAGAACTTTAGGTTAACAATAATGGATAGACGAACCTTACTTAAACTCTTTGGATTTGGGGCGTTGGAAATTTCGTTCGGTGTCAGTTTCCCATCGTTGGCGTCTGCGGCTGTTGGAAAGGAAGTTAACTGGGGCTATATCGGAGAAAACGGCTCCCAGAATTGGGGGAACCTGTCTCCGGAATTTCAACTGTGCAAAACGGGAATCCAGCAATCGCCAATTGATTTGCAGGGAGCTGTCGCAGCGGGACTGTCACCGATTGAAATTGATTATAAGGAAACTCCTTTACGAATCGTCAATAACGGTCATACCATCCAAGTGAACTATGAATCGGGAAGCTCAATTAAGCTGGATGATCAGACCTATAATCTGGTGCAATTTCACTTCCATGACCCCAGTGAACACACCATTGATAAAAAACCATTTGACATGGAACTGCATCTAGTGCATCGCAGTGAGGCTGGTGCCCTAGCTGTGATTGGAGTGTTATTGAAGCAGGGACAACACAATGCTGCCCTGCAACCGATCTGGGACGCATTCCCAAATCGCAACGAACCGGAGCAAGTAGTGAAGACAGTGAAGGTAAATGCAGAGCAATTTTTACCAAAAGACCGAAAGGTTTACCGCTACTTTGGCTCTCTGACGACGCCACCCTGCTCCCAAGGAGTGAACTGGATTGTGATGCAGCAGCCTATTGAAATCTCACAAAATCAGATCCAACGATTTGCCGACTTAATATCCATTGATGCCAGACCTGTGCAACCCCTAAACAATCGCTTTGTGTTGCGTTCGAGTTGAAAGCCCTAGAAACGATCGCTAATTTTTAAGAAGAAAGTCAGGGTAGTTGAAACTGAATAGACTATAAAGCTCTTTTACTTTGATACCATCGAAAAACTCAACCTAGCGATATTGACTCTACTGGAGAAAGAGCAGATTAATCTATTCACCTATTATCCGGTGCAACTCCAAACCAACCTTGGAGAAACTCAAAATAACCTGGAACCGATAAAAATTGACGAACATTGAAGTAGGGATCTTTCTGGCTCCCACAAGCGTTCTTTTTGTTCTTTATTTCTGTTGTCCCAGAGTTGCAATCAAAGCCTCTAAACCAACTTCGGTGAATTCAGTACCGAAGTAACTCATGTGGTCACAAGGGACTTCTTAAAGAAATGGTGATCGCCTCCGTCTACTAGGTTTGCGGTGCTTTACTCGGCTAGGATAAAAAACAACATTAATTGGGAAAATTGTATGGAAAACCGGATGCTTTCTGAAGATTTCCGAGTATATGTAGGTGAGGGGAGTGTCATCAATCATCCCGCACCGGGCTACCAAGAGCGCATTTTGCCAACAATCAATCGTTATCAAAAAAATGATGGAGGTTATATTGCAATTTACTCCCGCAATCCTAGTCAGGGCGTTTACAGCGTTGGAGACGGCATTTATGTAATTGGACAAATTCGTTTACAAGGAAAATACATTGGCAGAATTTTTCACCCTGCTGGCTATGAGGAACAAGATATCAGTGCTCTAGAGGAGTTTAAGCGACTGGCAGACGAAAATTTTTCGGTTTGTGAGGGAGAGTGTTGGGCGGGAGGTGATACGGGAGGGTGGTTTGGTATTCCTTAGGTGGTGATGCTGCTGGAAAAAAAAGCTCCTTTGCTGAGAATTTGCCTAAGCACGAATTGAGTATTAAGGCAAATTTGTGGACTCAAATTGGGGGATTTTTCACGAAGAAGTTCTTCGAAGAGTTTACGTGCCTTCAAAATATAAGTCAATGCTTCATGTTGCTCGTTGTCTCTGAAAGGAAAGTTGGCTAATGAAGTTAATTCATTAATCCACTTTTGTGTAAGTTCATCTTTTTTTCTTTTTTCCTCGATACTTTTATTAACAAACTCTGTCTCCTGGTCATTCAACCAGTTTTTTGCTTGATTTTTGTCTTCTAGCAGTTGTTTCAATAGAGGCAAATGGTCGTGCTCATCCCACAACCCTTCTTTAGATTTTTCATTGTTTTTCCAATCACTTACGTGTGCGTCTAGATTCCGTTGTAAAAGTAAGTCTTGGAAATGTTCATTTTTCCACTTCAGCATCTTATCCCACTTCTGCACCAAAGCATCGTGGGCTGGCTCCACATAAGGTTTGTCTTGGAAATTACAACCTTTAACGATTAAACGGGCTTCAGAAAACCGTTGGATGACTGTTTCCACGCGAGCGTTTTGTTCTTGAGAAGGGTAAACCAATTCAGACTCTAAAACCTGTCGCCTTGCTAACTCCACACCCTGCAATGAAATCATCCGCAACATTACCCAACGCACTGTTTTTTCATAAGCGGGGTTTTCTCCAACTAACCGCTCGTATTCCTCGTTAGCACGTTTAGTTATAGAACCAAACACTCCTCCCAACTCTTTGTAATCATTCTCCGTTAAGGCGCGGTTATCTCTGGTGCGATCGCCTGAATACTTCAAGTACAATTCACTGAGGGTGAAAGAAAGCAAAGGTAAAGCTCCCGGCATTTGTACGACTTCGTTAATTAGTTCGTCTACCAAGCTGGGAGGATCAAAATATAAAACTTTTTTTGATGCTGGTTTTTCAATAACTTCCCTTAAATCATCTTGGGTCATTGGTGGCACTACAAACCGAGTATCATCATTCCAAAAGTCTTTAAGTACAGAGGTTTGAAACTGAGCTTCAAAGTCGAGTCCCAGAGTAATAACTACATGGATTTTATCGGAATATTTAGCAAGTAAATTTTTAATAATTTTCTCAAATTGCTCTCGTTTTTCACTCTTACATAAAGTTATTAATTCTTCAAACTGATCGATAACCACCATTAGCTTTGCTTTCGGATTATTCTTGAACCAATTGGCAAATTTTTCTTCGCTTAGGATGAGTAAATCAGAAAATGTTGAGTCAGAGGAAGTTGGGATTAAAGGCTGGTTGACCAATTTTAGTGCCTTATTCAATGACTTGAAGGGAGACTTTCCTGGTCGAAAAGTGGGAAGAAGAGACCAAGTTTCATCCTTCCTTAGTTTCGGGATAAGTCCAGCTTTCACCAGACTAGATTTACCTGTTCCAGAAGCACCTAAAACTAATGTTAATCTTTTCTTATTATTAACTACTTTTTCGTAAAGCTTGTCAATCTCTTTTTTCCTACCAAAGAACAAATCACTGTCTTCTTCATTATAAGATTCCAATCCTTTATATGAATTATTTTCTTTATTAAGTGGTGGTGCATCTTTCAATTGATCTCGCTCAAAATTAGGCAACAAAAAGATGAATTCGCCTTTATCATGTTTTTTGAGCTGACAAAAACCAGGGGTTTGTCGCTTGTAGTTATTTTCTGTGAGAATTTCCACGTTATCGCGCAGATATGAGTAAAGCTCGGTGGCGGTGATGATACCATCTTTATTAAAGTCGGCACCTTTATTAACTCCCCCGCGTAAGGCATCAAAAAGAGCTTTCGCAAAAGGAGAGTGAACTTCGTCTCCGTCCATAACTTTCCCGCGCTGTCCTAAAGAATCCAAGGCTTTTTGATTGTCAGCCGCCGAAGTAATGACTTGCCAAGCTGCATCACTGATGAAGCGATCATAGCGTTCTTTATAAACTGTGACTTTGGGCACAATGTCTCGCTTGAGGCTTGCCCAACGGAAAGCTCCAGCAAAGCAGCAATCTAGAATTGCTAACATATGCCGACACGGAAGTGCGTTCAAAGCATCATGTAACTCTTGCATCGGCAAGTAGGTGCTTTTATCATCAGTGGCATCTTGAGGGATGAGATAACCTACTGGTCCATCTTCATTATCCATAGCATTGTCAGCTATTCCATGTCCGGCAAAGTAAAAGAGGACGCGATCGTTTTCAGTAACCGTAACTTTTTCGTTATCAAGTGATATTTTTTTATTTTTAAAGTCTTCAATCAATTGCCTAAGCTTTGTGAGAGTAACGTGTTCATTCAACAACAACAGAACTTTATACTTATTTTCTTCTTGATATTTATCTTTGAGATATGTATGTTGCTCTCTCATAATTTGAGCTAGTTGGGAAGCGTCTGGAGCCGCTGTTTTTAGTACTGGGATGTCATTTACATAGTTATTAATACCGATAATAATGGCGAAATTCTGCTGAAATCGATTTTGGGACATGAATATACTTCCTAAGCGTATAAATTAAAATTTACGTACTGACAAATTATTGATTGTGTGATTAAAACCTACTAGACAGAAAGCACCTCCATTTAGTAGGGTTTTGAACCTAGAGGACATAAGCCCTCCTTCTATTTCTTATATAGATGTAAGCGAAATCATTTTATGCACTTAATAGGATGGAACCTGGATTATAGATAGCTAAAACTTTTTGCAGCCGCAGTGCAATTGATCCGCAGATACAGACAATGCTTCCCTCATGATCGCGCACGTTATATAATCCAGTCTTTTTCTACAGTTTGGAGTTTAGACTAATTTTGGCTCTCAAACTGCCAAAACTTTATCCAGACAGGCTTTCCCAAGTTATAGCTACTTTAGAATTCCGAAATCTAAAATGCTTGCTGTACAAGGGTTGTAGCGTAATAAATAGAATTTAGTCTAAACTTCAGTACAGTGCGTAAGTTCTATATATAGCAGTAGCCAACTCTATTAGGACATATAGCAGGGAACAGGCAACGCCAAGGTGAGCGTCAGCCGAACGGGAACAGGAAACAGGGTTGAAAATCTCGTGATGTCCGTCTTTTCTCATTAGTTCATGTCCTAATCTACCTGGCAACGGCTATAGCAGTCCTAAATCATTTGTGAAAAACAAGATCCCCGACAACTTTTACGAAGTCGGGGATCGGTGTCTCTCAATTTTCAGAAATTAAAGAAGATTGCTAGAAATGTAGTGAAAAAGACAAAACTTAAACAAGAAAATGTCTACTTTTGCCTTTTTGCTGTTTACTTCTGTTGTCTGATAGCTGCAATCAAAGCCTCTAAACCAACTTCTGTGAATTCAGTACCGAAGTAACTCATGTGGTCGCAAGCGACTTCTTGAATAAAAGGCGATCGCACCTGCTGCAAGCTACTTGTCGGGATTTGCGACGGTTGGCGAGTGGATTTTGTCGCTCATACTGATTTTTCCAGTCTGTTCAGATTGTGTATTCCAAATGTACTTGTGGCAAGTTTCTTTCGGTACCAGCTAACAAAACACAACACAACGATGATCGTACGACTTCTCAACCAAGATAAACTGAGTTAGCGATTTTTCTCTTGAAAGAAGCCAAGTTCTATACAAGCATGGACGCTATTTATTTGTAAACTGAAAGTTTATTAAAGAAACATAGGCATCTCCCTTAGGTTTTTGCGGATCATCAGTTGCAACCGCTGTACTAGGTACATTCTTAGAATAGGCTTCCCAAATTTCTTTATAAATAGAAAAATTAATTCTATTTTCTACAATAATAATCCCTATGTTTGGTTGTGTGGGAGGAATTGTATTTTCTCCAGATAACCACTCACTTATAGCACCTTTAGATGAACCTAGGTCTTTACAATCAAATCTAAAATCATATGTAAATTGAACATAGTATACGCCTGGCTTTTTTGGTGCATTTATTTTGAAAGATACTCTATCTTGACTTTTTATCCCGTTTTTCAGTAGACCAACATTTATGCATGCTGGTGTATCTTTTTCAATACCCATCACGATTTGATTGATTACAGCTGGTGGAAAGTCTTTTACAGTATCAGGTGTGTAAACGTATTTATAACCTGTATAACCTTGAATCTCCTGCCCAGGAGAAGCAAATATGACATTTTGTTTATTTTTCAAGTTAGAGAATACTGTCGTCACTAATGTTATTGCAGATGCAATAAATGTTGAGAGAACAATTGAAACAGTAATCCCAATGCCCCAACGCGAACCGGTGTCTTTATTTCTTTGTCTAATGCTTTGTTGTATAAACTCAGTCTCTAGTGTGTTGAGCCAGTTGTCATTAGAATCAAGTACGTCTTTTAATACATTAAGACGGGGGTTAGTATTCCAAAGAAACTGTTTCGATTGTTCATTTTTCCAATCAACAGATGCAGGCGTTAGTAGCCGTTGTAGAACTATGGTTGATTGGTTTTTTCGTTTCCATACTAGTAACTTATCCCATCCCCGAACTAAAGCGTCATGCGCTGGTTCCACATAAGGTTCACCTTGAGAATTAGAACCTTCAACAATTAAACGAGCCTCAGAAAAACTTTTGATGACTGTTTGTACTCGCTTGTTTTCTTTTTCGTCTCGGTACACCAGTTCAGACTTAGCAACCTGTCGCCGTGCTAATTCAGCACCTTGTAATGAAATCATCCGCAGCATCACCCGACGTATTGTATCTTTGTAAGCGGGGTCTTCTTGTACTAACTGGTCGTATTCTTGGTTCGCACGCTTGGTCAGAGAACCAACAACCCTTCCTAACTCTTCGTAATCTTTCTTAGTTAAAGCGCGGTTATTTCTCGTGCGATCGCTTAAATATTTCAGGTACAATTCGCTGAGGGTAAAAGAAAGCAAAGGTAAAGCACCTGGCATTTGTACGACTTCGTTGATTAAGTCGTCCACCAAGCTGGGAGGGTCAAAATACACCACTTTTTCCAATGCTGGTTTCTCAATTGCCTCCCGCAATTCATCTTGAGTCATTGGTGGTACGACAAATCGAGCATTATTCCAAAAGTCTTTGAGGATAGAGGTTTGAAACTGTGCTTCAAAGTCGAGTCGCAGGGTGATAACTACATGGACCTTTTGGGGATATTTAGCGAGAACATTTTTAATGAGTTTCTGAAATTGCTCTCGTTCTTCGTCACTCTTACACAAAGTTATCAATTCTTCAAACTGGTCAACTGGTAGCAACAGCTTCGTCTTAGGATTAGTCTGACTCCAACGTTCAACGATGTTTGCTAAAGCTTGCTCGTCTTTTGCCAGTTCCTCTGCTGTAATTATATTTGCCAGAGGCAAACACACCTGCACCAAAGCTTTCAAAGGACTTTCCCCTGGTCGCATGGGATCTAAAATCTGAAGCAGATGCTCGGTAGATTGACGCAGGCGAGGCAATAACCCAGCTTTCATTAAACTGGATTTTCCCGTTCCCGAAGCACCCAACACCACCGTAAATGGTTGTTTATTGGAAACAACACGCTGATAAAGCTGTTTTATGAGATTTTCTCTCCCGAAAAACAAGCCACTATCTTTTTCATCGTAAGATTGCAATCCTCGGTAGGGATTATTTTGTAGGTTCAGTGGTGGTGCATTTGCCAATTTATCTCGGTCAAAATTCGGCAACAAAAAGATGAATTCCCCTTTATCATGTTTTTTAAGTAGACAGAAACCAGGGGTTTGTCGCTTATATTGGTTTTCTGTGAGGATTTCAATCTTATCGCGCAGATATGAGTAAAGCTCGGTTGCGGTGATGATACAATCCTCATTAAAGTCGGCAGCTTCATCAGCTCCCCCGCGTAAAGCATCAAAAAGAGCTTTGGCAAAAGGAGAGTGAATCTCGTCCCCGTCTATGACTTTCCCCCGCTGTCCCAAAGAATCCAAAGCTTCTTGATCATCAGCAGCTGAAGTAATCACTTCCCAAGCTGCATCGCAGATGAAACGGTCATAGCGTTCTTTATAAACTGTGACTTTGGGCACAATATTTCGCTTGAGGCTTGCCCAACGAAAAGCTCCAGCAAAGCAGCAATCTAGAATTGCTAACATATGCCGACACGGAAGTGCGTTGAGGGCATCGTGTAACTCTTGCATTGGCAAGTAGGTAGTACTATCCTTTAATGTGGCATCTTGAGGAATGAGATAACCCACGGGTCCGTCTTGATTGTCTAAAGCTTCCAAGGCGATTCCATGCCCAGCAAAGTAAAAGAGGACGCGATCATCGTTGTTCACCGTCACTTTTTCGTTGTCCAGAAATATCTGTCCTTTTTTAAAGTCTTCAATTAATTGCTTAAGCTTTTTGAGGGTAACGCGTTGATTCAATAGCAACTGGACTTTATACTTGTTTTGCGCTTGATATTGCGGTTTAAGATGTGTATGTTGCTCTTGGATAATTTGAGCTAGTTTGAGAGCATCTGGAACTGCTGTTTCTAGCGCTGGAATACCATTTTCATAGTTATTAATACCGAGAATAATAGCGAAACTACGGTGAAAATTATGTTCGGACATTAATATACCTCCTCTAGTATGAAGGCAAAGGCGAGAAAGGCAAAAGTGAAACAAGAGAATCCCTACTTTTGCCTTTTTACTGTTTACTTCTGTTGTTCCAAAGCTGTAATCAAAGCCTCTAAACCAACTTCGGTGAACTCAGTACCAAAGTAACTCATGTGGTCGCAAGCGACTTCTTGAATAAAGGGCGATCGCTTGCCTCCAAATGGAATACTCGTAATACTATCCACAGTCACAGCAATATCATTTGGTACACCAAAGAAAGGCAAAGCTACAACTTTCTTAAATAAACTTTGTTGTAGCCGTTCTAGTACATTCGATTTTTTTGCTGATTGTTGCTCTAATGCTGCCGGAATGATAGAGGTATTGCCAGCGATAATCGAGTAAGGAATGCCAGGATCGTCACTTGCGGCGAGAGATTTGATAACATCAGAAGCAGGGTTCATCTCGGTTAAAGCTACCCTAATATTTTTTTCTAAAGCGCCCATCAGCATAGCCACGACTTTTGCAGGCCAAGCAACTGTAGAAAGACCGTTAAGTGCAATACCCAAAGTGAGTTTAACCCAATCTTCAACAACTGGCCAAGGAGAACCTGCATTTGGTGTACCCAACATAAACAAGTGTTGGACGACTTTATTTCCTCCTTTTTGCTCAATAAACCAACGAGATACCAAACCACCCATTGAGTGAGCTATAAGGTGCAGTTCTTTACCGTGATTTTCTCCCAAACCCACATCTATGAGTCGCTGTTTCAAAAATTGAGCATTTTGCTCAATTGAAGTATTCAAGTTTTCGTAGTCAAAGGTGAGAACTACGTCGTAAAGTTCACTGATAGAATGCTTTTGTCCATCCGCTTGCGATACAGATTGTTTAATATTGCTCACTAAACTTTCAGTATCACCAATAATGCCGTGAACGAACAGGGCAATCCGTTTTGCTTGCGCCACTCGCTGCTGAACATCAGTCGCATCCCGTTTATAAGTTACTTTTTTGTCGTCTCCCACCTCAGCCACCGCTAAAATGGGATACTGAAATTTCCGCCCGAAATTCTGGCTGATGACTTTTTGAAAGAAGATGCGAATAGCTCCTTGCAAGCTGCGCTCTCCCTGACTAACTGGTGCTGGTAATTGTTCTAGGGTAATTTCTGTTTTGCCGTCTTGAGTTGTTGTACCCCTACCTAAGGGCAAATAAAACTCACCGTCATAGCCGATAGGAAGAAGGTATTCATTGTCTGCTAGGGGAACATCAACTAATAATTTCAAAGGTTCATCTGGGGTAACAACCTTATGGTCTGCAACATCAGTCAGTTCCAGTACACTTAATCCAGGGTCAGTACCCCGGCTGGTAGTAAATTGGAAGGGTTGAGTCATTTCTGGGTTTTCCCGCAGGATTGGAGGCAAAATTTTATTCCCCAAATCTCGGCTGACTTGCGGTGTAGTTGTGAGGCGAGCATTCGCTACCAAACTCTTATGCGGCAGTAATTTGACCCCTGCGTCTAATTGTTGTTTTTGTTTCTGAGAAACCGGGGTAGAATCTAGTGGCCGGACTGTGGTGATTGTGATTTCCTCAGCGTACCAATCATCAAACCTAACTGCAGCACTTTTGGCTTTGATATCACGATTTTGAGTGCGATTCATCAAACGATCAAGGCTACTTTGATTTGAGGAATCGATATCTCTTGATACAGCTGGTCGAGGAGCATCAAGTTTCTCCTGAGTTAGCAATCTGGCATCAAATTCTTCGTTGCTAACTATCAATTTTATAATGTCTTTGTACTCGGTAATTCCTTGTTTCCATAACTCGTCTGGGACTTCGAGTATCAAGTCTTGTCCATCTAGAGCAAGAGCTTCTTCTGTTGGTTTCAGTCTGACGCTACCTGCTTCAAAAAATGGGGTGCTAATAGCGAAATTGTCTGAAAGATTAACCAAGGCAAAGTAAAGTGGATTTTGACTATTATTGGTGAGTTTTAGTTGAAAGTCAGGTGGTTGCCAATTACCGTCGTTATACTTGTACTGCAAACGCATCTGTTTAGATAGAGATGATTCTTCATCCTTAAAGATGAGTTCCATCTTCACGTCACCAGCTTTAATCTGAGTTGCTGCAGTATTTGAGAGTTGGGCAATTGTTGTCCAACGGGCAATATGTTCTAGGCGTTTAATTGCCTTTTCTGCGTTGTCTGGGGTATAGCCATCAATTTGCTCTACAAGGGGTCGGTCATCTGTCGGTCTGGCTATCAAATATTGCTCGTTGCGACACAACAGGCGAAACTGGGCTTTGGTAAGTTCTTGCTCTTCGCGGATATAAGGTGAGGGTTGGTTATTATTAGGTCCAGCTATTTTGAGTGCGTCACGGGCTTGAGTGACTCCCGCTTCATCTCCCTCAAAATATACTCCTAAAGGGGGTAGCGGTAAACTGGTAACAACTGCTTTAAAAGTGCGATCTGCGCGGAGCGCAGCAGCGAAGCTATCAGCAGTCAGGTTTTGCACATCTTCGATATCTATCTTACTCTTGGTTGGTAATACCTGTGTTACCTTACCTGTACCGACAGACTTTGACGGATCACGCAAATCCTCGATATTGGCGTCAAAGGGAAACAGTGCAAGTAAAGTCGTGTCGCCGCCTCGTGGTGGTTGAACTCCGTGGACAGCACCGCCTTCAATCACCCAACCATAGCTTTTGTCATTCTTAACAATAAAGTAAGGTTCAAGTTCAGCGATCGCACCATCTAGAAAAAATTTGTTGTCATCTTCTGGATTATTCACTTCCAACTGAGGAGACTGATCTGTGATTTGACTGCGGACTAAAGCACTTGTTCGTCCAAATAAATCCCGATAAGTCAGCTTCTTTCCATTGGTTTTGGAAAGTGTATCCATCAAAAAATAAGAGAAACCACCTCGCTGTTTATATTCCTTTGCTGTTTGGTAGTCTTGACAAGCTGCTAGCAGAACGTGACGACCTTTGGGTATGTTCCAGCCTGTGGGGTTATCATCAGGTTTAACCTCACGAGTATCTGAAAGTTGAGTTAAATCGTTGAGTGAAAAAATAAAACTATCAAGTGGGCGTTCTCGCTTGTCTGTGGGGAAACGACGTTCCTTTGTCTGTTGCATTGGGTCTCTTGTGCCGGAACCAGAATGGCAGCAGTCCATAATAATGGTCATATGCGGGTTCTTTTGTGCTACTTCCGCAATCAATTTTGCCAATTCTTTATCTGCCAAATCCCAACCGCCTTCAGTACGACTGTCATAACAGACTAAAGTTTCATCAAGATGGTCTGGTTCTAGCTGCCAAAATTCTTTTGGTGCTAACTCTTGGGAACCATGACCACTGTAATAAAACAGAACTATATCATCTTGCCCTGCAAGACTTAGATGCTTCCGGAAGCCATCAATAACTGCCTTACGGGTTGCTTGTTCATCTTTAAGCGTTTCTAAATGCAGTTGGTATTCTTGCTTATTAAAGCGTTCGTTAAGATACTCTTCTATTGCTGTAATGTCATTAACGCAGCCTTCTAAACTGTTGATTGGATGGGGATAATTGTCGATACCAACTAACAAAGCATAGAAATGACGAATCATGATTATTTTTGTCTCCTAAAACTATCACGTCTCAATTAACAGGCTCAGATGACGGTGTTTTTTGACTTTACCAACAGGCGTCTTGAATTGAAAGCCAAGTTACGCATGAAATTTATGGCACTTTCTGCTTTATTTTTATATAGTTGTCAGCGCTTAGGACTTATGCACTGTAGAATCGGGTAAGCTCTAAGCCACTGATAAGTGACGCCCACCATAATGAACTTCCCGCCAGCTTTTACTTAGTACATTTGGATTATGCAAATATAGCAATTGCCAGGTAGATTAGGACATGAACTAATGAGAAAATACTCACACCACAAGACTTTCAAGACTGTTCCCTGCTATATTTTAAATAACGACAATGCCCCACGTTAGAGAAGCAACATTAGATGACATCCCGCAGCTTTGTGATTTGCTGACTATTTTGTTTACTCAGGAAGCAGACTTTCAACCAGACAGCGCCAAGCAATCACAGGGATTACGCCAAATCATCGAACACCCAGAAGTCGGACGTATCCTTGTTCTCCACGATGGTTCGACTATAATCGGTATGGTTAACCTTCTGTTCACTATCAGTACGGCTCTTGGAACACGTGTTGCTATCCTGGAGGATATGATCGTTCATCCAGACTGGCGTGGCGGTGGTGCTGGATCTACTCTCCTAAAGGAGGCGATCGCGCTTGCACAAGCATCTGGTTGTTCACGTATCACTTTGCTAAGCGATCGCGTTAACTCCTCAGCGATTCGTTTCTACCAGCGACATGGTTTCACGCTTTCTGATATGGTTCCTTTGCGTCTGCTGTTTCCCGAATGACCAGTATATAGTTGCAAGTCCTCATAACCACTGTTACAGAAAAATATCCTTTAATACTTATGCACTGTAGAATCACATAGGGCTTTAAGCTGGTGATGGGTCTGACCCACCATACAGCAACTTACTCACTCACGGTAAACTCAACTGCGGATATTACTCTGGAGTCTGCATATGCTTATTCTCGATGCTCCTCAAGTTGAAGTCATCGTTGGAGAAAATGCGGTTCATATTTCTCAACTGCCGAAAGTATGGCAAGATATTGCACTAGGAAAGGCTGGTGTTGGACTGGCAAATCCACAGAGTTATGTTGAGATGGCGCAGTTGTTTCAATACAAGTTGCAGCAGGGAGATGTTGACTTATTCAACGAACGCCCGGAACTTGCTCACCTCAAGTTATGCTTTAAAGAGTTGTTTGGATTGTTGGGGCGGGAGACACTTGAGTTCTACGGGCAAGACTTTAAGGTTGAGAAATATCCAAATTTTGAAGCAATTTTGCGTGAATGTGAGTCAAAGGGAGCAGAGTTTTCTAACGAAGTTAAGGTTGCTCGCATTTGTCTGGAACTGTTTAATGAGTTCGATTATGAACTTCCCGCCAGCTTTTACCTGGTACATCTTGCTCCTATTTACCGAGAGACTGTTTTTGAAGAACGAGCTTTACGATTTGATCCCCGTGATACAGAACATAAGCGCGGTTGGGATGCTGTCCTTCATGCTGGAAAAGTATTCGCTGTGCAGATGAAGATACAAAGTATTGCTTCTAAATACGGTTTGACATATCAGCACGGTTGTGGGTGTGAATCCCACTTATCTTCTATTGATATGTCACTGGGAGCGTTTGATTATCAATTAAATACTGAAAAGCGTCCGCGATGGATTCGCAGTTTTATTTGGACAACGTGGTATGAGTATGCATTTTTCCCAATTGTACCGAACACTAGATATTTAGTTTAGGGACTTCCAAGGAATAAAATCACCAATTATATAGCTGTAGCCATTGAAGTTAGGACGTAAACTATAAGGGTTCCCATTGCGTCTACCCCATTTCAATGGCTCAACGGTTTATAAAAATTAATTTTTTGCCTTCGTATAAAAATACATTTGCTTTTGTGTATTATACTTAAGTGTAAGGGTGTGGAAATCTACGGTTTCACTGATTCTTATTGGTACAGTACGACTACATATCATCTATTTCAAATTTTAGAAAGCGCTGTAATAACGCTTTCAAGCCATTTATTGGTTAAATGGCTAGCATCTACCTTGAAATTTGGCTTAGTGGTGAAGGAGCATAATCAGTAAAAAGTTATGCACACGCCGCGCCTATACTCAAGTCTTACTAAGCTTGGGTAAATTTTGAGCAAAATAATTTAAACCAATCTTTCAATATCTACAATATCGATTTATGGAAATAACTATAGTGTCGGTTGCTTCAACTTTAATCTTCAAAGCTTTAGAGAAGAGTGGTGAAAAATTAGGTGAGGTTCTACTAGAAAAAATCGGAGAGTTAAGAAATCTTGTTCGTGAAAAGTTTAAGAGCAAGGGAGTAGAAGGGATATTGATGCAAGCGGAGAAGAATCCTACGGAAGCCAATAAGCAGATGTTTCAGACAGTTCTGGAGATGCAGGTTTCACAAGATGAGATATTCGCCAATGATTTAAGGGCTTTAGTTGATGAGTTGAAATCTAATAGCCAAGTAAATCAGATATTTCTGAAAGACGTTGATGTTTTAGGTAGCGCTGAAATCGGCGATGTAAGACAAATTACCACCTCTGGTAGCTCAGTCAATCAAGAAGCTGCTACTAATTTAAAGCTTGGTGGCAATCTCAAAATTGGTAATGTAAAACAACAAAATTAGACTAATGTATTTAAGTTTTTAGTATTAAATAAAAACTCATTACGTAGTATTTAGACATAAACCCATTCTGTCTAGAAAAATTAATGCGTGATTAATTTAGTACGATTATCTGTTGTTTGTTTATTGTAAAAATTTTTAATTAAAAATATGAGTAGTCGTAAAGAAAATATTTCTAATTTTGGACAATCTGCTGTTGATGGTCTTCAAGCTGGAGAGAATATTACGATAGGAGATATTAATCAAGTTATTAATAATTCCTCAAGCGATAGTTATAATCACGTAGCAACTATATTTAGCGAGTACAATAAAAAATTAGCACAATTGGAACGCTCTTTTAAGGAATGCAGTCGTTCTAATCAGAAAAATGTAAATAAGGCGTTACAAAACTATTATAAGGAGCTAAAGCGACGCATTGAAGAGCTAGAAGAATAAATGAAAGAAAAAATGAAAGAAGAAACGGAAAAACAGCAAGAACTGCAAGAAAAAATGAAAGAAGAGGAAAAGGAGGAGGAAGAAGAAGAGGAAGAGGAAGAGGAAGAGGAAGAGGAAGAAGATATTCGAGAAGATAACGATGAAGATACACTACAGTCAGCGAAAGAGAGCAATAATGCGAGTCTAGGTTTGAAAGAGTTAGGAATAATTGGTCTTTTTTGTGGAGCTATTTGGATAAATCGGGAAAAATTAGGAAGGCGTGATGAAGATATAGAACCCATTTGACATCTAAAAAGGTGCTGCAAGCCTCTTAACCATCAGCCGAATAAAACAAAGATTAACCTTTGCAGTGGCATTAGCTAGAGTTCTCTCAAAGTTCTTGACAAGAATTTTGC
>NZ_JABXYX010000096.1 GCF_017982655.1 Brasilonema sp. CT11 | reverse complement strand
AGATACTTTACTGCAAGGGTCAGCCGATTTGATAGACGAAGCTGAAAAATATAAATAAGACTAATCATTCATTCATTAAGTTCGCGAATAATATCCGCGAACTCACTTTTTTGTCCAAAGTCCAATCATTATGTGTTGGGTAGTGTTTTAGGTTGGTTGTGGTTGCGTCAATTACATCGTAAAGGTTATGCAAAAAAAAGTTAAAGTTAAACCTAATTCAAAAATTCAAAAGATTGAGGAAGAAGCTGATGGTAGTCTGAAAGTGCATCTCAAATCCCCTCCTGTAGATGGCAAGGCTAATGAAGAGTTAATTAAACTACTAGCGGAAAAATTTGATGTGTCAAAATCGCATATCAAAATTAAGTCTGGTTTATCTTCTCGGCAAAAGCTGATTGAGATTGATACAGATTAGACTATCTTAAAGAAGAATTCACCAAGCCAGAATTCAGGAATTGCTGAATTCTGACTCCTATTTCAATTATGTCTACCTAAACTAATGCTTTAACTCTTCTGTAATACTAATATAGGCAGGTTGTGCTTTCACTCTTTCTATCCAATCTTGGATAGCAGGAAATTGTGTCAAGTCAAACCCACCTTCATCAGCAACATGAGTGTAAGCAAACAAGCCAATATCAGCAATTGTATAACGCTCTCCTACAAAATAAGCGTGGTTGGATAAGTGTTTTTCCATCACCCTAAGAGCTACGTAACCAGGTTCACGTTTTTGCTCTATAACTTCACGGTATTCCTGAGCCTTATTTAAAATAGAAATCCAAAATCTCGGTGTAGCAATATAAGGCTCATGGCTATATTGTTCAAAGAATAACCATTGCAGTACTTGGGCTTTAAAAAAGGGATCATATGGTAAAAACTCTGTTCCTTCACTTAGATAAATCATAATGGCATTTGATTCAGCTAAATATTTCCCTGGTTCAACTTCCAAAACAGGAATTTTTCCGTTGGAATTTTTACCTAAGAATTCTGCCGTTCGAGACTCACCTTTAGTGATATCAACCTCTATCCTCTCAAATGGCATGCCAATTTGCGTCAATAAAAGACGAATCTTGTAACCATTGCCAGAGGGTAAAAAATCATACAAACGCAGGTTTTTCATGCCAAATAGTTGAGATGAAATGGTTAATGAGTTATGCCGTACAAATACAGCATATTATCGAAAAATACAAATAAATATGCTAAAATTGTTTGATATATAGCATTTTAGTACGAAACACAATTCTCTGATTAATAAAAAATAAAAGTAATATTTGTTGCAGGATTTCGACGTTGTAATCTTAATAAGCGATAGAAGAAAAACTATGTGTGGAAGATTTACTTTAATCCAAACAGCAGAAGCATTATACAAAACCTTCGATGTAGATAAACTTCCCGATTTAGAGCCGCAATATAACATCGCTCCTACGCAAATGGTGGGGGTAGTCTTGTATAATCAAGAAAGCGAACAACGTGAATTTCAGAAGTTACGTTGGGGTTTAATTCCCTCTTGGTCAAAAGATTTAGGAATCGGAGTCAAGCTGATCAACGCTAGGGCAGAAACAGTAGCAGAAAAACCAGCTTTCCGCTCTGCATTAAAGCACCGTCGCTGTTTGGTAGTAGCAGACGGCTTTTACGAGTGGCAGCTTCAAGAAAATCAAAAACAGCCCTATTATTTTCGTCTCCAACAAGGAAAACCCTTTGGCTTTGCAGGGTTGTGGGAGCAATGGCGATCGCCCGAAGGTGAGGAAATCACATCGTGTACAATTTTGACCACAGAGGCAAACGAATTAGTGCAGCCGATTCATCAGCGTATGCCAGTTATTCTTCAACAGCAGGATTACGATGTGTGGTTAAATCCAGAAGTACAAACACGTGAACCACTACAACAACTGCTGCATCCTTACCCATCTGAAGCGATGACTGCTTACCCAGTCAGCAAAGTTGTCAACAGCCCTAAGCAAAATATTTCAGATTGTATTAAGCCTTTGTAACTGTTCATGAGGTACTAATCAGTTACATTAACTTGTAGTGAGTGCAAAGAGCGCTCCTCAAGTACCCAGTCATTGTCATGATTGCGGCAAACCTATCACATAAGTTGTTATGCCAAGAACCCAGAAAAACGATAACTTTGTTGACAAAAGCTTTACAGTCATGGCAGATCTGATCCTCAAGCTTCTGCCAACTAATAAAAAAGCTAAAGAAGCCTTTGTTTATTACCGAGATGGAATGTCCGCTCAGTCGGAAGGAGAATACGCTGAAGCCTTAGACAACTACAAAGAGGCTTTAGAACTTGAAGAAGACACCAACGACCGAAGCTATATCCTCTATAACATGGGTTTGATACACGCCAGTAACGGCGAACATGACAAAGCTCTAGAGTTGTATCATCAAGCACTGGAATTTAATCCACGCCTACCCCAAGCTTTAAACAACATCGCTGTTATTTACCACTATCAAGGGGAAAAGGCGAAAGAAGCAGGAGACCAAGACGGGGGAGAAGCACTGTTTGACAAAGCGGCTGATTACTGGATTAGAGCTATTCGCCAAGCTCCCAATAACTACATCGAAGCTCAAAACTGGTTAAAGACCAGTGGACGCTCCCAAATTGACGTATTCTTTTAATGATTTGTCGTTAGTCGTTTGTCATGATACTAATGACTAATGACCCTTCGGGTTCGCCCTATGGCTAACGCCACGCCTTACGGCTATCGGGGAGAACCTCCGGTTCCGCTGCGCTAACGCAGTCGCCTACGGAGGGAGAACGCCACATGCTAAGAAAGCGGGAAGCCGCCCTCCGGGCGTCTACAAGCCGGGAAACCCGGACGCCAGACGCCTAGGTCGGGAGAGCCGTCATTCGCGCTGGCTCTCCAACGCAGTGGCTCCCCTCCCGCAGCACTGGTCTCACTAATGACTCATGACTAATGATTAACCATGATTGACCGTGAACAAGTTCATAAAGTAGCTCATCTTGCGCGTTTAGAGTTGACGCCTGAAGAAGAAGAGAAATTCACAACTCAGTTGGGAAGTATTCTTGACTATTTTGAACAACTGAGTGAATTGGATGTTAGTGATGTGCCACCAACATTACGAGCAATTGATGTGAAGAATGTGACACGAGCAGACGATTTGCAACCTTATCCCAACCGCGAAGATATTCTTGAGAGTGCGCCGGAACAAGAAGGCGACTTTTTCAAGGTGCCTAAAATCCTGAATGAGCAATAGTTAAGATTTATCGGTTAGTAGTTATGAGTTAGTCATTGTTAGTAATAATTTACAATGCTGTTAGTAGTTCTATCTAAAGACGCTTAGGCAATTGTTGATTATTAGATATAACTAGTAACGACTAACTACTAACTAAACTTATGGGCTTGGGAATCCTCAAGGATGGTAAGTGGGTAAGCGATCGCGAGCAAGAAGACTCACAAGGTAAATTTCTCCGTCCTTTAACAATTTTCCGGAACCACATTACAGCAGATGGCTCCAGCGGATTTAAAGCAGAATCAGGGCGCTATCACTTGTACATTTCCTGGGCGTGTCCTTGGGCACACCGTACCGCCATTATGCGTCAGTTGAAAGGACTGCAAGATGTCATCAGTCTGTCGGTGGTAGCAGCAGAAATTCATGATAACAGTTGGGAATTTTCTGATGAACCAGGGAGCATTCCTGATACAGTCAATGGAACTCAGTATCTCTGGCAAGTTTATCTCAAAGCTGATCCCAACTATAGTGGACGGGTGACAGTCCCAGTTTTGTGGGATACACAAACTGGGACAATCGTCAATAACGAATCCCGCGAAATTATACGGATGTTGGATACAGAGTTTAATGCCTTCGCCAAACAAGATGCAAACTTTAATCCAGAACATTTGCAAAAAGTTATTGACCAGACTATTGATGCAATTTACCAGCCGATAAATAATGGTGTTTACCGCGCGGGATTTGCCACGACTCAATCAGCTTATGATGAAGCGGTAACCGAACTTTTTTATGCTCTTGATCACTGGGAGCAAGTGTTAGGAAAGCAGTGCTATCTTTGTGGTGAACAAATCACTGAGGCGGACTGGTGTATGTTTACAACTCTGTTTCGCTTTGATGCCGTTTACTATGTGCATTTCAAATGTAACTTACGTCGGATTGTAGATTATTCCAATCTGTGGAACTATCTCAAAGACCTTTATCAACAGCCAGGAGTTAAAGAAACTTGTAACCTGGATCACATCAAACGGCATTATTACAAAAGTCATCCCAACGTAAACCCAACTGGAATTGTACCGAAAGGACCAATCATTGATTTTGATGCACCGCATAACCGGGATCAACTGCGTGCGGCTATGGAAGTTTAGCGAGAACCGCCATATCTTAGGATTGCTTCAGTAATTCTATTTGATTTGTGAGAATTGAAAGCGACAGATCCCCGACTTCGTAAAAGTTGTCGGGGATCTTGTTTATCATGAATATTTAGGATTGCGATATTTGGCACCTAAGTGATAATACAGACTAATACCACTTCAGTAAGGAAGATGTGATGTATGGTTGATTTTGTGGCAATTGGGCTGGCGGGAGTCAAGGCTGTCATACCGCAGGTTACTAAAGTCATCATTGATAAGCTTAATAAGCAGTTTGATCCAACAGAGTTAGAAAAATACATCAACTCTGCAATTACTGCGGCTAAGGAAAAATATCCTCATGAACCTCTTTTGTATTATGAGCCTGATCGTCTTGATCACTTCCTTGCTGAAGTATTAAAGTACTCTGGGGTTCACAAAGAACTAGAGAAACCGCTAAAAGATGAAGGCGCGCCGGATATACCTAACTTAATTGAGGCATTTAAGACAGTTGCAGGGCGATCAAAAATTGAACTAAATGAGGATAAGCTTGAACGTTGGATAGGTGTATTTGCTGATACTTATTTTCAGGAGACTCCTTTCTACTTAACAGAATATAAGAATGCTAAAAAGAATTACCTAACACAACTCATTTCACACTTGGAAAAACTCCGTTTAATCGGGATTGATGTCCCAGCAACGGAGCGAGATAGAATTGAAGAATTAGAAAATATTTTTGTGATGCCAGATATACAAGAGGAGGCTCATCATAGACAAAACTCTAAATTCTCCGCAGAAAAGTTATTGACTCAAAGTTCTTCTAACAAATTAGTATTATTAGGTGAACCTGGTTCTGGGAAAAGCACGTTGATGCAGTACTTTGCTCTCAAAACTGCCAAGCGGCAATTCCAAGAATTAGGACTCTCCACAGAAATAGAGTGGTTACCGATCTTAATTCAGATTAGAGAATTAGGAAAACAGTCAGAAAACTATATTTTTGAACACTTAGACAATTCAATTGCACATAAATATTCTATAAAAATTCCCAATGCTTTTTTTGATTACTGGTTGAAGCGAGGGAGAGTAGTCATTTTACTTGATGGTTTAGACGAAATTGCTGATTCTCATAAGCGAAAAGTAATTATTCAACATATTTATATTTTATTTCAGCAGAAGTCTTACGCCTCTAACAAAGTTATTATCACATCTCGTCCTGCAGGATATGAGCGGGATTACTTTCAAACTAAAGAATACCCTCACTATTATATCCAACTCTTTGACGAGCCTAAAATTCTTCTGTTTCTTGATAAGTGGTATGCAAATAAAATACGTTTTCCTGATTCTCAGGAATCTGAAACACAGAAGAAAAATCTGATAACGATATTGCAAGATAAAGAACGCATTAAGTTATTAGCCAGAAACCCTTTTCTACTTACAATTATTGCCTTACTCCATCGCTATGAAGGGTTTCGTCTACCACAACGGCGTCATAATCTTTATGAAAAGGCGGTAGAGACGCTACTAGTGAATTGGGAACAATCTAAATTCGGTGACTCTCAACAATCTTCTCCAATTGCCAAGTTGCAGCATGTAAAATCTGAAGATTTAAAACCGTTGATGGAAATGCTTGCATACTGGGTTCATAGCCAGGAAAGTACAGGAGATAAGGATAGTAGTACGCTGATCGATAGCGAATTACTCATGGAACAGTTCAGGCAGGACATTAAAAAGTTAAAGGGTATTGAACTGTACCAGGCTAAGGAAGAAGGAAAAAAAATGATTCAGCACATCAACAATAGAGTGGGTTTACTAAATGAACAGGGACAAGATTGTTATGCCTTTGTGCATAAAACATTTCAAGAATATCTCTGCGCTCAGAGAATTGCATATGTATATGAAGACGATATGAATTTCGACGTGGTGCAGAACCATATACAAGATTATCTCTATAACCCCCACTGGCGAGAAGTCTTGCTCCTGCTGATTGTTGAGCTAAAAGAAAAGCCGATCGCTAAAGCACTTCAAGTAATTCTCGATTACAAGAAAGATAACAAAGAACTGTATAATCAAAATTTACTGTTTGCAGGCAGTTGTTTGGCAGAAGAACCACAATATTTAAAAACTGGAAACGATAGTCCATCGCAAGAGATTTTGAAAGCGCTGGTTGAGTTAGAAGTCAGTCTTAATTCTCAAGCTGATGAGCAAATCAAAAATCAAGTCTTTCAAACTCTTTGTTATTTGAGTAAAACGAAATTTGCCACAACAGCACTCCAATTCTTAGAAGAAAAGAAAGATTTGATCGATAACACACGAATGGAGCAATACCAACAGGCATTAAGCAAACCAATTAGGTAATTACAATACAGTGAGGGTTGCTACAGAATAGATTTCTGCAAAATGATTCACAATACAGTCCACAGCAGGTTAATAGTGCAGTATGGAAAAAACTAGCACCGATTCAAACTTTCTGGATGCCAAAGAAGAATACTGTAAGCGACTAGCACAGTGGTTTGGTGATGTTAAATTTGCTGGGATTGCAGTCGCAGGGCTGGAGGTGGAAAAATCTGAAAAAGCAATTCATATTTTTGTCATGCCAGATGTGGTGGAAGAAGTCAAACCCACCTTAAGAAAAGCAGATGCTGAAACGGATATCACTTCAATAACTGATATCGCCAGAAACTCGTTTACTACAGAAGCAATTGACTTCAGCAAGCGTCAGCAAGAATTAATTCGCGAGCAACGTCAACTGGTACAATGGGAAAATTCATTAGGGAGAAAGTTTTCGGCAGAAAAACTATTAAGTGAAAGCACTTCTGAAAAGTTAGTTTTGCTAGGCGCACCAGGTTCTGGTAAAACGACTTTGATGAGTTATTTTGCTGTGATGCTGGCTCTGAAACAACCTCAAAAACTGGGTTTAGCGACAGGCACAGACTTACTGCCAATTTTGATTAGAATTCGGGATTTATCGAGATATTCAAAGATCAGTATCTTAGAATATATACACCAGTTTACTCATAATACTTTATCTTTTCAAGAGCTACCATCAGGATTTTTTGAATATTGGCTAGAAGCTGGGCAGGGGTTAATTTTACTAGATGGTTTGGATGAAGTCGCAGATTCAACCAATCGGTATGAGATTGTCAATAGAATTGAAAGTTTCTTAGATCAATTTTCTCGAAATCGTGCAATTATTACCTCTCGTCCAGCAGGTTATAGGCGCGACTTTTTCCGCACACAGAATTTACCTCACTATCAACTCCAGCCATTTGATGATGCCAAAATTGATGAGTTTATCAACCGTTGGTACGACAGTCGCGTTTCAGATGTAGCAGAGGCACAACGACGTAAAGATAGCCTCAGAAAGGCACTTTCTGATAATGACAGAATTAAGCTGCTGGCACAAAATCCACTGCTGTTAACGATTATTTCCCTAATTCACCGCTATCAAGCACATCTGCCAAAAGAGCGCTATAAGCTTTATGACAAAGCAGTAGAAACTCTTTTAACGTCTTGGGATGCAAACAAAGAATTTAGTAATCATTTGGTATTTAAATATTTATGGCTGGAAGACTTGCGACGGTTGCTAGAAAAACTGGCTTACTGGATTCATACGCAAGGAGGTACAGGAGATAAACAAGGTGGTACGCTCATTGATAAAGATGAATTAATTCATCAATTAAGTGCAGAAATCAAGACGCTCAAACAAATTCAACCGCACGAGGCTGAAGAAGAAGCAAGACGCTTTGTAGAGTTTATACGCGATCGCACAGGTTTGCTCAATGAACAAGGGCAAGACTGCTACGCCTTTGTCCATAAAACATTTCAGGAATATCTTTGCGCTCAAGAAATCATCTATCAGTGGTACGATGAAGGTGATTTTGGCATTGTGCTACAACACATCAAACAACATCTTCATGAACCTCATTGGCGAGAAGTTTTGCTGCTGCTCGTTGCACAACAAAAACCCAAACAAGCTGCCAAAACGATTCGAGCAATTCTCGATCAACACAGCGAATATGAAAAATGGCTGCACCGCGATTTGTTATTTGCTGGCAGTTGTCTTGCAGAAAATCTTAGAGATTTGAAAGTTGCAGATGATGAACTACCACAGCAAATTTTGCAGGAATTGGTTGAACTAGAAGCAAGTGACTCACCACAGGTGACTTCAAAAATTCGTTCACGGGTTTTTGAAATACTTTGCAGTCTGAATGAAACTGCTTTTGAAACTCAAGCCCTGCAATTGTTGAAAGACAGAGCAGAACATATAGATAAAGTACGATTACAAGAATATCGTGCAGCATTGGGAGAAAAAGAAGCGGCAATAACCACTCTAGTGACGTTGCTCAAAGATAAGTCCTCAAAGATCCGTAAAAGCGCCGCCGAAGCCTTGGGCAAGTTAGGCAATAGTTTAGATGTTGTCGTGCAAGGGCTGCTGGCGTTGCTCAATGATCAGGACTTAACTGTCCGTTACTACGCCGAAGCCTTGAGCAACTTAGGCAATAGTTCAGATTTTGTCGTGCAAGGGCTCCTGGCGTTGCTCAAAGATAAGGACTCAACTGTCCGTTCCCTCGCCGCCGAAGCCTTGGGCAAGTTAGGCAATAGTTCAGATTTTGTCGTGCAAGGGCTGCTGGCGTTGCTCAATGATCAGGACTCAATCGTCCGTTTGATGCCCGCCGAAGCCTTGGGCAACTTAGGCAATAGTTCAGATTTTGTCGTGCACGGGCTACTGGCGTTGCTCAATGATCAGGTCTCAACTGTCCGTTTCATCGCCACCTTGGCTTTGGGCAAGTTAGGCAATAGCTCAGATTTTGTCGTGCAAACGCTGCTGGCGTTGCTCAAGGATAAGTCTTCAATTGTCCGTTACAGCGCCGCCGATGCCTTGGGCAAGTTAGGCAATAGCTCAGATTTTGTCGTGCAAACGCTGCTGGCGTTGCTCAAAGATGAGGACTCAACTGTCCGTTACAGCGCCGCCGATGCCTTGGGCAAGTTAGGCAATAGCTCAGATTTTGTCGTGCAAACGCTGCTGGCGTTGCTCAAAGATAAGCACTCAAGCGTCCGTTTCCGCGCCGCCAATGCCTTGGGCAACTTAGGCAACAGTTCAGATTTTGTGGTGCAAGGGCTGCTGGCGTTGCTCAAAGATCAGCACTCAACTGTCCGTTACCACGCCGCCGATGCCTTGGGCAACTTAGGCAATAGCTCAGATTTTGTCGTGCAAACGCTGCTGGCGTTGCTCAAAGATAAGCACTCAACTGTCCGTTACAACGCCGCCGATGCCTTGGGCAACTTAGGCAAAAAAACTCCTAGTTTAGCCACTGCTGTTGCCCAATGGATTGAGCAGCACCAAGATTCAAGATATGTTGGAAATGGGATTGATCTGCTGTGGGATTTGGTCACAAGTGAGTGAGGATGTAGGGGTGTAGGGGTGTAGGAGAGAAAAATATATTTTTTTATACATTTTTTAGCTTTGCGCCCCTACACCCCGAATCTTGTTCAAATTTATTCAAAAAGTAGAATCTTCCAACTTCTCAAGCAAGACAACAGCGTACGCACAAATACCTTCCTCGCGTCCAGTAGGACCAAGTTTTTCATTGGTAGTCGCTTTGACACCAACTTGATTTGGCTGTACTTGCAAAACTTGTGCTATTGTTTCCCGCATCTTCTCAATATGGGGTTTCAATTTCGGGCGTTCCGCCACAACAACTGAGTCAACATTACCTATTTGCCAACCATGTTGACGAACCAGTTGATGAACTTTACTCAACAGTACCAAACTATCTGCCCCTGCCCATTGGGGATCTGAGGGAGGAAAATAATGTCCAATGTCCCCCAAAGAAAGCGCCCCCAGCATAGCATCCATAATCGCGTGTGTCAGAACATCAGCATCGCTGTGTCCTAGCAAACCCAGAGAGTGGGGTATATGGACTCCGCCTAAAATTAGAGGGCGATCGCTCACCAAGCGGTGGATATCGTAGCCGTTACCAATACGAATATTCATTTTTTAGTTATTAGTCATTAGGAGCCACTGCGTTGCGGTGAATCCAGCGCTGCAGGAGGGTTTCCCGACCTAGGCGACTGGTGAACCCGAAGGGAGGTTCCCTCCGTTGTAGCAAGTGGCGTTCATTAGTCATTAGTCATTAGTTAGTACTCACAAGTCAAGAGTTTGGTAGAAAACGTTTGCGCAGCGCCCCCTCCGGGGCTAGCGAGGATTGGGAGTTATAATTTCTCCGCTACTCCTCGTGCTCGCTGTGCTTGTGTTCCCAACTTTTGAACAAATCAGGGCGGCGCAGGCGTGTTCTGGTGATTTGTTGTTCATAGCGCCACTTATAAATTGCAGCATGATTGCCAGAAAGCAAGACCTCAGGAACTTTCCAGCCACGAAACACCGCAGGACGGGTATACTGGGGATAGTCCAACAATCCCTCTTCAAAGCTTTCTGCCGTTAGGGACTCGACTTTACCGACTGTTCCTGGTAAAAGGCGTACAACACCATTCATTAATGCCATTGCTGGAATTTCTCCACCAGTCAGAATAAAATCGCCTAAAGAGACCTCGCGGTCAACTAAATGGAGTACCCGCTCATCCACTCCTTCATAATGACCACAAATTACTACCAATTGATCATAATTTGTCGCCAATTCTCGTAACAGTGGCTGATTCATCGTTTGACCTTGAGGACTCATCATAATAACCTCTCGTCGATGTAAAGCTGGCAGCGACTCTACAGCAGCAAAGATAGGTTCTGGCTTCATCAGCACCCCGACACCACCGCCGTAAGGTTCATCATCAACTTTCCGGTGCTTATCAGTGGTAAAGTCCCGTGGATTAATCAGATGCACTTGGGCAATCTGCTTTGCTAGAGCTTTACCTATTAGCCCAGTTGTGAGAACAGAGGTAAAACAGTCAGGAAACAGCGTAACTATATCAAAGCGCACAGTATTTCGTATTGGAGGACACTAATCTAAAATTGGATGATTTGAAAACGATGTTGTCCGACAAGACAAATCAACATCATCAATTGTGTCTCAAAGTACCGGAAATATTGGGTTTTCCGTGTCAACACAAGTTTTTCTAATTACTTAATTTATGTTTAAATATTGTCACATCTACATTTAAATTATTAAACTGAACCGAGTTAACAACTTCTTCCGATGCATGTAGCTTGCCTCACCAAAAAGTGCGTCAAGATCTGCTTTTGTTCCTCCACGCTGGGAAGTGTTGGTGGTATGACGTAGGGAACCCGAGAGATATGAACTCAGGGTATGAAAAAAAGAATCTCGTTGTTTTTCTTCATGAACAAATTCACAAGACTAAAACCAAATCTTCATGGACACAGGTGTTCAAATCACCTTCCTACCTTACACCAGTACGGGCACAATTCCTTGCGCCCGTACAGATCTAGAGGCGCAAAGCCATGCGCCGTTACACCATACCCTATTGGGAGCGAATGTGAAAGAACAAACCCAAAACGAACGGCAAAGGATGTTCCACAAGCTGAGGCATTTTGTACATGAAGCACTCTCCTCCATAAGAGGCAAAGCATAAAAAGAATCAGGCGAAAGCTACTTTGTTTAATTGACCTGAAGTTGTTGACAGGAGAACAAACACAATGCCGCAATTAAAAGTCAAATCGCTGGAAATGAGGACACCCCAAGCAACCAAAACCGCCGTTATGGTCATCGGAGGCGCAGAAGACAAAGTACATGGACGCGAAATTTTGCGGACATTTGTCAGTCGATCTGGTGCTGGCAATGGCCACATTACAATTATTCCGTCTGCCTCCCGCGAACCAAGTATCATAGGTGGTAGATATATTCGTATTTTTGAAGAAATGGGTGCTAAGAAAGTCGAAATCTTAGACATTCGAGAACGGGATCAGTGTAAAGATTCTTACATCCAAGCATCTCTAGAAAACTGTACAGGAGTATTTTTGACAGGCGGAGACCAATTGCGTCTGTGTGGGGTTTTGTCAGATACACCAGCAATGGATATTATCCGGCAACGCGTTAGATCTGGACAACTCACCGTAGCAGGGACGAGTGCAGGAGCAGCAGTGATGGGGCATCACATGATCGCAGGGGGTGGTAGCGGCGAATCGCCAAATCGCTCCCTAGTGGATATGGCTACAGGTTTGGCATTGATCCCAGAGGTGATAGTAGATCAACACTTCCACAATCGCAATCGTATGGTGCGGTTGATGAGTGCGCTTGCAGCTCATCCAGATCGCCTAGGGATCGGGATTGATGAAGATACATGTGCCATGTTTGAGCGGGATGGTTGGCTACAAGTGTTAGGAAAAGGTAGTGTTACGATTGTAGATCCAACTGAGGTAACTCACACGAATGAGCCACATGTGGGAGCAACTGAGCCCTTAAACATCCATAATCTACGGCTGCATCTTCTCAGTCATGGTGATCGTTATCACATGTATCAGCGTACAGTATTACCTGCTGTGTACCGTGTCTCCAGCTGACGATATGAGTAGCTGATGTTACATTGGAAAGCGAAAACAACACTGAATTGACCGCTAGATTTTAGGTTGCTTGCAGCCAAAAAAATGAGAATAATACGATGTAAGAAGAAAAAACTGTTTACTATGAACAGTTAAGCGGTCAATTGCAGTAAGAAACTAGAACATTGGTTCCGAATCTCCATCTACCTATTTCCCATGAGAATCCTCAAGATCCAGACCTTACGCGGCCCCAACTATTGGAGCATTCGACGCCACAAGCTAATTATCATGCGCCTCGATTTAGAAAACCTTGCCGAGACGCCCACAAACGAAATTCCCGGCTTCTATGAAGGATTAGTGGAGGCTCTGCCGAGTCTGGAAGGTCATTTTTGCTCACCGGGCTGTCGTGGTGGTTTTTTGATGCGAGTGCGCGAAGGCACCATGATGGGTCATGTTGTGGAACACGTAGCCCTAGAATTGCAAGATTTGACTGGAATGAACGTAGGCTTTGGTCGGACCCGAGAAACATCAACATCGGGAGTATACCAGGTAGTGCTCGAATATCTGAACGAAGAAGCGGGACGCTACGCTGGCAGAGCAGCAGTGCGGCTATGCCAAAGTATAGTTGATCGAGGTCGTTATCCAAAGGCAGAGTTAGAGCAAGATTTGCAAGACCTCAAAGACTTATGGCGTGACGCGGCTTTAGGACCAAGTACGGATACACTTGTCAAAGAAGCAGAAAAAAGAGGCATTCCTTGGATGCAGCTCGGCGCACGCTTTTTGATTCAGTTGGGCTACGGCGTGAATCAAAAGCGGGTACAAGCGACGATGACAGACAATACCAGCATCTTGGGAGTAGAACTCGCCTGCGATAAAGAAGCCACTAAACGCGTTCTTGCCAATGCTGGAGTCCCAGTACCAAGAGGTACCGTCATCAACTTCTTGGATGATTTACAAGAAGCTATAGAATACGTTGGCGGCTACCCTATTGTCATCAAACCTTTAGATGGCAACCACGGACGCGGTATCTCCATCGATATCACTTCCACCGAAGAAGCGGAAGCTGCATACGATTCTGCTAGACAGGTTTCCCGAGCAATTATTGTTGAGCGGTATTACACTGGGCGGGATCACAGAGTACTAGTGGTGGATGGCAAAGTTGTGGCAGTTGCTGAACGTGTGCCCGCTCATGTGGTGGGCAATGGCAAATCTACTGTCTTTGAACTGATTGAGGAAACTAACAAAGATCCAAACCGGGGTGAAGGACATGATAATGTCCTCACCAAAATTGAACTTGATCGCACCAGCTACCAACTCATGGAAAAGCAAGGTTTCACTCTTAATAGCGTGTTACCTAAGAACCAAATTTGCTATCTGCGGGCAACGGCAAACTTGAGTACAGGGGGCATTGCCATAGACCGTACAGATGAAATTCATCCAGAAAATATTTGGCTGGCACAACGGATAGTGAAAGTTATCGGTTTGGATATTGCAGGAATTGATATTGTCACAGCGGATATTAGCCGTCCCTTGCGAGAAGTGGATGGTGTGATTGTAGAAGTTAATGCCGCTCCCGGATTCCGGATGCATGTTGCTCCTAGCCTTGGGATTTCTCGTAATGTCGGAGGAGCAGTCATAGATATGCTGTTCCCAGCGGATAAAATCAGTCACATACCCATTCTTGCCGTAACGGGCACCAACGGCAAAACCACCACGACTCGGCTGTTGGCACACATTTTTAAGCAAACCAACAAAGTTATAGGTTATACAACTACGGATGGGACATATATCGGGGATTACTTGGTAGAGTCAGGAGACAATACAGGTCCCCAAAGTGCCCAACTCATCCTGCAAGATCCAACAGTGGAAGTGGCGGTACTCGAAACTGCTCGTGGTGGTATTCTTCGCTCTGGACTGGCTTTTGAAAACGCTAATGTGGGCGTGATTTTGAACGTTGCCTCTGACCACTTGGGCATAGGCGATATTGATACTATTGACCAGTTGGCGCATCTCAAGAGTGTGGTTGCTGAAGCTGTGTTTCCTGACGGCTACGCAGTCCTGAACGCTGATGATCACAGAGTTGCTGCTATGGCAGAAAAAACAAAAGCCAATATTGCCTACTTCACTATGAATCCGGAATCGGAATTGGTGCGAAAGCACATTCAAAAGGGAGGAGTAGCCGCAGTCTATGAAAATGGCTATCTGTCAATCTTAAAAGGTGATTGGACGCACCGGATTGAACGGGCAGAAAATATACCCCTGACAATGGGTGGACGTGCGCCGTTTATGATCGCCAATGCTTTAGCAGCTTCTTTGGCAGCGTTCGTACAAAATGTCACCATAGAACAAATTCGTGCTGGCTTAAATACCTTTCGCGCTTCGGTGAGTCAAACACCGGGACGAATGAATTTGTTTAATTTAGGCAACTACCACGCTTTGGTAGATTATGCCCACAACCCAGCTAGTTATCTAGCGTTAGGTGCTTTCGTCCGCAACTGGATTTCTGGCAAACGGATTGGAGTTGTTGGCGGACCTGGCGATCGCCGCGACGAAGATTTCGTTATGCTTGGCAAACTAGCAGCGGAAATTTTTGACTCTATCATCGTCAAAGAAGATGACGATACTAGGGGACGGGCACGCGGTAGCGCTGCTGATTTAATTGTTCAAGGTATCAAGCAAGTTAACCCCAACTACCAGCATCAAAAAATTCTGAGCGAAACAGAAGCCGTTAACAGAGCATTGGACATGGCTCCAGATAACAGTCTAGTGGTCATTTTGCCAGAAAGCATTAGCCGTGCTATTGCCTTAATTACAGCACGTGGAGTCGTCAAAGACGACATACTCCAACAAACCAACCCGTCTACCATAGATTCTCAAGTTGGGGTGAAATCAACTGTCGTCAACACGCTGTTATAGTCCGAATCAGGCAGCACTTGATTCGGGTTTCCCGACTTGAAGTGAGTGCCGTTCATTTGTCATTACGAAAAATAAACGACAAACGACAAAGGACTATTGTTTTTCTTCTTCCGGATTAGTATCCTCACTGGGATTTTTCAGTTCCTCTTTAAAACCCCGCAGAGTTTTCCCCAGTGCGCTGCCTAACTCCGGAATTTTTTTTGGTCCAAAAATCACGACAGCGACCAAAACAATGACACCTACTTCCGTCCATCCCAATCCAAACATAAGCCTCTACTCCATAAAACTAATACAACGCACACAAGTCTAGTATTTAAGTATAATTTCTGCTTCACTGAGCTTTTCACAAAAATATGTAAAACTGGGCGACGATGGACAATGCGACGGCAACAGAGGGCATCCATCGCCTAATTTTTTTGTCAACAAAACTATAGCGATCGCCACAGGCAACCTAGGTGGGCACGACGATTGCTCGTGGCAGTTTTGCAGTTTTACACAAGTTCAACCCCTTCACTAAGCTTACTCAAAATTGCCCAAAGAGCAAAATTGGGCGCACTTGTGTGTCAGGTTTATTGTCAGAGTTTTAAACAAGCACCCGAGCGTGCTCCCGAAGCGTGGATTCAAGCAGGACGTCAATTCTAGACGGTGGCTTTGTTTGAGCAGGATTTACCCAACGATTATGTATGTGAGCGCAGTCAACGACCCACTACCAAACCTACTATCAATTTCACAGATTTTTGGCCAATCTTTTAGTTTTTTATCTTTTGTTATAATAAAAATTACAAATAGTAAAGAATTGTACGTAATTAGATGATTTGCAAGACAAAGCATAGTAGAAAATAAAGAAAATATTAATTTGTCAGTTTTCTCTATCTATTCATGAGTCGAATAATTTTCACCGCTATCTTTAATAAAAATCACGCACGCTCGGAGTCATATTTCCATGCAGCTACTTCCACGACCTCAGCATAATAACCAGCGACGCTTAAAGTTGGAGCCTGAGCCACTGTTGAATATGACACAGCTTTCTGCATTTGAGAAACCAGATATTGCAAGCGCAAATACCTTACAACCGTGCGAGAAAAACAATCCAGACAAGAAGCTACACCAGCGCATTGCCATTTTTATTGATGGTGCAAACTTGTTTTACTCAGCTATGCACCTCAATCTTGAAATTGATTACACTAAACTGCTGCGCTACCTAACAAAAAAGCGTCAACTGCTTAGGGCTTACTTTTATACAGGTGTTGATTACACGAATGATAAACAGCAAGGTTTTTTGATGTGGATGAGTCGCAATGGCTATCGTGTGGTGAGTAAAGAACTCATTGTGCTCCCTAATGGCTCTAAAAAAGCGGATTTGGATGTAGAGATTGCTGTTGATATGATGACCTTAGCAAGGTACTGCGACACTTTAGTTCTGTTGAGTGGAGATGGCGACCTTGCTTATGCTGTAGATAACATTACCTACCGAGGAGTTAAAGTGGAAGTTGTTGGTTTGGGTTGTATGACTAATGAAAGTCTGATTAGGGTTGCTGACTGTTATACTGACCTTGAACTTATCAAACAAGACATTAAAAAAAAGGTATCGGCTCAATAACTCGGGTGTTTCATTTTTTCGATCAATTTTGCTAGTCCATGCTGAAATCGATCAACTGCCAGGTTAATAAATTCACGCACGGCAGGCGATAGACTTTTATGCCAGGGATACAGGGCGGTGATATTAACAGATCAAACCCTGACTCAATCAAATCGACATACCTGTTTGATAATTCAATCAGGCAGGGGCTATGTAAAGAAAAGTAAAGTTTGAAAATTCGTTTGTAGTAAGCGCTTATTACAAACCTTTAATTTTTTGCGCCGACTTATTTAATGTTAATCACCCCAAGGATTCGCAGGTTGGTCATTAATCTTAACCCAATAGCGGGTAGACGGGGCTAAACCGCTTATCTCGCCATAGGCTTCTGCCCAGAAACTCCATCCAGGGTTAGGACCAGTACCATCATGGAATTCTGCCATCCGATATCCAGAGGTACCGCGAGTAATTTGTCCTACTTGGTTGCACATCTTGTCTGCAACTGCTTGAGACGTTAATTGCTTCCCTTGGATATTGGGAATTATCAACGCTCTACCGCCAGACCAAGAGGCTTTAGTAGCACACCCAGGTGTTACACTAGATGGCGGCAGAGCAACTGGAGCTGGAGCGCCTGTCTTTTTAATGCAGAGTAGCGATCAATATTCGTTGATATTAGTGTCGCCGTTATAAGGATCAGTACCACCGGGCTGACCATTATCCGAACCAAACAAAACATAGGTTTTTCCGTTCAACACTGCAGTCGTTGGGCTACTTCTCCAGGTCATTGCATTCCGGCTGGCTTCAATGACAAGACCTGAAGGGTTGGGCTTTTCATTATTTACATCATCACCAGGTACAACTTTACTTAATGAAGATGCATCTATTTTGCTCGCAATAGATGAAATTTCTGGAGTTTTTGCATTGGCTACTCCTGTAGCTAGCATGAAAGTAAGAGCGGAAATTGCAGCAATTCTTTTCCTTTGGTTTGTAAGGGTGTGAAATTGTATATAAACATCCAGTCAGATAAGAGTTAAGCACTGTTATTCAACTCTTACCTGGCAACAAGATGAAAGTTGATTTTGCCAAGGGAATAATTCATCCAGATTCACTATTTCAACCTTGGCAGTAAATCAGAACGAAGTTTAGCCATATTTGGGCGCTAGATTGTTATCAAATGTTACTAGTACAGCATGGCGCAAGTAAACCAACCATTATTTTGACTCAAATTTCTTGTACAAGGGCGATAAAAAATGGTAGGCGCATTTACGCCGCGCGGTACTAGCCTTTACCAAATAACTGAAAAACAGCCTTAATTTTTTGTTGCCCTTCTGGTGACACTGCCCAACCCAAAGTGTTCAACAGCCTACTTTTTGGAGTGTGTTCTTGAACTATGGCATAGCCACTTATTCTATATATTGAACGTCCTCCTGTCGAATCTCGCTGTTATGAAGAGATATGCAAACCTGGTGTGTTGTTGCGAATTCAAGCACCGTTGCAGTTTGGGAAAACGGAGTTAATGTCACGAATAATGCACCATGCTGCACAACAAGGATACCGCACGGTAGTTTTAAATTTACGAGATGCAGTAGATGAAGATTTTAATAGCTTATACCAAATCCGCTTTTCTAACCCCCTTTTAACCCAGGCGATTAGAAATCGCGACTACACAAACAAAGTCCGCCTACGCGGACTAAATAATAAAGGGGGTATTAGATCCGGATTTGGTATTAGATAAGTTTTTGCAGTGGTTTATCACCAGTATTGCCGAGACATTAGAGTTAGGGCAATCTGTAGAAGAACACTGGCGCAAAAGTTTGGGTAATTGTAAGATTAAATGCCGAACCTACTTTGAAAAGTATGTCTTACCTGGAGATAGTGCCGTTGCGATCGCCTTAGATGAGGTAGACAGACTTTTTGTGCATGGAGAAATAGCTGGAGAGTTTTTGCGAATGCTGCGAACTTGGTATTACAAAAACTTCAATTGACCCGCAAAAAAAACGTTTCATACGGACGAACAGAACAGCGACAGGGTGAAAAAATTAAGACAAGAGTTCTGGGAACTTATTCGTACATTTGATTTCAAGAATTTAGTTTTCGTTGATGAGTCAGGCGTAAAGCTCGCCGGGGGAAGCTTCCCCCGGCAGACTTTACGTTAATATTGCAATGACTCGGCTTTATGCTAGAGCCTTAAAAGGGAAAAGGGCACATGGGACTCGACCTGATAAACGAGGTAAAAATGTAACTGTGATTGGTGCTTTGTCATTAAAAGGCATTGTTACCGCAATGACTTTTAAAGCAGGAAATGAGCAATTACTCCCTTCCCGCCAGAAGAATACCTAATTTAACGATTAGCAACAAGACGAGGCAGTGCGTTGCGGTGAATCCAGCGCTGCAGGAGGGTTTCCCGACAGAGGCGACTGGTGTTAGCGCAGCGAGACCGGAGGTCTTCCCCGAAGGGGGGTTCCCAAGGCGCGAAGCTCGCCGGGTGGAATCTTCCATCCGGCAACGCCAGACGCCTCAACGGTCAAAGCTCGTCGGGGGAAGCTTCCCCCGACAGACTTTGGGGGAACCCCCGCACGGCGCTGGCTCGACTTCGCAGCTTTTGGGGGGAAGCGGAGGAACATAACGTGCCGCCCCGTTGTAGCACCTGCCGTGCCAAGGACGCCAAGAAAATCAAAAAGAAGATAGGTAATCTTGCACCGGGAAGGGAGTAGCTTTTAAAACTTTTGTGAATGAAGTTTTAAAAGCTAATTTATGGGTTGGTGCTTGTGTTGTTATGGATAATTTTAGTTTTCACAAGGTGACAGGTATAAATGAAGCGATTGAATGTGTAGGCGCGCATTTAATTTATTTATCTCCTTACTCTCCTGAATTTTCTCCAATCGAGAATTGTTGGTCGAAAATCAAAAAATTTTTACGTTCTCAAGCCAAGAGAACATACAAAGATTTAGACGAAGCTATCACACAAGCTTTTGAAAGTGTGACTTTAAATCACATTATTGGTTGGTTTCATCATTGCGGCTACTGTACCTTATTCAACTGAGAACCGCTATATTCGTACGGCTAACTTCCAGTTAAATTGAGGATCGCTTTGGTAAAGTTACTATTACCCTCGTTCCTTTTCCCATCTGACTTTCTAAACTAATATCACCGCCATGTAACTCTACGCAAATTCTCGCAATAGCAAGACCTAAGCCTGTTCCAGGAATTGCGTCAACGTTACTCCCACGACAAAAAGGTTGAAATAAGTTTTTTTGTTCCTTGATTGGTATACCAATACCTTCGTCTTTGATGTCAAAGATAAGTTGTGATTCACCCCCAATTAGATGGCACTGTATACTACCCCCATCTGGGGAGAATTTAATCGCATTGGACATTAAGTTCACAAAGATTTGCCGCAAAAGTCCTGCATCACCCCAGAAGCCCTTGTAATTTCCACTTATCTCATAGACTAAATGATGGCGATCTGCGCTTTGCGCAGCAGCATAGCTATCGCTTAATTTTTCCTGCTGCTCTTCTATCAAGCCAGAAAAAAAGTGGTACAAGTCGAGTGGTTGTGGCTTAAACTGCGCTTTGTTTAATTCAAACTGGTTAAACACAAGCAAGTCATCGACTAGTTTAGCCATGTAGCGAGCTTTGTGTTCAATAATTTGTAGAAACTTTTGTTGTTTAGACTCATCTAGCTTCTCGCCATATTGCTTGAGGGTGGATGCTGCCGTCAGGATAGAAGATAACGGAGTTCGATACTCGTAAGAAACTGTTGCAATGATTTGGGATTTAAATGCGTTAAGTTTTTGCTCGTTTATAAGAGCTGCTTGAGTTTGAGCAAGCAACTCTGCTTGTTGGATAATGAGGCGTTGTCTTTCCTTGGTTTTGGTGAGTACGCTTTGCAACTGGGAGTGCTGAATCACATTGCGGACTGCTAACTGTAACACATCCGGTTTAAGATGTTGCTTGACCAAGTAATCTTGAACACCCTTTTTCATAGCTTGTACAGCGACCGCTTCATCACCTTGCCCTGTCAGCATAATTACGGGTGCATTTGTGTCAGAGATTTGCTGTGTGAGATGATCAAGGATTTCTAATCCAGTCATATCAGGTAGGTTAAAATCCAGTAGAATAACATCGCACAGTATTTTTTGGCACAAGGCAAGTGCGTCCTTTGCAGAGTCTGCTTCCAAAATCTGATAGGACTGATGAGGATCTTTTAAAAGGTATCGCCGATAGATTCTTCGATCCTCTGCACAATCATCGATGATGAGTAGCGTCCTGGTGTCTGACATAAAAGGATGAACGAGACTTGTTGCATTTGTTCAACAAGCTTTTCATCTATCATAAGATTTTTAACAAAAGTTTAAACAAATAAAAATTTTAATTTGAATGATTTATGACTTATGACTCAGAAGGGGTGTAGGGGTGCTTACAAAGGTAGGTATTTTGGATTTGGTCATTTTTTGACGATTTCAGCCGACCCTTAAATCCTGAAACGACCAAACTACGTTAAATACCTGAGAATTTTCTCAACTATTTTCGAGATTCCAAAAAACCTACCCTTGAAAGGTGTAGGGGTGTAGGGGGAGCCAGTGCTGTGGGCGGTGAGACCAGTGCGAATGACGGCTTTCCCGACAGAGGCATCTGGCGTATGCGCTTTGCGCACGCCCAGAGGTCTAAAGCGCAGCGAGACCGGAGATCTTCCCCGAAGGGGTTTCCAGACTTGAGGCACAAGCGCGTTGTAGGGGAAAAGATTAGAACTATTTTGGTAACAGATTGTTTAATTTTTGATCTGTTACCCCTTACACCCTTATACCCTTACACCCCTTTTGGTGAGGTTATTGACTTATACTGCCTTGCGTGGAAACATCAGGTCCGGCTGTGACTACAACAATTTTATCTGGATAAAGTAACTCACGAGCCGCTTGATTAACTTGTTCAAAGTTAACTGCTTGAATTTTTGCAGTAAAATTGTGCAGTTCCTCTTTATCTAGTCCGTATACCTGATTCATCAAAATTTTGCCGATCAATTCCTCTGGATTTGCCAGGGATACGATGTAGTTGCTAATCAAGATCTGTTTAGCTGTTTCTACTTCCCGTTCAGTAACACCTTTTTGATGAATTTCCTTGAGCAGTTCACGGGTACTGGCGATCGCCTGACGGGTATCTTCTGGACTGGTTTGCATTTCAATCATGAACGTTCCAGAATCGTTTCCAGCAAGGAAACTGCTATAAATTCCGTAGGTGAGTCCTTGGCGATCGCGCACTTGTGCTCCCAGCCGACTTGATAAAGTATCGCCACCTAAAATCTGATTCAACACCAAGGCTGCATAAAAACGGGAGTCTTTGCGGTTAATACCTGTGTTACCCATATAGGTAATAGCTTGAGCTTTACCCGGAACCACTGGGTTAAGGTTGATAACTTTTTCGGGCATTGATACCGTTGGATATTTTAATCTCGGTGGTGAACCCTTTGCTTTCCAGTTACCAAACTCTAAGTTTATCAGTTTTTGGATTTTTTCTGGAGCAAAATCTCCTACCAGTGCTAGCACCGTTGTATCGGGACGATAATGTTTTTTTCTAAATTCAATCACATCCTTACGGCTAATCCGTCGTAAACTTTCCTCTGTAGGGAAGACATGTAAGGGATGTTGTTTTGGGTAAACTGATTGTACAAATGTTCTTTGTGCGACTTCTGAAGGATCATCTAATTCATGCTTCAGGGCAGTTAATGCTTGTTTTCGACTCAGTTCTAATTCTTTTGTGGGAAAATTAGCATTTCTGACAACATCTGCTAAAGTTTGAATCAGAATTGGTAAATCTGCTGCTAAACTATCGCCTTCAATGTGTACACCTTCTCGGTACGTTTCAAACTCAAGATTTGCGCCTCGATCTTCTAAAGTTTTCGCAACAGTCAAAACATCTTTTGTTTTCGTCCCATTGATTAAATTCTCAGCGACAAGAGACGCCAACCCTGCTTTCTCTTGTGTATCAAATTCCTTACCAGCTTTGATGTAGCCAGACAGAGTGACTGTAGGAGTGCTTTTATCGGGCACAAGCAATACTCGTAAACCATTAGATAATGTGAATTGTTCTGGTAATGTATGGCTCGCAGGAACACTAGCCAAATCTACTGGTGGTAAGTACTTTGTCAGTTCCTCTGTGGTTACAGATCCAGCATGTGCAAAATTTTCTGTATTGTGTTTGGAATTTGCTTTGTGATCATTCCCCTTTGCTTTAGCGCGAGTCGGCTTAAAAAAGCCCACTGTACGTGCTTCTTGTTTCAGATATTTATTTGCTACACGCTGTACATCTTGTGCGGTTACTTGACGAACAGCCGCCAAGTAACGATCTGTATAACGATAATCACCAGTAGTTGTCTCATCATTACCCAATTGCAATCCCAGACTAGTAATATCACGGTTACTTAAAACAATAGATGCTTCTAACTTCGTCTTGGCGCGATTAAGTTCTTCTGCTGTGACTCCTTTTTTTATCAGTTTGGCGATCGCACTTTTTAAAACCGAATCAATTTTTTTTATATTTTGCTCGGGATCTGCTGTGACTAACAACTCATACCAGCCTGATTCCATCAAGTTAACCACAGAAGCTGAAACATCACTTGCTAAACCTGATTCCACCAATGCTTGTTCCAGGCGAGAGTTCCGTCCATCTGTTAAAATCCGATCCATCAGATCCAACGCTGCTACATCTGGACTCTTTGCATTTGGTAACGGATAGACAGCTTGCAGCAACAATCCTGATCCTGGTTCTTTTAAAACAATTGGTTTAGATTGTGAGGTGACAGGCGACGCTTGTAAAACTTTTGAGTGTTTTGGTTGAAGTGTTGATCCTTGTGTCTTAGGTATTTTCCCAAAAATCTCTTTAACCGCTTCAAGAGTTGGTTCAGTTTGAAAATCTCCAACAATCACCAGAACAGCATTGTCAGGACTGTAGAAATTGCGGTAGTATTTCTGCACCTGCTCTAAATCAAACCTTTGGACATCAGCTTGAGTCCCACCAATCGGTAACCCGTAAGCATGGTTGGAAAACGCAGCCTTCATAACAGCGCGGTTTAAGCGGTAGTCCGGACTATTTTCATAACCTTGCAACTCAGAAATTACAACTCGCTTTTCGCTCTGCAATTCTGTCGGATCAATCCGAGCATTTTGCATTCTGTCTGCTTCTAGCGTTAGTAAAGCCGTGAGCTTATCGCGTTCTGCCGTATTGTAGTATGCCGTTTGGTCATAACTTGTGAAAGCATTTGAGTCACTGCCCAAAGCACTCAACAACCGCCCAAATTGAATTGGGCGATTTTTTGTGCCTTTAAACATCATGTGCTCTAATTGGTGGGCAATACCATTCAATCCAGGTTCTTCGTTACGTGATCCCACCTTATACCACACTTGTACACTCACTACCGGGCTGGAGTGAATTTCCCTACTCAAGACAGTTAGACCATTGTCCAACAGTGTTTTTTGAACATGCTCAGTCAATGAAATACGCTCTTTTTTTTGAGAAACTGTTATTTTTTGTGAATCTAACGATGAGGAAGAAGTTGTTATCTGGGTATCAAAAAATCCATCTCCAAGCAACAACACTGTCATTAGCGAAAGAGTTAACAGTAGTAAACGAAAACGGTATCGATGCACTTTCGGCAACACAGACATAAATTTTACTATATTGTCTGTAAAGGTTGTTACAAAATTTTTATTTTTCTTGAATATATTAATCTGACTTTTCTGACTAGTCTGTGATCTCAACAAGACTACAGAACGAGCAAAGTAGTATTGTACAGATAAAAAATTAGAAGTTCAACTAGGACAGTGTTGCTAATACGCGGATGAATTCTAAAGGCAAATTATCAGTATCTGCAAGAAAAGTTACTTCATAAATTTTCTGACCTATCTGCTGCTGTGTAGGTTCTAAAAGGATTTTCAGTGGTTGTAACAGGTCAGGATTACTTTTTGATAACACGAAAAAACGTTCTTTTAAATTTGTTAACCAACTAGATAAATCTGGTGTTATTTCAGTTAAATCAAACGAGAGATGATAGTACCCCACGTAGTGTTCATCTGCAAATGCATCTGGGGCAGGTTTTGGTTCCGGAATTTGGATCAGTTCAATTCTGCCGTTGAGTCCTTCCATCCAGCATGCAAGAGTATAGCCTGTTGTGAAGCGCTCACAGACTGTAAACCCTAGCTGTTCATAGAAGGCGATCGCCAGATGAATATTTCCGGTACGAATAGAAGTGTGATGCATAATTTTTTTCCTTTGTTATTTGTCATTTGCCCTTTGCTAAACCACAAAGGACAAAAAACAAATGACTCAACGCCAAAGCCCAACAAAATAGCCTAAGTTACGGGGCGCAGCAAAACCCTCCAAAACGAGTGTAATGCCTAACTCTACTATTACTCAAATAATCGGAAATAGGGATACCGTACTGGTACACCAGGTTCTTTTTCCAAATCGAAATTAATTACATCCCAACACGGATCATCCAAAGAATCAGCGCTAAACTCCACAGGTAAACCATAAAGTCGCGCCGGAGTTGTCTCCGACTGTCCAGAACGCCACTGAGTGCTACGTTCTAGATAACCACTCATCAGTTCTTGATAGCGTCTAGCAATTATAACTCGTGTCGCCCGATAGCCTTGGGTATAAAGCTTATCTAGTGCTTCATGAATTTCAAACCGAATGCCATCGGGATGAGTATGTTGCCGATACCAGTCGCTATTCCATCTGCGCCAATGACGTCCTGATTGTAGGTGGATTAATTCCCCAGTTTCGGGATTTGCTTCAAACGCGCCGTGACGCGGACATAAATAAGTGTCGGTTAGTGTCAAAGCCGGGATTGTTTGGCGGCAATGGGGACACTGAATTTCTGCACCGAATATGGGGTACTGCAAGGCTGGATTCATCATGAAGTGCTTACAAACATATTTTTGTCTTCACCAGTAGTGTTGGTTCCTTTTACACTTCTGCTCCACCTTGTTGGATACCGATTTACTGCTGCCCTTGCGAGCCTGGTGGCTCTACACCGTGATATCCTGGTTTTGCAACCTACCAAGGTTGGAGTTCCTCCAGTGTTCCTGGGTACCACACCTCTATTCTACCGTGTCTATCGCTTCCTACTGGTCTTCTCCTGATATTTCTCAAGCCGCCTTTATCGCAGCGAACGCTATTGTTATGGGTTCAGTCAAAATTGCAGCCGGGGTGAGCATCTGGTACGGGGCAGTTGTTAGGGCAGATGTGGAATCCATAGAAATTGGCGAATGTACAAACATTCAGGATGGAGCAATATTACACGGTGATCCTGGAAAACCCACGGTGTTAGAAGATCATGTTACTGTCGGGCATCGTGCTGTCGTACACTCTGCCTACATTGAACACGGCAGCTTGATTGGAATTGGCGCAGTTGTTTTAGATGGTGTACGAGTGGGTGCCGGTAGCATTATTGGTGCTGGCGCAGTCGTCACTAAAGATGTACCACCTCTATCCCTGGTTGTGGGTGTTCCTGGCAAAGTTGTCCGCCAAATCTCCGAAGCCGAAGCAGCAGAACTGATTGAACATGCTGAACGTTACAAAAAGTTAGCTTTGGTTCATGCAGGCAAGGGTACGGATATTGGGTTTGAGGCACCCGAGTAAGAAGGAGCACCGGAGTTGGGAGCACCGGAGCAGGGGAAGCCCTTCGACATAGGATTTTCCTCTTTCCCACACCCTTACACCCCTAAGTTTTGTAAAGATTCTTTACGTATTATTTGCCAAAGTTGACTGGTTCAGGTACAAAATAAATAATGAGAAAAGTTGACAAAACTTTAATATATATAACAGAACACTAGAGGTTGTAGATATGAGCTTTCCAGATCTGCGTGTGGTCATTGTTTTAGCACCAATTCTCATTGCTGGTGGTTGGGCACTTTTTAACATTGGTGCTGCTGCTCTGAATCAATTGCAAAACTTTTTGAATAGAGAAGAAGCTTAAAATCAACTGATTACCATAAAATATTTAACCGACTGTTTTGATTCATAGGGCAGTCGGTTTTGTTTGTTGCAATTCTAGCTGAAGTTGTGAAATTAAAGCATTGCATGAAGAGAAAATCCCACTTACTTACCTGACTACCTTTTGTGGATATCGACTGCCTACTTCAACCCTTCCAACACTTTGGCGTTCATCTTGGATTAGAACGCATTGTCAAGCTGCTGGCAAATCTTGGAAATCCTCATGAACAAGTTCCAGTGATTCATGTTGCTGGGACTAATGGCAAAGGTTCCGTTTGTGCTTACCTCAGTTCTATCCTCACTCAAGCAATATGGCGAGAAGCTAGATGAGTCTAAACAACAAAAGTTTCTACAAATTATTGAACACAAAGCTCGCTACATGGCTAAACTAGTCGATGACTTGCTTGTGTTTAACCAGTTTGAATTAA
>NZ_JABXYX010000329.1 GCF_017982655.1 Brasilonema sp. CT11 | reverse complement strand
GACAATGGGGGGTGAGATGATTGACCCGCAACTAGGTATAAATCTAAGAATCCGGAGAACAGCCAAATTCAGATGAAATAGGTAACTGGTATAATTCATACTCAAAAAAAATCTCAACGTATTGTTCAAGCTGAATCCCCTAAAAGCACTTAAATTATAAGATAGTTAATTAAGAACTCAGTACTAGGTTGAGAAAACATGAGAAGATTACTCACTCACACAGCAGATGGTAAAAATATACGTGATCGCATAATCTTAATATACACTCAAGCTGCAAATTGATTCCCAGTATGTTGTGCTGTCTGAATCCCGATTGTCCAAATCCTGTAAATCCAGATGAGAACGAATTCTGCTCAAGTTGCAGTACACCATTAATTCCTTTTTTGAGGGGTCGTTATCGTGTTATCAAGCTACTATCTAATGAAGGAGGATTTGGTAGAACTTATTTAGCAGAGGATATAGACAAATTAAATGAACCTTGCGTTGTCAAGCAATTAGCACCCAAAGTCCATGAAACATTAGCTTTAAAAAAGGCAGTTGAACTGTTTAAAGAAGAGGCAAAACAATTACAACAACTGGGACAACACCATCAAATCCCCACACTTTTGGCTTACTTTGAGCAGAATAATTATCTGTTTTTGGTGCAGCAATATATAGATGGGCAGAATTTACTACAAGAATTGCGTCAACAAGGGATTTACAGTGAAAGTAAAATTCGAGGTTTTTTGCTAGATTTACTGCCTGTTCTTGAGTTTATTCACAAACGTGGAGTTATTCATCGAGATATCAAGCCCCAGAATATTATCCGCCGTAATAGTGATGGGCAATTAGTGCTGATTGATTTTGGAGCTTCAAAGCAGCTCAGTGCAACAGTACAGACTAAAATTGGTACGAGTATTGGTTCGCACGGTTACACGCCAATGGAACAGATGCAAGATGGAAAGGCTTATCCAGCCAGTGATTTATTTAGCTTGGGTGCGACTTGTTTTCATTTGCTGACTGGCATTCCTCCATCTAAACTATGGATGCAACATGGCTATAGTTGGGTGACTGATTGGCGGCGATATTTGAATCAACAAAATCAGCGTGGAACAATTCCAGACCGTCAAAAATTGGGTAAAGTCTTAGATAAGCTGTTAAAAATTGATGTTCAACAGCGTTATCAATCTGTTCATGAAGTTCTCAAGGATATATCGCCTCAGTCGTCACAATCATTATCCTCAACGATTATTTCAGTCGCCTCATCATCTGAGTTCTCACTTCCATTATTACTAGATCGTCCACTCAAGAAACATCTATTAGCTAGCGCTGGTATTGTATTATTAGGATTGGGAGGAGTTTGGTATTCATACTCTGCTGGTCGATTCATTACCAAGCCTTCCAACCTGAGTCAGCCTACAAACACAACCTCAGAAGATTCTTATTCACCCAACACCTTAAAGGGGCATTCTAGTGATGTAAATTCTGTCGCCTTCTCAGCGGATGGTAAAACTCTTGCTAGTGGGAGTGATGATGAGACAATCAAAATATGGAATTTGGCGAATCAACAAGAAATTCGTACTTTGAAGGGGCATTCAGGATGGGTTTGGGCTGTCGCCTTCTCTGGGGATGGCAAAACTCTTGCCAGTGGTAGTGCAGACAAAACTATTAAACTGTGGAATCTAGAAACAGGACAGGAAATTGCCACTCTTGTTGGGCATACTGCTGGAGTCTCTTCTATCGCTTTTAGCCCAGATGGCAAAACTCTTGCCAGTGGAAGTTTGGATCACACGATTAAACTTTGGAATCTGGAAACGGGTAAGAAAATTTACACCTTCAAAGGACATTCCAAAGCAGTTGCCTCTATTGCCTTCAGTCCAGATGGCAACACTCTTGCCAGTGGAAGTTGGGATAAGACGATTAAACTTTGGAACTTAGCTACACAAAAGGAAATTCGTACCTTTGTAGGACATTCCGACATAATTCTTTCTGTGGCTTTCAGTCCTGATAATGTCACTGTTGCTAGTAGCAGTAAAGACAATACTATTAAAATTTGGAATCTGGTAACAGGAGAAGCTACCCACACGCTGAAGGGACATTCTGACAAAGTGAACTCGATCAAATATCTGCCAACCACAGGTAACGATAACACTTCCAATAAAGTTATTCTTGTCAGTGGTAGCAATGACAACACAGTAAAACTTTGGAATCCCTCTTTAGGAGGCGAAATTCGCACCCTAAAGAGGGATTCAGGCTATATTTATTCTGTCAGCGTTAGTCAAGATGGAAAGATGATTGCTAGTGGCGGCAGTGCTGATAATATCATCAAGATTTGGCAAGTGCCTCGTTAAGTGGTGGCACCTGAGAGCCAATCAACGACTGAACCTTAGATTCGTATTGATATCAATTTGAGATTTGTTAATATGACACAGCTACTTACTGAGGAAGAAATTGAACAAAGGGCAAGCCATTTGCAAAATTGGACAGTGGAAGCGTCAACGTTAAAATGTACACGCAAATTTAAAGACTTTATCCAGGCTATAGAATTTGTAAATAAGCTTGTTGAACCTGCTGAGTCAGCACAGCATCATCCAGATCTTGAAATTTCTTACAACAAAGTCAATATTTCACTCACAACCCATGACGCAGGTGGGTTAACACAGAAAGACTTTGATTTAGCAAAGGTCATTTCGGAAATTAATTAAGTTAACCGATTTGTTTTTATAGCTATTTTGAAAAAAAATGACTAAAGAAGTACTCATGATCCACGATTGAGAATGGTGAGTGTGTAAGTAATAGACTTCGTGGCAGTTGTCGGGAAAAGGGGAAGGCGGGGTCCCCTA
>NZ_JABXYX010000095.1 GCF_017982655.1 Brasilonema sp. CT11 | reverse complement strand
AGAGGAGGTTTTATTTCATCGTTGTAAATCTTTACTTCAACAGCAAGATTTAATTCGAGGGTTAACGGGTTTTCATTGGTGGACTCAAATTGGAGTTTAATCGTAAGTCATTAACCGGACATGATATAATGACAAGACAGTCCCTCAATCCTGTCCAAAAATTAGTGCGTGGTGTGATTCGGGATTTGATTCATCAGGCTAACAGTGAAAAGGCTGATAAATCTAAAAAGCCAAAGGTGAAAAAGTCTGCTGCTACCAAATCCCTAGCTCAAGCAAAGCAAGATAGTAGTAAACGCTCCCGCCACATTCCCGCATCAGTTCGTGTGTCGGTTTTAGACAAAGACGATTATAAGTGCGTTTTTTGTGGTCGCAGTAGTCAGCAAGTGCAATTAGAAGTTGATCATATCGTACCTTTTTCCAAAGGTGGCAGTAATAACCTCAACAATTTGCAAACGCTGTGTACAGATTGCAACCGTGGTAAAGGAACGCGTTTATTGAAAAAGTAAAGCTAAGGACAAAAATAAGTGACACATAACTCCAAAACTGGTGCAGCATTTATTGCCGGAGGAACCATAGCAGGTGCTGGTGTTTCCACAACTGTAGGCGGGATGGGATTAGCCGGAGGATTTGGAGCAGTTGGAATTGGCACAGTTCCTGTCGTTGGTGCTGGCGCTGTAGTTGGTGCTGCTGCTTATGGTGCGTTCAAGGCAATAGGAGAGGGAGATGCTGCAGCTTATGGTGCAATGGGAATTGGGGCAATAGGCGGTGCTGGTGTTTCTAGCGTTGTTGGTGGTATGGGATTAGTCGCACCCAAAATAGGCTTAGCTTTTGGTATTGGTACAGTCTCTATGGCAGGAATTGGTGCTGTGGTTGGACTCGCCGCCTACGGTATTGCTAAGTTGCTAGACGAAACTGGAACAAGAGAAACACCAGCACAGGTTTTCGACAGGATGGAAGAGAAAATCTTGCAGATGGACGCTTATTCTGCAGCCGTGTTCGAGTTAGACGCATTTTTGACTGGTGAGGATCTCAACCAAAAATTTGCCGCTCTGGAAGTTGAGGATGAGTTACAGATGCTCAAGAAAGAATTACACAAAAAAGCTCAAACTTCTCCTCCTAATATTAAAGCAGAAGTTGTCTTTCCCAAAGAAGCATTATCTGAAACTTGGAGATGTGTGCAGACTCTCAGGGGACATACAGCTGCGGTGAATGCGATCGCCATCAGTCCCGACAGCCAAACCCTAGCCAGTGCAAGCAATGACACAACAGTTCGTCTATGGAACTTAAAAACAGGAAAATGGCTTTACACTTTCGCAGGGCAAGAAGAGGCGGTTTTATCTGTTGCTATCAGCTGCGATAGTAAGACACTTGTCAGTGGAGGTGTTGCTCGCAAAATCAGCAGTTGGTATTTAGACACAAAAAAATTTCTCGGTACATTCTTTCATTTGAACTCTCCCTACAGTCATACTGGCTTTGTTTACTCAGTAGCCTTCAGCCCTGACGGAAAAATCCTGGCAAGTGGTAGTGCTGATAAGACTATCAAAATTTGGGGACGATACACAAAAGAGGTAAAACGTACCTTGAATGGACACTCAGACGCTGTTTTGTCTGTTGCTTTTAGTCCTAATGGTAAAATCCTTGCCAGTGGAAGTGCTGATAAAACTATCAGAATTTGGGATTTAAAAAATTGGGGGCAGCTTTATATTATTAGAGGATATTCAGGAGCAGTGAACACAGTTGCTATCAGTCCTGATAATCAAACTCTAATTAGTGGTAGTACAGACACTACCATCAAACTGTGGAATCTCCACACTGGAGAATTGCTCCAAACTCTAAATGGACACTCAGCTTCAGTTGTATCTCTTGCCATAAACCCAGATGGACAAACTCTTGCAAGTAGCAGCACAGACGGTATTATTAATATTTGGAATTTACGGACTGGGCAAGTCATACAAATTCTTTCTGGATGCAGTCCCGTTGCGTTCAGTTATGATGGCAAGACACTGGTAAGTGGTGGAAAAAGCGGCACCATCAAGATTTGGCGTCAAACCTCTGTTAGTGATGAATCGATACTTGAGTTTGTACCATCTGGAGAATGGTGGGAAGTTTTGGGTGTAGAAAAGACTGACAATCCAAAGGATGTAAAACGTGCCTACTTGAGATTAGCAAGGCTGTATCACCCTGATGTCAACAGTTCTAGCAATGCAAAAGCTGGAATCCAAGCAATTAATCAGGCTTATAGAGAGTACCGCCAAAAAATTAACGGTCAAACTTTTATAGTTTAAGGTGACACGCATTTGTCAATAAGCAATATTGCTAAAAAATAAGCAGAGATTGAGGTTGAAAGAGTTCTCCACCGTTCCAGAGTGAGGGTAATCGGATGCTTGATGGGTAGGCGATAACTTCGCTGCTGCCTTCGGCTGATCGCCTACCCATAACCTACTAAAATGAGTCATCGCCACAACAGCGCATCAACTTCCTCATGCCAAAATCCGCTGACATCAGCACCAAAAAATTAATCAGCCTCGCACCCGATAACTGGGTAAAATGGGTAACGCAAATTCCCGACATCACAGCCCAAGAAATTCTCAACTCAGAATTCCAATGGATTAGCCGCGAGAGTGACGTATTAATCCGCGCCGAAAGTCCGCAATATGGACAATTTCTCGTACTTAACGAGTTACAATTGCGCTACAAGCCGGAAATGCCTAAACGGATGCGGGCATACGCTGCACTAGCAGAAGAGAAATTTGATTTGCCTACCTACCCCGTACTTATCAATATCCTTAAAGACAAAGAAGGTGATATCGAAATTCCCACGCGCTATGAGTCAGAGTTTGCAGGTTTACAAGTGCGCCAAGACTACCGCGTAATAAATCTTTGGGAAGTCGATGTGGAAATAGCTTTTCAACAACCCGTGCTATCTTTGCTTCCATTTGTACCAATCCTCAAGGGAGGCGCAGAAGAAAACACCATACAGCAAGCTTTGCAAATTCTTCGTGCAGACGAGCAATTGAATCAGTTAGAAACCGTTCTAGCATTTTTTGCTAGCTTCGTATTAGACAGTGCATTAGTTCAGCAAATTATGAGGTGGGATATGGCAGTGTTAAGCGAATCTCCCTGGTATCAGCAAATTTTGAGAGAAGGAGAAGCACGAGGAATCCGGCGAGGAATACTATCAGGCATTGAACTAGGTTTGGAGCTAAAATTCGGCGCTGAAGGATTACAGTTGATGCCAGAAATCTCTCACTTTTCCGATTTAGAGCGATTAAAAGCAATTCAACGAGCTATCCTAACGGTAAATACTCTAGATGAATTACGGCAACTCATCTGAACATACCCAGATGACGCGATATACGTAGCGTCAAGCCGGAGGCTTATCGCCTCTACAAATTTTCCTCACCAGCCAAAGCAGCAAAATGCCGCACAGCTCGTACTAAATCATCCGGTGTACCAATATCAAGGTAAGTACCATCGGCAAATACTTCTGCTTCCACGTGAAAACCTTTATTAATCGCAGCTTGAATCACATCGCCAATCGGTATTTCTGGTCGCAGCGATAGGTTACTATTTACCTGAAGAGTCATAAGATACTCGTGCAAAAACAGTGTGAAAGCAGGTGTCCAAACTGCAATACCCCACATGTATCGCAAATCTGACTGGGGAGGTTTTTCAATTATCAGCCGTACTTTACCTTGATCGTCAAAGTCAACCATACCTGCTTTGTGAGGTTTATCAGTCGGGAATAATCCTAAGACGACATCAGCGTTACTAACTTCAAGGCGTGTCAATATTCGTACGTAGGCATCTTTAGGCTGAAATAAAATATCAGGAAAACCCAAGGCTATGATCGCATCTTGGACAAAAGGATAAGCCTGATCTAAGGTGAAAGGCACACCATAAGACAAGCCCATAATGAGATAGCCCAAACTAATGGAAAGCATCGTGCCATCTCCAAAATATGCTGGTATATCCCACTTTCCAGAACGCAGTATAAAATATGCTTTATCAATGCCTGCTAGTTGCATTTTTTCTAGCAGATATTGAGAAACAACCTTCGGACGCCAGTTAGATTTTACACCAAAATATTGAAAACCAATCGGATATAACTCTTTGCTAAGTGGTAAAGGAGAAATCCGGGTTGCTTGTCCACCAGCAGGTAGTAGTCCGATGATTTGGCGTTTTGTCATAGGTAATGAAAAATAAATAATTAAAAATTGTCTATGCTATGTTTGGTATATATTTTAACTACTTAGAAGCTGAATAACTAATGACTAAATAAAAAAATATCCCCCTTCCTAAAAAGTCAATTTGTCAGCAGCGACAAACAAAAAGGAGGGGGTTGTTAGGTTTTATAATGTTATAAATACTACTTAACAGAAACAGCATCAACATCGATTGTATTCGCGCTGGAGGTAGAATCCTGGGTAGTATTATTAGTGGCTTGAGGGTCAACCTGACCTTTACGCGTTTTAAAGCCTTCAATCATTAGCCCAGATACCTCAGTAACTAGTAATGTCATCAGAAAGACATCATCAATTTCTCCTACTATCGGTAAGAAGTCCGGAACAACATCAATTGGGCTGACAAAATAAAGCAGTGTTCCTAAAATTACCCACCAGCGGTACTTAGGGTTACGAAGTACATTGCGGTACCAAGTATAAAGTGATTGGATCGGATTCATAGATTTTTACCTTCAGTTACCTTTAATTTTGGCAAATAATGACCTACACTTCCTGTGGGAATAACCGCCCTACTTGGTCTGGAAGATGCTACTCGTAAGTTATTGCACTCATCTCAACTCTTGAATGGTAAACGATTATGATAGTTGTGCTTTAATCTCTAAAATAATCGCTGCTTCAGGACAATTGTACTACAAATGAAAGGAGGAAACTTACAACAGTGGATATCCTAGACTTATTTAAGAAGGGCGGACCAGCAATGTGGCCATTGCTTGCTCTGTCGATTTTATCTTTAAGTGTGATTTTTGAGCGTTTGTGGTTCTGGTTACGAATTTTAAACCAGGAAAAGGAGATAGTTAATCGCGTTTTGGATGCTGCCCGTGTAGATTGGATGTCGGCTGCTGATATTGCCAGAGAAGCAACAAAGCAGCCCATCGGACGGTTTCTCTATGCACCTTTAAGTCTTCCCAAAAGCGATCTCGAAAGTTTCCGACTGGCGTTAGAAGCAACAGCAGAAGACGAATTGGCTGGAATGCGACGCGGCGAAAAACTCCTGGAGGCTGTGATTGCTCTTGCGCCCTTGTTAGGATTGTTAGGTACGGTTTTAGGGTTAATTCAATCTTTACGCTCTATTCGCATTGGTGATTTAGGAACCGAATCTACAGCCGGAGTTACCAATGGTATTGGGGAATCTTTGATTAGTACGGCAACAGGACTTATTGTTGCGATCGTTACTTTGGCATTCTACCGCTTATTTCAAGGCATAGTCGTTAACCAAGTGAAAATTTTCCGCAGGGCAGGCAATGATATGGAGTTGCTGTATCTCCAGTCTCCACCTGACTACACAAAGATGAGATCTGAAAATATAATACCACCTGTAACAATCATAGGGGATTCCATACCAGATAAGCTCAATCCTCCTCGAAAAAGAGGCAAATCCAAGTTTTCTGAAACACCTGAACCCCCGTCAGAGTCTGATTTGTCGGAACCAAAAGATAGTTAACAAAAAAAGCCCCAAACTCAGGTAGAAGAGCAAGAAAATGAAAATTAACCTACAGACTCCAGTAGAAGACGTCCAAATTCAAATTATTCCTTTAATAGATGTCGTTTTTTGTATACTGACATTTTTTCTTTTGGCAGCTTTGCAATTCACTCGCCAAGAAGAAATTAGTATAAATTTACCTAAATCAACTACCAGCACGCCATCTATTACTAATAAACCTAACGTAAATAGACCATTAGCAAATGCTCAACGGCAAATATTAACTTTGACGATCGACGCTATTGGTCAGACTTACGTAGAGAATGAGTTAGTCAAACGGGAACAGATCAAAGAAACTTTTAACAGATACCTTCAACAAACTCCCAACGCTATTTTAGCTTTGAGAGTCAGTCAAACAGCAACATACAATGATGTTATATCAATGATAGACTTGTGGCGACAAGTGGGAGGCGATCGCATATCTTTTGTCACAACACCATCTTTCTCTAATCAACCCACAACTTCGCCTCTACCCTCGTCTGGTTCTGCGCCAGGAATACCATCTCTACCCAACACTTCACCCATCAATCCACAAACTAACTCCAACTTCAATCTTCCCACAATACCCAATCCATCTCAAATTAACCAAGGTGTAAGCCCAGTTAATCCAGGAACTTCTCCTGTATTACCTAAAGTACCAACAGCGCCTTCCGGACAAACCAATCCTACTCCTAAGAGGTAATGAGGATGAGGGGGAAGTATTTTCTCTTCCTGCTTCCCCTGCACAAGATGCTTTCTTGTTGCTAAAACCTAAACATATAGAAAATAAATTTTAGTAAGTCTTTCGATTATTAATCGCTTTATATACAAACTACTACGTTTCTAAAGTAAGGAAGAAACGAGCATCAATGATGAATTGTGAATCAGAGGTCTCGCTTCATAATTCATCATTATGCGTTTAATAGTTACAACTTATAGCTATTCGTTAGCTTTTGGCGGAGCGACTTTGGTATTTGATTGTTGAGCACGCTGTTCCCGCTTTTTTCGGTCGGCTAAAACCATATCTGACATCGCTGTCAAAGCTTGTGACATCTTATCTATATTAGAATAATAAATCTCTAAATCTTTGTTGAGTTTGTCATCAGAGATTTTCAAGCCATTGGCTATTGTTTTTAGTGCTTCGTTGCGTTTCTTTTCATCCTTCACTAACTCTGGCTCTGAGTATTCTAATAAAGAGAATAAACCGATCGCGAACAAGCGGCTGTATTTAAATTTCGGATTGTTCGCTATTGCTTGTAAAGAGCCTTGAAACTCAGCATCCCGATTGAGAGGAGTTTGTTGGCTTAACCACGCAGTGAGTTCCGAAGCGCTTATGCTTGTCGCCAATGCTTGCAAACGTTGAGCATCATGTTTGTAGCGTTGTGGATCTTCTTCTACAGATCGAAGGAGGGCATTAAAAATAGACTCCTTATCCCGTTCTGGCTGATAGCCTTCCATGAAGCGGTCAAAAGCAGTGACGACGCCCAAGGCATAAATAGGATCGTAGCTATAATCAACATTTACTGACAGTAGGTGCATTTCCACCATTAACTCTTCCACAACCCGACGATAAATAGTGTTTATCGGACGGGTATGAAGGTTGTAGAAAGTTCGCTTAGTATCAGATACGGTACGGAGGTTATTCACAAAGCAAATTTCAAGGGCGACGTACTCTTATTGTCTCGCTTTAATGGCACTTTGCCAAGTTTCAGTTTTAAGCGCGAAAACTGGAGTGCCAAAATTACTTTTATAATGTGCAATTCTTTGAGCACAGAAGATGTAAGCTGTGATTATAACAACAATTCACCACATTGCAGAACCAAATTGCTTGCATGGAATCGTGAAAATGACACCTATGAGTTTTCCAGCACAACTACTTACCCTTGCTAATTATCTGTGTGGTGAATTTGATAATCGAGAACAAGCTGTTGCAGAGCCTGCTTGGTACGTTCACCTTCGTCTATGGCACAGACTTGTCCCTCTTTTTTCAGAAGACAGCGTTACCATCTTTGCTGAACAAGCCAATATTGTCAACCTAGAGCGACCCTACCGCCAGCGCATTATGCGGATTTTGCAAGGAAGTGACCCTTCGACTTCGCTCAGGGCAAGCCCTGATGTACCTCTAAAAATCCAGTACTATATGATCAAAGACCCAAGTACTTTGATTGGTGCTGGTCAAAATCCTGCTTTACTCAACACATTGACACCCAATCATTTAGAGTTACTAGCGGGCTGTGTGCTTAACCTTACCCAGCAGTTATTAGCCCCCAATAGTTATAAGTTCAACGCTACCCCACCTCCAGACACTCGTTGCTGCTTTAGTGTCGGTGGTAATATCGTGCAAATTTCCTTGGGCTTTGAGGTCACTGATGATAAGTTTTTCAGCTACGACAAAGGAATTGATCCCACGACTGGAAAAGCCATTTGGGGAGCACTTTTAGGTCCCTACTGCTATACAAAGAGAGAACACTACTGAGTTGTGACGTAAAAATTCTTCTGTTGCTCATACCAAGTTGCATTCATAAATAGCATCTAGATATACGGGGATGGTAATGCGTGAATTATCTGATCTCCACTGTAGATGCTACGGGGGCTTTTGACTACTGACCGAAGAGCCAAAATCCGTGTGGGGAGTAAGTGCACTGCTTCTTGATCCAAGGTACTACCTTTGAATGCAACTCAGTACTAGCTAGCAATATTAGCTAGCAATACTACCAGATTCACTTTCTAAAGCCTCCTTTTCTGTTTCAAATATTTCAAAAACTGTATCCATCATGGTGACTTCAAACACCAGTTTTGCTTCTGGATGTACATTACAAATGCGAAAACTGCCCTTAACTTTATCAGCATCGCGCATTCCAGCGACTAAAGAGGTCAGACCGGAACTATCTATGAAATTGATTTGACCGAGATTAACTACAAGATGACGACTGACTTTAGAAATACACTCTTGCAACTTCAGACGAAATTGCCAAGCAGTAGTAATATCCAAGCGACCAGTCGGTGTTAAAACGGTAACAGTTTTCCCCTCTTGAGTAGTATAAGTTTTTTGATCTATGTAATATATCACTGAACTTTCCCTTGACACTCCTCTATAAAGAGACTACGGTATAGTTTCCTCTTAACAGGATCAAAGCCAAAACCCTTGTTTTTGCGACTCTTCTCCTCCTTTTTACTACTGGAATAAGTTCCAGACTGAGTGAGGAACCCAAACCTACGACAAGTTTATCTGATACTGTAGCTTATGATTTAAAAGCTACAGCATTAACTGTCATATTTATTGCTAAGTGCTTCTCTTTAGTAGTCTAACTCACTAAAGAAGTAGTGAGTGCTGAATACTGAGTGTAGAATTTTCGTATTTAGCCTCTCAAGGGAATTTAGAGTTGCAGATGATTAATACTTCACTTCTTAGAACTCATGATTTCGGACTACTTGGTATCCAGTTTACCCAGTCTTGAGGTTTGAGGAAGATTTCGTACAACTCGGCTTCAGGAGAGTTTGGTTCAGGTTGATAACCGTATTCCCAGCGGACTAAGGGTGGTAGAGACATCAGAATTGACTCAGTGCGTCCGTTGGTTTGCAATCCAAAAATCGTACCTCGGTCATACACCAAGTTGAATTCTACATACCTTCCCCGGCGATACAGTTGAAAATTTCGTTCGCGATCGCCATATTCCATTTTTTGTCGCTTTTCAACAATTGGTACATAAGCTGGTAAAAAGGCGTAACCACATTCTTGTGCAAAAGCAAACAGTTCTTCCCAACTCCGTGGTTCTAGTGTACCGACTTGGTTACTGTAACTAGCTGCTGGACTATCATTCTCAAGACCCCGATACAAGGAACCCCGACCTTCTTGGTAATCAAAAAACAGTCCGCCAATACCCCGCGTTTCTCCACGGTGTTTTAGGTAGAAATATTCATCACACCAGCGTTTAAACACCGGGTAATATTCTGGGTGATGAGCATCACACGCTTGCTTTAGTGTTTTATGGAAATGGACTGCATCTTCGGCAAAGGGGTAATAAGGGGTTAAATCTACACCGCCACCGAACCACCACACTGGACCTGCCTCAAAGTAGCGATAATTGAGGTGAACGGTTGGTACATAAGGACTACGTGGATGTAATACCATTGAGGTGCCTGTGGCATAAAAACCGTGCCCTGCTGCCTCTGGGCGCTGCGCTAAAATTGAAGGTGGTAGATGAGAACCCCAAACTTCCGAAAAACCGACCCCAGCTTGCTCAAATATTGCACCCTCACGCAGAATGCGTGATCGCCCTCCGCCTCCTTCTGGGCGTTCCCACGCATCTTCTTGAAATTTCCCCACACCATCCAGTTCTGCTAACGTTTGAGTGATTTTGTCTTGCAATTGTTTCATGAACTGACTAACTCTGGCTTTGGCGTCAGTTGGTAGAGTTTGAGTAGATTCTGCCCGCATTGTTGGAGTTTGGGAGTTGATGACCATAGACTCAATAACCATTTATTACAATTTTGGTAAAAGCAAGAATTTTTCAACTGAAAATTTCTGAGCAACTGACACCAGAAAGCAGGCTAAAATTGCCCAATGAAAATATAGTCAAGCATTAATCACAACTGACGCACCTGACTACAGATAGTTATTTTCCCTCAAATGGGTGTGTACTTGTGCTTTTATTGATTTTTTTCAAGTTGTTTATGTTTCTGTAAAGTTTTAGGATGAATACAACACTCTGGCAAATAAGTCTATAAGCACTTTTCACCCGGGAAATTTCAACTTCTGTCCAAAAAAAAATCTCTGGCCACATCCGCAGGGGGCGCTGATTGATATATATAAATAAAGTTGTTGCTCGCCCAGAGCATAAATGCTCTGGGCGTCACTAACCAAGTAGTTTCACAAGAGCGCTATGTTGAATCTTTTTTTCACTGCCCAAATCAACACGCTAGAGTGATAATCGAGTTATGAGCCAGGATTTGAAAATAATGCACGATGGATTTTCCATGAGCAGAGACTTCCCCCAAAGGCGAATGTATATTGATGTCCCCGGACTCAAAGAGCGTATTTGTTAATCAAAGTTAATGAAAAAGTCTGAGTTACATTTCACTCATCAAATTAGCATATATATGAAATGGCGACTTACTATGCTGAGGACAATTTTGAAAAAGTTTAATGCAAGGGCTGAACGCAAATGCTGACCATGCCAAAGTTACCACAAAAGGTGTAGGGAGGAGGAATAGAAAAATGCGAGCTTGGTTATCCAAATTCGTCCACCGCAAACGTCGTCGGTTTTGCCTTTCTCTGGTGCGGACTTACCGAGAAATCAGTTCTGCTTCTGTGGATGAACTTTGGCAAAAAGTGGTTGATATAGCAGATGTTTCTTGGCATCCATTATTCAAAAGCACTAACGTTCCATATGGATTAGTACCCAAACCTGGACTGATCTATCAAGCGGTTACACGCTTGTCGCCAATTCCGATTCGCATTTTTGTAGAACGCGTCAATCCTAGGGAATTACTGAGTGTCAGAGTACTAGCAATTCCTGGTGTAGAAGAACGGGTGACTTATAAAGTAGAATCTACAGTCTGTGGCACTTGTTTGTCATATTCTGTAACGCTACGTGGTTGGTTGTCGCCCTTAATCTGGTCTTTTTCTCGTCCTTACGCGGATCGCGTAGCACGAGCCTTAGTCCAAGCAGTTGAGGAAGCAACATTACAAGCGGTATCCAGAAAGCGAAAATCTCTCAAAGATGGTTGTTTTGATTGTTAGTCATTAGTGACGACAACCGGCTGCGGTCTTGGGGTTTCCCGACAGCCAGGCATCTGGCGTCCCTTGTCCCGCAGCGCGTGTCACGCCACTTGCCCCACTTGGGGAGCCAGTACGTTCCTGTCGCCTTGCGTCGGAAAGCACAAGCGCGTGAAACCCCAAGACGAGCCACTGCTACAGGAGGGGAGCCAGTGCGTTGCGGTGAATCCAGCGCTGCAGGAGGGTTTCCCGACCTAGGCGACTGGTGTTAGCGCAGCGAGACCGGAGGTCTTCCCCGAAGGGGGGTTCCCAAGGCGCGAAGCTCGCCGGGTGGAATCTTCCATCCGGCAGACTTCGCAGCTTTTGGGGGGAAGCTTCCCCCTAAAACCTGCCGCCCCGTTGTAGCATCTGGCGTTCTCCCGACAGAGGCATGTGGCGTCCGCAGTGGCTCCCTTTGGGACGAGCGCGTCTGGTGAACGCGAGTGCGGGCAAGGCAGGGCTATTGAGATACCCGAAGGGTCATTAGTGAGTAAGCAGCGCGCTTACTCACCGTAAGGCGTAGTCCTTCACACTGGTGAAATCCTTAGTCATGAGTAAAACAACGACTGACTTTGGACTCACCGACTACAGATTACTGGCTATTGACTTGAGATTGTGAACGATAAATAGCGCTTAAAAGTTAAGATTCTACTAGTAGATAACAAAACGTTTTGTTAAAAATTATTGCAAGAGAAAGACTAAAAACATTATGTATGATGTCCTTGATACTCGTTCAGTCCTAAAAGTGTTGCAACCAGTGCAAGACCCAGAACTTCGCAAAAGTCTGGTAGATCTCAACATGATTCGCAACGTCAAAATTGAGGGAGGCAAGGTTAGCTTTACCTTAGTGTTGACAACACCTGCCTGTCCTTTGCGTGAATTTATTGTGGAAGATTGCCAAAAAGCCGTGAAACAACTTCCAGGAGTAAAAGAAGTATCTGTAGAAGTTACAGCCGAAACACCGCAACAGAAAACTTTAAGCGATCGCACTGGTATTGCTGGAGTTAAGAATATAATTGCAGTTTCCAGTGGCAAAGGAGGCGTTGGCAAAAGTACGGTTGCTGTGAATGTCGCAGTTGCTTTGGCTCAAACAGGGGCGAAGGTTGGTTTACTAGATGCTGATATCTATGGTCCTAACGATCCCACTATGCTAGGACTGGGTGAAGCTGAGATGGTAGTGCGTTCAACAGACAAAGGCGAAATTCTGGAACCTGCTTTCAATTACGGCGTCAAATTAGTCTCAATGGGCTTTTTAATCGACCGGGATCAGCCAGTCATTTGGCGTGGACCAATGCTCAATGGAGTCATTCGCCAGTTTCTCTACCAAGTGGAATGGGGAGAAATAGACTATCTGATTGTGGATATGCCACCTGGAACAGGTGATGCTCAACTCACATTAGCGCAAGCAGTGCCAATGGTGGGAGCAGTTATTGTCACCACACCTCAAAATGTAGCACTGCTGGATTCTCGAAAGGGCTTACGAATGTTCCAGCAGATGAATGTGCCTATCCTAGGAATAGTAGAAAATATGAGCTATTTTATTCCACCAGATATGCCAGATAAGCAGTATGACATTTTTGGTTCCGGCGGTGGTTCCAAGACAGCCGCTGAGTTAGGAGTGCCATTGCTGGGGTGCGTACCACTGGAGATTTCTACTAGAATTGGTGGTGACAAAGGTGTACCAGTGGTTGTTGCTGAACCAGAATCGCCTAGTGCTCAAGCATTAAAGGCGATCGCCCTGACAATTGCTGGCAAAGTATCAGTTGCTGCTTTGACATAACCTGACAAAAAATTCAAAACAAAAAATTCAAATTTTTGCCTGGTTGGAGTTGCTCAGGCTGGAATACAGATTTTAGGTTATTTTAATTTAAAATCTCATACTTAAAGTGTAAACGCATACAATGTTGGCAAAACGTTCGCTTCCCAGAGTTAGTTGGAAGTTCTGGGTCAAACCTTGGCATCAAGTAGATCTATTGTTATTTTGTTTACCAATTGCTCTCACCATCTTTGGCGGTATCATGATCCGCAGTACGGAGTTGAATCAGGGACTCACTGATTGGTGGTGGCACTGGCTCATGGGAGGCATTGGCTTAATTATTGCCGTATTTATTGCTAGAAGCCGTTACGAAAACCTGATTCAATTGCACTGGGTAACTTATGCCATCACCAACTTGAGCTTAATTGCTGTGATGGTAGTTGGTCACAGTGCTAAAGGAGCACAACGGTGGATTAACATCGCTGGTATTGCCGTACAACCTTCAGAATTTGCCAAACTAGGATTAATTATCACCCTAGCGGTGCTGTTACACAAGCGCACTGCTTCTAATCTTGATAATGTCTTCCGGGCTTTAGCAATCACCGCTGTACCTTGGGCATTGGTATTTTTACAGCCAGATTTGGCAACATCATTGGTCTTTGGTGCGATTGTCTTAGGGATGTTGTATTGGGCAAATGCCCATCCTGGCTGGTTAATACTACTTGTTTCTCCGATTATTGCAGGGATTTTGTTCAGCATATCTTGGCCGTTATCTGAACAACCGATAGTTTTGTTTAATCAAATATCCCTCACAGCCTTAGGGTTAATCTGGTCAGCTACTATGGGACTGGTTGGATTTTTAACTCTGCCTAGGAAACAAAACGTTATTGGCGGTATAGGCGCGATCGCTCTTAACCTTTTGGGTGGGGAATTAGGTATATTTGCTTGGAATCATGTTTTGAAGGAGTATCAAAAAAACCGATTGACTGTATTCATGAATCCTGAACACGATCCTCTGGGCGCAGGATATCACCTGATTCAATCGCGCATTGCCATTGGTGCTGGTGAATTGTCGGGATGGGGTCTTTTCAAAGGTCCTATGACTCAATTAAATTTTGTCCCTGAACAGCACACAGACTTTATCTTCTCCGCTGTAGGCGAAGAATTTGGTTTTATTGGCTGTCTAGTCGTATTGGTTATCTTCTGCTTCATTTGTCAGCGGCTATTACATATTGCCCAAACTGCCAAAGATAACTTTGGCTCTTTGCTTGCTGCAGGTGTTTTGTCTATGATTGTGTTTCAGATGATTGTTAACATTGGTATGACCGTTGGTTTAGCACCAGTGGCAGGAATTCCCCTTCCTTGGATGAGTTATGGTCGTTCGGCAATGCTAACAAACTTCATTGCCTTGGGGTTGGTAGAATCGGTCGCAAATTTTCGACAACGGCAGAAGTATTAGTTGTTGTAACTCAGCCGAAAGCAGCGACTGTCTGTCCCACTTCTACAAGAAGTGGGCTATACTCCCCCAAATTATCATGATTCATCAATAGCATGAGTAAATAGTACTAATACAATACAAACCTAGCTTGAGAAAGATTAAGCTATTAACAGGAAACAACCAAGGGAAAAGATGATGATCTTACCAGGAGCAACTGTTCGCGTCAAAAATCCACAAGACACCTACTATCGTTTTGAAGGACTTGTGCAACGCCTGAGTGATGGCAAAGTTGCTGTTCTGTTTGAAGGTGGAAACTGGGATAAACTCGTTACCTTTCGCCTTTCGGAATTAGAAGTTGTAGAAACCACAGCAGGACGCAAGAAAGCGAAATAGTCATTAGGAAGCAGTGCGTTGCGGAGCCGGTGCTGTAGGAGGGCTTCGGCCGTGAGCAAGCGCCGAACGGTTTTCCTTCCGTAGGCATCTGGTAGGGTTGATTTTATAACGTTGTAGCACCTGCCGTTCATTAGCCATGAGTTAAACAACTTTGATTTGCATGTGTTAGTCATGAGGAAATTGTCTTGTGGACAGCTTTTCCTCATACTGACTCTGCCAAAAAGCTTTATCGACGGAGCTACAGGGTTGTGTTGGGCGGGTTTCCCGCTGTACGTGACTAACGTAAGTCCGTCAGGCGTGCCGCAGGTATACAAAGCAGCGTCTTTGCAGGAGATAGCATGTGACTTCCAACTGCAATTCTTGAGCCAGAAGTCTGACTTGTTACTTCTGACTCAAGAATTGCTGAATTCTTTTTTTGAATTGCTTATGCGCCTTCCTTTACCACAGTTTGATAGAAGCGATCGCCATCCGAATCATATCGCGGAGGTTATCGAGACTTCTAGTTGCGAATTTTTAGCTCAGTGTTTGGAACCCGACGATTTGAGCTTTCCCTCTATGCCTCCCTTTGGCAGCTGGGTACGTTCAGTTGATGAGGAGTCAGGCAATCAAATTTATGCTGTGGTGTATTATGCAACAACTATGCCTGTGGATTCCGTACATCGGGCAGTCGCTTTAGGATTGTCACTGCAGGACTTGCGAGAGGAACAACCCCAGATATTTGCTATGCTAAAAACAGAGTTTCGTGCTGCAATTGTAGGATTTGAGCAATCACCAGATGCTCATGTTTCAAATACTAGGGTATTTCAGTATCTGCCTCCTCGTCCCCCACAAGTTCATCAAGCGGTTTTCCGATGTGAAAGCGAAGCAATTATTAAGTTTACCGAAGAACTAGATTTTTTGCGAACACTACTTTCTGTCAATGGTGCTCCTGTAGAATCTTTAACTGCAGCTGCCATTCGAGAGGTTTATCAGTTACGCAAAGCTGATCGACAATGGATAATCAAAGCCGGACGTACCTTGAGCGTATTGCTTAAAGATGACTATGATCGCTTACGGTTCATATTGAGCCAGATCCATCCATAGATAGTTAGTTCTTAGATAATCGTTTTGGTAGTCTAGCTAAGGTTTTTTGATTTTTTTCATTAGGGTGACTTTTGCAGTTGAATAGATTCAGCGATTACGCTTAAGTAATCAAAGCCTCACTATCCCCACTTCTGCGTCCTACCTATGGAACTCATCTCACAAGTTCTTGCGTTGGAACCAACTTCCCTAATTTTCGGCAAGGAACCCATCGTTCCTTTTGCAATTTTACTGGTAGTTATTTTAGTCGTGCCTATCGTGTTTGAGCGGTTGCAACTACCAGGATTAGTGGGTTTGCTAATTTCCGGAATCGTGCTTGGTCCTCACGGCTGGAATTTATTAAACACAAAATCAGCGATGATGCCTGTGCTATCAAACATTGGGTTAGTTTACTTAATGTTTGTCGCAGGGTTAGAAATAGATATACAGCAGTTTCGTCGCACAAAAAATCAATCGTTGGGATTTGGCAGCTTGAGCTTTTTCGTTCCTTTAGTCGTGGGAACTTTTCTTGGACGGTTTTTTGACTTTGACTGGAATTCGTCAATATTAATTGGCTCTTTGTTCGCATCTCATACCCTTTTGGCATATCCCATTCTTAGTCGTTTGGGTGTAGTCAATAATGAAGCGATAAGTGTTACTATTGGGGGTAGTATTGTTACTGATATTGCTGCCTTGTTAGTGTTAGGTATCTGTGTAGCAATCAAAGATGGATCATTCAGCTTTGGGCGGCTGATGACATTGGTAACTTTATTAACACTCTACTCAATTGTCGTTTTAGTAGGTTTTGATTGGGCAGGTAAACAATTTTTTCGCAGTTCTGGTGATGAAGAGGGCAATCAGTTTTTGTTTGTGTTACTCTGTGTTTTTCTTGCTACTGTGGGAGCACAATTGATTGGAGTAGAAAAAATTGTTGGAGCCTTTTTAGCAGGGTTGGCTGTTAATGAAACTGTGGGAGAAGGTCCAGTTAAAGAAAAGGTCGTGTTTGTTGGGAGTGTATTGTTTATTCCCATTTTCTTTGTGAACCTTGGCTTGCTCATGAATGTGCCTGCCTTTTTACAAAGCATTGATACTCTACAGCTAACATTTTTTATTATTATCGGTTTAGTAGCAAGCAAATTTATCGCTGCTTTTTTGACAAAACTCGTTTATCGCTACAACTGGCAAGAAACACTAACAATGTGGTCGCTGTCTGTACCTCAAGTGGGTGCAACGTTAGGAGCAACCTTAGTGGGATATCGAGCTGGCGTGCTTGATTATAGGATATTGAGTAGCGTTATTGTCCTTATGCTCATCACTTCAACCTTGGGACTATTCATAACCAGTCGAGTCGCTGTAGGTTTGACGAACTCAGGAATGAAGGACATAGGGAGTGTCAATCTCACTTACCAGAACCAAGAAGAAAACGATAGCTCATACAGTATAGTAGTACCTGTCCACAATCCCCAAACACAACAGCACCTGATTGAAATGGCGGCGCTATTGGCACGACAGTCTCATGGCAGAATTATACCACTAGCGATCGCAACCGCTTTTGCTCATATGGATGCACCCCAATTAGACGCTTCTGTGCAAAGAAGTCACCGCTTACTGGCAAAAGCCACCGCACTGAGTAAAGTCTTGGGAGTCGAAGCACAACCATTGCTAAGAATTGACGATGCTTTTGCCCAAGGAATTAGCAGGGCTTCGCGAGAACAAAAAGCTAGTTTGATTATCATGGGTTGGGGTAAACGTACTGGATTCAAAGCACGTTTATTTGGTAATGTTATTGATAACGTTTTGTGGGCATCCCATTGTCCAGTAGCAGTCACACGTCTGGTAGAATCACCAAAAAAATTTCAGCGCATCTTGGTACCACTGGAAAATTTGATGACACCTTCATTGCAGCCTGTAAGATTTGCCCAGATTTTAGCAGATGCAAATCAAGCCCAAGTTACCGTATTAAATGTCTGCGAACGACGTACTAGTTCAAGTAAGATTGCTTGGAGGCGATCGCAATTATCTCTACTAATTTCTAGATTAGCACTGCAAAATCCACCAGAAATCCAAATCATACCTCATGAGAATACTGCTCAAGCGATTTTGCAAGCAGCACGATTATATGACTTAGTTGTATTACCTTTTATACGTAATCGCACTGTTCCAGGAGGATTAGCTATTAGCGATGTCACAACTCAATTAGCTAAGCAACTCACCTGTTCAATTGTTATGCTAGGAGAACCTCAACGTACTCAAGATATTATTGTACAAACTGAAGTCACTAGTAGTACCACAGCTGCTATGTCAGAAGGAATTGTGTAATTCAACATGGTTATATAGGAATCCGGTTTGGTTTATGAACGAACTCGTTAAGGTAGAGAACGCTTAACAGGAAACGCTTAACAGGGAACGCTTAACAGGGAATGCTTAACATAAACTGTACTGACTTGCGTTCAAAAATAAAATAGGAATCGTATATGTCGATACAGTTCAATTAATCAGAAGAGTTGTTTTTAACATTTGACTGTAATCCTCAAAGAACCCCTCAAAAATCGTCTGTTTCACCAAGATATATATGACCATGGTAGGTATTTTATTTTTTTGATCCCTATCATCATCCAACTTGGTATTAATTCAAAGAACGAAAACTTCAGCAAGCCCTATAATCTATAAAACTTACTTTTCCTACTTTTCCCGCCTATTCACAATACTGGAAAATGAAACGGAAAAGTTTTCCTCTTCTATGAACAACAACGCAGAACACAAAACTCAGAATCCAGAATGTCATTGAATAAAGATTGGTAACCCCCTTAATTGAAAAATTGAGGAATCAAAGACTGTGGACATGAGCATAGATTCTAACCTCTCCACTCAGTTGTACAGAATGCACACGCTATATAAGGTAGAGCTTGTTTTAGTTAGCTGATTTAGTTCTTTTATGGTTAAAATTTGACCGGCTTTACGTAAGTAAAAACTTTGAAAATCTACGACAAACTTTATAATTTTAAAGATTCGGTGAAATATTGCGAAACTGCTTACATTTTTGCGATGATTTTGCTATTTTTCTAGTGTAAACAAAGGTATTTGTGACTTACAATCAAAAAAATTGAAGCAAAAAAATGCAAAGATAACAAAAAAGCATTTATGGGTAAACTGCTAAGTTTAACAAAACCTTATCAATGAGACACTAGTAGTGTACTTTTGTTTCAAGGCTGGGTCATCTGAAGACAAGCGCAATCACTACTGCAAATATCTGTAGGTAATTGGGGAACTATGAGAATTTTGGTAACGGGCGGTGCTGGGTTTATTGGCTCCCATCTAATCGACCGATTAATAGCTGGTGGGCACGATATCCTTTGCTTGGATAACTTTTACACAGGACACAAAGGGAACATACTCAAATGGTTAGATCATCCTTCCTTTGAAATGATCCGTCATGACATTACTGAACCAATTCGCTTGGAAGTTGATCAAATTTACCATCTGGCTTGCCCAGCCTCCCCAGTACATTATCAGTACAACCCCGTGAAAACAGTCAAAACTAACGTTATGGGGACGTTAAATATGCTGGGGTTGGCTAAACGTGTGAAGGCACGGTTTTTGTTGGCTTCTACGAGTGAAGTCTACGGTGATCCAGAAATTCATCCTCAAAGCGAAGAATACTGGGGTAACGTTAATCCTATTGGAATTCGCTCATGTTATGACGAAGGTAAAAGAATTGCTGAGACTTTGACATTTGATTATTACAGACAAAATAAAGTCGATGTTCGGGTAGCCCGCATATTTAACACTTATGGACCTCGAATGCTAGAAAACGATGGTCGAGTTGTCAGCAACTTTGTCGTTCAAGCGTTGCGGGGTATTCCTTTAACCGTTTATGGAGAGGGTTTGCAAACCCGTAGTTTTTGTTACGTATCAGATTTGGTAGACGGACTGATACGACTGATGAATAACGAATACGTTGGTCCCGTCAATTTGGGAAATCCTGATGAGTATACGATTTTAGAATTGGCGAAAGCAGTACAAGATTTGGTCAACCCCGACGCACAGATCAAGTTTGAACCATTACCTTCTGACGATCCACGTCGCCGCCGTCCCGACATTACAAGGGCAAAAACTTGGTTAAATTGGGAACCTAGTATTCCTTTGCAACAAGGGTTAAAGCTGACTATAGAAGATTTCCGCGAGCGTGTGGCGCCCCGTAACTCTTAGCCTTCCTAGAAGAGAAACCCCTTGATGCAACAAGGGCGATATCTCCTGAGTACTGATTCTGAAAATTTGATACTCAGGACTTCAAAACGGAAAATATCTTGTAAAAAATTAACTCCTAAAAGCGAGGAATAGCACAAAATGCGTGTTTGCGTCATCGGTACTGGTTATGTAGGTCTGGTCACAGGTGCATGTTTAGCTCACATCGGGCATGATGTTGTTTGTATAGATAACAACGAAGAGAAAGTCAAAATAATGAAGTCCGGGCAGTCGCCTATCTTTGAACCTGGACTATCAGACATTATGCAATCTGCGATTCATACAGGTAAGATTCAGTTCTCAACAGACTTAGCTGCAGGAGTCGCCCACGGAGAAATTTTATTTATTGCCGTGGGAACACCACCTTTACCAACAGGGGAGAGCGATACCCGCTATGTTGAAGCGGTTGCCCGTGGTATTGGTGCCCATTTAAACGGTGGGTATAAGGTGATTGTGAATAAATCTACAGTGCCCATTGGTTCGGGAGACTGGGTACGGATGATTGTTTTAGATGGCATAGCCGAACGCCAAAATACACTCATCACCGCTGGTGGAGCGCCAAGCTACGATAAGTTAGCTGAGACAACAGCAAAATTTGATGTCGTTAGTAATCCAGAGTTTTTACGAGAAGGCTCGGCTGTGTATGATACGTTTAACCCTGACCGTATCGTCTTAGGAGGCAACAGTCCCAGAGCGATCGCCATGATGCAAGAACTGTATGCCCCGATTGTTGAGCGCAAGTTTGCAGCTGATCCATCTCTACCCCCAGTAGCAGTGCTGGTAACAGACTTGAGTTCAGCGGAGATGATTAAATATGCTGCTAATGCTTTCTTAGCAACGAAAATTAGTTTTATTAACGAAGTTGCAAATATTTGCGATCGCGTTGGTGCTGACGTCACTCAAGTGGCAAAAGGTATCGGTTTAGATTCCCGTATTGGTAACAAGTTCTTAAACGCTGGTATTGGTTGGGGTGGTTCTTGCTTCCCCAAAGATGTTTCTGCACTTATTCACACCGCAGATGACTACGGTTATGAGACACAATTGCTCAAAGCTGCTGTGAGTGTCAACGAACGCCAGCGGTTACTTGCCATAGAAAAACTCCAGCAAACCCTGAAAATTCTTAAAGGTAAAACTGTCGGATTGCTGGGTTTAACTTTCAAGCCTGATACCGATGATATGCGGGATGCTCCAGCGCTTAATGTTATTGAGCAATTGAATAGATTGGGAGCTAGAGTTAAGGCATACGACCCAATTGTTTCTCAAACAGGTATGCGTCATGGTCTTTCTGGTGTGCTGGTAGAAACGGATGCTGAAAGACTTGCTGATGGTTGTGATGCCTTGGTGCTTGTAACCGAATGGGAGCAGTTCAAAAACTTGGAGTACGCGAAAATGGCACAGTTGATGAGCCACCCTGTGATGATTGACGGTCGTAATTTCCTTGATCCCGAAATGATGATTAGAGCAGGTTTCCAGTACGTAGGTATTGGTCGCTAACTCAACACTTAATTTCTCGTTCCCAGGCTGTGCCTGGGATCGCTATTTTGGAGACTCTGCGTCCAGCAGATGAAAATAAATGAAAATCAGGGATTTTTGGGAATACGCTCAATTTCTGCATAACCACTAAAAATGAGCCGTTCACCCTCTGTTTCTAAACGATTAAGACGCATTTTCACCCCATCTAAGTCAAAGCGGTCTAAATCCACCATATTATCTAAAATTTCCACCAGCGCTAGACTCAAGGTTTGTGAGATTTCCTTTTGTGCTTCGCTTACCTCGTTAAGATCAATTTCTGGGTTTTTAAAACTAACACGTCGCCGTCGTTCAATACCTATAGTGACAGTCATATTCAGCGGTACAAGTTCACCGTTGTTTAAATCTGCCTTGGCTAAAATTCGCAATCGGTTTTGAGGCAGTAACTTTACTTGAACTTCGGGAAAAGAGACTGGTTGACCACCAGATAATTCTGTCAGTGCTGGTGTAGTAAGATTTTCTAAGCGCTTTGTCACCAATTCTGCTTTAAAGGATTGGTTGATGCCTGCTTCTAGTAGCACGACTTGAGCAATAGCTTGAGTCGGTTGCTTCAGGCGCAGCTTACCGCTCAAAACGGAGCTAAAATCAATAGCAACGGCATCAGTTTCTACAGAAAGTTCCTCCGCAGCGAATTGTCTGCGGATAACTAAGCCACGACCTTTCATTGTGAAGCTATCGATGCTGCCCTGCAAAAGTTTACTTGAAGGATTGCAGCGAACAGAGACTTCCACTGACTCGCTTTGAGAGAACAAGTGGCGAATCGTTTGGCTGGCGACAGTATTGAGCATACGCTCGCCCCAGTCAGCGCCTTTAGGATCTGTTAAACCAGTAAGTCCGCCTAGCATTCTAGTTTAAGTTTATAGAAGTTCTCTGTACTTTTGTAACAAATTGTGGATGATTAAGCAAGTTTCTAAAGATTGAATTGTTGGCGATACGCCCAGGAACGTCAGCCCTGCGAGTACCCCCTATTTCAGCATGGGGGTGAACATCGCTGCGACCAAGGGCAAAGTAAATCCCTGTAGAACTTTCGGATGCAACATCTCTACATCAATAGGACTTACGCACCATGTGCTGTGAAACCCGGTTTCTTCGTTCGTATCTAGTTGCGAAACAGACGATTTTTGCTCTTAACCGGGTTTTTTGCGTAGTGCTGATCAATAGAAATGCGTGAAATTCATATCTTGATTCAGCAACGTTCATTTAGTCTAAAGTCAAATATCTTAACTGTCTTATCTGTCTTATCTGTCTTATCTGTCTGAATAAATTTTTAACTGTCTGCTTAACTGTCTTATCTGTCCTTGTATCCTCGTTATCTAGCTGATAGAATAATAAATAATACATTACTAAATAAATATTAAAAACCAGCTAATATACAGTTTTTAAAGTGCTTGTCATCCGGATGAGGTACAATTTGTTCTAGTTTTATGTCTTTTTTTTTACAAAAAAGGTTTTGACATTTAGTTAAAAACCGTTATAACCTATCCTGTATATATTGACTAAAGAATCACATTCGATGATATTTCGTAGTCCATATCCTGATATTTCTATACCTGAGCAGCCACTGACAGAATTTGTATTGCAACGAGCAGTAGAATTAGCCCATAAACCAGCTTTCATTGAAGGGCTGACAGACCGCATCATCACTTATGGACAATTGGCAGACTCCATCGGTCGAGTAGCTGCTGGTTTAGCTGCGCGTGGTTTTTCTCAAGGTGATGTGTTCGCGATTTATAGCCCGAATCTTCCTGAATATGCGATCGCCTTCCATGCCGTAGCAACTTTGGGCGGTGTGATCACCACAGTCAACCCATCCTATACAGCAGATGAGCTTGCATATCAACTCAATGATGCTGGTGCAAAATATTTGGTCACAGTACCATCGCTTGTTACTCAAGCATTAGAAGCAGTGCGAGAGTCAAAGGTAAAAGAAGTTTTTGTTTTTGGTTCAGCAGCTGGAGCGACTTCATTTTCCCAGCTTTTAGAAAGTTCAGGCAAAGTTCCATCCGTACACATCAATCCACAAGAAGATTTGCTTGTCCTGCTGTACTCTAGTGGTACCACTGGTTTGCCTAAAGGTGTGATGCACACCCACTCTACATTTATGGCAAACTTTTACCAATTCAAAAACTGCGAACCAGTCAGCGAGGCTGATGCAGTCATCGGAGTCTTACCTTTTTTTCATTGCTACGGCATGGTCATGCTGAATTATAGCCTTGCTTGGGGTGCCACCATTGTGACGATGCCGCGCTTCGATCTGGAGACGTTTCTGGCTTTGATCCAAAAGTACAAAATCACTCGTACTCATGTCGTAACACCAATTTTGCTCGCACTGGCAAAGCAGCCAGTCGTAGATAAGTATAATCTTTCAAGCTTGCAGGTGCTGACTTCAGCAGCAGCGCCCCTAAGCTGTGAATTGATCCAAGAGTGCGAGGCGCGTCTTTTTAATTGCGTCGTCAAGCAAGCATATGGAACGACGGAAACATGTTTGAACACCCACTCACTAGATCAGCGTGACAAAATTAAGCCTGGTTCAGTCGGTCAGTGTCTCACAAATGTGGAATGTCAAATTATAGATATTGATACTCAACAGTCATTAGGTGCCAATCAACCAGGAGAGTTGTGGGTACGCGGACCGCACATCATGAAAGGATATTTGAATAATCTCGAAGCAACCGCCAACGCCATCGATTCAGACGGTTGGTTCCACACAGGTGATGTTGTCTATGCTGATGAAGATGGCTATTTTTACATAGTCGATCGCATCAAAGAGTTAATTAAATGCAATGGTGACTCCATAGCACCAGCAGAACTAGAATTCGTATTGCTAACTCATCCGGCGATCGCTGACGCCTGTGTCATCCCCAGTCCTCATCCGAGTAGTGGCGAAGTTCCCAAAGCTTTTGTTGTCCTTAAAGATGAAACGACACCACAGCAAATTATGGAGTTTGTCGCGGGGCGGGTTGCACCAAATAAAATCATCCGCAGACTTGAAATTGTGGATGAAATTCCAAAATCAGCCTCCGGCAAAATTTTGCGTCGGCTTTTAGTCCAACAAGAACAGATAAAGATAAAAGAACAAACCCCATTAGAACAGCCATTAGAGCAACAACTTGAATTCCTGCAACAATTAGATAAAGCTTCTTTAACTCAACGTCAAGAACTATTAGTTACCTACATTCAGGAACTATTTCTAAAAATTTTAGGAATCGATTCATCTCAACATCTAGATACAGAGAAGCCTTTAAGCGAACTGAAGCTTGATTCTCTAATGAATATTGAACTCAAAAACCGCATTGATACTGAACTCGCGGTAGATATACCCATAGAAATTTTTCTTGGCGACTCCAATATCAACCAATTGGTAAATTTATTAGTTCAGCAATTAGAAGCAAAGAAGACAAATTCTCCCAAATCTTCATCAGTTAAGTTAGCAACAGATTTGAACTCAGAAGCTGTGTTGGATTCAACAATCGTCCCAGAATATCCACCAGATTCAGTTGTGAGTGAGCCAGCTTCTATTTTCTTAACTGGGGCAACAGGCTTTTTGGGAGCCTTCTTACTCACTGAACTTTTGCAGCAAACTCAAGCGAACATTTATTGTCTGGTACGTTCTGCTGATTCCGATTCAGCAATCAGGAGAATTCAAAAGAATTTGGAATCCTATTCGATTTGGAATCAAGATTTATCAAATAGAATTATCCCTGTTTTAGGAGATTTATCTAAACCACACTTAGGTCTGTCATCACAAGAATTTGATTTGATGAGTAGCCAAATTGATGTGATTTATCACAATGCGGCTTGGATCAACTATGTTTATCCCTACTCAGCATTAAAACCGACCAATGTTTTGGGAACTCAGGAAATCCTCAGATTAGCCAGCAAGGTCAAAATCAAGCCAGTACATTACATTTCCACGATTGCGGTTTTTGAGTCACCTGCTTATTGGGGAAAAACAGTCACCGAATCAGATCCACTCACTCATAGTGAAGGAATGAAACTTGCCTACTCCCAGAGTAAATGGGTAGCAGAAAAGTTGGTGATGATTGCGCGAGATAGAGGAATTCCAGTATCAATTTACAGACCACCATTTATTTCTGGGCATAGTCAAACAGGCGTTTGGTATAAAGATGATGTCATTTGCCGTACCATCAAAGGCTGTATTCAAATGGGGAGTATGACACAAATCACTGACAGATTGGATTTAGCTCCGGTGGATTATCTAAGCCAAAGTATTGTGTTTTTATCAAGGCAGAAAGATTCTATAGGAAAAGCTTTTCACTTAAATAATCCTCAACCAGGTTCATGGAGTCAACTGGCTGATTTTATCCGCTCTTTAGGCTATCCAATTGAGTATCTTGCTTATCAAGATTGGCAAGTAAAAGTAAGTCATGCTGTTCGCTCAAAAGAAAATCCTTTATATCATCTTTTGCCTTTTTATAACAAGAAGTTGCCTCAAGAAGAATTAGGCACAACAAAAGAGTCTCAGCAACTAATAGACCCGCAACTGAGTTGTTCTGCAACGCAAACTGCGCTGAGTAATAGTTTCATAGTTTGTCCAAGCGTGAACACTCAATTGTTGAATACTTATTTTTCGTATTTTCTTCGTAGCAATTGGCTCGATTTATGCCAAAAGGAGGAAAAATAGAAAGACAAAAGTAGGAAGACAAAAGTATTGTGAAAGTGTTGTAATAATAACTGTTATAGCTTGAGAAATTGATACAAGCTTAAAAAGAGTGATTGAAGCAAAACACAGTGATCGAAAAAATGAAACATATGCTACAATTAGCAGACAAAGTAATAACTTTTGCCAATTATTTGGTTGTGTACTGAGAGATAAGAAAGACAAAAGATGATGTTTTTTGAGAAACCCTTTAATAGATAATTAATCATCAAATTTTCAATCAAAAGTTGATGATTTAAATAGGTTTTAGTCACACCATCTTTGAATGAACTTATACACAGATATGAATACCAAAGATGTACCCCAACGGTTCACCTTTATAACTCAACACTTCTCTTACAAGAGAGAATGTGCCTTTTCTTATAAGTTGGGTTAGATGTGGCGAAGCGCTTCGCCACATCTAACCCAAGTTGCAAACACATGATGGAGATTAAGTATGTCTGTCGCTGCACCTCAAGATTTGTTAGATAGAAAATTCGATGTTTGTTTTACTCACGCCGATATCGACGGTAACGGTTTTTTTGAATGGGAAGATGTACTCGCTCTGGCCACTCGTATTGCTGATTGTCTCGGCGAGCCTAAGGACAGTCCCAAAGGACAAAAACTGTTCCAGACGTTTACAGACTTTTGGACTTATGTACAAGCCAAGATGGATGTCGATAACGATGGCAAAGTGAGTCCAGAGGAGTGGCGCAATGGCTTACGCAATGCATTCGCCAAAGACCCCGAAGCTTATAAAGCAGGCTTCCGTCCCCTCGCGGAAGCGACCTTCAAAGTCTGCGACCGAGATGGTGACGGTTTTCTTGAACAAAGTGAGTTCGCCAAATTTCACGAAGCCTTTGGCTGTAAGTCGGCAAACAGCGAGCTAGCCTTCCAGAAGCTCGACAGTGATGGCAACGGACGGCTTACGGTCGATGAACTCCTGAGCGCGTGGGAGGAATACTACACCAGCAACGACCCAAATGCACGAGGCAACTGGCTGTACGGTGATGTTTGGGACGAAACCGTGGTTGTCGGCAGCAAGATAATAAGATAACCGGGAACGGGGACGCTTTCAAGGGTAGGTATTTAAGAAAGGCATAGAGAAGCAGGTAAAATACTTATCTGATGGAAGTCCGCAGAAATATCCAAGGCAAAAGCAGAGGATAATCCAGGGTGTAGGAGGGTGAATGCAG
>NZ_JABXYX010000328.1 GCF_017982655.1 Brasilonema sp. CT11 | reverse complement strand
GAAGCGGCTGCAGGGCTCGTGGAGTCTTGTGGACCAACCAAAATTGTCGAAGCACGTGCTCTCTGTCTCGCTGAAGAAGATCTGATTTCGACGTACACTAGCGGGTCTAACGCCTTTGTTTTGTTTGGTACGCGTTGAATATCGTTGTGCGCTTGACTCAACAGCGCTGCGTTGCCTCTGACATGTGTCACTTCAACGACAAGGCCGTAGACTTCGAGCAGTGATTGTAAAATGTACAACGAGCAGCCTGCATCCAGCGCCATCAGTTGAGCGCTCACTGGGTTAGTGACACGCGATCGATCTTGACACACGAGAATGCGAAGTGCAGACTTGTCGATGACGTAGTGCCACGGTTGGTGATTGAAAGTCGAAGGGGCGTGCAAGCTATAGAACACGGCCCTTTGCATCTTGGAGACGATGGACTGGCTTTCAATGTCGAGGTTTGCGTCGTTAGGCACCTTTTGTGTCATTAGAGATCTAGCCAAGGACTCGGCGCTGAACATCAAAGTTTCACGGCCAGATTGCAAGTGCAAGGCAGAGGTGCCTTCGCGGTCTTCAATCAACGAACACAACTTTTGAGCGATGAATTGACACGCGTCATCGCGCTTGATCATCGACAAGTGGTTGCCTGGCGTGGGAATGACGACAGTTTCGTTGTGAAGCTCTTTCCAGCCGAGATCGGCGAGCCTCATTGGGTTGTAATTGTTAATGAAAGCCCATTCTTCGAGTGCCGAGAACACTAGAAGATCACCGACAAAAGGTCTGTTGCCGTAGTTGATCAAAAGCGTAGAGGACGACGTGTAATGCTGGAAGGCTCGCTTGATGAACGGTAGAGCGGCCTTAGAGTCCACGTTGTTTTGCTCGAGTGTTTTGATCATCAGCGAAAGCTGTTCTAGAGCGGGAACTGACCTAAAGTCAGCAGCTGTCAGCTCTTTTTTAACGTTGAAACTCTACATGACTTCAGTAGCCAACAATGCGTAGATCGTAGCGCTATCGAGCGTGCTGAACCCACGTGCGTTTGCAGCCGTTGGTGCGGTCGAGTCGAGCAAAGCAAGAGTGCAAACGTTTTTCTTCTTTTCGAGCAATTGCATGGCCATTTCAACTGCGAGAACGCCTCCAAAGCAGTAGCCGCAGATGTGATAACTACCACTAGGTTGAACAGTCAAAATCTTTTCGACGTATTTAGCCGCCATCTGTTCCATCTCAAAAGGATCATCCCAGTCGAGTTCTTCAACGTCCAAAGGATTCGTGTCTTGGAACGCATACACGTTGAAATTTGAAGGGAAGTGTTGCACGAGGTTGTTGAATACTGAAGTGTTTCTGAAAGCTCCGTGGACCAAAAACACGTTCAACGAAGGTGAGTCAGAGGCGTTCTTTAGCTTCACAATCTCGTAGTTCTCAAGCGTGGTAATCGAAAACTTTTTCATCTCTTCCATGGCTTCTGCCGATGTGTCACTGCTACGGATTAGGTTGGCAAGGGCAGCCACAGTCGGGTCCTTGAAGAATAGCTGCAAGTCTAGTTTGTACCCAAAGTTCTGTTTAACCATGCTGACAATGTTGAACGCGTGAATGCTCGTGCCACCAATCTCGAAGAAGTTGCTGTTCGTGCCGACTTGACTCTCAGGCAAGTGAAGCAAGCTTGTAATGTACGTGCACAGGGACTTTTCGACTTCATCCTTTGGCGGCGTAATAGTCGCGTTGTTGACTGAGGCACTGATGCCAAACACCGTCGCTGATGTCTCCAAGTCTGTCGGGAGCTGTGCTTCGTCAACTTTGCCGTTGATCGTTAATGGAAACGTGCTCATCCAGAACATTCGCGAGGGTACCATGTATGAGGGGAGCTTGGCTTTGAGATCTTGCAAAATCTGCTCCAGCAATGGTTTCTTGTCTTTGACTGAGGCGTCAGTTGTCAGGTACGCAGCCAAGTACTCGCTGGCTCCGTTCTTCTTGACCGTGACAAATGCCTTGATGACTTGTTTGTTGAATAAAATGACCGATTCGATCTCGGCACATTCAATTCTGTAGCCACGGAGCTTGATTTGCTTGTCTTTTCTGCCGAGGTACTGAATGAGTCCGTTCGGCAAATACTTTGCGAGATCTCCGCTGGCGTAGAGCACCTCGTTGGCGTTGAAAGGGTTCGTGATAAATTTCGAGGTGGTTTGTTCAGGGTTGTTCAAGTAACCAAGAGCGAGGCATTGACCGCCAATGAACACCTCGCCTGACACGCCTACGGGAGCCAAGTTCATATCTTCGTCCAAGATAATCATAGACGCGTTGTTGATAGGCCTGCCAATCGGAATGATCTCTGCAGCGGATGAGGCAACGCCTTTAGCCCACTGCTTCAAATCTGAGATGATCGAGTCACTTGACGATCCACAATCAAAGTACGAGCAAAGAATGCAAGCTTCAGTTGGACCGTAGAAGTTGACTATTTGCACGTGAGGCAAGATCTTGTGGACTCGTTCGACGGAGCTCAAGTGAAGGGCTTCACCTCCTTGTCCGACCGTTCTCAGTGACTTGCACTTGGTTACGGCACTGGGATCTTGAGTTAAGTACTCGAGGACCAGCGACAGCTGTGATGGCACCATGTTGGTACGTGACACGTTGTACTTGGCGAACTGATTGACGAGGTACTCTGGGTCTTTGTTGCCTTTCTCCTTCGCCAACAACAGTCTGTTTCCGGAGCACAAACATGCGAAGACATCTTGAAGACTGGCGTCGAAACTGAACTCGAACATTTGCATGAAAGTCATTCCGTACGGGTACTTGAACTCTGACAGCTCCCAATCGACGAAGTTAGCGAGGGCTCTGTGCGGTACGAGGACTCCTTTAGGCTTGCCA
>NZ_JABXYX010000327.1 GCF_017982655.1 Brasilonema sp. CT11 | reverse complement strand
GTCGTATGAGCTGCAGTATAATTGCCATTGCTGTAATTAGTCGTGTTGTTGGAGGGTTGATCCGTAGACTGTTTTGTATTGTATTTTCGTACTGGTGAATCAACCTGCGTGCAAAAAATCGTAAATATATTGTCCGTTAATGTAATTGTATAATTATGGTCATAGTATTGCTATATTTGTACGTGGAGATTAAAATAAAGATAAATTCGGAATTTTCATATTTAGACCCTCGTTGATATATACAAATCCAGCTTGAAATAATATTAAATATATGTACGTATTATATTTATCGCTTAATACTCTTCTGATTGCGAGGATCAAAATAACAAATTTAAAAAATAATATAAAAACTATGCTTACCTTTCCTTGATGTAAAAATCTACATTGATCGCCTAATTTACATACACCTGATTTGTAATATTTACAAGGAATATTATATTTTGTTGGTGGAGCAGTTGAAGTTTTTGATTGGGAACCAGCTTGTGGATTTGAATGCTCTGATGACCGACTTGTTGCTGGATTATTTTTAGTCGGTGAGGGTGCATATTTATTGTACCCTGATTGAGATCCTAAGGTAAATTCAATCAGTACGAATGTTTCGCATCAAGATTCGCTGGATATGGTCGTTGCTTAAATCTTCGATAATCATATTTAATATTTTGCAGTGATCGGGAAACTATATTGATAGAAATTACACGACATATCAACGATTATATTAACTTCTTAATATTTTTGAAAATTATAGGCGGATTTCAGAAATGTATTCAACTAGAGCTGCGTTATTGCTTGCTCGCTTTGACTATATCATTATTAAAGTATTGCCATATTATTAAAATTATCGCGCTTCTGCATCCGTTCAAATTTGGATTTACCAACCTTTATTGTAGCTCATTTCGGGTCGCGAGATCGATCAGAGCTATATTTATATTATAATCGCCTATAGAGCTGCGAATTATAGTTAATATTTTTGTTTTGATGCTCTTCTGTTGCGCAAACGGGACAAAACTTCGGAAACAAAAAAAATTGGCCAGTCATTCTCATGAGAATGCGAAAGAAATAATATTATGTTGCACTCTATTAAACATCATATTAGAGTTATGTCACCCTGGCAAATTACGTCCATACATTGATAAACTGAAAGATATCGGTTTGCGATCCAAAAAAGGATCGGACAGTCGTCTATAAATTAGAATCGAGATTTAATCGGACTATTTACAAGAAATACTAAAGCAACCTCATCATTAAAATTGCTTGATTTGTTCGAATTGGATGCGAAGCAGATCGGGTCTGTTCAACACAATGCTCTTTGTGGCTGGTTTCAGTTCGACAAATGACCACTTGAAGTATTGCACAGCCGTGGTGAGGAACATGGTTTGTTCGAGTAACGAGAATTGGCTGCCGATGCTGGACGATTGAAATAAAAAAGTCAGATCCAGTCGCGGATTCAATTTCATTCGAGTCACACTCACCAAGCACGAGATTTCAACGAGAACGGCATGTAAGCGAAGGGGTGTTGTTTATTGTTATTTTCGAATCGCTCGGGCATGAATTCAAGCGGTTTGTCCCAAAACTCTTCGTTCAGATGTGCTGTTTCGATACCAATACCAATACGAACCTGAACAGTAACAATAAGAATATGATTATAATTGCGTACATTATAATTACGAATATTAATATTCTCGACTACTCACGCCTTTGGGAATGACTACACCTTCGAATTCAGTGTCTTGCACGCACTCGCGTGTGGCGGGTTCAGTGACGGGAGGTTGCAGTCGCATGTTCTCTTTGATCACGCACGATGTGTACGACAGCTCGCGCATCATTTCTGAGGTCAGTGGCTTGCCTTGAAGCACACGTGTCACTTCGTCGCGTACTTTTTGTTGTACGTCTTGGTGAATGGCGAGGTGGTACAGTAGCCATGACAACGCTGATGCTGTCGTCTCGTGACCAGCGACGAAGAATATGAATACGTTCGAGACCATCTAGAACAAAATAATAAATGTCAGATCTGGATTAGAATCGGAAGTAATATTGGTTGACAGTTCAGTATCGATATGATATTATGGTCTATACCGTACCTCGTCTAACGACAATCCAGCGTCAGATCTGAGCATCATATCGACGATATCAAATGTTTTGCTGTCATTTTGTGTCTCGGACTTGTGTTGCTTTTGTTTCTCCTGCGTCCCAACAGAATTAACGTTAGCGATATGGTTTCGACACGTCCCACTCAACATGTCGAGTCAAATAAGCAATACTCACCAATATAATGTCCTTGCAGAACTGTCGCATTCTAACACAAGCAGAGTTCAGATCTCCAATGGTCGGCAATCCAAATACTTTGGCCAGCTGAGAATAACATTAATACTAGTACTTTAGGGTATTGTGCATTTGACACTTATATATATTACTCACCACACCGCGCACCAAGTTGCTGGGCTTAAAGATGAAATTGACAATTGTATAATAGTCGCTAAAATGTTCATTTTCTTTGCCGTAGATTGCTTTGAAATCGTAGCTAAATATACTCACGCCTATGTTATGATTATTAGTTAGTCGAAGCAATCGTTCCCAGTTAATCTTACCAAGCACATCTAGCGTGAACTTGGGCAAAATGTCCGTGACTTCAATAGGCTTCGATCCTTCAGCTGACCACAGTTTAAGCAGCTCTATAGTCTTGTTGTAGAATGGTGTTGCGAATCCTTTCACTGCGTCCCAATGAAAGGCTGCACCCATCGATGCACGGTGTTTGCTGAAAAAATAACAGATTAGAACCCACAAACGGCAAATATTTTGGTATGAACTTACTGCCATGTATCTCCATTAGCCGAGAGAATGTGACCATCGTACAGGGC
>NZ_JABXYX010000094.1 GCF_017982655.1 Brasilonema sp. CT11 | reverse complement strand
TTCTACACAGTTCAACCAAATGTGGTGCTGGAGGTAAGCTGCCAAGAAACTGCTCTGGCAATAGATTACCTTCTTTCCATAACTGAGCTGTTACTCTGGGAAATCCCTGATATAAATCACCGCTTCCTATATTTATAATAACTGTCTTGCTCATTTGATGATGCATTCTTCCATCACCATTGCTCATAGATTTTTCTCTAAAGACGCAAGTTGTTACCTGCTTGTTCTTGACGCAGGATTTTGGTAATTTCCGCAATAGATTCTTCTGCATGCACTTGTACAACTTTAGCTAGTGCGACTCGTTTATCAGTTTGAGAAAAATCGGTTATGCCTAATTGGAAGAATTTTGAGCTAGATTTTGCACTTTGTTGAATCATATCTTAATACGGTTCAGTTAGCGCAAAAAACATAAAATTATGTAGGTTGGGGAGCCAGCGTTGCAGGAGGGTTTCCGCTCTCACGGCAAGTCTGGCGTTTGAGGAACGAAACGCAACACCTGCCTCACTTTTGTTGGGTTAAGCGTTCGCGTAGCGTCTCCGTAAGGAGATAGCGCAACCCAACCTACAATTATTGTTAACTGAACCGTATTGAATCATATCCCTCTTGTGTCACTCTCCGAAAACATCTGCCATTGCTAAATTCTAGAGCTTTTGTATAGCAAGCGATCGCATCAAGTGCAGTTTTCTCTGTTGACTGTTGTCGCGATGCTTGGATTGGGAGTCTCGCAGCTTCTAAATGCTGACTAAATATTGTTTTTTATTATATTTATATGTTTATCCGTATTATCTCGTAGTGTTGTTCAAAAATCAAATAGGAATTCTATAGCAATCCTAAATGATTTGTGAGATCAACAAACCCGGTATCTCTCAGATACCGGGTTTATAAGGCTCAGTATTTTCTTAAAAATGATTTCAGCTTGCTATATATTGGAATTAAATTGTACTAATTAAAACATTATTTAGTTAGTTATTTAAGGTATTTTTAGATACTCATTTTTTATCGTTTCGCTTGGTTTGTTAATATATCTGGGTTTTACCATTTTTGGGCATTTGGCGTACTTTAATTGCCCTGCACTTGTTTTTACCTCAAAATGTCTAAGTCCCGTTAATCTAAATTTTTATTTCTAGTTGCTTCAGTCAGATTGTAAATTTCATGAAAAATCTTTCAATATTTTCTATAGACTGGTCATGAACAAGAAATAGTGTGGCGTGAGAAAATTAGGGAAAACGATGAAATTTCAGAGGCTTTTTCCAAGTCTGCTACTGAGTGGTGCAATATTGGCGTTGTTGACAACTCCTGTATTAAGTCAAGAGAAATCGAGAATTACTCTTGACAAAACTACAACATCTACTCAGCAGACTACTAGAAGTTCTCCTCAACAAGCATCTGTGGTCAATAATTCCCCGGTGAAACCCATAACAGAGATTCGGTCACTCTCAGAGATAGAACGTCCACTTCGTAGTGCCAGAATGCTGGTGCAGTCACCAACACCACAAGCAACACCACCAACCTCAGAAGTTGTGCAAGTGACGGATGTTAAAGCCAATCGCACATCTATTGGTGTGGAGGTCATTTTACAGACAACAAAAGGACAGGTGTTGCAACTGCAAAATCGCACGATAGCAAAAAGTAATAGGAAAGTTTGCAACCGGGTCAATTATCCACCAACCGCTTTTGGGAATAGAGCTAAACCGAACCGAGGGTCCGGAGATTTATAGAGATGCTATTTTGCCACCTCTCGATATTTTTAGTCCGGTGAATAACAGCGTTATCCCTACCGATCCTCTAGAAGCTATTTTTAAGGATCAATATCGTATAGATACATTAGGAATTTATCTTCAAGATCAGATTACTCTGCTGGATAATTTGAAGCTACTGGTCGGAGGGCGTTTCGATTTTATCGAACAGAAATATGACGATTTCCTCACCTCAACCAGCACCAGTCAATCTGACCAAGCCTTCAGCCCTCGTGTTGGTCTTGTCTACCAGCCGATACCACCAATCTCACTTTATGCTAGCTACAGCAGTTCTTTTGTTCCCAACTTTGCTACTTCGGTCAGCGGTTCTACATTTGATCCTGCCCAAGGTACACAATACGAGGTGGGTGTCAAAGCCGATTTGAGTGACCGACTGTCTGCAACGCTAGCAGCATACCAGATCACAAAAACTAACGTCTTGACCACCGATCCCAACAATTCTGACTTTTCCATTGTGACCGGGGAGCAACGTAGTCGAGGTGTTGAACTCGATGTTGCAGGCGAAATCCTGACTGGTTGGAAAATTATTGCCGCTTACGCTTATACCGATGCCCAAATCACCAAAGACAATCAATTCCCAGTTGGTAATTTGTTGAACAACGTTGCTAAGAATACTGCCAGCCTATGGACAACCTATGAAATCCAACGGGGGAGTTTGCAAGGTTTGGGATTTGGATTGGGACTGTATTATGTGGGAGATAGACAGGGCGATTTGGAAAATAGCTTTGTGTTACCCAGCTACTTCCGCACGGATGCAGCACTTTATTACAAACGCAATAACTGGAAGGCTGCAATCAATATCAAGAATCTTTTTGATGAGAAATATTACGAAACCAGCGGGCCAAGAACCGTCATCTATCCCGGTGCGCCGTTGACTGTGTTGGGCACAATTTCTGTGGAGTTTTAGCCGAATTTGCTAATGTCTTGGGCTGATGTGAGTAGTGATGCAACTGTGAACTTTTTCAGATGCGCCAGCAAACTCCAACCCAAAACCCAGAACTAAACCTTGAATCAGTCAACGGGCATTTCTGAACTGGCTACTAAGTTCTGGGTTGTGAGTTTTTTATTGGTCAGTTGATCAGTTAAATTTCAGCCGAAGCTCGTTCAATCAACCGACGTGCTAATGTCTGCGTACCCGTATGTTCGTAGTAATTCGTAGATACATCCAGGAACGCAGCCAGGTAGTCTAGCTTATCATCAGCAAAATCGACAACATTTTGCAAGTTGCTAGCGACCTTTTGTGGTGTTAAATTCTTGGAAGAAACTAAACCACTCATCCAACCACTGACTGAGTTGAAGCTTTCACCGATAAAGTTCAGTTTGCTGCTGGAATCGTTACCTGGAATTTCGTTTTTAATATTCTGAAAGGTCGAGTTTTGATCTAACTCTTGAGGACTAGTCTGATTAATTCTAGATAGTGCGCTACTAATGAAGTCTGGACCTAGGGGTATCAAACCATCAAAGCAAACTAATGCAGCCATGCGGATGAACGACTCACCGCTGTATTCACCCAAAGAGCCGACAAAATCCCCAATACTGTCTCCGGGAATACCATTAATTTGGCAGAAGGCTACTAACTCAGCAACTAATTTTAAGCACAAGTCTATGGTTTGTGCTTTCTCAGCTTTGGGAGTGACTCGGTTTAAAAAACCCAAAAGGGGAATTTTCTCACCCACTTTGTTTGCTAAAGCCGCTGCACCAAGTGCTTTATCTGTTTTGTCAACGCTTTGATAAAGCCACATGGCTCGTTGGTATCCTTGAGAGCGATCGTTGTAGAGAAAAACCGCTCGATCGCCAATTTGTTGAATCAGCTCTTCGTCGTCTTCACCAGTGACAGTTTTGATCGTGTTGACAAAGCCTACCACATTTTGCCACTCACCAGGAGCGACAAAATCGAGCGATCGCAATGCCGAAACTGTCAAGTTGTTAGTTGGTAGTTCATCAACCAACTCAAAAATTGATTTACTCACAAACAGACTCCTACTTAATTATTTTCTGGTTACTCAGGATTTCAGTTGTCGAAGTCCATGAGCTATTTAGTTTTAGCAAGTTGCGCCAGACCATTTAAGTTAAATTTCTGTATCCAAGCTTCGCGTTCAGCCTCTGTAAATGACGCATCGCGAGATTGCACTTTCACTTGATAGCGATTGCCAACTAAAACAGCAGTACCAGTACTCCCCTGACTAACAGCTGGATATCCGGCTATTTTCTTTGGGCTATTTACGAATTTTGCCGCTGGGTTTGTGGCACCTTTGACTCCTTGTGTATCATTCACAGAAAGTACAGCCACGTCTTTGCCGCCTTTTTTCAACTTCGCTTCAGCAAAGCCTTTCTTCTCTTGGGTATAGACACGCTGGTAGCCAGATCCAGGACTTGGGAAAAATTTGTTAAATTCGCTACCTTGGGTTGAATCTTTCGCAATTGCCTGATTACTTCTTTGTTGGGTGCTTTCCTGCTGTGCCTGGTCAAAACGTCCAGGAGTCTTTGGCGCACAGGCTGTGGTAAAGAGTAACAAACATAACAACAAAGCTGCGAAAATTCTTCGGGCACGGGGCAAAAACATCTTGGACTCCTACTTTTGTTTGACTTTCTGTGAAAATTATCAACGCTTGTTTTGGCTAATACGTGGAAAATTTACTTTTTGATAACTATGTTTTCGCAAATACCGATGATTAAGGACTACGGTAAGCAATTACAGCATAAAACGGATCGCCCCCTGGGACACCCATCCACTGTAAGAAATTAGGAAGGGATGAGCGACGAGCAATTACTTCTGGAGGCGTAAGTCCTGGAACTGCAGAGAAATAGCTTTTGACCAATTCCACTCTACTGGCTTCTGTACCCTCTCGCCATGCTTGAATCGCTTTTTGAAAAAACATCCGATTGGAAAAGCTGAAAATTGCCACACCACCAGGTTTCAGGATGCGGTGAATTTCTGAAAAGATCGCTTCTGGATATTGCAAATACTGTACTGAAACGCAGTTGAGAACGGCATCAAAACTTTGGTCTTCCAGAGGTAGTTGAGGATTTTCGTTGAGATTTTGGATAAAATAATGATTTAACTGAGGATTTCGTGCAAGTTCCTCTGCGTTGAGTCCGTGTCCTTCAACATGGGCAAAAGATATCTCTTCTGGCAGATGCGACACCCAACTGCTCATCATGTCCAAGATACGAGTGTTGGGTTTGAGGCGATCGCTATATAAATCCGTTAGCTGTTGGATAAAGCCATCGTCCACATGAGTGACGAAGCGCGGATGTTCATAAAATAGCTTGTCGTCTGTACTGTCTTGCTTAGTGCGTTCCTCTGGTTTAAGCGGCATAAATATCTTTCAAGTTTCTCTAAAATTTTGATTGCATTAGGTGGAAACAATTGATATACCACCATACGTATTCTAAAAATAGACACAAAAATATTCATGACCCAAAAGAAGAATTTGGCTGCGCACAATTCAATGTTATATAAACTGCAATTTCTTCGTCCAACCGAGATCACAATCGACATTTTACGTGCTTTTCCCCACATATTATTGTTAATTTGGGTACTCCCCTTATTACTGTTTGGATCTGGGCAGAGTAGCCTGATGGCGCATGATGAAGGGCTTTACGCTTGACGATACGCCAAAGGCGTCTGCCCTTTGGGCAATCGCGCCTAATGATAGACACTGGTGATTGGATACATCCTTGGACAACTCCCCACCATAAAACGCCTGGTCCCTATTGGTTAATTGCCAGTAGTTACACATTGTTTGGCATTAATGAAGCGAGTGTGCGCTTGCCAAGTATGATTGCTGGTGTGCTGAGCGTACTACTTCTGTATGAAATCGGCAAAATTATTCTTGGGAAAAAATTGCTTGGCTTGCGGCTGCAATTTTGAGTGTAGAATTTCTCTGGCTGCAATACAGTCGTTTAGGCACACCAGATGTGCCTGTGATTTTCCTAGTTCTTTTAGCGATTTGGTCTTTATTAAAAGCTGAATTACACCCAAAATATCGCTTGACTTGGTGCTTTCTAGCTGGTTTTAGTTTTGGCTTGGGCTTTTTAGTCAGAAGTTTTATGATTTTTGTCCCAATCATAGCTTTGCTACCTTATCTGATATGGGAACATCGCCGTCATCGTCATCTTACAAACCCGATGTTGTATTTCGGGTTTGTGGTAGGGTTAATTCCCACCTTTATCTGGCTATGGCTGAGTTGGTTGCGATACGGTAGTGGTAGTTTAGGACAATTAATTAACTTTGTTCTTAAATTAGGATCTAGTGAACGCATACACAATAGGTTAGGGTTTTATTTCTGGGATATACCCGTAAAAGGGTTCCCTTGGTTTTTTTTCAGTCTTTTAGGCTTATTTTTGCTCATTCGTCGTCCTATTCCTCGCTATCAACTAGTATTGGTTGGTTATCCCCTCACTTTATTCGCTGAACTAAGTCTTTTTTCCACCCGTTTATCCCACTACAGTCTTTTGCTGTATCCATTCATCGCTTTCCTTGCTGCTGTAGGGTTAAATTGGCTGAGTGCAGGGATGAGGAGGGAGGGAGGCAGGGAGGAAAAGAGGGAGGGAGGGAGAGAGGGAAGAAGAGAAGGACAGAGGGAGAGAGGAAAGGATATTTTCCCACACTCGTACACTGCCACACTGCCACACTGCGACACGGGAGCATCTCCAGTTCCCTCCTCTTCGCTTCTTCGCAATCTGAGTTATGGCTTTGGTATGTTCGGTGTTTTGCTGTTAGTGGTGGGAATGGTTGCTTTTGTTTGGGGTGAGACAGCGCTGCGGGAGGGGAGCCAGTCCGTTGCGGAGCCAGTGCTGAAGACGGGTTTCCCGTCGCAGGCATCTGGCGTTGGGGTTCCCCCCGTTGTAGGACTGGGCGTTTTCCCTCCGCAGGCGACTGCGTTAGCGCAGCGTGACCGGAGGTCATCCCCGAAGGGTGATGCACAAGTCCATAAGTACGCGATCGTGGCATTGGTATCAGGAGCCAGTTGGTTAATATTACCTTTAGTGTGGATTGGTCGTTACCAATTGGGCAAAAAGTTTCTGACTTCTCGTTACTGGTTAGCGAGTTGGTTAGTTCCTATGTGGATATCTTTGGCTGCTGCTAGTTGTAGTGGGTTTATCGGCAACTACAATCCTGATGTCAAAGCTTTGATCCAACAGCCTGCGATCGCTCAAGTTTTACACTCATCTGCTATTAATTTTGTAGACATACGAGGCAAATCTGACGTATTACTCAAATTTTATACTCCTCATCACGGCAAGCGAGTACAGCAAGTTTCGCAACTTCCAGCCTTAAGCTATGCTTGGGTTTCTAGCAAACAAATGGCTAATTTATCTCAGCGTTATCGAGTTCTCGGTACTGTGCAAGATGTCAGTTTAATACAAGTCATCAATCAATTTTGAATTTTAGTTGCGTTTTGTAAACTTTCTTTGAGTAAAAGCTAAGTAAGGTAAAAAATAAAGTGCTGGTTAATATGGTGCTGCATACTAGTTCAGGAATACAAAATCTTAGGCTAGACCAACCAGATCTGGCACTTGAACGCTTTCGAGTTGCAGATGTGGAAGCTAGCTGATGGTAGTTTTTCCTCAAGGCGCGATATGCACAAGAAGACAGCAAGCGGGCTTATCGTCCATATACTGCCAAGCATGTTGTTTCAACAACAGGCTTCCTTAAATTGGAGATTTGGGGCAAAGTCGCCGAACGACATTGGGAACAAGTAAACATTAATGTTCAGCATTGTATAAGTTGTGTGGAGTAGCAGGATATAAATGGAAATCCTACGTATAGTAGTGACGGGAGGTGTGGGTGCGGGGAAGACGACCTTGATTCGCACAATCAGTGAAATAGAAGTCGTGGATACTGACACGAAAGCGACAGATGAAGTTGGACTACTGAAGAAAACGACGACAGTCGCTTTGGATTTTGGGCGGCTGACTATAGGACCGAATCAATCACTACACCTGTATGGCACACCAGGACAAAGTAGATTTGACTATATGTGGGAGATTTTGATTGCAAAAGCCCACGCTTACATTTTGCTAGTAGCAGCTCACCGTCCCCAGCATTTCCGTCATGGTCGCAAACAACTCAACTTTATGAATCAACGGGTGCGAATTCCTTATGTGATTGGGCTGACTCATACTGATTGCCCGGATGCATGGGAAGCCCAAGATGTGGCGATCGCCTTGGGACTGGATGATAAGAAAACTCGACCACCAATAATTACAGTCAATGCTACCGAGTCCACTTCGGTCAAACAAGCTTTGATTGCACTCGTCGAAGAATTTGCCAATTACTACCACAATACCACTGGATAGCAGGCGCTTTTATCGTTAATAAAAGGGGGTAAAGGGGTGCATGTTAAAGGTTAAAGGGTTTTTATTTTCCCTTTTCCCCTTAACCTTTTCCCCGACAACTGCCACGAAGTCTATTGTATGGGTTGTACCTTAAGGTGGCATTCTCAGCCTATCATCAAAAATTTTCCGTAATTATCCTGAACATATCTCATTTTTAATGTTATTTTAAACAAAGATATCAGGCAGCAAATAACCAACAGACCAATAGCTCCTGAAGCTATGCAGATAGGCATAAAATCTTCGGAGCTAAATGGAATTTGAGTGTTAGACGTTCTTTGAAAGCAGTGATCTAAACACAAACCCGTAAGCAAGATGCTAACGAGTGTTTGTTGAGCGCTAGACATGCACAGGGGTTTCCATCGTAGAGACTAGCTCTGCCGTTGGGTTAATAAATAGCCCGCAAAGGATAGGTATTTTATGGCACGTCGATAAACGAAAGCATCTATCTACAAATTTTGTACAAATGTTTCTTTCTCTATAAGCGATAACCGTATGATGACAACTTCCAATACTCTCAGACCACAGCTAGGAGATTTCGTCAATGTGATGGACTACAAAGCTTTGCTGGATGGCATAGAAGATAACTTAGGTTCCAAAGCTGCAGCAGTCATCATTGGTGCTGCGGGTCGTACCTACGGTAAGAAAATTGCCACAAAACTTGGGGCATCAATGGAATCAAAAGATCTTCCAACTATACTGAAGCGCCTAAACACAAGTTTAGGTGTCGAAGGAACACGACTTTGTCTTATCGAAGAAGTATCTCAACAAGAAAACTTTATTAGGGTAAAGGTGATCGAGCCAGTTGAAATGTCTGGTGAGAATTCAGGTTCCATCCGTTTATGCCCATTTACCCTAGGTATACTCGGTGGCTTTATCGATCAGGTTATGCAAAAACGCCACCAAGCTCGACAAGTTGCTGTTGGCGATCAAATAAATTTTCAAACAGAGTTCGAGTTCACGCCTCTTTGAAATCAACTTCAGTCAACGCTTGCGGGTTACAGAAATTGAATTGATACTTTGAGGCGGTAGCTTCGATGTTTTTGAATTCACCGCATACATTTAGAGGATTATTATAAATACAGCAAATGCAGTCATCCTCTTACCCCAAATTCTGTTGACACACATAGAATTTGCCTGCAAGTTTATTACAGCGGTTTTCTTTAGGGTGGACAAAATCCTGTAATGCAGGTAGTCAAATAGAAAACTGAATTAGCAACCAAAATCCACAGGAAACGGAAATCAAAGCAAAAGAGGAGTGTAGCATGGCAATTAACACAGCAAAACTTAGCAGCATTCTGCAAAATTTTGTCACTGCAACAAGTGATGTCCAAGGTGCAGTGCTTGTTTCTCCAGATGGTCTAACTTTGTCATCAAGCTTACCAGGCGGGATGGACGAAGAACGGGTATCAGCAATGGCTGCGGCAATGATATCTCTTGGTGAGCGCATTGGGAGTGAGTTAAGCAGAGGCAATATAGAGCGGATTTATGTTGAAGGTGACAAGGGTTTTGGAATTCTCAATGGCTGCGGCGAGGACGCTGTACTACTAGTTTTAGCAAGTGATACTGCCAAACAGGGATTGCTCTTGCTAGAAATCAAGCGTGTTTTAACAGAATTGAGGAAGACTATGATGTACTAATTCTGCGTTGAAAGTTCTCAAGCGCTAAAAAGCTAGGTCTGACTTTATCAACAAGACCTAGCTTATTTATTAAGCCTTATCAGCATAACTCTGAAGAAACAAAGGGAACGCTTAACAGGGAAGAATGGGATGGTGTTTCTTTCATTAGTTGCGGGCGTGTAATCGTGCCCGTTGGGCGCTCATTAAAAACAGCTTATCAGTTAACTTCGTAGCTTTATTTCATGCGCTGACAAAATTTATAACAGAGGTACTAGATTTAATATTTACATCTGAGCCTGGTAGTCTATCAGACTACTAAGTAAAACTAATATGATATTTACTGGTAATTTAGCAGAATTTCCCTTGCCAAGTATCTTTCAATTGCTAGAGCAAGGAAACAACACAGGATTACTCACAATTCGTACCTTAGCTGCTGATGTAACTGCTTTTAAGCCTGTTTGTTACATCTGGCTGTTTCAAGGTCGGGTTGTAGCTGCTGCTGATCGTCTAGATAAAAAAGGCTTGCTTTCAATGATCGCTCAACGGGGCTGGGTAAGCGAGGACGTTGCTTTAAGAATGGCTCAGATCTGTCGGGCTAACACGCCGATAGGTTTATGCCTCAAGTTCGAAGGACTACTGCAAGCGGAACAACTGAAACTACTATTTCGTATCCAAGTTGTGGAACAAGTGTCTGTTTTGTTTGAACTCAAGGATGGTCAGTTTGAATTTGACGCCGAAGCTGATTTACCCGACTCAGAGATGACAGGCATGAGTATACCAGCAACTGAGATAACACTTATCGGTTTGCGATACGCGAAGCGTCAAGCCTCCAGCTTATCGCTGCAAGATTGGAGTGTATTAGCCCAACAACTGCCTGAGTTAAGTTTAATCCTGTCAAATAAGAATATTATTCAGCCGACATTACAGTTAGACTCTCTGGAATTGCAAGTTTGGCAGTTGGCGAATGGCACTATTTCCTTGGGGGAAATTGCCAATCAACTTGGTCTTGCTGTAGAAAAAGTGCAGCAAATTGCCTTTCGGCTCCTAAGAAGTGATTTAGTAGAAGAAGTTTTCCTAACTAGTGCTTCAAGGAACGAAGTCACACAAACGACTTTTGTAGCAGAAAATTTACTAGAGTCAATTATGGACTCTTCCAGCCAAATTGACAACACGCAGCCATTAAATGACATAGTAGCACAAACGACTCCTCTAGCAGAAAATTTACCAGAGTCAATTGTGGACTCTTCCAGGCAAATTGACAACACGCAGCCGTTAAGTGACATAGTAACACAAACGACTCCTGTAGCAGAAAATTTACCAGAGTCAAACGTCTTTCAGTCGTTTCTCAAAAAGCTAGGTGGTTGGCTGCGTCTCATTCGGTCGTTCTTCCAAGGATTATTTAGTTTCGATCAAAGCAAAACTTAGTACGAGAAATCATAAAAAACACGCTAATAACTGATGACTAATAACTTCGATTTCCGCCTGGCTTTTTATGAAACAGAACTAGGGAGCAGTTTCATAACCAGGAGATGAGTTTATTTTTTGTTAATTTTATTGTAAATATTTATTGTGAATATATTAAGTAATAAATACTTGTATCAATTAAGTATATTTTTTGGAAGTATCAGTAATTACCCAACTATAAATGGAGAAAGAAATTGAGTAGTACTGCGTCCACACTAAAATGTCGGATTGAAGTTGCAAGGGTGCAGGGGTGCAGAGGCACAAGGAATAAGAAAAACAGACTCATCAACCGATTAATTTTTAGCCAACAAATTAGACTAGACGTGATCGTAGATTAAATTTTGTTTTTGTTGATACTAGGAGATCCATCACATGAGTTTACAATCACAAGCTTTTTCGTCTTTAGTGGAAACAGGTGTTGAGCTGACAGATGAGGACAAAGCTGTAGAGAAATCTCAGGCAAAGCTACGTCCAATCCTTGGAGATTTCAATAGTATTGTCTGTTTTAAGTCGGCAGTTATCGGAATAGAAAAAACTTTGGGTGAAAAGGCAGCTGCGATCGCCTTAACTACAGCTGGGCGTCATCGCGGCAAAGATCTTGCACAAGAATTATGTTTCTCAGGATCATCCTGCTCCTTTGACGATATTGGCTACAAACTCGAAACAGCTTTAGGTAAAGAGGGAACTTGCTTGTGCATCATTAATAACATCATAAGAGAAGACGATGTTATTCATGTTTACACTTCAGAAACCTTTTGTTCAGCGGGCGAGCCTCAAGGTTCCGATCGTCAATGTACTTACACGCTCGGTGTTGTTTGGGGATTTATAGAGCAAGTTCTCGGTAAGCGCTTGCAAGGTAAACACACGGAATCAGTGCTTCGTGGTGGTGATTACGATGTCTTTAAGTTTACTTTTTTGTGAGAGCTAAGAAGACTCATAGAATTTTTTTTCAAGCGCTTGTACTACAACGGGACGGACAGTTTCTCCCGCAGGGAAACCCTACTCAGATAAGATTTACTTTATAAATGATCTCTGAGTAGGTTGGCACTAATTTTAGCGAAGCATATAACGTTTTGTCAGGGGAAAAGGAGAAGGTTAAAGGTTTTCCCCTTTTCCTTGCCCTTTTAGCGATCGCAATATAGTTCTGTTTATTTACACCCATCTGACTTGAAAATAGAACTCAGAACGGGCTAGCCCCTTAGGGGGCGCTACGCAAACGCCCCGCTACGCTAACAGAACTCAGAAGAAAAGAGAAATTTTCATGTGTTCTGGTTCGGCAGTGCGTAGGCTTCAGTTTCCCGCAAAGTCTGCCGGGCGGAAGATTCCGTCCGGCGTTAGCGTTTGCGCAGCGCCCCCTCCGGGGCTAGCGAACCGAAGGTTGCTTTGCGACTTGTAAGCGCAAGGCGCACGCACTCGCGTTCGCAGCGTCTTACTTCCAGTCAGGGGAGATGTCAATGTAGGTAAAGCTTAACTATAATAGCCACAGCTGTAAAAAGTACTAAAACACCCTCACTCACAATGGAAAGAGTTATGATTTACGTTTCCATGCTACAAGACGAACTGCAAAACTTTGTCTCAAGCAGCACTGGGGTTCAGGGTGCAATATTGTTAAGCCCTGATGGCTTAGCTTTGGCTTCTGTATTACCTGCAGGAATGGATGAAGGGCGCACTGCTGCCATGTCTGCATCTATGCTCTCGTTAGGCGAACAAATAGGACGCGAACTTGCTCGCGGTAATATTGACCGTATCTTTGTTGAAGGTGATAAAGGCTATGGCGTGTTAGTTAGCTGTGGTGATGCAATTTTATTGGTTCTCGCTAATGCCTCTATTAAGCAAGGCTTATTATTTCTAGAAATCAAACGGGCTGTTGTTAAAATAACATCCCTAATGGGTTAAAGGTCACTCGCTGAGTCGCAAAGCGACACGCTATGCGAACGCTCAAATTCAAAATTCCAAATCCAAAATTCCAAATTAAAGACGCCGGAACAAATCAATGCCAGATTATCAGTGAAAATAGTATAAAAATGAGTAAAATATCACAAGACTTATAGGAAAAATTAAGGGTAATTTCTGCCAGACAATAAATTCTACATAAACTCAACAGATACAGGAAACGAAAAGATGATATCAAGTGAACAGACTTGTATGACTCAAGAAATGAGCCGTTTGCGTCCGGAACTGGGTGATTTTACCAGTATAATCTTTTTGAAAGCAATCCTTATTGGTATTGAACAAGCTTTGGGTGACAAAACCGCTGCGATCGCGATGATATCTGCTGGTCGTAGTCAAGGCAGAAATTTTGCTGGAGACTTAAATTTAGTTGGCAATGAAACAATATTGTCTGTTGAAGAAATCCAAGACAAGATTAATTCAGTTCTGGGCAAAGAGGGAAATCGCTTGTGCCTGATCGACAAGATAGAACAAGAAGGAGATATCTACAAAGTATATGCCAAAGAAACTTTTTGCTCTGCTGGCGAAGCACAAGGATCATCACGAAACTGTACTTATACTTTAGGTGTTATTCAAGGCTTTTTGGAAGCTATTTTGAATAAGCGCTTGCACGGAAAACAAATTGAGTCTGTTTTGCGTGGTGGTACTTATGATTTGTTCCAATATTTTCTTATAGCTTAAAGATAAGACAGTTGTCAATTAAGGAGTCATAAATGATAAACCCCGCAGGTCTTTTGCTCAAACCCTGCGGGGTTTATCATAACCGTGGGATGAGTTAATCTTGATCAAATCTCTGCTGGTGCTGGCTTCCAGAGTTCTCCATATTGCTCCCGTAAAGTCTGCCAAGCCTCTACTTGTCCAGGTTCGTATTCTCCTGGTTTACCCCATTGTAGAAACAAACTCAAAGCTGGCTCTTGTTTGTCATCCAAAAACCGAATGGCATAGGTGGTAAAGTTACCTCGCTTGGCTTCACCCGTTTCAAATTTCACCTGCGTAATTTTATCCATATTCAAGTGAAATTCAAAACCTTCGGTGTGCATATTGGCGTACTTGCCTTTTGGGAGTTCTGCATAAAACAGCTTTTCCACTCTACCGCGTGCTTCCAAAACAGCGGCGCTGCTTGTGACAATCAGACGTAGTGTTCCCAGAGTTTCGCAAGCTTCCAAAAATTCTTTTAGTGTTTTTGTCATGTGTCAACGATAAGGGGTGTAAGGGTATAAGGGTATAAGGGTGTAGGGAATAAATCAGTGCTTGCTCTGACACCAAGGTGATTTTAGACCACCACACTCTACGATGTTGGTGCTTGCTCTGACACCAAGGTGGTTCCGGGGCTTTCTTGTACAAAAATATCATTCTTTCCCCCTACACACGCTCTTATCCTCTGTCGGGAAACAAGGACTATGGCACAAAGTGCCACGCTGCGCGAACAGTACTGGCTCCCCTACACCCTAGTTTTGGTCATTTTTTCATGACTCGGGACTATTTTTCATGTTGTTCGTATGCAGCGACTATACGCTGAACAAGAGGATGGCGGACAACATCTTTTTGAGAAAATTCGCAAAAGGCTATGCCTTCAACGTGTTTTAGAATTTGTGTAGCTACCGTTAATCCAGATTGTTGGTTGCCTGGTAAGTCGGTTTGTGTCATGTCACCTGTAATTACCATACGAGAACGAAAACCCAAGCGAGTCAAAACCATTTTCATTTGAGCTGGTGTAGTATTTTGAGCTTCATCAACAATCACAAAAGCATTGTTGAGCGTCCGTCCCCGCATATAGGCTAAAGGAGCAACTTCTATGACGCCTCTTTCCATCAGTGATGGAACTTTTTCTGGATCAATAAATTCGTTGATCGCATCGTAGAGTGGACGCAAATAGGGATTGACTTTCTGGTGCAAGTCTCCGGGTAAAAAACCAAGTCTTTCGCCAGCTTCGACAGCAGGACGAGTGAGAATCAGCCGTTCAAATTGGTTTGCCAGAAGTGCTTGTACAGCAACGACGACTGCGAGGAAAGTCTTACCAGTACCGGCTGGACCAGTGCAAAAAGTTAAATCTCGCTTGCGTAGTGCTTCGATATACTGTCGTTGTCGGAAGGTTTTGGCGCGAACTTCCTCACTTTTACGCGTTTTAGCAATGATATCTCGCTGTAAATCTAGCAGTTCCCCTTCACGATGAGTGTCCAAGGCTTGGCGAGCTGTTAATATATCTGTACTAGAAATATTGTTGCCTTTGCTCCAAAGGTCTTCAAGCGATCGCACTAATCGATTTGCCAAGTCAACTTGCTTTTCGGTGCCGGAAATATGCAGTTCTTGTCCCCGCAGAACTATATTGGCTCCTGTTTGTCGTGCCAAAGTTTTGAGATTTTCTTCCCCTTCTCCTGCAAGTGCGATCGCACTTGGAAGATTCGGCAGTTCAATCGTTAAGGCACCTGCCATCATAAATTCAAAATATCCCCATCGCACACGCTACAAAGAACAGAATTCAAAATTAGAAAAATAGTTAACAGACTTTAGTTGAATTAAACAATTTTGTTGTTTTCTTGATCTTAAGAACATTTGCCTTTCAATCGGACAAACTTCGGGAAAAGTAGAGGCGGGTGAAATCGCTGCTCTACTTTGCCTTAGTTTAATCTACAACTGCTTTCAAACTTTAACGTTAACAGCTAGCTGGCATTGGTTAACCGCCATCACCAAAGATATAACTTTGATTTAGAAGCGACCACCTTTGCGTGCGGCTTCCGCTTTGCGCTTACGGCGCAGACTGGGTTTTTCGTATCTTTCTCGGCGCTTGATCTCGGATAAAATTCCGGCTTTTTGAATTTTCTTTTTAAAACGCCTTAATGCTGAGTCAATTGACTCATCTTCACCCAAACGGACTTCAGCCACTCCCTGGTTTCACCTCCTTACAGAGATTCTCTAAGTATCATCTAAAAACGTAGTCAACCGCTGCTTTTTATCTTCTGACTTCTGTGTGAGCGCTTTACTTAGTTTACGAGTGTTACACTCAACCGACTAAGCGTAAGATTGTAGGAATCATACTCGGCGCTTACACAAAACCTTTGACGCCTTTGGGGTAGACCGAATCTACTTTGTTTGCAACTGCGCCAAACCAAGCTATTGCTAACCGGGCTTTTTTTGAAATGCTAGCTTTTCTACTACGAACGCACTTCGGTACAAACTGTGACTTGAATTTTCTAAGTCGAGAAAAGCTGCACTTCCATAACTACTGAGTGCTACTATTTTCTTCTCAGGTTTTTGTTACGGACTTGGTGTGAAACCTAGTGGGAGCGTATTCTAGCAATAGGTTTATCTTGTCCGTCTCCACGTTTTTCTCTGGGTTTTGGTGGCGGTAATCGTTCTTCCCTGTCTTCTTCAAAAGATGAGTCATCCCGATTACCAGCACTGCTGCCATAGATGTCCAGGTATACTGAGTGTCCAGCTGTTTGAGCTGCTGCAGTAATCACAGTGCGAATTGCTTGAATATTACGTCCACCTCGACCAAATACTTTTCCCTTATCTGAGCTTTCAAAGGCAATGCGAATCCAAGCATGCTTGCGGGTATTAGACATTTCACAATCGACGCTCAAAGACTCAGGAGAATCTAAAAACGGTTGCATTAGAAACCGTACCAGTCCAACGTAGTCTGGACTGGTTGTGGGGGATTTTGTTCCGATTTTAAGTTGAGGCTTTTCCACTGACCTGTTCAAAGACATTGGCTTTTTGCAGGATGTGACGTACGGTATCAGTCGGTTGAGCGCCTTGTTGTAGTCGCTTGACGATGCCGGGAACATCCAGTCGTACTTCATCAGTTCTGGGGTTATAAAAACCCAGTTCTTCCAACGGACGACCATCGCGGCGAGCGAGGTTATTGATTGCGATGATGCGGTAACTTGCTTCTCGCTTTTTACCGTATCGCTTCAGGCGCAGTTTAATCATGGTTAAGAAATCATTCTCCTGTTTCTAGGAATCTGTTTGCAGTTAGTTTATTGGGAAGTTAGATGAGCGTGAAGTTTTCTGAAGACAGTTCCAAAGGGAATGTGATTCCTGTTGAAAGCGGTCCCATTGGGTAGGCAGTTTAACTTCTGGTGCTAAAATGCCTATTTTAGCACTTGCCAAGTGTTAGGTGTTAGTCGCTGTTTGTTATTTATGAATTGCGACTAACCACCCATGACTGGCTAAAGCGTACCGAAGCCTTTCTTCTTTTTGTCTTTCTTCGGCTTCTTTTTCGAGCCAGCGCCGCTATTGTAACCCCGCCAACCAGGGGCAGATGGACTGTTACCAGCAGCAGCCGGGCCACCCATTCCACCAAACATTCCTGGCATACCAGCGAACTGCCCTTGACCCATTTGCTGCATCATATTGCGCATTCTTTGGAAGTCACTGACCAGTTTACTAACGTCTGTCTCTTTATAACCCGCTCCATTCGCAATGCGTCGCCGTCTACTAGGAGAACTTGCCAACAAATCTGGGTTTTGACGCTCTTGACGCGTCATGGAATTAATCATCGCTTCACAGCGCTTAAGCTGGGTTTCTCCGTGCTTAAGTTGGTCATCTGTTAGCTTGTTCATCCCAGGGATGAGCTTAATTATACCACCCAGTGAACCCATGTTCTTGAGTAGGCGCATTTGCTTGAGAAAATCGGTAAAGTCGAAGTTCGCTGACAGGATTTTCTCCTGCATTTTCTCAGCATCAGCAAGGTCAATTTCTTCCTGAGCCTTTTCTACCAAGGTCAGAACATCGCCCATGCCCAAAATGCGCGATGCCATACGGTCAGGATAAAACGGTTGTAAAGCTTCAACCTTTTCACCCACACCGACAAACTTAATGGGTGCTCCTGAGATATGCCGCACAGAAAGTGCTGCTCCACCCCGGCTATCGCCATCCAACTTGGTAAGAATTGCACCAGTAATCCCAATTTTTTCGTGGAAAGTACGGGTGAGATTGGCGGCTTCTTGACCCGTCATGGAGTCTACCACCAAAAGAGTTTCATCGGGTTGGACAGTTTTTTTGATCTGGGCTAACTCCGCCATCATGTCTTGGTCAATTTGTAACCGACCCGCAGTATCAATAATAACTGTGTCAACCCCTTCTGCTTTGGCGCGTTCCACGCCCTGCCGTGCAATCTCAACTGGATCAGCATCAGATCCTAGTTCAAACACTGGCACGTCAATTTGCTTACCTAGTGTGATCAATTGGTCAATAGCCGCTGGACGATACACGTCAGTCGCGACCATTAAGCAGCTGCGTTCTGACTTACGTAGATGCAAGGCTAACTTGGCAGTAGCAGTCGTTTTCCCAGTACCCTGCAACCCTGCCATCAGGACAATTGTGGGAGAGTGATCAGCTTGTGCTAAAGGAACGTTCTCTTCCCCCATCACCTGCACTAGTTCATCGTGGACAATCTTGATGAACTGTTGGTCAGGTCGGACGCCAGTAATAACTTCCGCTCCTAGCGCCTTGGTTTCAACTTCGGTGACAAAATCTTTAACTACCTGAAGATTAACATCCGCTTCTAACAGCGCACGACGCACTTCGCGCAAAGCGTCTTGAATATTCGATTGGGAGATTTTGTCCTGACCCCGGAGTTTCTTCCAGGCACCTTCTAAACGGTCAGCTAGTGCTTCAAACATAATTCAGTTAAATTACAGGTAGTTAGTCAGCAGAGTTTTCATGCCATATATACAGCTTAGTGTTTTTTCAGTTCGACTGTATTGGAATATAGTCAGAAGGGAACGCTTAACAGGGAACGCTTAACAGTGAACAGTAAACAGTAGATAACTGATAACTGATAACTGGTAACTGATAACTGTTTTAACGCGCCCCTTAGCCGCTGACAACCAACGGTGAGTGAATTTGACCCAGCAGTACTTCTTGACGCGCTCCGGTTGCGGTTGGTAAGTTGCCAGGAGTACCCATAGAGCGCCAGTATGCCAAAACTGCAAAGGCGATCGCTTCTTTGAAATCAGCACTCAAACCAACTTCATCTGTGGTAACAACTGGCACAGATTCCAATAGTACCTGCAACCGACGCTTGAGATAGAGATTGCGACTACCTCCGCCACACAATAGCACCCGCTGTGGCATTTGTGGTAAAAAAGTCCGGTAACTGTGAACAATTGAAGCTGCTGTCAGTTCCGTAAGCGTCGCCAAAAAATCGGCTGGACTGAGTTGATAGGCTTGAGCATCTTGTAAACATTGATGCAGGTAATCAACACCAAATAATTCTCGACCTGTGGATTTGGGTGGTGGTAGATGAAAGTAGTCTTGGCTTAGCCAGTGCTCTACTAAAGGAGAACAGGGAGTACCACTCGCTGCCCAAGAGCCATTTTCATCATAGGTTTTCGTACCATTCGTTAAATGCTCTACTGCCAAATCCAAAAGACTATTTCCTGGTCCTGTGTCCCAGGCGCGAATTTTTTCTAGCCAATTGTCACGACGGAGTGGTATATAAGTAACGTTACCAATGCCCCCAATATTTTGAATACAACGTGCTTCTTGAGAAGAACTGAGCAAAGCCGCATCGATACGTGGTACAAGGGGCGCACCATGACCAGCAGCAGCAATATCCGCTACACGAAAGTTAGAAACCGTTGTTATACCTGTTTGATTGGCAATTGATTCACCACGCCCAAGTTGCAAGCTATACCCGATTGGTGTGATAGGTTGTGATGGTGGTTTATGATATACTGTTTGACCATGAGAACCAATTAAAATGGGATTGTGGTGACCAATTTGAATATTTTGTGCAGCTTGAGCAAAAGTACAAGCGATCGCATCATCTAATTCTGCCAATTGAGCCATCGAAATAGCTGCCCCTGCACAAACCGCTAAAATGCGTTCTCTCAAATCTGCTGGATAAGGGTACGTTGCACCAGCCACCAACTCAATTTTGATATCCAAATCTGTACCAGAAATATCTACCAAGGCGGCGTCTATACCATCTACAGACGTGCCACTTATTAAACCAATTACAAGAGTCATTTGATTTTAAACCGCTGATGTTGATTCCCTCTGGGCAGCTTCCCGGAGGATACGCAGATAATTAGCGGTTACTATTTTAAATTAATCCATTGCCGAACGACTGGGAGTATTATTTTTTTCGGCGGAAATAATATGTAAATCAACGTTTTTCAGTAATCGCAGTAATTTATGGGTTAAAGCACCTTTAAAGAGAATTTGCCAGCGCGATCGCTGACTTGCCCCAATCACAATTTGAGTGATCCGGTATTCTTCAGCAACTTGTGCGATCGCCTTGGCTATGTCAGTGCCAGTGGTACGAATGAATGTACCGTCAAATTCTTTGCAAAGTTTTTCACAAGTTTCGATGTACAAACTTTCCTCCTTAGTCAGGAAGCGCTCTGGATGAGATATATATATGGTAAATAGAGGAGCACTCATGTAACTGGCAATTCTCGCTCCCCGACGTAACAGTTGGATTGAGTTGGGATAAGTGGATACGCACACCAAAACTCGCTCGTGAATGTTACAAAATTGACCTTGTGGAGCGGAAGCAACGGCATCTTCCTCAACGTTATCTGCTACCTCCCGCAGTGCTAACTCTCTTAAGGCAATCAGGTTGCGGCGTTGGAAAAAGTTATCCAGTGATTGTTGAATTTTTTGCGGCGCGTAGATTTTGCCTTCTAACAAACGTTCTTGCAGTGTTTCTGGTGTAACATCTATTACTACAACCTCATCTGCTTCTTCTAAAATACGGTCAGGAACCCGTTCTCGCACAACCACACCAGTAATCCGCGCTACCAAATCATTGAGACTCTCCAAATGCTGAATATTCATTGTGGAGTAGACATCAATACCTGCTGCCAAAATGATTTCTACGTCTTGGTAGCGTTTTTCTCGTAGGGAGTCTGGGACATTTGTATGTGCTAATTCATCAATCAATGCCAGCTGAGGTGAGCGAGCAATGATCGCATTCGTATCCATTTCTGTTAGAGTTAACCCACCGCGAGGAATTTCCTTACGGGGTATTATTTCTAACCCGTTTGCCTTTTGCCCTGTTTCTTTGCGTCCGTGGGTTTCTAAAAGCCCAATAACAACATCAATTCCTTCGTCTTTGAGTGCATGAGCTTCTTCCAGCATCCGGTAGGTTTTGCCTACTCCGGGTGCCATACCTATGTAAATTTTATGCTTACCTCGTCTGGCTGAACTTATGCTAGCAGCAAAGGGTGCAGGCATAGCCCCGGCTTGTGGTGTTTGAGTATTATCAAACATCTGCTGGTGTGATAAATCCTGAGAGTATAAAGATAGGCGAAAATCACAAGTCAAGAAACAATGACTAATAACTGCTTATCTATTTTGTTGACGGTTAAACTCATCTAAATCCAGAGCATAATTTAATTTTAGAACATTAACTCCAGGCTCACCAAAAATACCTAAAAATCTTCCTTCTGTATACTTATTTATAAAATGAACTATCTCATCTGGTCTGAGTTTACGGGCACGAGCCACTCTATCCAACTGCTGCCGTACTGCTTTGATAGAGATATGCGGATCTAAACCTGAACCAGATGTGTAAATTAAGTCAGCAGTGGGTTGAATTTCTTCATCTTTGAGTAGATTTGCTTCTTCTACAATTCGCTGTAGCAATTGTGGACTGCTAGGTGCGAGATTGCTAGCTCCAGAGATCCCAGTAGGATTGCCTTGCTTTCCTTGGCTATATCTAATTGTACTAGGGCGACTGTGGAAATACTGGTCAGATCTGAATTGTTGACCAATCAAAGCTGAACCAATGATTTCTCCCTTGATATTTAGCACTATGGTGCCTTCAGCTTTGTCTTTAAGAAAGGGAACTTGAGCGACGAAAAGTATAAATAAAGGATAGATAATAGCCGTTAATAACCATAAGATGAAGGTGATGCGAATTGCTTTACTAATTTCTCTATAAATAGACATATCCAACTACAACGCCCTCGAAAATTTACTGTTATGAGTAACAAAATTGTCTATGAATCCGGTTTTGTTTATGAATTTACTAGTTGAGCTAGGGAACAGGGAACACTTCGACAAGCTCAGTGCATCGCAGGGAACAGGAAACAGGAAACAGGAAACAGGAAACAGAAACTGTACCTAGTTTCGCAAAAATCAAAGAAGAATCCTATATTACCTAATTAAAAGCGTTCTGGCTGAAAAACGACAATAGACAAATAAATGATAATTGCTAGTGTTACTAATCCCAAAACACCAATTGTCCAAGCAGAAAAGCGTTCTAAAGTGCTGTCAGCAGCATACACTATAGGGGCAATCAGCAAATTGAGGCACAGCGCGACAAAAATAGCGAGAGGCAACTTTTGAGAGCGCGATGCTCCCTTTGGGAGCCGCCCAAAGGGCGATAAGCCAAAGGCTTGACGCTACGCGTATCGCAACCAGACAAAAGAAATCGCCTCAGCCACTTTCCTTAAGAAAAACTTACTGGATAGATAATTTTGTTTGAGTATTTTCCTCTGATTTGTCTGCGCTTGGTGCAACTTATTTTCTAAGCCAATCCTGCCAGAGTAATCAACAAATCAATCAACTTAATTGCGATAAACGGCGCAATCACACCTCCCAAACCATACAGAAAAATATTTCGTTGCAAAAGCTGATTAGCCGTCAAAGGTTGAAATTTTACACCTGTTAGTGCCAAAGGAATCAAAGCTGGAATAATCAAAGCATTGTAAATCAAAGCCGACAGTACAGCAGAATTGGTACTCGTTAACTTCATGATATTTAAACTTCCCAAATTAGCTGAGGTAAACAACACTGGGATAATTGCAAAATACTTGGCAATATCATTGGCAATAGAAAACGTTGTCAAAGCACCGCGAGTAATCAGCAGTTGTTTTCCAATAGCAATAATATCAATCAGCTTTGTGGGATCAGAGTCCAAATCCACCATATTGGCTGCTTCTTTTGCTGCCTGAGTACCTGTATTCATTGCGACTCCGACATTTGCTTGCGCTAGTGCGGGTGCATCGTTAGTACCGTCACCCGTCATCGCCACCAGTTTGCCCGCCGCTTGTTCGCGCTTAATCACAGAGATTTTATCTTCTGGGGTGGCTTCGGCAATAAAGTCATCAACTCCAGCTTCCCCCGCAATCACAGACGCGGTAATGCGGTTGTCTCCAGTCAGCATGAGGGTACGCACTCCCATTCGTCGCAACTGCTCAAAACGTTCACGGATACCTGGTTTGATAATATCCTTAAGATAAATGACGCCGTAAATTTCACTATCAAGGGCTACTGCTAAGGGTGTCCCTCCCAGTTGTGAAATTTTTTCATATGCTGCATCGAGTACCGGCGTCGGCGTATCTTGTTGATTGCGAGAACGGACAAGTCCCTTAATTGCCGACACTGCACCCTTACGCACTTGGCTACCATTGGGTAAGTTTGTGCCACTCATACGAGTTTTTGCTGAAAAGTCTATAGCTTCAGCCCTGTTGCGGTCAAAATCAATGGTAGCCCCTAATTTTTCTGCCAGTCGAACAATTGATTTCCCTTCTGGTGTATTGTCAAAAATACTTGCTGCTAAAGCAACATTGGCAACTTGCTCTATTGAATACCTGTTGATGGGGATAAACCCTTCTGCCAAACGATTACCAAGAGTGATTGTACCTGTTTTATCAAGCACCAAAGTATTGACATCACCGCACGCTTCTACTGCTCGTCCTGATGTGGCAATAACGTTAAACTGGGCAACTCGATCCATACCAGCAATGCCGATCGCACTCAGTAATGCCCCAATTGTTGTGGGAATTAAAGCAACTAACAAGGCAACTAATACTACCACACTAATTGGACTTCCAACATAGCTGGCGATCGCAGGCAAAGTTACCACAACAAATAGAAATACCAAGGTTAGAACTGCTAGTAACACCGTCAAAGCAATCTCATTCGGTGTTTTTGTGCGTTCTGCCCCTTCCACCAAAGCAATCATGCGGTCAATAAACCCCTTGCCTGGATCTGCGGTGATCCGGATGATCAGTTCATCAGAGAGAATTCGCGTACCACCGGTTACGGAACTAGCCACATCTGAGCCTGTTTCCTTCAGGACGAGTGCAGATTCTCCAGTAATTGCAGACTCATCCACACTGGCTACACCCATAATCACTTCCCCATCAGCGGGGATCACATCACCAGCAGCCACATACACCGTATCGCCTGTCCGCAAGCTGGTGGAAGAAACTTCACTGACTGAACCATCAGAGAGAAGTTTTTTGGCAATTGTTTCTGACTTGGTTGTCCTTAAAGCATCAGCTTGCGCTTTACCCCGTCCCTCTGCGACTGCTTCCGCAAAGTTGGCAAATAAAACGGTGAAGAACAAAATTCCTGTAATCAATCCGTTGAAAAGTTGTAGATTCTTGCCTGGAACTGGACCAAACAAATAAGGGTTGATAGTAGCGACTAAAGTGATAATTGTACCAACCCAAACCAAGAACATCACCGGGTTTTTAATCGCGTATTTAGGATTGAGCTTGACAAAAGCATCTTTGATCGCTCTGAGGTAAAGTCCTCTGGTGGTGACTTGCGATTGTTTGCGTGCTTGGCGGCGATCGCTTTTGCGAGGAGAATAAGAAGGTTTGGGTGAAGGATTTGTGGAGTCCATAAGAGGGAATTCAAAATTAAAAGTTCAAAGTTCAAAATTAAAAGTTCAAAATATCAGGACTTATGCAAGGTAAACGTAGTTGTGTCATTGCGACGTAAGGAAGCAATCTCACAATCTTGTTTTTTCGTAACTCGTGCGTAAATCCTAAATATGTTCTTACAGACACGCACTTTAACAAAATCAGCACTTGCTAAGAACAAGATTATACCAATTTGAAAAAAGAATTCGACAGATACACATTCCCAAACCCTTGTTTACTCCCATCAGGCGTGCAAGATTACCTATCTTCTTTATTGATTTTCTTGGCGTCCTTGCCGTCTTGGCGGTTCGTTAAATTAGGTATTCTTCTGGCGGTAAGGGAGTAGTCTCGGCTTTCTTCATTTTGAATTTTGAATTTTGAATTTTGAATTGGTATTATTTTATGGGGCTGGCAAGTTTAATACCTTCGGCGATCGGCCCTAAAGCTAAAACGGGGAAGAATGTCAACACACCTAAAATCAAAATGATTCCAGCTGTAATGGCAGTAAATAATGTAGAGTCGGTTCTGAGGGTGCCTGGAGTTTCGGGTACTGGTAGTTTGCCTGCCATGCTCTGTGCTAAAAGCAAAATGGCAATAATTGGTATGTATCTTCCTATCAGAAGGCTAAAACAAGTACTTAAGTTCCACCACAAAGTGCTATTTCCCAATCCCTGCAAGCCAGAACCATTGTTAGCACTAGCTGAAGCGTATTCGTAAATCACTCGCGAGATGTTGTGAAATTCGGGGGATTTCGTATATCCCGGCGGTGGAATAAAAAATGCTAAGGTATTTGGAAAAGCTAAGCTAATGGCACTGGGGAGCAATACAGCAATTGGATGAACCAGCAGCACAACACTGGCAAGGACAATTTCTTTTTTTTCAATTTTGCGTCCTAAAAACTCTGGAGTGCGCCCTACCATCAGTCCTGTGAGAAATACGGTGAGAATTGAATAAATAAATAAGTAAGCGGTTCCAGTTCCTTGTCCGCCCCAAACTATCTGTAAAAACATATTCAATAAGGTGGAAAAAAGTCCTTGAGGCATCAAGGAATCATGCATCCCGTTTACAGAACCAGTCATAGTTCCAGTTGTCGTTATTGCCCACAACGCCGTTTGTGCCCAGCCAAACCTCAGTTCCTTACCCTCTAAATTAGGGAAATCTAATCCCAAGGCGTTATCAATAAGGGGATTTCCTTGATACTCACCAATCGCTGTGACACAAATCAAAACTCCATAGATGGCAAATACCATCCAATAAAGTAGCTTTGCTTGCTTGGCGTTATTGGCAAAAATGCCATAAGTGTGGATCAACGCCGCTGGTATGCAAATCATGGCGATGATTTCTATAAGGTTAGAAATGCTATTGGGATTTTCAAACGGATGAGCAGAATTGGCACCAAAAAAACCACCACCATTCTCTCCCAATTGTTTGATGATTTCAAAAGAAGCAACAGGACCTCTGGCTATATACTGCGTTGCTCCTTCTAATGTTGTCAATTTCAAAGATCCATCTAACGTTTGTGGTACGCCCAGAACTAGTAGTGCGATCGCACCTACAATTGAAATTGGCAGCAATATGCGCGTTATAGAACGGGTAAGATCAACATAGAAATTTCCCAATGGTCTACCTGTCAAACCTCTGATGAATGCGATTCCCACTGCTAACCCAGTTGCAGCTGAAGTAAACATCAAAAAAGTTAAAGCTGCTGTTTGGCTAAAATAACTTAAGGTTGTTTCACCAGAGTAGTGTTGCTGATCGGTGTTTGTTAAAAATGAAATGGTCGTGTGCAGGGTGATGTCCCATTTAGGAGCAGCTAATCCCTGAGGATTCCAAGGTAATAATTTCTGAAGACATATGAGCACAAACACCATAACACCCATGAGTATGTTGCTGCAAAGTACTGCTCTGGCATACTGCCAACCCATCATGTTATCTCTTGTGGGTATACCTGCCAATATATAAATCATTCCCTCTACAGGGTTCATTATTAAGTCCAGCAGCGTTTTTTTTTCCAAAAACACACGCGCCATGTATCTGCCCAATAGTGGAGTGATTGCTATTACAATACACAACGTTACCCCAATTTGAAAAATTCCTTGTCCCATTTACCTAGCCAAAATTGTAGATGGATATTATTATTATTTTTGCATTTTAAAATTGTTCAACTATTTATTAATAGCTGAACAATTTTATTCTTTATAAGTTCCTAGTTAACAGTTAACAGTTATCAGTTTTTACTGTTCACTGTTAACTGTTTTAAAAGTTGTATCCCGTTCTACTGATAATCAGCAAATAATATGTTGTGTCCAACCTTAGCACAACATATTATTTCTTTATTCTTTTTTAAGAGATCTCATATTTATGGCGTTGTCAGCAATTTATTATTTGTCATCACTATTCTATACATGACATCGATAAAAGCAAGTGTATATAGCGGTTCTCGGTTGGGTGGAGTACATTTTTAACCTCTCTCCAAACCTCTCTCCTGCAAGGAGAGAGGCTTTGAGTGTTACTCCCCTTCCCTGGTAGGGAAGGGGTTGGGGGTTAGGTGTATTGGACGAAACTGCAAACCGCTATATAGGGAGCATTCCAAATGTTTAAATTCCCGCGAGCATCCCATTCTCGTGTAGAAGGGCAGTTCCCGACGGATGAGACTGATGGTGTTATTCCGAAATCATGGCTTTTGCAAGCTGGCGATCGCTATAATGCTAACCCCCAATCTTGGGATGATTTGGCGACGAGTGATATCTGGCGGTTGGGTTTGGATGTTGGAGGTGGACAAGATAATCTGGTTATGGAAAGTTTTCTGAGCCAGTATTGTTTACTCGTGTTGTGGGGGAGTGGTAACTCTTACTGTATATATTCGGACAAAATATATACATAAGGCATTCTACTCAAAAGCCCTTTCGTGGATAAATATCTGGAATATATGCTATCTCTGATCAAGAACTAGTATGTCTGTGCATCATAGTAATACCACTACTAAGGAAAGCTAGTATGTTTGGTCGCAAAACCTCTGACAATTCGCAGCCAAATGAAGAAAGCAACATGACTGGTTTGATTAAAATATCAGGATGCGACAACCCCAATCGGCGGGTGGATGTAATTTTTGTTCATGGATTGGGAGGTCATCCTCAGAAAACGTGGCATCCGCAAGAGAAGCTAGACAATAAATCTTGGCTTTTTTGGCTTGGGGAGGACTTAAAAGATGTTGGCGTTTGGTCTTTTGGGTATGAAGCTGAATTCTCTAATTGGAAAGGCAAAGCTATGCCACGCTTTGACCAAGCTAGAAATTTCGCTCAATGGTTAGAAATCAAACAAATGGGTAAGCAGCGACCATTATTTTTTATTACTCATAGCTTAGGTGGTCTGTTGGTTAAAGAAGTGCTTAGAAATGCTGAGACATATAGTAGGCAAGCTTTTATCAACCAAGTTAAGGGAATTGTATTTTTGGCAACGCCACACAATGGCTCTCATCTAGCAAATACAGTTGGGATTCTCAACAAGGTTTTACGAATTACAGTAAGTGTTGAGGAATTAGAAGTGAACAATCCCTGGTTACGAGACCTTGATGTGTGGTATCGACAAAAGGTAGGTCAAAACGAAGGGCAATTCAGAATTATTACACAGGTATATTATGAAACAAGGAGCACTTCAGGATGTATGGTTGTAGAAGAAGGTAGTGCAGATCCCAAAATTTTAGATGTAATGCCAATTGCGCTACCTGCCGATCACATGACAATTGCAAAACCTCAATCTAGAGAGGATTTAGTTTATGAAAGTGTAAGAAACTTCATTCAAGAGCATTTAAGACCCTTACCACAATTGTCACCAGCAAATCCAGTTCCTCCACAAACTTTTGTAACAAGAAATCCTATTCGGCACATAGAGGAAAATAAAGACCCTCAATAGCCCCTCCGAATCATGATGGTATAAGTTCGGAGGGGCTGTTAAATGCACCACAACAAATAGGAAATACAATTAGCTCTAATGATGCAGATGTAAGCTTAAGAGCTATTCCTAGCAACAATTTGAATTTGAGTAACAGGTATTCTACGCAACTAAGCTCTTCTCAACAAAAACTTAGTAATTTAAAGGCGACTTTATACAGCTATTATAGTAATGCTTCCGGTGATAAAATTAGTATAGAAAAAATAAAAGTTTTAGAAATACTTAAAGAATTTTCTAAGGTTGATGAATTACTTTATCAAGTTTTGGAAGATATAGAAAAAAGATATGAATAACAACAATGCTTTAGAAGAATTAGGAATTATTCATCAATCCTTAGGAGATTATTCAAGAGCCATTGAATATTTCCAACAACATTTATCAATTGCACGTCAGCTTAGTGATATACAGTCTGAAGGAAAAGCTTTAGGAAATTTAGGAGTTGTCTATCAATCCTTAGGAGATTATTCAAGAGCCATTGAATATTTCCAACAACATTTATTAATTGCCTGTCAGCTTAGTGATATACAGTCTGAAGGAAAAGCTTTAGGAAATTTAGGAGTTGTCTATCAATCCTTAGGAGATTATTCAAGAGCCATTGAATATTTCCAACAACATTTATTAATTGCCCGTCAGCTTAGTGATATACAGTCTGAAGGAAATGCTTTAGGAAATTTAGGAGTTGTCTATCAATCCTTAGGGGATTATTCAAGAGCTATTGAATATTTCCAACAACATTTATTAATTGCCCGTCAACTTAGTGATATACAGTCTGAAGGAAATGCTTTAG